>JBGVNQ010000065.1:0-3892 GCA_045125705.1 Akkermansia sp. | reverse complement strand
CCGTCTATCATTGATTTCCAACCGGAGAACCTGTACAGGGCACACGAAGAACTTGTTCGAAACCTGTTGCCGCAGGCTTGGTGGTCGCGCATGATACCGCGTGAGATAACAGCCTGGGCGCACTTGTTCGCCATTGGCGGGATGGCTGTGTATTCGCCTGAGCTACAGACCGAACTCATGGGCAAGTGCTATGTGGATGAATCCGTAGGCACATTCGTGAACATCGAAGGCAAGTGCTACTTCGTCGGGGATAACGGTTACAAGCCGTGGTCTTATATGTTCCCCGCTGAGAGCCGATGGCAGGCCCCGCGCCTGTGCTCGCTATTGCTGCGCACATGCACCGGCCCTGTCGATGGCAGGGCTACCAATTGGCACGGCAGGGTATCGACACTCGGTGAGGTCGTGCAGGCTCACGCCAGCACGTCCAACGCTTTCCGAGCTCTGCTTTCCTTGGGGAGACTTTACATACCGAATGTAAAAGAAAGTTTACACGCTCCCTATTGACATTCGGAGCATTCGGAGCTATTTTTAAACCATCACCAATAACAAAGGAGTACACCATGGCAAAGATTCGCGCAGGCATTCTTTCCAAAGTCAGCGGCAAGGTCGCTGGCGTAGTCGGCGGTACTTGGAAGGGCACGAACTACCTTCGTGAACTCGTCAAGCCCGCTAACCCGAACACCCCGCTGCAGCAGGCGCAGCGCTCCAAGATGGCTTTTGTCGTCCGCGCAGCTCGCCAGCTTATCGGCGACGTGCTGAACCCGTATCTGAACAAGTTCTGCAAGGACATGAGCGGGTACAACTGGTTCTGCAAAGAAAACATCAAGAAGTCCGCGGGCACCCCGTTGGCTTTCACCTCGGCTCCCGAGTACTCCTTCGGTACTCTCTCGAACGGTGGCGGTGCTGCTGCCCCGTACGACGACAACAGCCGCTGTGACACCAACAGCTTGCCGACCGTTGGCGAAGGCCACTCCCTCTCCTTCATCGCTGTGGCAATGAAGAACGACGGCACCTACGCCAAGGTTGCGACGAAGAACAACGTGGTAAGCGCCACGGGTCTCGCCGAGTCCATCGTCGTCGCTGACGAAGACCCGAGCGGAACCTACTACATCGGCGGCTTCTTCGCCGACTTCGACGCCAATGGCGTCTTGCAGGCGCTCAGCGCCACGGTGCAGTTCGGCACCACGACTCTCGCTTAGCCGGGAATCGGTAGCTTTTAGGGGGCGGAGCCCTCTGAGTCTTGGGTCCTGGCGGACGTAGACTCTTGGGAACCGCCCCTTAACTTGTTTATTTATATAATAATTCAACACGGGTCAATTTCAATGTGTCAACATCCAATAGGCACCGCCACCATGGCGGTATTTGGTCTCAACCAAATGAAAATCAAATCGGTGACCATCCCTTGTAACAGCTGGAACTGCGAGGAATGCGCCAAAAGAAAATCTATCATCCTGGGCAACCGGGTAAAAGGGGGCTTCGCCAATGAAAGAATTCGTTTCTGCACTCTTACCGCACGTAAAGGCGGGTCTTTTACGTCTAAGCTCGCTTCTCTTAAAAGCTCTTGGAATCGCCTTCGTGGCGTGCTTGTGCGACGTTACGGGCTTAGCAAGTTCTTTTGGGTCCTGGAGTTCGGACACGAGCGAGGACGGCCCCACCTGCATTTCCTCATTAATTGCTACATACCACAGCGCGCCCTGTCAGCGCTTGCTGAGCGAGCTGGATTCGGCCCTGTGGTCGATATCCGCGAAGTCAAAGACGGAGGTGGATTCGGCTACGTCTTCAAGTATCTTAAGAAAGATTGCGGCTCTCGAGCTGGCGCCATCGCTCTGCGACTTGCGCATGCAAGGCGTTTCGGTTGCTCTAGGAACATCCACCCAATACGGAGCGACGGGCAGTACACCCTAAATTTGGAGTTCTTGAAAGATGAAATTTCCCGGACATACCGCGACGCTGCCGCTGAAGCTTATAGCCGCCTTTTGTGTAAGGATTTGCTTACAAAAACTACGGGCGGCTCTGCGACGCAGGTAGAAGGCGTTGCACGCTTCGACGAAAGCGAAACCCACATCCTCATCGAAAATTTGACCGCTGCCCCGCTCTCGCGCTTTGACCTCTTGGGCGCAGGCGGCGGCGGTTGGTCGGCTGAGTCCATCAAGTGGTACCTCAACGGCGCAAAGCTGGCGGGCGCTTGGACTCCGGACCCGCCTTTCTAATCGGTCTTTGGGCGTGCCCTCGCTGGCGCTCGGTCGGGCCCCACTTTGCGGGCTCTCGGCTTCGCTGGCGCTCGCGCTCGCCTCGCAAAGCCAAGCCCCGCCACTCGGTAAAGTAACGCGGTTATGGGCGGGTCTCGGCCCGTACGGGTGGCGGTCCCTCACGCGTTGATCTTTTGAATCCAGATGGTGGCGGCTCCCGCCCTCACCCCGGCTGGCCGTAAACACACGTTATGCAAACCTACGCTGCCTTCGGCGCGGCTTCCTCGCTTCGCTTCGGGCCGCACTCTCGGCGCTACGGTACGGCCGTTCCGGCCTTTACATAACGTGGCGTTTACGTCAGCGCGGGGCTTCGGTTTCGCGCACAAAGTAACGCAGACAAATTAACGCGGTGGTGCGCTCACCTCGGGCGGGCCCCTCTCCGCCACCTTCAAGCGCTTTGCTCGGGTACGTACAACGTAACGCAGGCTCGCAGGCTCGCCAGCGTTCGTCAATGCTCGCGCGGTATCGAGAATGCTTTCAGGCGCTCATATAAAACCGTTCGCCTGCTGCAAAGCCTTCGGCATTGCGCAGGCGTCTTGTTGGCTTCGCCAAGGGTGAGGGGCCGCAGTAAACAAGCGCTCCCCCCTCACATCGGCGGGGTACGTATGGTAACTGCCGCGCCGACCCCCCAGGGGGCGGCTTGGCTTTGTAAATATCTTTTTACTTGACTTTGGGCGTGAATTTATCTATATTATAAGTACCCAAGGAAAGCAGGGGCGACGAAAGCGTGACCTCTGTTGAATTTCCCTCGGGAAGCTGGCGTTTGCACATGGCGCCAAGGACCCGAGGGATTTTTTGTTTCACGTGAAACATGTGCACAGAGGTATGCAGTATGCATCAAAAGACACTTCACCCCCGCTCCGTTACAACTCAGACTCCACTGGCTTTGAAGTCTCCTCAGTTCTATTTACAAATCATTAAGCGCATACTTCCCGCATGGGGCGCAAAGTTAAACAGCGTACCACTGAAAGGTGCATCGCTTTGGTGCGCGCTCGCCGCGTCCGCGGTAGCCATCGGTAACGCTTGCCGCATCGGTGAAATTCTCGCGCTAGCGTGCGGCGATCTGTTGCCGAATGGCAATGCGCTTGTCATAGGCGAGAAAGGTGGAAACGTCAGAATGATTTGGGCTGGACTCTCGCCGGACGAGAGCGACCAGCTTCAACGGTTGCCGAAGGCGGCACCCCTTTTTCCGGTGAAGTATATAGACTGCTGGCGAGCCGTGAAACAGCACAGACTCGATGAAAGGATTCCCGGGCACGAACACCGCAGCGTGACGCACACAGGGCGCTATGCAGTGGCACGCAAGGCGGCTGAACTCGTTGGCGCGGAACGTGCGGGCGAAGCCCTGGGGCACAAAAGCAAGCACGCGGTGACGTACTACCTGGACCCGTCCATGGCACAGAAAGAACGCCAGGCACGCAAGCGCGCTCAGGCAATCAAGAGCTTAAAAATGCAGGGCCCGCAGCTGCCGGACTTTCTTGTCGAGGGGGTATAGCATGATACCGTCTATCATTGATTTCCAACCGGAGAACCTGTACAGGGCACACGAAGAACTTGTTCGAAACCTGTTGCCGCAGGCTTGGTGGTCGCGCATGATACCGCGTGAGATAACAGCCTGGGCGCACTTGTTCGCCATTGGCGGG
>JBGVNQ010000064.1:0-38983 GCA_045125705.1 Akkermansia sp. | reverse complement strand
CCTTTCTTTTTCTTTCCCGCTCATCATTAAGTGCATGTAGGTATTATAGTGCTCTTAATTTTGAGGCAACCAAGAATTTTCATCACTGTAGGCGAAACGGCGATTCCTCGTTGGGTTCGATTTTTTTTGAGGCAATGCGCGCATCACGTTTTTGTTTTTGAACACGAGAAATGAGCTTGACGCTGCAAGGGAGGATGCGATAGACTTATGCGATTCTGCAGCCGGGCTGCAAGTGTGTGCGATATGAAGATTAAGAACTTAGCATGGATGGGTGCTGGCCTGTTACTGGCCGGTGTGGCCGGAGCTGTGGCGGTGAAGCGCCGCCGCGAGGGTGGCAGTATGCCCGCAGAACCGAAGGAGACGGCGGAGCATGCCGCACTGCGTGAGATTCTTGAGCGCTCCGCAGCCTACAATGATGCACTGTATGACCGCGTCTGTGCCTTGGAGAACATAATCGACCCGGCAGAGCGCCCCGCTGCAGTGGAAGAGCTCACTCGCCTGAATCAGCAGGAACGTGCCGCCATCGATGCTCTGCGTGCTGCGCTGCAGGCGAAGTTGGTAGAGCAGGGCTGCACGTTTGCAGATGTGGATGGTTTTGTGCCGCTCATCAGTCAGTATCGCGCTATCACTCTGGTGCAGCAGAAGCGGCATCTGGAGGTGTTCCATCGCGTGCGCAGGATGGAGAGTGTGCCTTCTACCCCGGAGCTGCATGCCTACCTGAAACTGGGCTTCCGCGAAGAAGAACAGAAACAGGCAGATACCGCAGAGCAGATTCAGAAGTTTACGCAGGAGCAGCGCGATATCATGCTGCGCGTGGGTCGCATTCTCGGCAATGTGACCAGCACGGAATCGGCAACAACCGCTCCTGAGGAACTGGGCAGTCTCGGCAAGCGCTACACCGAAATCACCGATAAGATTGCCCTCTACCGGGAGGATGATGCCAAGGGCTCTGAAGCACCTCTGGCTGAGCTGAAGGCAATGTACAGGGCGCTTACGCCGCCGCTCAAGGAGCATGCGGAGCGCCTGCGAGGTGTCGATTTCTACGGCAATGCCGCCTTGCGCGATGTGCTCAAGCTGATGCTGCCGTAACACTCGAATCATAAATCATGATTTTCCATCACCTGCGGGCTTGCATCCGCAGGTGATTTCTGCTAGATTGTAAAGACACGTAACAAGTTATGCTGGAAGCACGCAATATCTGTCTTGAGGTTGATAATGAGGGGGAGAGCCTGTTCCTGCTCAGCGATGTGAATTTCTGCATTCCCCGTGGCCATTTTGTGGCTATTGTGGGACCCTCCGGCTGCGGTAAGACGACGCTGCTGAAGGCCATAGCGGGTATCAAGGAAACGACTTCCGGTTCCTTCTTCTGGGAGGGACGTGACCTGGCAGAAGATGGCGATTTTGAACCATATGAAATCGGTTATGTGCCGCAGTTCAGTATTGCCTATGAGGAGCTTAAAGTAGATGAGAATGTGGAAAGCTCGGCCCGTCTGCGTGTGGATGCGGATGACGATGAGCTGGATGACATTATCGACAGCGTGCTCGAGGAAACTGGCCTGAGTGAGATTGCCGACCGCCCTGTGAAGCTGCTTTCCGGTGGGCAGAAGCGCCGCCTGGCACTGGCCATGGAGCTGGTGAGCCGTCCGCGTATTCTGCTGTGCGACGAGGTGACCAGCGGTCTGGATCCCCGTTCGGAGCGCGAGATTGTGGAGCTGCTGCACAAGCTCAGCATGAAGGATGGCCGTATCGTCATTTCGGTGACCCACAGTCTGGCTCAGCTTTCACTCTACGACAGCATCATCGTGATGGTGCGCGGCAACCTGGCCTACCATGGCTCGCCCGAGCTCATGATTCACTACTTCGGCGAGCAGGATTTCGAACAGGTTTACCCGAAACTCGCCATGCGTGAGCCCGATGAATGGCGCCAGAGCTGGCTGAAGCACCGCGTGGATTATTACCAGCGCCTGGAGCGCAAGCATCTCGAGAAGTTCAGCGCCGCAGGGATAACTCCGCCGCCCGCTGAACCCCGCACGGAGGAGCCGGAGGAAGTGCCGCAGCCTTCATTCTTCACGCAGTTCAGCACGCTGCTTAAGCGCCGTTTCACCATACTGTTCCGCGACCGCACGCAGCTGTGGCTGCAGGTGGCCATGATTGTGATTTTCCCAATACTGGTGGCTCTTTTCTCCAGCAAGGGGCAGGACCAGCTGCTGCAGCTGACCGACAACATGGGCAATGACCTCGTGGCCGAGGTGCAGGCTCAGCAGGCGCAGGCCGAGGTGCGCGCACGCGTGGGTTCTGCGGTATCGGGCATCATCATGTTCCAGGTGATTCTGCTGGGGCTCATGGGCTCCAACAATGCCTCCCGCGAGGTGGCCGGTGAGCGCCTCATCATGGAGAAGGAGAAGTTTGCCGGTACGGGAGTGGGGGCCTATCTGGCCTCTAAGCTGGTGTACCTGAGTGTGCTGGTGCTGGTGCAGAGCCTGTGGATGTTCGCCTTTGTGCAATATTGCTGGCCGCTGCGTGGTGATGTGGTGAACCACTTCATCTTCCTGTTGCTGGCGAATGCGGCCATGACCTCGGTCTGTCTGGGCATTTCGGCCAACTGCAAGACACCCGACCAGTCATCCCTGCTCAGTATCTATCTGGTAGGCTTCCAGCTGCCGCTTTCGGGCGCTGTGCTGGCGCTGCCGGAGTATGTAGAGAAACTGACGCAGCCCTTCATTTCAGCCTATTGGGCCTGGAGCGGCAGTGTGAACGGCGGTCTGGATTCAGAGGTGCTCAAGGCCGTGAACAGCATCGTGCAGACCACCTTCTCTGATAAGCCTCTCTGCATGGTGGTGCTCCTGGGGCATGTGCTTTTCGGTATCGTGCTTACCTATATCGGCGTGCGCCGCACCCGCTGGGAATAATTTTACATTCAATGACCTATGGCAAGAAAAAGACGCTCTTCCAAGAATAAGAAATCACAGCTGCCCATGATTCTGGGCGGTGTGGGTGGTGTGCTGCTGCTCGCAATTGGTGCCGCGGTGGCCATGAAACCCTCCGATTCTGCCAATGCTGCTGCGGAATCGCGCTTCAGCGTGGCAGATTACCGCATGGATGCCTCGCGCCTCACGGGTAACACCTACCGCCTGAAGGGCAGGGTGGAGAACATCGAGACGCTGGGCAATGACCGCCTGGTGGCTGTTTCCCTGCCGAACAATAAGCAGGAGCGTCTGCCTCTGCTGGTGCGCAGCGGGGTGACAGGGCGCGTGAACCTGACCCGTGGAGATAGCTTTGTGTTTGATGTGGTGTGCCGCAATGGCCAGGACGAGCAGGGCCTGGATGTGAAGGGCATCATGATTGTTGAATCTGTATCGGCTGAATGAAGATGAAGACGATTTCCTATGTGAAGATGCTCCTGTGCTGCATGGCTGTGGCACACCCCGCTGCTGCTCAGCTGGGCAAGCCCCGTGGCCTGGATGCCGAACCTGCTCAGCAGGCTGTGCAGCAGAGCCAGCAGCAGACGCAGCAGCCGACCTTGCAGCTCAACCAGCCTCAGCTTGGGCAGAATGGGCAGGCGCCGAAGATTGGCCAGTCATATGTAGACCCGGAAAGCGGTGAAACACCGAATCCTCAGGTGCTGGGCATGGAGATTCCGCTGCTTGACCCCGCCAGCGATACTATGAGCTACAATGGCGCCAAGTTCGATGTGGGCAACAATGCCCTCGTACGCGCCCGCTTCGAGAAATACCTGCAGCAGAATCCGGACGACAGCACCGAGGCCAAGCGCTACCGCAAGAAGCTCAATTCTATCATCAAGCTCACTCAGAAATCTGCCCGCTCCCGCCGCGAGGTAGGTAGCGAGACACTGGTGCAGATTGGCACAGGCCTGTACGAAATGAACGATTACCCCGGCGACGGAGGTCAGTCGGGCACTTTGGCCAGCGCCATGGCCAGCGCGCTTTCTGTGCAGTACGCCAATCGCGACCGCAATCGCGAGAATGTGAAGCTGAAGAAAGAAATCGACAAGCTGGTGCAGCAGACCAATATCCTCACCACCCGCAATACGGGCAAGGGCAACCGAGCCAACGCCACGGTGGGCGAAAGTAAATCCAAGGGTAATGTGGATACGGGGGTGTCGAATACCTTTAAGATTGCACACAATACCAAGAATATCGCAGCCATGGAGGCATCGGGCGTGAAGAATGATGCCGACAGCATCGCTGCCACGGAGCTTTCGAAGATTAATTTCCAGAGTACCATCGTTTCCATGCTCCTGCAGCGCCGCTTCGACCACGCGCTGATTGGAGCACATGCATACCGCCACATTTTCCGTGATGGAGACACCACGCTGAAACTCAACAGCGATTCGCAGGCTGCCCAGCTCTTCGAAGGTGGAGCCGGTCTGCCCCCTACGGTGAACAGCATGGCCACGATGGCGGCCAACCTGCGCCGCGAGGTGGACCAGAATATGGAAGCCGTGGCCAATATGCTGGCTCAGAACAAGCTTTCCGAAGCCACGCAGCACCTCATCGAAGCCGTGGCTGTGGGCGAATATATGCAGAGCGTGGCAACATTCCCTGTGGAGGGCCGCCGCCGCATTGCCGAGTTCTGGTCGCTGCGCCGCAAGGCGCTCACCACGCTTAATGCCCGAGACTACGGCGCGCTGGAGGAGGTTGCATCCAAGATGAAGGCTCTCGACCCCGACTTCGATGATTCGATGCTCACCAGCTACTGCGCTGGCCGCAAGGCTCAGAGTGACCTGCACCTGCGCAACGCCGCCAAGGCACTCAAGGCCGGCGACGATGCCACCTTCAACGAGGAAATTACAAAGGCCGGCACTATCTGGCCGAAGAACCCGAACCTGGAGAAGGGGCGTCAGCAGCTTGAGGCTCTGGATAATCAGGACCCCATCCGCGACGAGTTCCGCACCCTGATGGGACGCAAAGAGTTCCGCACCATTTACAACGAGCAGGATAAGTTCGAAGTGGTGGCTATTGACTCCGAGCTCAAGCAGCAGTATAAGGAGGCTATCACCCTTATCGGCACTATCGATGGTATGCTGGCTCAGCTCGATGTGGCCGCCCAGCAGGATGCCACCATGGGCCCCTGCATGGCCTATGAAATGCTGCTCGAGCGTGGCGAGGACGATGCCCGCTACAAGGAGGATTCCAAGTATCGCGATGCGCTCAATCGTTATGCCCTCGGTGCTCACCAGTTTGTGAAGGCTCTGGAGGATGCCAAGGCCTGCGAAGCCCGCCGCGAATATGGTTCTGCCTTGTCGAACTACTACCGCGCGCTCTGCCTCTACCCCCGTTCCACCATGGCGGGTGAGGGTGCACGCCGCGTCACAGAGATTATTCTGAAAGCCAAGTTCTGATGACAGGTGCCGTGGTCACGCGCTTTGCGCCAAGCCCCAGCGGTCCCCTGCATGTGGGGCATCTGCTGGCGGCGCTGCAGGCGCGCCGGCTGGCAGATGTGCATGGCGGCAGCTGCCTGCTGCGTGTGGAGGATATCGACCAGCGTGCGCAGCATCGGGAGTATCTTGACCTCATGTATGAGGATCTGGAGTGGCTCGGCCTCCACTTCGATGGCGAGGTGATGGTGCAGACTCAGCGCTTCGGGGTATATCAGGCGGTGCTGGACCAGCTCCGCCGGATGGGGCTGCTCTATCCCTGTTTCTGTACGCGTTCGGAAATCAAGGCGCAGCTCGCTGAGCTGGGCCGCGCCCCGCACGCTACCTTGGGCTATCTCTACCCGGGGACCTGCCGCCGCTTGCCCGATGACGCTGTGGCGGAACGCCTTGCTTCGGGCATGCCGCATTGCTGGCGACTCGATATGCAGCGGGTGCAGGACCTCATCGGCTGCCCCACCTGGCATGATATGCGTCGGGGCACGCAGCGCTGTGTGCCCACAGTTTATGGGGACGTGGTGCTGGCACGTAAGGATTTCCCTGCCAGTTATCATCTGGCTGTAGTGGTGGATGATGCTGCGCAGGGAGTGACCCATGTTACACGAGGTGAGGATTTGTTTGAATCCACGCATATCCACCGCGCTCTGCAGGCCGTATTGGGGCTGCCTGTCCCCCTGTATGGTCATCACTCTCTGTTGCGTGATAACGAGGGAAAACGCCTGGCCAAGCGGGATGGTGCCCGCTCCATAGCCTCCCTGCGCGAGGCGGGGTATACGCCGCAGCAGGTGCGCGATTCGCTGCAGCAGGCCTTGCAGCGCGGTGGCATCTGGCGGGTGTGAAAGCGGCACACCGTGCCGCTTTCGTACCGCCGCAGGCGGTAATTCATGCGCGGCGTCAGCAGCGCTTGCATACGCCCTCAGGGTGGATTTCATACAAGGGCATGCCCTTGTAATTCATTGAGCAAAAGCGACCGGTTTCCGCTGCATCAGCAGCGGAACTACCTTTTTGTAGATGTTCGGGAAACGCCATTCATTGGGAAACGTAAACCCCTTTCGATATTCTCCCAACGATTGCTGATTTAATAAGCGAATACAGGAACGGAAGTACCGCTGCTGATGCAGCGGTAACTAGTCGGCCCTGCGGGCCTCAACGAAATACACGCTACGCGTGTATGAAAGCCCGGCATACGCCGGCATGAAATACAGGAGCTGCGCTCCTGTACGAAATACCCGCGCTGCGCGCGGGTACAAAAATTGAGGGACTTGTAGAGTCCCTCAATTTATAAGTTACTTGCAAAGCCCCTGTTCCTGGAGCAGGGCATCGGGGTTGGGATCACGCCCCATGAAGTTGCGGTAGATATCTGCCGCGGACTGGCTGTCGCCCTTGGAAAGGATTTCCTTGCGGAAGCTCTGGCCTGTCTTGCGGTTCATGACACCTTCGTTGCGGAAACGTGTGTAGGCATCCGCAGCCAGCACCTCGGCCCACTTGTAGGAATAGTAGCCGGCGCTGTAGCCACCTGTGATGCAGTGGCGCAGGGTGCGCATGATGGAGTTGCCCGGCACGGTGGTGGGAATCTGCCAGGGGGTGAGCAGTTCGCGGGTGGAGGCATCCAGATCCTTGCCCTTGAACTTCTCGTTGTAGTGCATGTGCATTTCCAGGTCAAGCTTGGCGATGCAGAGCTGCCCCATGTTGTCCGTGGCGGGCAGGAAGTAGCGGCTGGCCTTGAGCTTGGCGGCCAGGTCATCGGGCATGCGGTCGCCGGTTTCATGGTGATAGGCAAAGGAGGCAATGCCCTCGGTCTCCCAGGCCCAGTTCTCGCTGAGCTGGCTGGGAAGCTCCACGAAGTCCCATGCCACGCGGGTGCCGGCGTGTGCTTCCAGCTCCGTGTTGCTCAGCATGCAGTGCATCATGTGGCCGAACTCGTGGAAGAGCACCACGGCATCGCGGTGGCTGAACAGAGCAGGGCCACCTTCGCTGGCGGGAGTCATGTTGCCCACCAGCACGGCGAGGTGAGGCTCTCGGAATTTCTTGTTCTTGGCGGGCTTGCCGAAGCCGAGCGGCATCACCCATGCACCTTCGCGCTTCATGGCTCGGGGGAAGATATCCATGTAGAACGAGCCGAGGTGCTGGCCGGTGCGGTCATCGGTCACGGCGAACACGCGCACATCGGGGTGCCAGGTCTCAATCACCACCGGGGAAATGGTTTCTCCGGGCTTGACGCACTGTGTGGGCAGTTCGGTGAAGGAAATGCCGTACAGGTTGGCAAAGATGTCGAACATGCCGTCCACCAGACGCTTGCTTTCCAGATAGGGGCGAATGCTGTTGGCATCGAAATTGTACATCTCCTCAGAGAGTTCGCGCAGGTAGAACGAGCGGTCCCAGGGATTCACTTTGGTGGTGACGCGGCCTGTGCGCTTGGTGATGAAATCCAGCACCTGGGCGCATTCCTTCTCGAAGGCAGGTTTCACCTTCTGCATCATTTCGTCCACGAAGCGGAGGGCATTTTCACCACTGCCCACCATGCGGCGGTGGGTGGTGAGGTCGGCATAGGTGCCGAAGCCCAGCAGCTCTGCCAGTTCGCGGCGCAGCTCCATGACTCGTGCCACGATAGGGGCGTTGTCGTACTGGCCGGTGCCGAGGGTGCGCATGCCCTCCCAGCAGGCTTTGCGGGTGGCCTCCACCGTGCAGTGGCGCAGCACTTCGCTGCAGCTGGAAGCCTGCAGGCTGATGCGCCAGGCGGGGGCGGCGTCTTCGCCATGCACTTTCTTGCGGGCATCTTCCTGGGCCTTGTCCATCCAGTCAGCGCTCATGCCGGCCAACTGGGCGGGGTCAGTGATGTAGAGTTCCCAGGCCTCGGTGGAGTCCTGCACATTTTTGCCGAACTTCAGCTGCAGCATGCTCAGCTCGTTTTCAATTTCGGTCTTGCGGGCCTTCTGCTCGGGGCTCAGGTCGGCGCCCTGGTCGAGGAAATTGTCGATAATCTGCTGTACAAAGCGCTGCTTGGCGGGGGAAAGCTCCTTGACCCAGGGCTGCGCTGCGGCGTGGCGCATCACGGCCCACAGCTTTTCATTGGCAAGCACCTCGGCATCCAGCTCGTTCCAGAGTGGCATGAGCTCCTCCTGAGCTGCGCGAAGCGCCTTGCTGTCGGCCACCGTGGTCAGGTGGTACAGGCGGTTCTGCAGGTCGCTCAGCTCGTCCTGTGCATGGGAAAGTGCGAGGAATGTGTTTTCAAACGTGGCTTCTTCGGGCTTCACCTGGCTGATGGTATCCAGACGGTGGCGGGCCATCACCATGGCAGCGGCGGAGTCGATGCGGGCCTGCTCCGGGGTCAGCTTGGACCAATCCGGGTACATGCTCTTGTCGAAGAAGGGATGTTCACCCGATTGGATAGCCTGCTGCACAGCCGCTACCTGCTGCGGCACAGCCTGTTCGGCATAGGCAAAAGAGGCACTCAGCAGAAGGAAAAGGAAACTCGAATAGAGGCGCTTTTTGTTCATGTATGCCTATAATACGCACGCGTACGCGGGATTCTTTCACGGAATGACAAACGCAAGAAATCAATTGGTGAATGCCCTTGACAGGTAGTGTGGAATGTTGTAATTTTCAGCGTATGAGACGCGCCGGAGTACGGGAGGCTTGGGTGGCGCTGCTGGTGTTGCTGGCAGCGGTGGCTCTGGCTCTTGTTTTCTGGTGGCCTGCATCAGAAATCCACCGGGTGGCCGACAGCAATCGCGTGTCGCAGCAGCCGGAGGAATGGATGGAGGAAGACATGGCATCTGCCGCCACAGTGCTTCGCCTTTCCTTGCAATCGGAGCAGCTGAAGGTCGCCCCTAGGAGTGATTATCTGGAGGTGAGCGTGGTCTTCCACGCCGTGGTGGAGGAATGTGTGCTGGGCGACATTCCGGTCGGAAGCAAGGTGCGGGTAGAAGCCTGCGATGTGGAAGAAACTCCGTATCCTGAGGCTAATGCGGCTATTCAGGCCGGACGCAGTCTGGAGATGACGGTGGATTACCACAACCAACGCGCCTGGCTCATTCTGCCCGCTGACGACCCGCTGGAGTTTCACGAGGCATCAGGTGAGTATTGCGCTTACGCTGCCGTTTCCATGGGCATGGAAGAACTATGGTGGGGTGAGCTCACCGAAAAACTGGTGCAGAAGTATATGCCGCTCTGGGTGGAGCGGAAGAAGCTCAGGGTTGGTTCCTGATGAGTTTATCCAGCGCTTCGTTGGAAATGGTGCCGGATTGAGCTCTTTCTCCGCGGTTTTCGAGGAGGAAAACGGGCAGTCCGCTTGTGGGTACAGAGAAGTCTACGTCTATCTTGTTTTCCAGGTGGCGGCGTATGGGCTGCAGCGCCAGTTCGTTGATGTCCTTGCTTTTATCCGGAAGGCAGATGCGGCGTATTGTCTGCAGGATATCGGTGGAGATGGCTGCCGGATTTTCAAGCCTCTTTCCCTTGTACCAGTATATGAACGTGCCGGCCTGGTTATCGTGGCAGATTCTCAGACTGAGCGCGTCTAGTTCATCGTTCGCCGGCGTCCTGTCCGGAAACCAGGCGTGGTAGGGCATCGCATGGCTGGGGGTATAATTTTCGTAGGCGCTGATGCGGAATCGAACATCGGACGCCATTTCCAGCTTATGCTCGAAGTAGTGGAAATCTGCATCGCTTCCCAGGTAATCCACCCCTCTGGACATTGTCTGTGGGTAATCCAGGTAATCCAGTGCCTGGTGCAGAGTCCAGGTGTGCACCTGTTTCTGGCAGGAGCAGAGCAGGGCAGGCAGCAGCAGAAGCAGGCGGGGTATTGACATGGCGTCAGTGCGGTGTGGGGACGTCGAGGTAGTAATCGAGGGCCTTTTTCAGGTCTTCATCATAATCTTCAAGGAACGCGCTCAAACCTCCGATGCTGGCTCTCAGTTTTTTGAGGTGCGAAGCTATGCGTTCGCGTTCGGGCATTTCAAGAGCATTGTACAGGTGGTTCAGCACCTGTTCGTCGGCTTCACAGATGCGATCCAGTTCCGCTATATCCTCGCAGAGTTCCAGCACATCCTCACCGAAATCTTCGGAGGTTTCCGGATCCCAGATGCTGAGCAGTGCCGCATACAGCTCGCGGGCCTTCTCCTTAATCTCGTTGCAGGCGCGCTCTCTTCTGGTGGGGGAATAGAGCTTGCGGGCGGCGGTGGTGTCGCACCATTGCTCTACCACATATTTCTGTCCGTCGCGTATCACCTCCAGAGTGAACACCATGTAGCGGCGGGTATCGGTGAGCAGCTTGCGGTGGCGGCTCTTGTAGACATTGCCGCCCACGGCGTCAAAGGCGGTGGCAGATGCCGCTTTCTGGTTTTCGCGTTCGTCATCGATATCGATAATCCACGCGCTTTCCTGGGTGAAACCGGCGCCGCCGGAGATGTCCTCCTGCTGCTTACTGCGCCGTCGGAGATCTGCTTCCATGCGGGAAATCAACTCAGGCGTGACGGGGGAGGGCAGCAGGGCATCGTTTACAGGGTAGCCGAGCACCCTGGCAAGCTCAGGGGAACCATAGAAATATTTTTCGCAGAGGTCACTGCTCAGTTGCTCTCTCCTGGTGCGTTCTACGGTGTAGTCAAACTCAATATCCGGACGCTTTTTGTTGAGTGCAGCAATGGCCTTGGCTGCTGCATCGGCGCTTTTCAGGTCTGTGACCTTCTGCAGGTGGCTGATGCAGGCATGGTTATGCTCCACCATAGCAGCGTGCTTTTTCTCACCTTCGGGGTCAGGAATGATGGTGAGAGCAGATGCAGGCAGCAGCGTGCCTGCCAGTAGCATGAGAAGATATAGTGTGCGCATTACTTCGATTGTTTGATGACTTTATACATGGCCTTGCCCAGCGAGGCGCGGTGGCTCAGCTTCACGTCCGTATCGTAGGCCCAGATCATGACCCCGCCGAACTTCTCCTGCTTCATCCAGCGGCATTTCTCGGCGATGAGCGTCTGGCCGTTGAAGGAGTGCATGGGACCGGGGGAGCCATCCTGATTCTTGGACTGGAACTGGTTCTCGTTGGGCTTGATGCGAGGGTACCAGCTGATAATCTGTGAATAGCCGTACTGCGTGCTGAGGGTGCCCTTCTGGTTGCTGTAGAAGGGCAGGCCGATGACCACGCGGGGCTTCGGCATGCGGAAATCGTTCAGGCATTTGTTCGCATCTCCCTGGAAGCGCCCCATGGAGGCATGCTGCTCGCCGAGGTCATCGTACGACATAGTCATGAGGAAATCCAGCTGGTCGGTCACATCGAAAATGGGCACTTTGTAGGTAACGGAGGCGGCAATGCTGAGCGAGAGCCCCGAGCCTGCCATTTCTTCGCGCAGGTCGGCCACAAAATTACCGAAGTTCACCCACTGGTCATGCGTGTCGGGGTATTCCCAGTCGATATCGATGCCATCGTAACCACGTTTGATTGCCCAGCTGGCCATGTTGCGGGCAAGTTTGCGTCGGGTGTTCGGCTCGGCCACAGCCTGGGTCATGGGTTCGTCCATGTGGGCAAATCCTGCCAGCAGCAGGGATTTGGAATCGGCTGCCTTGTGCAGTCGCTTGATTTCCTTGAGCGCATCATCCGCCACTTCTTTCGGGTCTGCTCCTTCACCGACCCACTGGTACTGGATTTCGCCATCGGCGCTCACGGTGTAGGCAAAGTGAACAATGTCGGTGAACAGGTTGAAATGTTCGGGGGTGAGGTGCACGGCCTCCTTGGCATTGCCCCAGCCCTTCACCCAGCGCGGGCGGTAGTAGGGCACGATGCGGTAGGCGAAGGGGTACACGCGGCCGATGACTCGCTTCTTGAGCGCTTTCGCCCCCTTCAGTTTGGGTTTCACCGTGCTGCCATCGGCCAGTCTGGCAGCGGTGCAGCGCGCATCAATGAGGTTGCCGCGTTTCGTCTCTCGTGACAGGTCGTAGCTGACCCAGTAATAGATGGGATCGGAGCCGACTTCAATATCGACATCGAAGCCGAAGTTGCCTTTCTTGTCGGGCTTGGTCTTGGCTTTTTCCTGCACCAGCTTGTTGGTGTTGAGGGTGTAGCCGTTCCACCCGCCGGAGGTGGAGAGGCGGGCCATCTGGATATCCGCGGTGTTGGTGGTCTTGCCGTCGTTGAACTCAAGGCGTGTGATTTTCTCACCCGGCTGGCCGGTAATCTTGAGCTGCACCACGGCCTGTTGCTTCAGGTCGGGGTAGAAGACATTGTGCGTATGGCGCATTTCCACCGTCAGGGCATGCGCCATGTGTAACAGACTCGCTGCCAGAGGGAGCAGATACCACTTCATGCGGGTATTCTAGCATAATTTACCCGCCATGCCAAGACGGAAACAGGGTGGGTATCAAGGAAATGCCGCTTGAATAAAGGCGCGCACCAAGGCGAAATCGCACTTGCATTTCGGGGTGCTATGCGGTAGAATGAACTCACTATGACAGATGCCAAGAAAGAACTGCTGAATATTCTGCTTACCAAGTCTATCAAGACGGGCCATTTCATTCTTGCTTCCGGCAAGGAGAGCGATTTGTACTGCGACTGCCGCATCACCGCTCTGGATGCCCGCGGCGCTAATCTTATCGGCCAGGTGGGTTGGGAGCTCGTGCAGGAGGAAATCATGCCGAAGTTCCCGAATGTGAAGGCTATCGGTGGCATGACCATGGGCGCTGACCCCATTTCTCTGGCTATCGGCATGTATTCTGTGGAGGGTGAGGAGCCCCTTAAGGTATTCACCGTGCGCAAGGAAGCCAAGGACCATGGCCGTGGCAAGCGCATCGAAGGTAATTTTGAAGCCGGTCAGGAAATCATCGTGGTGGACGACGTGATTACCACCGGTGGCTCCACCATCAAGGCTATCGACGCCATCGAAGCCGAGGGTGGCAAGGTAGTGGCTGCCTTGGTGCTCGTCGACCGCCAGGAGGGCGGCCGCGAGGCTATCGAAAGCCGTGGCATTCCGGTGTTCCCCATGTTCACCCGCGCCACCATTTTCGGCGATAAGTAAACATGCTGCCCGTTATTGCAGGTGTAGAAGGGCTTGTGCTCACGCCGCGTGAGCGCGAGCTCTTCTCGCGTCTGCAGCCTGCGGGCTATATCCTCTTTACCCGCAATATTGCGGACTATGAGCTCACCCGCGAGCTCACCGATGAACTCCGCCGCCTGACCACGGGGCCGGATGAACCCATCATCGCCATCGACCAGGAGGGCGGCCGCGTGGTGCGCACGGCAGAAATCGGCGTGCAGCTTCCCTCTGCTGCCGCTCTGACGCAGAAGGGCAGCTCGCACCACATCCGCCAGGCGGCCTGTTATAATGCAGCCTGCCTGCACACGCTGGGTGTGAATACCAATTTTGCCCCCGTGCTGGACCTGGCCTCGCCGCATGCCAATGCGCTGCCGAGCCGCTGCTGGGGCTACGATACGCAGAGCGTTATTTCCCACGCCGGGGTGTGGAATCGCGCTACCTTCGGCCGCGGTATCCAGACCTGCGGCAAGCATTTCCCCGGCATGGGGGCTGCGGAGTGCGACCCGCACCACGATTTGCCCGTGCTGCACGGTACGCGGGATTCGTTCCTGGCCTCGGCTTCCATGCCTTTTACAGCGCTCATGCCCGAGCTGCCCTCGCTGATGATAGCGCACCTGCTCATCCCCGAGATTGATGCCGAGCTGCCCACCTCGCTCTCCCCGGCGCTGGTGCAGGGATTCCTGCGCGACCAGCTCGGGTACGAGGGCGTAGTGTTCACTGATGACCTGTGCATGGGCGCCATCGCCAAGCGCTACACCCCCGCAGAATCCGCTGCACTCGCCCTGCGCGCGGGCTGTGATTTACCCCTCGTCTGCCACGATGCCGTGGATCACCTCGACGCCGTAGCTGCGGCTATTGCCGAGCTCCCTGCCGATATCCTCGAGGCGGTCGAGCGCCGGGTGGAGCGCTTCCGTCTCCACATCTCCACCCAGCGCCCCATGGCCTTCATTGAGTGGAATGATTATCTGAAAAACGTGGCCGATTTCACCTCTTCCATTGCAGAGGTTTCTGCCACCCCCGGTTCCCCGGTACAGGGGTATTAAAACCCAATGGGGCATGGTGGGTCGTTAATGGGAGTTGAAAGGAATAATGGACTTTGAGATATTCATATTTAAGAAATTGTGTAAACTTTTTCGTGGCCGGATTGCTAATTAAGCTTTTATTGCCTTTCTGGGTAAACCGATTTTTAAATTAAAGGAAATTGAAATCTATGTCCTGAGGTGTGTCGGGGATGACAATGTTGTCGGAGTTATCATAAAGGCAAAACTGGCACCTTTATATTTTGTGCTGGAAAACAATATGGTCAAGTAGTACAATGCGTATATCGTAAGGTAACATACTCCTCTCATTTCCGGATGCTTTCTGATTATTCCATGCAAAAGAAACAACAGATTCGTAACAGTACAGCTGAGTTCCTAATTTTCGCTTTGCAAGGTGATGCGGAGGGTATTGAAGTGCGCCTTGAAGATGATACTGTATGGCTGACTCAGCAGATGATGGCTTCGTTGTATGGCAGCTCGAGAACCAATATCCTGGAGCATATTCAACACATCTATGCTGATGAGGAATTGGAGGAAACGGCAACCTGTCGGAAAATCCGACAGGTTCGAAAAGAGGGGGAGCGAAACGTAAGTAGAGAAGCGCGGTTCTACAACTTGGACGTAATCATAGCTGTTGGATATAGGGTCAATAGCAAACGTGCTACGCATTTTCGTCAATGGGCTACGGCGGTGCTGAGAGACTTTGCCATACGTGGCTATGTGCTCGACCGCAAGCGAATGGAGAATGGCAAGTTCTTGGGGCATGATTATTTCGAGCACTTGCTGGCTGAGATTCGTGAGATTCGCTTGAGTGAGCGTCGTTTCTACCAAAAGATTACGGATATCTATGCTACCAGCATGGATTACGATGCTCAGTCTCCTGAAACCCGGGCCTTTTATGCCAAGGTACAGAATAAGCTGCACTATGCGGTTCATGGCCGTACAGCAGCAGAGCTGATTATGGAACGTGCAGATGCCAAGGTGGAGCACATGGGACTGACGACCTGGGAAAAAGCTCCGCTCGGTAAAATAGTAAAGACAGATGTTGTTGTAGCTAAAAATTACTTGAAAGAAAATGAACTGGAAGAACTCGGCCGTATTGTGAGTGCTTATCTTGACCTTGCCGAGAACCGCGCTAAACGTCACATACCCATGACTATGGAAGATTGGGCTCGCCATTTAGACCGTATTTTACAAGCAGACGATAGAGAGCTTCTGCAGGAAGCAGGGAAAATCTCAGCTGAGATTGCCAGGGAGCACGCTGAAAACGAGTTTGAAAAGTATCGAGTAACCCAGGATAGACTCTTCAAATCAGACTTTGACCTCCAAATGGAGCTTCCGATTTTGGGAGAATAGCAGCCCCTCTACCCTCCCCCGACAAGCTAGTGAAAAAAGCCTTGACCTTAACTGAAACGGGGTTTTTTATCTAAAAATCAGGCAGATTTCAAAAACGACAAAGCCCCGCTTCTTTTCCGGAAGCGGGGCTTTGTGTCTGTGTTGCCGTTATCAGCAGTTGTACATCTTGGTGTAGTATTCGTCTGCCATGCGGTCGGAATCGAAGGCGGGGCAGATATCGTGCAGGCCGGTGAAGACGAGATCCATCCACTTATCGCGGTTGTCGTAGTAGAGGGGCAGAATCTTGTTTTCGAGAACGCTGTAGAAGTTGTCGCGGTCGGAGCGGTCGCGGGCTTCGGGTGCGAGTCCTTCCTTGGCCTCGGGGATGAGGAAGCAGTTCTGGCCATCGCGGGCGAACTCGCGCACCCAGCCATCGTTGGTGGATACGGAGATGGAGCCGTTCATGGTGGCGCTCATGCCGGAGGTGCCGGAGGCTTCGCGGGTGACCACGGGGTTGTTCAGCCAGATATCGGAGCCGTTCTTGAGGAGGCGGCTGAGGCCCAGCTCATAGCCGGTGAGGACAGCGCAGCGCGGGTATTTCTCGCTCAGGCGGTTGAGCTTGTTGAAGATATCCACGGCGGTGAAATCGGTGGGGTAGGGCTTGCCTGCCCAAATCATCTGCACGGGGCGGTTGGTGCGCTGCAGCATGCGCTCGAACATGACCGGATTCTCGGTGATGAGGGCGGGGCGCTTGTAGGCGGCGAAGCGGCGGGCCCACACGATGGTGAGGGTATCCTGGTCGAAGAGGTGCCCGGTCTGCTCGCCCACCACGCGGAAGAGCTCCTTCTTCAGCGCGCGCTTGCGGTACATGAAGGCCTTCTTGTCACCCATGGCATAGGCTTCTGCCAGCTCGGGGTCCTGCCAGTATTCGCGGTTCTGGGCGTTGGTCACGTGGGTGATGGGGCAGATATCGCTGTAGCCCTGCCACATCTGGCGGGAGACCTCGCCATGCAGCGCGGAAACACCGTTGGCCATGTGCGAGAGGCGCAGGGCGGCCAGGGTGTAGTTGAAGGTCTGCTCATTCGGGTCGAGCTTGAGCATGGAGCGCACCTGGTCCAACGACAGACCATCGAAGAAGGAGAAGTTGGCCATGAGGTTGATATCCATCTTTTCATTGCCTGCTTCCTCGGGGGTGTGGGTGGTGAACACGAAGCGCTTGCGCACTTCGTCCACATTGCCGCCGTTGCGGGCCAGCATGTTGAAGGCAGCGCCGATGGCGTGGGCTTCGTTCATGTGGTAGATTTCCGGCTCGATACCGAGTTCCTCGAAGAGGCGGGCGCCGCCCTGACCCAGCACGATGTACTGCGAGATGCGGGTCATGGGGTTGGAATCATACAGACGCTGGGTGATGGAGCGGGAAATGTCGTCGTTCTCCGGCAGGTCGGTGGTCAGGAAGAACATGGGCGCCGTGCCAAAGGTGTCGGGGTGCAGGAAGTAGGCCTTGACCCACACGGGGGCGCCGCAGATGCGGATGAGGAACTTGATGTTGTGGTCCTCGAGGAAGCTGTAGGTCTTGCGGAGATACTGCACGGCCATGGAGCCGTCCTCGGCACGGACCTGATTGTAGTAGCCGTAGGACCACAGAATGCCTACGCCCACCAGATTCTGGCGGAGCGCGCCGGCGGAGCGCATGTGGGAACCGGCCAGGTAACCGAGGCCTCCGGAGTAAATCTTGAACACGTTGTCGATGGCGTATTCCATGCAGAAATAGGCCACAGACTTGCTGTATTTCTCATCAATCTCATACGGGTGCGCATACTGCGCCGGCAGGAAGGATTTGCTCATAGTGATATGCTTGTCTTAGGTTAAGGAAATCTTACTGGGCGGACCGGATGCGCGGCCAGCGACCAACTCTCGATGTTATACACCGAAAAGTCCATGCTGGAAAGAAAAAAATGCCCGCATTGACGCGGAAATTCGGGCGCTACGCCTGGTCTCTGAACGGGGGACCGTCACCCTGTGAATCGATATCGCGAACAAGGGCAAAAAGGTCGAGATTCCGGATGTGTTTCTGGTCAGCATAGGCGAGGAATTCGAGCAGGGCGGTGGTGATGAGTCCGGTGCGGGTGAGCCCGGTGCCGCGCAGGCTTTCGTTGAGCCGCTGGTGCTGCGGGGCAGAGCATCGGAAGGTGATGGATTTCTGATTCATGGCGAGCTTATCGTATAGCGCAGGCGGGGCAGGCAGGCGAGCATTGTTAGGCGTGGTGCGGCTAATGGTTGCCTGTCACCTAACCATTGGCATGGTGTGCGCCCAATATGAATGGCACACAGCAGCGGGTTGTTATACGATGATGCCGCATGAAAACCATACGCAACATTACCAGATTCACCTACGAGTTCACCTCATTCCAGGGCTGGCGTGTCACCATCTGCCGCAACCAGGTGCATTTCACCCGCTATTTCTCCGATAAACAGTATGGCAGCGAGGAAGCGGCCCTGGAGGCTGCGCTGGCCACGCGAAACCTGGTGCTGGAGCGCCTGCGCGAGAATCCCGGTGAGCCGGAGAAGATTTTCGACCAGTGCCGCGCGGAGCAGCAGGAGACCTGCTACCCCCGCGGCCTGCGTCCGCGCCGGAATGCGGCGGTGTGAACCGGGCATTCCGGCGGGTTTGTGGTGCATCAGGTGTGCTTGAATGTCATGCCGTCGCTTTCCTTCATGGGAGGTGCGCTGCGGTACTTCTTCAGGTGGCAGATGGCGCGCTTCATATCCTCCACGAGCAGGGTGGCCATGTCCATGGTGAAGCCCTGGCGTACCATCACGCGCATGACCACAATGTCCTGCACATTGGCCGGCAGCGAGAAGGCGGGCACCTGCCAGCCACGCATGCGGAGGCGGTCGGACAGCTCGTAGAGGTTGAAGTCCGCCTTTTCGGGATGCTTGAAGTGGAAGCACACGGCGGGGATATCCTTTTCCGGGTTGCCGGAGGCGATGAACTCGAAATCGCCCATCTTGGCAATCTCCTTAGCGAGGTAACCGGCCACCTGATATGCAGCCATGTGGATGGCGCGGTAGCCTTCCATGCCGAGGCGCACGAAGTCATAGTACTGGGCAATAATCTGGCCGGCGGGGCGGGAGAAGTTGATGGCGATGGTGGGAATGCTGCCGCCCAGGTAGTTCACGGCAAAGGTGAGTTCCTTGGGCAGGTCGGCTTCGGTACGCCAGATAACCCAGCCGCAACCCAGGGGGGCGAGGCCGTACTTATGACCGCTGGAGCTGATGCTCTTGACGCGCTTGAGACGGAAGTCGAAGGGGATTTTCGGGGCGCAGAAGGGGGCAAGGAAGCCGCCGCTGGCGCCATCCACATGCACATCGACATCCGGGCCACCGCTGGCAGCCAGCTTGTCGAGCACGCGGCACACGTCTTCGGGGAACTCGTACTGACCCGTGTAGGTTACGCCGAAGGTGGGTACCACGCAGATGGTGTTCTCGTCCACGCGCTTGAGCACTTCCTCCTCGTTCATGCAGTACTGGCCGGGGTTCATGGGAATTTCGCGGATTTCCACGTCCCAGTAGCGGCAGAACTTGTGCCAGCAGATTTGCACCGGCCCGCAGACGAGGTTCGGCTTGTCGGACGGTTTGCCCGCAGCTTTACGGCGTGCACGCCAGCGCCAGAGGGCGGCCATGCCGCCGAGCATGCATGCCTCGCTGCTGCCGATGGTGGAGCAGCCGATGGGTTTGCCCTCAGCAGGGGCATGCCAGAGGTTGGCAATCATGCGCACGCAGCGCATTTCCAGCTCGGCGCACTGGGGGTATTCGTCCTTGTCAATCATGTTCTTGCTGATGCTCAGGTCCATGAGCTGGTGCACCTGCTCATCGTCCCAGGTCTGGCAGAAGGTCGCCAGATTCTGCCGGGCGTTGCCATCGAGCAGGAGCTCGGCCTTGATGAGTTCGTAAGCATCCTGCGGGCGCATGGAGCGTTCCGGCATGGTATCGGTGGGCAGGGGACGTGATACGTCGGTTGCCCCATACAGACTGGTTGTGATGTTGTCGCAATGGGTATTCATGGCGATGGTGATGACGCCGGGCGTGGTGCATTCTGCGCAAAAACAGGCGGTCATGGGGCTTGCAATCAACGGGCCTGCGCGTTATAATCAGCGGCGTATGAAACGCCTGCTACTTCTGCTGCCTCTCCTGCTGTGCGCAGCCTGCCAGAAAGATGATGCTGACCAGCCGACCAGCCCCCAGGCCATGTATGACAAGGCTCAGGCGCTGCTCAAGCCGAATGTGGAGAATGCCAAATCGGATTTTGCGGGGGCTCTGCAGTGGCTTCGCAAAGCTGCCGAGGGTGGGCTGCTGCGTGCCCAGCTGGACCTGGGCGGTATCTGCTTTGCCGGTGGCGAGGGTCAGGCGGTGGATATTCCGCATGCTTTCGAGTGGTTTACGAAAGCTGCAGCTCAGGGGAGCAAGGAGGCCGAAGTGTTCCTGGGCATTATCCAGTACGAAGGGCTGAACGGCGCGAAGAATGTGGCCTCCGCCATGACCCACTGGCGCAATGCTGCCAATGCCGGCATAGCCGATGCCCAGTACCGCCTCGGGCGTGTGTTGGCGCAGTCTGCCGAGACCCGTAAGGAAGGCGTGGAGTGGTTGTCGAAGGCATCCTCCGCCGTGCCGCAGGCAGCTACGGCGCTGGGAAACCTGTATTACCAGTACCTTGACGATACCGCCACGGCGGCATCCTGGTTTGAGAAGGGGGCTATGGCTGGTGACCCGCTGGCGCAGCATATCTTTGCCGAGATGCTCCTGCTGGGCGACCCTGTGGTCAAGGATGTGGAGCGAGGCCTCGCGATGCTGCGCATGGCTGCGGGGCAGGATTACAAGCCTGCCATGGCCCGCCTCATCAATGTGCTGCGCAATGCTCCCAACGCCGACGAATGGGAAAAAGAAGCTGCTGCCTGGGACGCCCGCCTGCAGGAACTCATGAAATCCGCCCCCGCACAGCCGCAAAAGTAGGCCAACTTTCCCCCATGTACCTGCTTTAGTATTGACTTGTCACGGTATAATTGGTATAAAATCTGCACCGCGTTATGTTACAGGAATACTTTTCAGCCCTCATTCAGTTGATTGCCGGTTTTGGTTTTGCCGGTCTGATTATCGTTCTGAGCATTGTTTTCGGTCGCCGCTCCAAGATGCGTTCGGCCATGGATGTGCCCTACGAATGCGGTAACGTGCCCGAGGGTGATGGTTCTCCTTCCTTCTTCTCCGTGAAGTTCTATCTGGTGGCCATCCTTTTCCTGGTGTTTGACCTTGAGGTGATTTTCCTGTACCCCTGGGCCCTTGGTTTCCAGGATGTGGTGATGAACAACGGTGAGGCTTTCGCTGCCATGACCGCCTTCATCGGCGTGCTGATGGTGGCTTACCTCTATGCCGTGGGCAAGGGCGCCATTGTGTGGCACCGCAACCCGGCACCCCGCCGCTGATTCCGGCCTGTGTGATAGTTTTTATACATGACTGCCGCCCGGCCATGCGCTCCGGCGGCAGTTTTATTTTTCCCCGAAATACGATTTTATGAAGACAACAGCTGCTGAACGCCGTGAGTTCCTGCTTCGTACGCTGAATGAGCGTATCCTTATTCTGGATGGTGCCTGCGGAACCATGGTGCAGAAATACAAACTGACCGAGGCAGATTACCGCGGCGAGCGATTTGCATCCTTCTCCCGCGAGCTGAAGAATAACAACGATATCCTGGTGCTCACCCAGCCGGGAATCGTGCGCGAGATTCATGCTGCCTATACTGCCGCGGGCGCTGATATCATCACGACCTGCAGTTTCTCCGCCACGCCGCTGGGGCAGCACGAGTTCTTCCACCAGTCTGAAGCCGCTGAGCGTGGGCAGGAATATTACGACGGCGTGCTGGCCGATAAGGCATTGGCTGAGCTGACCCGCGAGATGAATCTGGCCGCTTGTGCGCTGGCCCGTGAGGCGGCGGACGAGGCTGAAGCCCGCGAGAACCGCCCCGTGCTGGTGGCGGGCTCCATCGGCCCCATGGCGGTGACGGCGTCGCTTTCTCCCAAGGTGACCGACCCGGCATACCGTGCCATCAATTTCGAGCAGCTGCGCCGCGCTTACCGCGAGCAGGTGATTGCTCTGGCAGATGGCGGGGTGGATGTGCTGCTGCTGGAAACCATTTTTGATACGCTGAATGCCAAGGCCTGCCTGTACGCCATTGATGAGCTGCGCGAGGAACGCGAGCTTCCGCCCGTCATCATCAGCTTCACCATCACTGACCGCGCAGGCCGCACCCTTTCCGGACAGACCGTGGAGGCGTTCTGGAACAGCGTGCGCCATGCCGGACCGCTGGCTATCAGTATCAACTGCGCACTGGGGGCCGACCTCATGCGCCCCTTTGCCGAGAAGCTGGCCGAGCTGGCGGATTGCGCCGTGTGCCTCTACCCGAATGCAGGCTTGCCGAATCCGCTCAGCCCGAATGGCTACGAGCATACAGAGGAACATATGGCCGGTATTCTGCGTGAATATGCCGAGGCCGGTCTGCTCAACATTGTGGGTGGCTGCTGCGGCACGACTCCTGCGTACATTGCCGCTATCCGCGAGGCGGTGCAGGGCTATGCCCCGCGCGCCATCCCCATCTATGTGCAGGATGGCACCCTGCGCCTGAGTGGTCTGGAGGCCTACAATCACCACCGCCGCGATAACCTGCTGTATGTGGGCGAGCGCTGCAATGTGGCCGGGTCTCCCAAGTTTGCCCGCCTTATCCGCGAGGGTAAGCTCGAAGAGGCGCTCGAGATTGCCCGAGCCCAGGTGCAGAAGGGCGCCCGCGTGCTGGATTTCTGCTTCGACGATGGCATGATTGACGGCCCGGCCACCATGACCCGCTTCCTGAACCTGGTGGCAGCCGAGCCGGATATTGCCTGCGTGCCCTGCATGATTGACTCTTCCAAGTGGGAGGTGATTGAGGCTGGTCTTCGCTGTGTGCAGGGCAAGGCCATCGTCAACTCCATTTCGCTGAAGAATGGCGAGGAGGAGTTCCTGCGCCAGGCCCGCATCATCCGCCGCTTTGGCGCTGCCGTGGTGGTAATGGGCTTTGATGAGCAGGGACAGGCCAGCGGCTACGAGGACCGCCTGCGTATTGCCCATCGTGCCTATGACCTACTCACCCGCGAGGTCGGTTTCCCGGATGAGGATATCATTTTCGACCCCAATGTGCTGACGGTGGGCACCGGCCTGCCTGAGCATTCGGATTATGCCAGCAACTTCTTCCGCGCTGTGGCTGAAATCCACCGCTGCCACCCGCTTTGCCACCTGTCGGGCGGTATTTCCAACGTGAGCTTCGCTTTCCGTGGCAACAACCCCATCCGCGAGGCCATGCACAGCGCCTTCCTGCACCACGCCTGGGAGGGCGGCCTGGACCTCTGCATTGTGAACGCGGCGCTCATGACGCCGTATGAGTCGCTTTCTGCCCACCGCCGCAAGCTGGTGGAGGATGTGCTGCTGAATACCTGTGAGGATGCGACCGAATGCCTTATTTCCTACGCTCAGGAGCTGGCCGAGGCACGCGAGGCGCTCAAGAACGCCGGTGCCGGTGCACCTGCCGCTGCTCCCCGCAAACAGGCAGACTGGCGCACCCTGAGCGTGCAGGAGCGACTGGCGCATGCGCTGGTCAACGGCATTACCGAGCATATTGAGGCCGATACCCGCGAGGCTCTCGAGGTCTGCGGCACGCCGCTGCAGGTGATTGAAGGTCCGCTCATGGATGGCATGAAGCAGGTCGGTGAACTTTTCGGTTCGGGTAAGATGTTCCTGCCGCAGGTGGTGAAGAGCGCCCGCGTGATGAAGCAGAGCGTGGCCGTGCTCACGCCCCTGCTGGAAGCCGAGCAGGCCGGGCAGACGGCTGCCGCCACGGTGGTGCTGGCCACGGTGAAGGGCGATGTGCACGATATCGGCAAGAATATCGTGGGTGTGGTGCTTTCCTGCAATGGGTTCCGCGTGGTGGACCTTGGTGTGATGGTGCCGCCGCAGGACATCATAGCGGCCGCCCGCCGTGAAAATGCCGCGCTGGTGGCGCTTTCCGGCCTGATTACACCTTCTCTGGACGAAATGGCCACGGTGGCAGATATGCTGCAGGAATCCGGCCTGCGCATTCCCCTGCTGGTGGGTGGTGCTACGACCAGCCCCCTGCATACGGCTCTCAAGCTGGCTCCGCATTATCCCGATGGTGTAGTGATTCAGACGGCAGATGCCTCTACCATTGTTCCCGTGGCATCGGCTCTTGTCGGCAGCGGTCGCGAAGAGTTCATTGCCGCGCATCGTGAGGAGCAGGCAAGGCTTTGTGAAACACACCGGCAGAAGGAGGTGCGCGTGCTGCCTCTGGCAGAGGCCCGTGCCCGTAAGTTGCCCGCAGGACAGGACGCTCAGCCGGTTCCGCAGCGCACAGGTGTGTTCACGGTGGGTGTACCCACGGGCTGCACTTGCCATACGCCGCAGCCGGATTACCCGCTGGCCTGGCAGCAGCTGCTGGATAAGGCGGATTGGAACATCACGCTGCACACGTTCGGCATGCTCGGCGGTGATGAGGAGAAGAAGCGCGAGGCCGCTCTCCTGCGTGAGGATGCCGAGGCGCTGCTGCAGCGTGCGCTGAGCGAGCATCGCCTGCAGGCTCGCGCCTGTTTCGGTATCTGGCCGGTCTCTCACCAGGGCGATGAAGACCTGCTGCTGCCCGGTGGCGAGGTGCTCTATACCTTGCGCCAGCAGAAGGAAAAAGCCCGCCATTGCCTGGCGCTTTCCGATTTCGTGGATGCAGAAAACGGCTATGCGGGTGCCATGCAGGTGGCTATCACAGGTGCTGAGGAATGGGCTGCCGAACTGAATGCCGCCAATGACCCCTACAGCGCCCTGCTGATTGCGGCTCTGGCCAACATGCTGGCCGAGGCTCTGGCGGAATGCACACAGGATGTGATTGAGCAGATCTGGCAGCCTGCCGGTGAGCAGCGCATGATTCGCCCGGCCTGCGGTTACCCCAGCCAGCCCGACCATGTGGAGAAGCGCACCGTGTTTGCGCTGCTCGGCGCCACGGAACGCACCGGCACCACGCTGACGGAAACCTGCATGATGCAGCCCGCCTCAGCCGTGTGCGCCCTGGTGTTCAACCACAGCGCTGCAAAGTACTTCTCCGTAGGCGATATCGGCGATGACCAGCGCGCTGATTACGAACAGCGCAGCGGCCACAAGCTGCCCTGATGGAGTCGGAGCACGGGACTTCTGTCCCGATTAAACAACAAAGGCTGCCCGAAAAAGGCGGCCTTTGTTGTTTGCTGTGTTGGCGGTGGTATTAACCGCGGAACTTGGCTTTCTGGTGCTGCCAGATGGCGTAGGCTGCACAGATGACATTCGGAATCCACAGCACGATGTAGGGGGTGATGCCGCTGGATTTGCGGGAAAGCTCGCAGAATACCAAGGCCATGAAGTAGACGGCAGCCACGAGAATGCCGATGGCGAAGCCGGTGGAGGTGTCCTTGCGGCGGGCGGTGATGGCCAGCGGCACACCGATGAGGGAGAACACGATGCAGGCGCAGGCAAAGGAGGCACGTTGCACACCTTCAGTCTGGAAAGCCAGATAGGTCTTCTTGTTGCCAAGGCCGCTGTTGTAGTAGTTCACGTCCTTGCGCACTTCGGCCCAGAGCTTGTCGGCACAGGGGAAGGCCGGGCGGGCTGAGGCGATGGCCTCGTAGTTACCCAGCTGGGTATCATCCAGCAGAAGCGTGTACTCGCAATGCTCGAGCACGTAGGCAATCTCTTCATTGGTGAAGCGGTTCGGCTTCAGCTTGCGCTGGGTGCGGATGGGGATGTGCACACGCAGCGGCATGACGCCGATGGCGGGCATATCGGTGAGGGGGCCACCGCTGCGCTCGATGCGAGCGTTCTTGAGGGTGAGCGTCAGGATACGCGTCTTGAAATCGAAATCGCCGATGGTAGCACTCTCTGCGTGGATGGCATCGAAGTCGGAGCCCATACCGGCACCTCTGTCGACGGGGTACACGTGCAGGCCCTTCAGGTCATCGCCTTCGCGGTGTTCGATGTAAAGCTGCACCTTGTCGAGCTTGGTCATGCTCTGGCTGGCGTTGAGCAGGTTGCGGGGGTTATCCATGGCGGCCTTCATGACCAGTTCGCTCATGGCGTTCTTGCCCTTGGGTGCCACCTCGATGTTGATGTAGTAGCAGAGGGCGGAGAGCGCAATGCCCATGCCGATGGCGGGCATGCTCAGGCGCCACAGGCTCAGGCCGGCCATACGCATGGAGGTGAGCTCGTTGTCTGCAGCCAGACGTCCGTATACCAGCAGCACAGCGGTGAGGAAGCCCCACGGCACGGAGAAGGTGAGAGAGAAGGGGATAACCTGCAGAATGAAGTCAATCACAATGGTGGGCGGTGCGCCGCTTTCCACCAGCAGGGTATGCAACTCCTTGAAGAGCTGGCCAAGCAGCAGAAGCATGGTCAGCGAGAGCACCCCGAGAAAGGTTACGGAAATAAGTTGCTTGAGGATGTATCGGTCAATGGTTTTCATTGCAACTCCCACATTCTAGCATATTTGTCCGACCATGCAAACATGAAAATCAATTTTTGGTGTATTTTCGTGCGAAAAGGCGGTGTCAGCCACATCGTTTCCGCTTGCCATGAGGCTTTTGTCATAGTAAGATACGGCCATGACCTTTCTTGAGATACTCAGAGCCCTGTTTGAAATTCTGGTGCTCTGGGCCTTGTTCTACCAGCTTTACCGCGCGGTGAAGGATTCGCGTGCGGCGGCCATTCTCGCGGGCCTCATTGCCACGGTGATTCTGGGCTACTTTCTGCTCGAAGTCACACACGCCGTGGTGCTCAAGCAGCTGGCTGCGCTCATCATCGGCCCCGGTACGCTGCTCGTCATTCTTTTCCAGCCGGAAATCCGCACGGCGCTGGCTCGTTTCGGTTCCAACAAACTGATTGCCCGACTGCTGAGCAACCAGCAGGAAAATCAGGACTTCGTGACGCTGGTGCGCGAATCTGTTTCCTATCTGGTGTCAAAGCGTTATGGCGCGCTCATCGCCATCTGCCGCTCCAACAAGCTGCAGGAGTATGCCAAGACCGGCACGGAGCTGGATGCCCACTATACCCGTGAGCTGATAGGCACCATTTTCATGCCGAAGACCCTGCTGCACGACGGTGCCGTCATCGTGAACAACGAGCGCATCGTGGCCGCCGCGGCCATTCTGCCGGTGTCGAACCGCGAGCTGAAGGACCGCAGCATGGGCCTGCGCCACCGCGCCGGTATCGGTCTGGCCGAGGCTTCAGATGCCGTGGTCATCATCGTTTCTGAGGAAACTGGCTCTGTTTCTCTGGCCGTGGGTAATGTGGTGCAGCGTGATATCAATCTGGACCTTCTTTCCGAACGTTTAACTCAACTTCTTTATTCTCATGCGACGCAGGATTCGATTGCGGAAATTGGTGACAACTAACTGGCAGGCCAAGCTGATATGTCTGGCGGCAGCTGTGGTGGTGTGGCTCATGGTGAACCACCTGCTGGTGCGCGGCGGCAGCGCAGAATGGAATATCGATGACATCCGACTGTCCATGCCTGAATAATTAGTTCCAGAATCATGAATGCTTATTTTGTAACCGGTACGGGCGTAGGCGTGGGCAAGACCCATGTCATCTGTGCCTTGCTGCGCGATCTGGTGAAGCGTGGCTGCACGCCCATGGGCTGCAAGCCTGTTTCCTGCGGAGACCGTCAGGAACTGCGTGCCATGCGTGAAGCCGCGGGGGCTCCTGCCACGCCGCTCGATTCCATCAATCCCCTTTATCTGCGCACGGCGGCAGATCCCCGCATGGGCGCGGAGTTTGAGCGCCGCTCGGTTTCCATTTCTGAGCTGGCAGCACATTGCGTTGAGCTGACCGGTGTCTATTCCCACCTGCTGGTGGAAGGTGTGGGCGGCTGGGAGACTCCGCTGGCAGCCTGTGCTACCATGGCCGACCTGGCGGCAGAACTCCATCTGCCGGTGCTGCTGGTGGTGAGTAACTGCCAGGGTGCGGTGAGTCAGACTCTGCTCACCCTGCGAGCCATCCGCGAGAAAGGCCTTGAGTGCCGCGGCATCATCCTCAACCAGCAGAGCGAGGAATGGGATACCGCCGCTGTGACCAACCGCGCCATGATTGAGGAATACACAGGCCTGCCCGTTCTGGCCGAGCTGATTAACGGCGAGGATGAGCTGGATTCTGCCGCTATTCTCGGGTGAGTGCGATTTGAAGTCGGAGCACGGGACTTTAGTCCCGCAAACATGTTTGCTGAGGGCGCAAATTCCCTTCACTTCGAATAATAAAAAACACCCCGGTTTCTGATGAAACCGGGGTGTTCTGCTAATTAGCAAAAGGATTCGATTAGCCCTTCAGAGCGGAGGAAGCCTTGAAGGTCACCACCTTGCTGGCGGCGATGGTCATAGCCTCGCCGGTGCGGGGGTTGCGGCCGGTGCGGGCGGGGCGCTCCTTGGTTTCAAAGGTGCCGAAACCTACGAGCTGAACCTTCTCCGTGGCAACAGCCTTGGAGATAGCGGCAAGGGTGGCGTTCAGGGCATCAGCGGCGCACTTCTTGGTGGCGTCCGGGCCGAGCTCCTTCTGGATGGCGTCGATAAGCTGAGTCTTGTTCATGATGTTAAGATGTGGTAACGCGTGCAATATATCATCCTAACACCCTCAACTCAAGCACGAAATAGCAATCTTTCAAAAAAAGTTGTCAGTTTTTATGCAAAATGCCCAGCTGCGCGGCATTTTTGTAGGAAACGACCTCAGCGTTTTTCATATCAACAACATACGGCGTTGCATGGCGGAACCAGGCTCCCGTGTTCAGGAGCGTACGTTTTCCGTACTTCCAGCGGCCGGAGCGGTGGAAATGCCCGAAAATCACGCATTCCGCCTCGGGAAAGAAGGTGCGGGCAAAGCGCTCGGCGCGGCGTCCGCAGGTGAGCCATCCCCACACGATGCCCAGCGGGCGCTGTGGCGGCCAGAAGCAGTGCATGAAGCCGCGGAGCAGGGGATTTCTGATACCCTCGCGGCGCATGATGGGCGGCACCAGCTGGCACATTTCGCGCGACAACTCCACGCGGCTTTCCAGATTCTCATCGGCATCCGGGTGGGTGGCGATGAGGGCGTGGCATTCCTCCTTATGCAGCAGGTATTCCCAGCTCCAGGGGGCGGCCTCCTTGTAGATGGCGTGGCCGTGCATGGCCACAACTCTGCCGCCCCAGAACTTCGCAACCAGGGCAGGGGTGTCGGGGTCGTGGTTGCCGGAAATCTCAACGAGCTGCACGCCGCGCTCGCTGCAGAGCCGGCGCAGCTCCTCACGCGCGGCTATGCCGCGCTCCTGCCAGGGGCTTTTGCGGGTTTCCGCCATATCGCCGACAACCACCAGCATGCCGATGCCCTGCAGCAGCGGTGCCAGGTCTGCCACAGCGGGTGCCTCGCAGCGCTCGTGCCCCAGATGCAGGTCTGAGATGAAGCGCACGATGCAGTCGCGCGGCGGCTCGATGTCGACGATGCAGCTCATGAAGGGCAGGGGCTTACAGATTGCGCTGGCGCACGGCTTCGTAGAGGCACACGCCCGTGGCCACCGAAACATTCAGGCAGGGAACCTTGCCGGCCATGGGGATGCGCACGAGGAAGTCGCAGTTTTCCTCGGTGAGTCGGCGCATGCCGTCTCCTTCTGCACCCATCACCAAGGCAATGCCGCCCTTGAAATCGATATCGTACACCGAGCGGTCGCCGTGGTCGGAGGTGCCCACAAACCAGATGCCGGCATCCTTCATCTGCTTCATGGTGCGGGCCAGATTGGTCACCTGCACAAAGGGCACATTCTCAGCGGCGCCTACGGAAACGCGCAGCACGGTTTCCGTGATGCCCACGGACTTATCCTTGGGGGCAATGACGGCGGCCACGCCGGCGCCATCGGCGGTGCGGAGAATGGCGCCGAGATTGTGCGGATCCTGCACGCAGTCCAGCACCAGGTAGAGCCCCTGCGGCTGTTCCTCCAGAATGTCGAGCAGCTCGCCTTCCGGGCGGGGTTTCACCACGATGGTGGCGGCAGGTTTCTTTTCGAACTTGGCTTCGCTCTTGGCGGTGTGTTTGTTGGCGCGGGCTGTGCGGTCGTTGAATTTCATGCGGGGTCTTGTGTTAGAATGTTCAGGGCTTCTCCAGCCATCATGAAGCCGAAGGTGCCGGTAATGTGGGTGGCGGAGCCGAAGCCGCTGGCGCAGCCTATGCCGCCTTTCTGGTGGGCTTCGCGCTCGCAGCTCACGGTGCCATCGCACTTCGGGAAGCGCGGGCGCTCGGGCGAATAGACGCAGCGTATGCCGATTTCGGGGCATTTGTCCTGCAGCGGCAGCTCGTATTCGCGGCGCAGGGTCTTGCGCAGCTGGGAGAGCATGTTGTCGCCGCAGCTGCGGGCCAGGTCGGCCACGGCGATGCTGCCGGAATCGATACGCCCGCCCGCGCCGCCGCAGGTCACCAGCGGCACGCGGCGCTTGTAGCATTCGGCGATGAGGTGGGCCTTCGGGCGCATGCTGTCGATGGCGTCAATCACCACATCCGGCCGGGTATCGAAAAGTCTCTCCGGCTTCGAGACGGTGTAGAAAGCCATGACTTCCTCCACCTGCACAGCGGGGTTGATGGCGCGCAGGCGCTCGCCCATGGCTTCCACCTTGGCGCGGCCGTAGTTGCCGTCCAGCGCGTGAATCTGGCGGTTCGTGTTGGTGATGCAGAGGTCATCCATATCCAGCAGGATGATGGTGCCCACACCGCTGCGTGCCAGGGCTTCTGCTGCCCAGGAACCTACGCCGCCTATACCTACCACTGCCACGCGTGCCCGGGCAAGGCGCTCAGCAGGTTTCACTCCATACAGGCGGGCTATGCCGCCGAATCGTTCCACATCCATCATTTTTCGTCGTAAGCGCGGGTTATGCGTTCAATGCGCGTGGCCTTGCCGGTGGAGGTGTCCACATCGACCAGCACGCCGTTCACCATAGCGGGGAATCCGGCTATGGGGAAGCGGTTGGGCAGGTTGGTGATGAGCCCCTGAAGCACACTCTCGGCATCGCGGCCGATGACGCCGTCGCGGCTGCCGCACATGCCGACATCTGTCAGGTAGGCAGTGCCGCCGGGCAGGATGCGCTCATCGCCGGTCTGCACATGGGTGTGGGTGCCGATGACGGCACTGGCCACACCATCCATGCGGTAGCCCATGGCTATCTTCTCGCTGGTGGTTTCTCCGTGAAAATCCACCAATATGGCCTCGGCGCCGGCTTCGCGCAGGCGCAGTGCTTCATCGTAGCCCTGTGTATAGGGGTTCTCTGCGCCGGGTCGCATGAAGGTGCGGCCCTGGAGACAGAGCACGCCGAGCTTGCCGGCGGGGGTGTCGATGATGCAGCTTCCATGCCCGGGTGTGCCGGGTTGCAGGTTGAAGGGGCGCAGCACGGTCGGGGCTTCGGGCAGCCAGGGAATCAGGTCAGATTGATCCCACACATGGTCGCCCAGGGTGATGACATCCACCCCGTTTTCCATGAACTCACGCGCCAGACGAGGAATGATGCCCTTGCCGCCTGCAGCATTTTCGCCGTTGACAACGACAACATCCACCTTGCGCTCGGCCTTCAGCTCAGGCAGAGCTTTGTACAGGGCGATTCGTCCCGGTTCGCCCACCACGTCTCCCAGAAACAGGATACGCATCAGTGCTTGGTGTTGGGACCACAGGGCACCACCGTCACGGGGATGCTGGCGGCGCGCACCAGTTTTTCTGCGGTGTTACCCAGCAGAATAGAGGTGAGCAGGGAGTGGTGGCGGTTGCCGATGACCAGCTGGGTGATATTGTGGCGGCGGCAGAACTGGTGCACGCAGTCCACAATGTCATCACTTTCCTCGGCCTTGGCATAGATGGGGATGCCCCACTTCTTGCTGATTTGCTCGCCCAGCTGTTTGGCGCGTGCATCGGCAATGGCGAGCACAGCCTGGCAGGCGTCCAGTCGCTGGTAATCCATATTCGGCAGGTTGCCGGGAATGTCGCCCGCGCCCATGCTGGTGCCGCCGGAAAGACTGCCCGCGGCATCGATGATGCAGGGCTCCACGGCGTGCAGCAGGTACATCTTACCACCTGTCTTGCACACCATTTCAGCGGCAAAGTCGAGCACAGCCTGCCCTTCTTCTGTAAAATCGGTTGCTGCTAATATTCTGACCATGACCACATATTAACACGCTTTGCGAATATAGCCAAGAATAATCTGCCTCCGGAGTGGCAGGGAATTGAAATTTCTTGACTTCAGGTAGTGCTTGTACTATGACTTGAGCTTATGAGAATGCACGCGATTTTTCCGATGCTGGCTGCCATGCTGTGCCTGCATGCCCCTGCTGCCGAAGTGCCGGGTCTGGGGGTGGATGTGTTCCGTCAGGTGGTTAAGGAACAGAAGGGGAATGTGGTGTTTTCGCCCGCCAGTATGGAAGGCGTGCTGCGTCTGCTGGAGCAGGGCGCTCGCGGTGAAACGCTTAAGGAGTTGCATCTCCTCAGCATGCCGGAGCGACTGGCTCCTTCTGCCATGTCGCCCGCGGAGGCAAATGCTCTTTTTGTGGATGATGCGCTGAAACTTAAACCGGGTATCAAGGTGGATGAAGTTATCCCCACGCCGCTCTTGTCGGATGCGGTTCGGAGCGCAGGAATGGTGAATGGCTGGGCAAAGGAGAAAACGCGCGGGATGATTCCCAGTATTATCAAGCCTTCAGATTTGCAGGGAAATCCCTGCATGATGATTGCGGCCAATGCCATTGCTTTTGAGGAGAAGTGGCGGATTCCCTTTGAGCCGGAATCCACAGAGCCTGCGCCTTTTCACTGTGCGGATGGTTCGGAGCGCGAAGTGCCCATGATGTTCCGGACTGGCCGTTATACCTACGCCGAGGGACTGGACTGGGAGGCGCTTGCGCTGTTCTTCCGTCCTCAGAAGAAGGAAGGTGTGCCCGGTTGCTTCCTTGCCATTCTGCCGCAGGGGAATGCCCGCGATTTTGCTGCTGCTCTCAGCCCGGAGAAGTTCGATTCCATCTGCAAGGCGCTTGCCGCGGCAGCTCCCCGCCAGGTGCGCGTGGGCATGCCCCGCTTTGAGCAGCGCACCGCCACCTTCCCGCTGACCAATGCGCTCAAGGCCTGCGGCCTCCGGAAGATTTTCACCCCGCAGGCTGATTTGTCCGACTTTGCGGATGCTCCGCTCTACCTCAGCGAGGTGCTGCAGCGTTGTTATGTGAAGGCAGATGAGCAGGGTGCCAAGGCCGCTGCTGTTACGGTGGGGGTGATACTTTCCTGGTCGGCCCGTCCCCGCTCCGTGATTCCTTTCATCATGGACCGCCCCTTCATCTGGGCCATTACCGACCTGGAGAACAGCACCTCCCCCTTGTTCATGGGGCTCTTTGAGTCTCCCTGAGGCGTTTTGCTGTGTCAAAATGCTTGAAAATAAGGCGGAAATGTGATATAATGCCGCGCGTGGGAGAAGCGGATAAACAAGCTGTGCGATACACCTCATACTACGAGCATTATCTCTGTGCAGAAGAACCCGATGTCACGGAGCGTGCTATTACCTGGGACGTTGCAATAGGCCTGCAGTCTGTTGATTCATTGCAGGTTTCTGATTACCTCCGTTCCGTTGCTGATGAGCATATCAATGGCTATATCAGCATGGCTGAGGTGCAGAGCCGCGTAGCCGGGTATTATGAACTTCATCCTGCAGCCAATGATACCGATGAAGCAGATAAGGTTGCGGCGAATATTGCAGCCATTCTCCATGAACCTGCTTTTGTGTTCAGTCCCGCCGGATTAATATCCATTCACAAGCGCCTTTTTCATAACGTATTTAAGTTTGCCGGTAAAATCCGCGAGTATAACATCACCAAGAAAGAGTGGGTGCTGGATGGTGATACCGTGCGGTATGCTCACGCTGCAGAAATCCTCATGGCTCTGGATTATGATATGCAGCGCGAGAAGCGGTTTTCGTTCAAGGGAATTTCACAGGACAAGCTGGTGGAGCATATCGCGCACTTCATTTCAGGTATCTGGCAGATTCATCCATTCCCCGAAGGGAACACCCGGACAACCGCTGTGTTCTGCATCAAGTATCTGCGCGCTATCGGGTTCCGCGTGAGTAATCTCCCCTTTGCGTTCAATGCCAGATATTTCCGTAATGCTCTGGTCCGGGCTAATTATTCGAATGTACCAGCCGGCGTCTCTGCAGATTATTCGTTCCTGATTAAGTTTTTCAGTAACCTCCTTCTGGGTGAGAAGCATTTGCTCAAAAGCAGGTTCCTGCATATTCATGCCACGCTGACAGGACAAGCTGAAGGGCAAGTAACAGGACAAGTAACAGGGCAAGGTTCTTCTCATCCCGGTGCTGCTGTAAGTCAGTTTATTGCCCAGTTGCTTGATGTGATGGGTGGGGAATACATGTCTGTGCGGGAGATGATGTCACACCTCGGCCTGAAGGGGCGCGATAATTTCCTGAAAAATTATCTGAACCCGGCTGTGGAAGAAGGCTACGTCTGCATGTTGTACCCGGAATCACCCCGGCATCCGCGACAGAAATACCGCCTTACGCCCAAAGGGCAGCTTGCGTGGCAGAAAGTGCAACATTGATTGCGACAAAATGCCGCATGTGCAGGGTGCGGCAAAATGTGCATGTGCGGCATATTGCCGCACGGTATGCATGCCGGGGCGAGGTTGGTAAATTTTTATGACGGGGTGCTAATGCTGTAAATATAAGCATTTATGGCTATTTCGCCTTTCTTTTCTGCAAAGTTGGCACGCCATTTGCAATAGGTGTAGGTAAGAGATGCCTGCAAGCACGCAGGCCGATCGATTTCAAAACAACAAAAACAAACATAGAAAGACAAAAACCATGAGCAAGATACTCGGTATTGACCTTGGTACGACAAACTCCTGCATGGCCGTCATGGAAGGCGGTCAGGCTACTGTTCTTGAGAACAGCGAGGGCGCACGTACCACCCCCTCCATCGTCGCTTTCACCAAGAACGGCGAGCGTATCGTAGGCCAGGCCGCCAAGCGCCAGGCCGTGACCAATCCCCGCAACACGGTGTTCTCCGCCAAGCGTCTCATCGGCCGCAAGTATGCCGAGCTGACCGCCGACGATAAGAAGGTTCCCTACACCATCGTGGAAGCCCCCAACGGCGACGCCCACATTCAGGTGGAAGTGGGTGGCGAGACCAAGGTGTACTCCCCCCAGGAAATCAGCGCCATGATTCTCGGCAAGCTGAAGGCCGATGCCGAGGCCAAGCTGGGCGAAACCATCACCGAGGCTGTGATTACCGTGCCCGCTTACTTCAACGACGCCCAGCGCAACGCCACCAAGGCTGCCGGTGAAATCGCCGGTCTGAAGGTGCGCCGCATCATCAACGAACCCACCGCCGCCGCTCTGGCCTATGGTCTGGACAAGGGCAGCAACGAGCAGATTGCCGTGTATGACCTTGGTGGTGGTACCTTCGATATCTCCGTGCTGGAAATCGGCGACGGCGTGTTCGAGGTGAAGGCTTCCGATGGTGACACCCACCTGGGTGGTGATGACTGGGACAACGCCGTCATCAACTGGATTCTGGCTGAATTCAAGAGCCGCGAGGGTATGGACATCTCCAAGCAGACGGACGCCCTGCAGCGCATCAAGGAAGAGGCTGAGAAGGCCAAGATTGCCCTCTCCTCCACCCAGAGCTACGATATCTCCCTGCCGTTCATCACCATGGACGCCACCGGTCCCAAGCACATCCAGCTCACGCTGACCCGCAGCAAGCTCGAGCAGCTCACCGAAACCCTGCTGGAGCGCACCGCCCGCCCCGTGCGTGAGTGCATCGCCGCTGCCGGTCTGAGCACCAGCGACATCAACGAGCTCGTGCTCGTGGGTGGTATGACCCGTATGCCCGCCGTGCAGGAGATGGCCAAGCGCCTCGCCGGCAAGGAACCCCACAAGGGCGTGAACCCCGACGAAGTGGTGGCCGTGGGTGCTGCCATTCAGGGTGGCGTGCTTACCGGCGCTGTGAACGACGTGCTCCTGCTCGACGTGACTCCGCTTACCCTTTCCATCGAGACCATGGGCGGCATCGCCACCCCGATGATTGACCGCAACACTACCATCCCCGTGCGCAAGAGCCAGGTGTTCTCCACCGCTGCTGATAACCAGCCCGCTGTAGACATCCGCATCTGCCAGGGCGAGCGCAAGATGTTCAACGACAACAAGCTGCTCGGCAACTTCAAGCTCGACGGCATCCAGCCCGCTCCCCGCGGTGTACCTCAGATTGAAGTGACCTTCGACATGGACGCCAACGGTATCCTCAAGGTGACCGCCAAGGACAAGAACACCGGCAAGGAGCAGAATATCTCCATCCAGGGTTCCTCCGGTCTCTCCAAGGAAGAGATTGAGCGCGCCAAGAAGGAAGCCGAGGCCCACGCCGAGGAAGACCGCCGCAAGGCCGAGGATATCGAGGTCATCAACAAGGCCGATTCCCTGGCACACAACGTGGAGCGCCAGATCAAGGACATGGGCGACAAGGCCCCCGCCGAGGTGGTGAAGCCCATTCAGGACAAGGTGGACGCCCTCAAGAAGGCTGCCGAAGCCAAGGATGTGGCCAAGGCCAAGCAGCTCACCGAGGAGCTTGAGAAGACCCTCTCCGAGCTGAATGCCGCCGCTCAGGCCGCTGCCCAGCAGGGTGGCTGCTCCGGCGCCGGTTGCGACGCCGGCTGCGATACCTCCGCCGACAATGGCCCCCGCAAGACCAAGAGCAAGGTGGTGGACGCCGAAGTCGTCGATGAGTAAAGCTTAAAGCCTCCGGGGCAGGGGAGCAGAGCTTCCCGCCCCGGAGAACTTCCCATATTCGTAATTCGTAAATCGTAAATCGTAAATCGTAAATCTTAAATCCAAAATACACTACTATGATCAAACCATTAGGAAATCGTGTGCTCGTGGAGCGCGTTGAAGCCGAGACCAAGACTGCAGGTGGCCTGTTCCTGCCCGACACCGCCAAGGAGAAGCCCCAGGAAGCCATCGTGCGTGCCATCGGCACGGGCGGCCGCGACAAGGACGGCAACATCATCCCCTTCAACGTGGCTGTTAACGACAAGGTGCTCATCACCAAGTACGGCGGCACCGAGGTGACCTTCAACGGCGTGACCTACACCATCCTGAGCGAGTCCGACATCCTCGCCGTCATCGACTAATCACACTATTCACTATTAATTATTCACTATTCCCTTAAATTATGGCTAAGCAACTTTCTTTCGACGAATCCGCACGCCAGAGCCTGCTGGCCGGTGTGACCAAGATCGCCAAGGCTGTGAAGAGCACCCTGGGCCCGGCCGGCCGCAATGTCGTTATCGACAAGAAGTTCGGTTCCCCCAACATCACCAAGGACGGCGTGACCGTGGCTAAGGAAATCGAGCTCGAGGACGCCTACGAGAACATGGGCGCCCAGCTTGTGCGCGAGGTTTCCAGCAAGACCAACGATATCGCCGGCGACGGCACCACCACCGCCACCGTGCTGGCCGAGGCCATCTATCGCGAAGGCCTGCGCAACGTGACCGCCGGTGCCAACCCCATCTCCCTGCAGCGCGGTATCAACAAGGCCGCCGCCGCCATCGTGGAGGAGCTCAAGAACATCTCCAAGCCCGTGGACTCCACCAAGGAAATCGCCCAGGTGGCCACCGTTTCCGCCAACTGGGACTCCGAAATCGGTGACATCATCGCCGAGGCCATGGACAAGGTAGGCAAGGACGGCACCATCACCGTGGAAGAAGCCAAGGGCATCGACACCTCTCTGGACGTGGTGGAAGGTATGCAGTTCGACAAGGGCTACCTCTCCCCCTACTTCGTGACCAACGCCGACACCATGGAGGCTGTGCTCGAGAACCCCTACATCCTCATCTTCGAGAAGAAGATAGGCAACCTCAAGGATTTCCTCCCCCTGCTGGAGAAGGTGGCCAAGAGCGGCAAGCCCTTCCTCATCATCGCTGAGGACGTGGAGGGCGAGGCTCTCGCCGCCCTCGTGGTGAACCGCCTGCGCGGCACCCTCAACGTGGCCGCCGTGAAGGCCCCCGGCTTCGGCGACCGCCGCAAGGCCATGCTCCAGGATATCGCCATCCTCACCGGTGGTCAGTGCATCTCCGAGGACCTCGGCCTCAAGCTCGAGAACGTGGACGTGGACATGCTCGGCCTTGCCAAGCGCGTGGTCATCACCAAGGACACCACCGTCATCATCGAAGGCGCCGGCAAGTCCTCCGACATCTCCGCCCGCGTATCCCAGATTCGTCACCAGATTCAGGAAACCACTTCCGACTACGACCGCGAGAAGCTCCAGGAGCGCCTGGCCAAGCTCGCCGGCGGTGTGGCCGTCATCAAGGTGGGTGCTGCCACCGAGACCGAGATGAAGGAGAAGAAGGACCGCGTGGACGACGCTCTGCACGCCACCCGCGCTGCTGTGGAGGAAGGTATCGTTCCCGGCGGTGGTGTGGCCCTCATCCGCGCCCAGAAGGCTGTGTGCGGCCTCAACCTCGCTGGCGATGAAGCCACCGGCGCTGCCATCGTGTACCGCGCTGTGGAGGCTCCCCTCCGCCAGCTCGTGGCCAACGCCGGCCGCGAAGCCGCCCTCATCGTAGAGAAGGTGAAGAACCTCGAGGCTCCCACCATGGGCTACAACGTCGTGTCCGATGAGTACGAGGACCTCCTCGTTTCCGGTGTGGTGGATCCCACCAAGGTGACCCGTTCCGCCCTGCAGAACGCCGCCTCCATCGCCGGTCTCATGCTCACCACCGAGTGCCTCATCACCGACCTCCCCGAACCCAAGTCCTGCTCCTGCGGCGGCCACGGCGGCGCCGGTGACATGGGCGGTATGGGTGGCATGGGCGGCATGATGTAAGCCCCTCCTCTGAGGACGCAGTCCGAAATTTCACTGAGCAAGCCCCGGCGAACGAAGTTTCACTGATAAGCAACGCTTAGCAATTTCACCGACCGCAGGGAGATTTCACTTCGCACCCTGTGCGAAATAAATCCCAGCCTCAGATACCAATCTTAAAAATCCCAACAACCCAAGTCAGAGTAATTTACTCATAACACTGCCCAACTAACCCAAAGCGGGGGGGT
>JBGVNQ010000063.1:0-7703 GCA_045125705.1 Akkermansia sp. | reverse complement strand
GTACTTCAAATACATAACACAGGGCATGGTAGGAGTTATCTCCTCCATGCTCAATGTTTTTCTGCACTTTCTTAATACTTTTCTCCTTTGTCTTTTCTTCCTCGCGGGGCTCATTCCACAATTATTGCAGAAGAGCCGAATTAACTATACCATCTCTTCTTCTGGAGAGCACCTTTTTTATGCTCTCATCGTGTCGCATTTAATTTTGCCATTCTCAGTCTGCGTGTGTAGGTGTCTTTTTTGTTGCAAAATAACGAATCTGGGGTAAAATGAAACCGTTATTGAGTTTATATATGGCTGAAAAATCCGTAGCAATTATTATTCCTGCATATAATGAGGAAGTAACAATCGCTCAGGTAATACGCGATTTTCATGATGTAATGCCTGACGCTGAAATTGTTGTGGTTAATAATAATTCGACGGATAAGACCGATGAGCTGGCCCGTCAGACTCTGGCTGAGGGTATACCCGGTCGGGTTATTGTGGAGCGCCGCAAGGGCAAGGCCGCGGCAGTGCGACGTGCATTCTGCGACGTGGATGCGGATGTGTACGTGATGGTGGATGCGGATTGTACCTACCCTGCGAGTGATTTACCTGCACTTCTGAAGCCGGTGCTCGATGATGAAGCTGATATTGTGGTGGGCAACAGACATGCAGATGGAGCTTACAGCAAGGAGAATAAGAGAATGTTCCATGACTGGGGAAATAACCTGGTGATGAAACTGATTAACAAGCTCTTCAATGGCGAACTCAAGGATATTCTCAGTGGATACCGGGTGATGAACCGCCGTTTTGTAAAAAATTATCCTATCCTTTCCCGTGGCTTCGGTATCGAAACGGAGATGAGCATTCATATGCTGGATAAAGGATTCAGGGTTATGGAGCTTCCTACGAAATACAAGGACAGACCGGAGGGGTCGTTCTCCAAGCTGAATACCATCAGAGATGGTATGATGATTCTCCGCCTGATATTTGATATATTCGTGTATTTCAGACCTGCAATTTTCTTTTCGTTGAGTGCATTGATACTGTGCATCATGGGAATAGCTGCCGGTATGGTTCCGGTGATGGAGTATTACCAGACCTCGATGGTGACGCATCTCCCCTTGGCAGTACTTGCCGTGGGGTGCGTGATTACCGGTTTGCTGGCATGTTTTACCGGTGCGATTCTGGCAGGTCAGGCGCGGGTGCAGCGCTTCGAATATGAACACCGCCTGCTGCGCTATGAAGACTGATATGCCGCGTTGTGCAGCCATAGGCATACCGCTTGTCGCTGCGTTGTGGCTGGCCTGCATGCTTTGGTCATATTTTCCGGGAAGCCCGACTGCGGATACGCTGCGCCAGTTGAGCGGGTGTCAGTGGATGCTATCTTAATTGGAAGCCTGCTCTGTATTCCTGGTTGTTGAGAACGCTGGAGTTTCAGATGCCGTGGGGAGGAGTAGGTGGCGCGTTGGTGGTTCAGCTGTGTTTCTTTGCCTTGGCCGTATCGGGAATTGCCTGTCATTATGCCCGGCGAAATGTATGGTGCTCTCTTCTGATTCTTGTCTTGCCTATCTTTTACGGTCAAGGGAATGTTGGCCTGTGTGGTCGGTAATGACGAGATGGCTGCCGGGTGCTATTTATTGTATATTGCTGGAATGCTGACGGCTGTTGATACGCGGCAGGAGCGTCTGTTTCTTCGGAGGGGTATAGTTTTTGCGTCTCTGCTGGTGCTGGCATATGGATTGGCACTGCGGCATAATGCTATGCCGGCTGTGTTTGTGCTCGCGTGCTGGGGTATGTGGAAGATTGAGGTTCAGAAGAAATGGACTTTTGTGTCTGCAGGGGTGGGGCTTGTGCTGGTTTCTCTGGTGATGAACGGGCTGCTGACTTATCATGTTCTCAGGGCTGAAGCATCCTATCCTCTGAGCTCTCCACTGGTGGATGATATCGTAAATCTTTCCATATTGGAAGGGAAGTGGCACCCTGTAGTAAAAGAGTTTCATGAGGGAGCGTTGGAGCTGCCCCACGAGCGTTGCGTATTTGCCCCGGAAAGTGGTAATTGGAATAGCCCTATGAATCCGTATGCTTTGTATCCCGATGTGGAGTTGCGCCGGCGGGATTATGAGCTGCTGAAAAAGGCGTGGTGGGAAATGGTGCAGCAGTATCCGGAACGGTATTTGCTGACCAAGGCATTTTTCTTTCACCAGTTTCTTTTCGAAGGTCGGGTTATTCCGTGGCTGTGCAAAAAGTTCGGGGAGTCATATCCGCATATCAGAATTCACATGGAGCAAGAATCCTCAAGATGGAGAGCCTGGGTTAACAGAGAGTTTCTGGTGATGTCTCTCATACCATTGATGAGTTATCTCCTTACCTTTGTAAAAAAATCAGGGCAAAAATGTGTGTGAATCCCGAACGGATTGATGCACTAGTGTTTATTTTTACTGCTTTTTGTTATACGAGTTCTTTTGCGCTACTTGTTCTTTCAGCAACAGAGCAGAGGTACTACATCATACGAGCTTCGCTTTGTAGTGTGGGTGCCGCTCTTTTTGTCCTGTCGTTCCTGTTGAACCGGCGCAAGGTTGAAAATGCGGCATAGTGGTGTTTTTGCCCTTGATTTTTATGCGGGTGGGTGGTATGGTGCGGCGCATGGCTACTGATAAGAAGATCACGATGAAGACCAGCAAGGGCGATATCAACCTCACGGTGTTCGCCTCCAAGACTCCCATGACTGCCGCCAGCTTCCTGAACCTGGCCAGCAAGGGTTTCTACAATGGTCTGACCTTCCACCGTGTGATTGCTGATTTCATGATTCAGGGTGGCGACCCCGAGGGTACCGGCTGCGGTGGCCCCGGTTACAAGTTTGACGACGAGTGCCGCCCCGACCTGAAGTTCACCAAGCCCGGCCTGCTGGCCATGGCCAATGCCGGCCGCACCTGGACCGGGCAGGGTACGAATGGCTCCCAGTTCTTCATTACGCATGTTCCCACCGAGTGGCTGAATGGCAAGCACACCATTTTCGGTGAGGTGCTTTCCTCCGCTGACCAGGATGTGGTGAACGCCGTGCGCCAGGGCGACAAGATTGTGAGCATCGAGATTCATGACGACTGCGCCGACCTCTTCGAGGAGCAGGCTCGCAATATTGAGCGCTGGAACAGCATGCTCAAGAAGTAATAACTGATTTCCAACGCCGGCACTTTCCCGATGGGGAGTGCCGGCGTTTCCTTTATTCCCCTCCTATGGTTTTTGCTGTACAGGACCTGCACATCGAGTTCGGCCCGCGCGTGCTGTTCGATTCGCTTTCTTTTGTTGTGGAGCATGGCGACCGCATTGCCTTTGCCGGTCAGAATGGTGCCGGTAAATCCACGCTGATGAAGTGCATCGTTGGCAGCATGGAGCCCGACCATGGTAAGGTGATGCTGCCTAAGCATACCCAGGTGGGGTATCTGCCGCAGGATGGTATTCACATCTCCGGTACGCCGCTGCTGGATGAGGTGCTGGGCAGCGTAGGCAATATCGTGGAGTTGCAGCAGCGTGTGGATGAGTATTCTGCCGACTTGCAGAAGCTTGATTCTTCCAGCGAGGAATATCGTGAAACGCTGGAGGAAATCGGGCGTCTGGAGCTGATTCTGCATGACCGCGATGCGGCGCGCCTGCGCCCGCGTACGGAGTCTATTCTGCGAGGTCTCGGTTTTGCTGATAAGGATTTTACGCGTGATTGCGGTGAGTTTTCCGGTGGCTGGCAGATGCGTATTGCCCTGGCTAAGCTCCTGCTGCAGGAGCCTGAGGTGCTGCTGCTTGACGAACCGACCAACCACCTCGATTTGCAGAGTCAGCGCTGGCTGGAGCAGAGCCTGCGCACTTATCGTGGTGCCATCTGCATTATCAGTCACGATGTGGCGCTGCTCGATAGCCTGGTAACCCGCACGATTGCCTTCCACCACGGCAGGGCAGAGGAATATGCCGGTAACTTCTCCTTCTATCTGAAGGAGAGCAAGGCTCGTAAGGAAATCCTTCTGCGCCAGGCGAAGGCTCAGCAGCGCGAAATTGCCAAGACTCAGGAGTTTATTGACCGCTTCCGAGCCAAGGCCACCAAGGCAACCCAGGTTCAGAGCCGTATCAAGCAGCTGGAAAAGGTGGAGCTTATCGAGGTGGAAGATGATGATGCCGTGATGAGCTTCCATTTCCCGCCGCCTCCCCCCGGTGGGCATACTGTGGTGAAGCTCGAAAAGGCCTGCAAATCATACGGACCTATCACGCTGCTGAATGGCTACGACTTCACTATGGAGAAGGGTGATCGCATCGCTATTGTGGGTGTGAATGGCAGTGGTAAATCCACCTTTACCCGCCTTATTTCCGGTACCGAAGCCCCGGATGCCGGTTCGTTTACCTTTGGGCATCACACGCAGGTGGCGTTCTTCTCCCAGACTCATGCGGACGTGTTGAATAACGAGCAGACTGTGCTGGAGTGTGTGGAAGCTGCGGCCAGCCGGGAAACACGCCCCATGGTGCGTAACATTCTGGGCTGCTTCCTGTTCCGTGGGGATGATGTGTTCAAGAAAATCGGGGTGCTCTCCGGTGGTGAGCGTTCCCGAGTGGCGCTGGTGTGCATGCTGCTCAAGCCGGCTAACTTCCTGATTATGGACGAACCGACCAATCACCTGGATTTCCAGAGCCAGGATGTGCTGCAGCGGGCTCTGGCCGAGTACCCCGGTTCGTACTGCATAGTGTCGCACAACCGCCAGTTCCTTGACCCGATTGTGAACAAAGTTCTGGAGTTCAGATTGGGGCATGCTCCCCGCTTGTTCTATGGGAATGTGAGTGCTTATCTGGAAACGGTGGAAGCTGAGGAACGCCGCCTGAAGGCTGCCGCTACGCAGCAGACAGAAGCACCCCCTGCAGCGCAGGCTCAGACCGGCAACCGAAAGGATGCCCGCCGCGCCCGGGAAATGGCGCGCCAGCAGCGCAATCGCGTGCTCAAACCGCTTCAGCAGGAGCTTGAACAGGTGGAGGCGGATATTGCGGAGAAGGATGAGAGAAAGGAATCCATCTCTGCAGAGCTGGAGAATCCTGCAAATATGAGCGATAATCAGAAGCTCATGGAGCTCACGCAGGAATACCAGCAGCTGGAGCGCGAATCGGAGGCGCTCTATACCCGCTGGGAGGAGCTTTCGGAGCAAATTGAGCTCAAAACAGCAGAATTGGAAGCAGAATATGGCCCGTTGGGCTGAAAATATTCTGTTTTTATGTCATAATTGTTGTTTGTGGGGTTGACAGGCTGTAATTTGCCTATATAATGCTCGCACATTTTGCCAAACACTTGACAAAATGTGTAAGGGGTGGAGTATGCCCTAAATCTATCTGTTCCTATGTCGACTCCCAAGAAAGAATCTGCAAAAACTCCGGCTAAGTCAACTGCTAAGCCGGCAGCTAAGAAACCCGCAAGCAAGAAGCCTGCGGCCGACAAGGCTGAAGAGAAAGTGACCAAGGCAACCAAGCCTGCTCAGACTGCGGCAAAGCCGGCGCCTGCTGCCAAGAAAGCAGCCGCCAAGCCGGAGCCGAAGAAGGCTGCACCCAAGAAGCCGGCAGTCAAGCCGGTGGAGGAGGTGCCTGCTGTGAATGAACCCGATGATTTTGATATTATGATGGGTCTTGCTCCTGCGCCGGTTGTTCAGCCGGAGGAGGAGCAAGAGACTTCTGCCAAGTCTGGCAAGGAGTCCAAGTCCCGCGAGAAGCGCAGCAAGACATTCACTCCGCAGGTTTCTGCTGCGGAAATGAATGAGTTCTTTGCCGAGGACAGCACGCTCAAGACTGCTTTCAAGGCTCTGCTTGCTATTGCCAAGAAAAATAACGGCTACGTGACCTCTGAGGATATCGAGAACTCTCTGCCGCCGGATGAGACGGAAGATGACGACCAGGCGCGTCTTTTCGAACGTCTGCATGAGGTGGGTGTAGAGGTGCGCGATGATGAGGAGTATGCGGTGAAGCCGCTTTCTGCTGAAGAGCTGAACGCCGGCGATGGTCGCCTGGTGAACAGTCCTGTGGTGCAGGAGAAAATCAAGGAACTTATCCGCCAGGCTCAGGAGCAGGGGTATCTGACCTACGATGATATTCACGATGTGCTGCCGCACGACGTGATTGATCCCACCGATTACGAGGAAATCATGGAGCGTCTGCGCGGCATGCAGTTCGATATCATTGATGCCTCGGACGTGGATACCTATGGCGAGCGCCAGCGCATGAGTGAGACAGGCGAGGAGGATGAGGCCGAAAAGATGGAGGCCAAGCTCGATATTCTCGATGACCCGGTGCGTATGTACCTCAAGCAGATGGGCTTGAAGGATCTGCTCTCCCGTCAGAAAGAAGTGGAGATTTCCCGCAAGATTGACCAGGCTGAGGAAGACCTGCAGCGCTGCCTGCACCGCTTCGGCGTGGTGGCTATCTACTACTGCGATACCGCTGATAAGGTGCAGCACAACGAGGAGCGCTTCGACCGCGTGGTGGTGGATAAGAATATCGACCGCCGCGACAAGTACCTGAAGGAGCTGCCTCCGCTGGTGACCAAGGTGATGACCCGCCATGCTGAGACTCAGGCCGCATATGCCCGCCTGTGCTCGGCTCGCCGCCGCAAGAAGTCTGTGTCTGCTCCCCAGAAGGAGTTTGAGGAGAAGTTGGAGGCTCTCTCTGCTCTCTATGCCGGCTTCTCGTTCAAGGGGAAGGTATATGAGGATTTTGTGAAGGAGCTGCGCGACCTGCGTGTGCGTATCAAGAAGGTGCTGCGCCAGCGCGAAGCTGACCCGGAGAATCCCCTGTACCGCGATGCTCTCAAGGAGTTTGAAATGGAACTCTGGATGCCCATTCCTCAGTTCCTGGAGAACTACAAGGTGATGAGCCAGAGCATGAAGGATGCCGAGAATGCCAAGCGCGAAATGATTGAGGCAAACCTTCGTCTGGTGATTTCCATTGCGAAGAAATACACCAACCGCGGCCTTGCCTTCCTTGACCTGATTCAGGAAGGTAATATGGGTCTGATGAAGGCAGTGGAGAAGTTCGAGTACCGCCGTGGTTACAAGTTCTCCACTTATGCTACCTGGTGGATTCGTCAGGCTATTACCCGTTCCATTGCTGACCAGGCTCGTACTATCCGCATTCCGGTGCACATGATTGAGACGATTAACAAGCTCATGCGTGTGCAGAAGAAGCTGGTGCAGGACTTCGGCCGTGAACCCACGCCTGAGGAAATCGCACAGGCGCTGGCGGAGGAACCCAATAAGGGTACTGTGATGTCGGTGGAGAAGGTGCGCAGCGTGCTCAAGATGGCTCAGCAGCCTATTTCTATGCAGCAGCCTGTGGGTGATTCGGATGATACTTCCTTCGGTGATTTCCTGGAGGATAAGAGCGCCGAAAACCCCATGGATGGTGCCTCCTACAATTCGCTGCGCGACAAGATAGGCGACGTGCTCAACACGCTGAACGCCCGTGAACGTGCCGTGATTGAGCAGCGCTTTGGTCTGAAAGATGGTAATCCCCGCACGCTGGAAGAGGTGGGCCGCCAGTTCAATGTGACTCGCGAGCGTATCCGCCAGATTGAAGCTAAGGCGCTTCGCAAGCTTCGTCATCCCACGCGAATCAGCAAGATTAAGGGCTATCTGCCCGACTCTGCTGAGAGTTGAGTGGGGTAAAAGCCCGTTTCGTGGGGGGGGGGGGGGGGGGGGGGGGGGGGG
>JBGVNQ010000062.1:0-191649 GCA_045125705.1 Akkermansia sp. | reverse complement strand
TCTATCCGATTTCCGGGCGTCCTCAACCCAGGAATGAGTGGTAGCTACCCACTCATTCCTGCTCCGTACTCGCGGCTATTTTACCGCGTGCAGGTTCAACCTACCACAAAATTTGTATAGATCCCGATTTGTCGATGATTGCCTCATAAACCTGGTAGTTTCATGTCTTCTGTTACGCCTGCCAGTGGCGGCGGTAGTAGAGAAAGCCCACAACCACTCCTATAGGAATCAGGGCGAGTGTGATTTTTGCGAACTCACTCGGGTCGCCGCAAATATCCAGAGCGAAATAATAGCATGGCGAGACGGCCAGCAGCCCCGGCAGCAGGGTGCAGCTAAGGATGATGAAGCATGCCTTGCGCCAGCGTCCGGGCTTGAGGTAGGCGGCGAGAAGGCCGATTGGCAACAGGTAGGCGGCGATGATGGGGAGCCACGCGAAATAGTCAAACCAGCGCTCTATGCCGCTGTAACAGTACTTGATACTGTAGAGTAAGGAACCGAGCACCAGGAAAAGAAACAGCACGGCGGCACCAAGCAGCAGGCTGATAGCCTTGAACACCTGCTTCAGGATGCGTTCTTCCTGTGCCGTGGCATGTCTCAGCCTTTTCCTGGTGAGTGGAGCGAAGCCTGCAAAGCATATCGCCCCTGCAGCAAGCCAGAGGATGGGGTTATATACCATGGCTGGAATGAAGAATCCATAGCTGGGGCTTTCGAAAACTTCCAGCATAAGCATGAGCGTGGCGAGCAGTGCCACGGCTGCCAGCCCGGCATTGATTCCGGCGCCCCAGCGCGTCCTGCGGCTGATGAGCCACGGCATGGGGAATACGGACAAGGCCATCAGCAGATACCACCACATCTGGAGCCAGTAAATGTCATTGCCCGTCAGCTCGGCTTTGATGCAGCGGTCGCCCACCATGTATAAGGGCAATGCTGCAAGGACGCCTCCGAGGCACAGGGGGCTGAATGAACCGCATCGATTCACGGTGCTTGTCAGAGGGAGGTCGATGCTCAGCTTATCATCCGGCAAGGCGATGATTTGCTCCCGGAGTCCGGAGAGTGCCTTACTACCGCCGGAAATGGTGACGCTGTCATCTACCTGCAGCGGGGCATCGGGATTATCCAGACAGACGATATTGAAGAAATCGATCTCCTCCCATCCGAGGCCCGGCATGTCCGGCGCATCATCGGGAATGCCGAACTCATGGTCACACTCGCGGATGGCTGAATCCATGTCGCGCAGCCACTTCTCGCGCCCCTCCGCATCAAAGGTGATACGGATGATGCCTTTGTCCGGGTGGTGCAGGATGCTCTGGTGCATGGGTAACTTATAGATTCAGGGGTAAGGGGACAGGAATGACCGTTTCCAAAATCGCTGCAAAGAAGAAGTCTGGGAGTGATATGTCATTCGGTTTTCGAAAAACAGGGAGAGCAAGGTCTCTATCTTTTGCCTCTCTTTTTAACTCCTTCAAAGCTTGAGATTCAGCTCCTTTCAATGCTTCATTGACAGCGCTGCCAAAGTGTACCTCGGGTCATTTTTCTGCCGGAATGCCATGTTGAAAAGCTCTGTCGATTTATCAAAATGTCCGAGTTGCCGCTCAATCAGCCCCAGAAAATAGAGCGTTTCCGGTTCAGCTGTGGCGCTTTCGAGTACAGCCGCAGCTTTTTCCCACTGCTGATTGCTGCAGTGGGCCAGAGCCTGTTCAAACTGAACATTCTGAGAGGGAGGATTCAGACTTTCCTCATATATCAGGCGGTGGGGATGCAGATCCTGAGCAATCATGCGGCAGAGTGCTGAGGTGTCTGCAAAAGCCCCTAGTGTCTCCTTACTGTATTGCTTGCAGAACAGATTCCAGTTGTCCTTGTTTCTACGCAGTATTATCTGGGCGGAGATGGTTGTTTCACAGTCTTCTATTCCAGCTTCATCCGGTGCGATATGTGGAGGAATAGTGCTGCTTTCTTGTACATCGTTCAGCTCGAGAGTGTACTCGCCAGATGAACTGAGAACATAGAAATCACATTTCTCGAGTTTCTCCGTGAGTTCTTTAGTAAGACTGTTCGCTTGGCCGGAGTTGAGAACCAGCGTAGTACCACGCTCCAATCCTACCTTTGATGGCGCAAGGCAACTCAGTTGCAGGCTGGTGCTGCATGAACAGAGAACCAGGGAGCTTAGAAGCAAAAACACATGGAATGCCCAGTTCATACCCATCTTGCGCTATCAGTTTGTCCGCACTTCCTCCCACTCCGGCAGCTCGTGGCCGATGAGCCAGGGTGTGTATTCTGCGGGGATGGGGGATTGGATGGCAATACGGCGGCCATCCTGGGGATGGTTGAAGGCGAGGCGCCAGGCATGCAGCATGAGTCGGCCGGGTCGGGCTTTCTGACGCTGCGGGTGGGCATAGATAGGGTCGCCGATGAGCGGGTGGCCGAGGTGCAGCATGTGCACGCGAATCTGGTGGGTGCGGCCTGTGTGCAGGGTGCACATGACCAGCGATGAATCGGTGGCGGCATCGTAGTGCAGCACCTCCCAGTCAGTGATGGCGGGTTTGCCGCTGCCGGGGTTGACTACCGCCATCTTGAGTCGGTTGACGGGGTGGCGGCCTATGTTGGTGAAGACTGTGCCTTTCTGTTCCTTCGGGCAACCCTGAACCACGGCGAGGTAAATCTTGCCGGTGTCTCGCTCGGCAAACTGTGTGGTGAGTGAGAGGTGCGCCTGGTCATTCTTGGCCACCACGATGCAGCCGCTCGTGTCCTTGTCCAGGCGGTGTACGATACCGGGACGCTCCACGCCGCCGATGCCGGACAAATCGCCGCAGTGGAAGAGTACGGCGTTCACCAGGGTGCCATCCGGGTTGCCGGCGGCGGGGTGCACGACCATGCCGCTTTCCTTGTCGATGACGATGACGTGTTTATCCTCAAAGAGTACGGAGATGGGGATATCCTGCGGCTGGGCTTCGGCGGGTTCGGGTTCGGGGATGTTCACCTCGATGCGCATATTGCGTTCTACGGGTGTCTTGGCCTTGGTGGCCTTGCCGTTCACCGTGATTTCGCCGTCCTTGATGAGCGCCTGGATGCGGGCGCGGGAGAACTCCGGCAGCTGAGCTGCGAGATACTGGTCCAGTCGTGTGCCGAGCTGGTCTTCGACGATGATGAGCATGTTACATGCCGGTGGGGTTGTCGATGAACACGATGGGCAGCCCGAACTTCTCCTCCAGCAGCTGGCCGATGGAGCGAACGCCGAACGTCTCGGTAGCGTAGTGGCCGGCAAAGAGGATGTTCACCCCCAGATCACGGGCGGCATTGCTCACCCAGTGGTTTTCCTCGCCTGTGAGGTAGGTGCCGTAGCCTTTGGCGTGCATCTGGTAAATCTCTTCACCGCCGCCACCGCTGCACAGGGCGATGCGACCGGCTGGAGCAGCGGCATCGTGCACCACGCCCGTGACAGGTGCGCCTGTGATTTCCGCGTACTTGTTGCGCAGCTCATCTACCGTGCCGGGGAAGACTCCGGAAAGCCCGATGAGGGTGCCGTGGTAGTCTACCTCCGGCTGCAGCTCGGTGAGCCCGAGCGCGCGGGCGATGCCGGCATTGTTGCCCAGCTCGGGGTGCATATCGAGCGGGAGGTGGGCGGAGTAGATGGCCAGATTATTGCTCAGGCAGGTGACGAGCTTCTGCTTCCACCAGCCCGTGACGGGCTGCAGACCACACCAGAAGATGCCGTGGTGGAGCACGAGCAGGTCGGCACCGGCAGCAATGGCATCATCGATACTTTTCTGCGAGCCATCGACTGCCAGTGCCACCTTGGTCACGGTGCCGTTGTTTTCCACCTGCAGGCCATTCATGGCCACCGATGCATCCTTGATTTCGCGGATGCGCAGGGTGGAATCGAGCAGTGTTACAATTTCAGAAAGGGGAGTACTCATAAATTATTCAGCGTTGCCGGGGTAGACGGTACGGTTGGCGATTTCCTTGTTGAGGCGCTTGTTGAACTCGCTGGCCATGTCGTAGCCGCTGTCGCGCAGGTAGCGACCCAGGGCTGCCACTTCCACGAGTCGGCACATATCACGGCCGGGAGCCACAGGCAGGTTCAGGTGCTCCACGTCCACACCGAGGATGTTGATATACTGGCGCTCGAGACCGAGGCGTTCCATTTCGCTCATTTCGCCGCTGAAGAGGTTGATGACCAGGTCAATGCGCTTTTCCTTGCGGTAGGCTTTGAGGCCGAAGAGGTTGGTCACATTGATGATGCCGAGGCCGCGGATTTCGATGAAGCCGCTGCTGAGCTGCGGGGCCGTGGCAATAAGGTCGCCACCGAGGTTGCGGATGCGCACCATGTCATCCGCCACGAGGGAGGAACCACGTTCCACCAGGCCGAGGGAGATTTCGCTCTTACCTACACCACCCTTGCCGGTGATGAGTACGCCCACGCCGCGCACGTCGACCATGCAGGCGTGCATGGTGGTGCTGTCGGCAAACTCGTTTTCGAGGATGAAGGTGGCGCGGTTCACGAACTCCATGGTGAGGAGATTCGTGCGCAGCACGCAGAGGTTGTAGCGGTCTGCAATGCTCAGCACATCAGCGGGCACATCCACACCACGGGCAAAGATGAGGCAGGGCGCATCCTGGCTGCAGATGCGGTCGAGTCGCTGCTCGCGCTCGGCTTCGCTCATGGTGGACAGATAGGCCATTTCCGCTGCACCGAATACCTGGATTCGCTCGTGGGCAAAGTAACCGAAATAACCGGCCAGTGCCAGACCCGGGCGGTTGAATGCAGGCTGCACAATGGGACGTGACATGCCGAGAGGCGTGTTCAGAAGCTGCATTTCAAGGGTGCTGCGGTATTTTTCGTAAAACCGGCTCATGGGCACCTTTTCCACCTTGCGGACAATGGGATTTTTCATCTCGCGCATATTCTACCTGAGAGAACAGCTGAGGTCAAGGGAGAATTGCCCTTGACCCCAGCTGCAAAAGGTGTTAGCGGATATCGCCCCGTCAGAACGGAATGGAGGGGTTGTTGACAAAGTTAGTCTGGCGGATGAACTGAGCCCAGTCGGCGAACTGTTTACGCTTGGCGGGGTCGGCGTATTCCTTGTTCCACTGTGCCATGCGGTCGCACATGTCGGCAGCTTCAGCATAGCGCTTGAGATGCAGTAGCTGCAGCACGGCGCTGGAGCTGGCGCTGTACAGGATGTGCCATTCCGCAGAAGTCGGATTTTCGCCGGATGCTGGCTCCATGCCGATGATGGTTTCGTAGTCGCGCAGAGCTTCCTCGTTCATGCCTGCACGGGCACAGAGGGTGCCATGGTGCAGCAGTGCACGGAACTTCCACCAGCGGGGCAAGGAGGAATCATTTACTGCCTGACTTGCGATTTCAACAGCTTTGAGTCGCCCCTCGGGCGTGCCGAGAAGTGCTTGCGAGTTGGCCAGCACGGCGTGAGCCATGGCTTTATCCTCGGCACGCATTTCGGGCTTGCTGCGGAGCAGGGCGGTGATGGTATGCTCTGTCTCTTCGTGCTTGCCGAGACGCAGCAGAACCGCCGCACGGCGGATGGTGGCCTTCGTTGCGAGTTCGTCGCTGCGCTCTGCACTGGCTGCATACAGCTGCACCGCTCGGCGCAGGGAATCCATGCTGCCTATGAACTCACATTCTCTGGCGCTCATGTAAAGGGCTCGGGGAACAAAGTCGCCCTTCGGGTATTTACGAGACAGGGTATTGAGGGTGCGAAGGGCATCTTCGTGCTTGCCTTCGGTGGACTGGAGACTGGCAAGGTGCAGGGTGAGTACAGCCACAACGTGTGGTGAGCGTACTTTCCCTGCAGCACCCTTGATGAGCTCCATAACGCTAGCCGGTACCAGGTTTTCAGCATCGCCTGCTATGCGGCGCAGTGCTTCTTCCTGCAAGGCAAAGAAGCGGAGCTGTCGCTCATTGCTCAGCGAGGTCAGCTTTTGGTTGATATCACTGCGCTGTAGCATTTCGTAGGCGTTCTCCGGATTCAGTTGGAGCTCCAGATAGGCCCGATCCATTTCTACATCGGCACGCAAATCCGCACTGGGGGCAGGTTCTGCCAGGAGTATGGCAATATCGCTCTGAGCCTTGGCCGGATTTTCCTGCAACCAGTAGGCAGCACGGGCTCGCAACAGGCGGTAGTGCTGCTCAGAAGTGAGGTCCGGCATGCTGAACAACTCGTCCTGCGTAGCGGTGTCGCCGGATTTCAGGGCGCAGATGAGGGCGTTGACCAGCGAAGGACCACGCAGTGATTCGGGCGCCAGACGTGCACATTCCAGATACGCACGGGCTGTGGTGGGGGCTGCGGGATCGTGAAGCTGAGCCTCAAAGAATTGTTTGTGCACGTCATCCCCCTGAATCATACCCAGGTAGAGAAGTGCTTCATGGGTTTTGTTTCTCTCCAGGAACCAGCGGGTCTGCTCCAGAAGAATGGTGCGTGTGGCAGGTTCGTTGGGACAGGTAGCTGCAGCAGTGTTGGCACAGGTGACGTCCAGCGGAATCTCGTGAGCGCCTTCAGGATTGAGCAGATGCTGTTGAATCAACAGCGCCATCGCTGCACGATGGGATTTGAGCGGCTCCATCATCCATTCACGCAACTTGGTGCGGGCGTATTCGCTCTTTTCAAAGGCTTCGTGTACCCAGAGACGCCGGAAAGCTTCCTCCAGCAGGGGGGAATCGGGATTGGCAGAGATGAAATGCAGAAGCGTTTCCTCTCCCTTTCCTTCATCGTAGCTTACGTCGCTCCGCTCGTCATCACTGTTGCCTATCAAGGGAAGCGCAGGGCCGGGGGCTGGTTCATCTTCTACCTCAGCTGAAGCTTCCTTGGCATAATAAACCTCGGAAAGCGCCAGACGAACACGCTGCCTCATGATGTGGGTAAGCTCGCGGTCGTTTTCCATGCTGCGGCACAGTTCGATAGCTTTGTCGAACTCGCCTTTCTGCCGGAGATTGTCGATTTCCAGCAGGCGGAGCAGGGGTTGCAGATGCTGCTGATTGTTTGCGAGGTTGCGCAGGCGTTCCAGTGCGCTGTTATCCTGGCTCCGGGGCTGGCGCAGCCAGTATTCTGCCAGTGCAGCCGTGGCAAGGGCGGATATTTCTTTGTTACTACTCGTGGCCATGGGCGTGGCGACGACTGCAAAATCCACGCTGTTGCTTTTCCAGGCACAGTATAGCAGAGCTTTGGCTGCATATGGGTACAGATGATGCTCTGCCGGTACAGCCTGGAGTTCACGGCTGGCTTCTTCGAGGCGTCCAAGTGCAATGAGAGCACGACCCCTCCAGAATGAGGCCTCGGGGCCACTTTCGCCTTGTAAGGCATGCAGTGCATCTGCTGGCTTACTCTCTCGCAGCAGTCTGTCGGCAGTGCCGGTGTCTGCCAGTGCAATTTGTGCTGCCAGTAGCGTGAGCAGGAGAGAGAAATGCGGCTTCATGGCGAAGAAAATAGAGAGGGGTGTGAAGTTATCGGCTGGCCCGTGTCATCTGAATCTGCGTGGGCTGCCAGATGAATTGAGTGATATAGCCTAACCCGGAGCGGGTAAGTTTGGCGTTGGCACTATTGTTTTTCAGTCGGTTCACAGTGCAGTTCTGCTGCACCGTGGGCATGGGGCGACAGGAGAGCACGTATGGCTGACTCACTTTGCGAGATGCGGGGTAAATGCCGATGGGGACACCTTCAGCAGTGAAGGCGATTTCGAGCGACTCGGGACGCACCCGCTCTGTGCGGCTGCCTTTGTAGAGGAAGGGATGACGGCGAAGGATATCCATGGTCCCCAGACAAGGAACAGCGATGCGGTAGTGTTCCTTCAACCCAGCAAAATAAGCTGTTATTGAGAAAGGTGCTCCATCCCTGCATGCTTTGAGCACAGGAACGGGGTCAAAGCCGATAAGATTAAGCCCGTTGAAATTCCCGTGCTTGTTTTCACCGACGTAGAATTCCTCAAACCTGCTGTGTGTCATGAGCGCAATCTCAAGATGCAGGTGGGCGCGTTCCTTGTTGAGTCCCACTCCGCTGTAGCCCAGACGCCCGAGCACATTGCCAGTGCCCACACGCTGGCCCACACTGCATTCCACACTGGCCAGGTGGGCGTACAGTGAGTAGATGGTACCTTCCGGTACCTGGTGGGAAATGACCACATAGCGCCCGTAGTTGCTGTGCCGCGGGTTGCTGCTGGCATGTACCACCACGCCGGGAGCAATGGGGCGGACATCATCCTGAGGTACTCCTTTGGCATCGCGGTAGATAGGCTTTACATCGATTCCCTCGTGGAAGCGGCTATACATGACCTCGGCTCCGGGGCTGGGGCGGAACGGATTGCGCACCATGCCGTAGGTGCCGCCCTGCCAGGGCTTGCTGGTTTCGCCTTCGAAGGTGCGGTCTACATACATGAAGTAGTCATCGCCACCGGTAGTGAAAAGTGTCGTGTTGTCCGTCGGCAGCCGGTACACCAGATCCTGGCGTGAGGCCCACGCCGTAACACAGGTTACAAGGAACAGAACTGTGAGGCGGAGTATCGTCACTGTTTCTTGCGTGTATTAAGTGTGGCGTTTGGTTCGGACGAAGAAGCGGCTTCCTTCTTAGAATTCTGGGATGCGTGTGAATAGATTTCCGGCACAAGTCGTCCGTGTTCGTCCTTAATCGGAGATGCATTCTTCGGCAACTCAGGTTTCGGGCGGGGGTTATCGTCCAGGTACCTCTTCTCTTCAATTTCTGGGTCGATGGGTTCGAGTTCCTCACTCATGCGACGCAGGTCATAGCCATTCAGACCGCTCCAGATGATGAGCTGCCCGTCTGTTATGCCGCAGTCGATTTCCATGGGGGGGAACGCCAGCCCATCCACCACCGGCAGAAGGTGTTTGCCGATGTTCTGCTGGGTCTCCGAGTAAAGGCGCAAGCGGTACTCCTTGGGGGTGTACAGCACCACGCCGTAGGAGCCATCGTCCGCCATGAAGGACTTGAACTTTTCAAAGTGCTTGAGGCTCATGATGGGCATGTTGTTGTACATGCGGCCATTGTAGCGCACGTTGAAAGCTGCACCGCCCTGGGGATTGGAGGACTCGGTCAGGAAATAGGCGCGGTACTGCTTCTGCTGGCAGCTGCCCAGAAGTGCCGCAGCAGCCAGGCTGCACAGAAGTACGAAAGGTTTGTTCATAGCTGCGTATTCTCGGGTGAAAGTTTTAACCGCGAATAAGGTGGCGGCTCTGGATGCAATAGTTCAGCCCGCTCCACAGAGTGAGGATGACGCTGAGCCAAAGGGTGATTTCGCGGAACCACATGCCGGTTTCCCCGATGCTCAGCGAGCGCAGGGGCTCGAACAGATTACCACCATAGGCAAGCTGGGTCATGCAGGCGATGCAGTAGGTCAGCTGGGCTGCGGTCTTCCACTTGCCGCACTTGTCGGCGGCTATCACCACTCCCTTGGCCACAGCCAGCTGGCGCAGGCCTGTCACGAGGAATTCACGGAAGATGATGAGGATGCTCACCCAGAACGGGCAGATGCCCACTGCCGTCAGGTAGATGAATGCGGCGCTTACCAGAATCTTATCGGCCAGGGGGTCAATGAGTTTGCCGAAATTGGTGACCAGATTGTACTTGCGAGCCAGATAACCATCGAAGAAATCGGTGATGGCGGCCACCACAAATGACCAGAGCGCCACGCAGGCGGTCATGGAGATGGGCTGGAACCAGTGCCCGGAAACTTCGTTGATGTGAGACGAAACGCTGCCATCCAAGGCCAGAGCCACGGTATAGACGATGACCAGGATGATGCGGGACAAAGTGATGGAATTCGGCAGGTTCAGCATTGTATCGCTTGTGTTATAGCCCGCCGAGCACAAACTTGCAAGCAGAAATCAAGGCTGTATGCCAAAAACGGGCATATTTTCTGACAGATTCTTTGCTTGAATACGAGAACGATTTTGCTATACTTGCCTGCATGAATGGTTTTCGTGTTACCATCCTCGTTCTTCTTGCCCTGACTGTGGGGCTCATGTTCTATGCATTCGTGGTTCTGCTGCCCGCCCGTCAGGATCAGTACCAGATGTATCAGACGCAGCTTAAAATCAACGAGTATGAAAAGCGCCAGCAGGAGCACGAGGCCCGCATGGCCCGTCTGGGTGCAGATACTGATACTCCCGAGGTCGCTGCAGCCCGCGCTGCCGCCGAGGCAGAGGAGAAGAAGAATGCCGCAGACTTGACCGCCGCAGAGGAGCAGAGTGTGATAGCCTCCGTTAAGCGCCGTCAGGAAATTGAGGAAGCTGCCAATGCTGCTGAGGAAGCAGCCCAGCCCTCCACTCTTGGCACGGTGACTTCTTATCTGGAGGATTGCACGGTTGTTCTCTTTAAGCCGAATGGCAGCATGCCGGTGAATGAAGGCCTTATCATCGCTGTGCGCCGCAATGATTACATCGTCTGCGAGGCTACGGTTGATGGCAAAGACGAGATTTCCGGTCAGATTACCGCTGCTGTCAAGCCTGCCCACTTCGGCGGTGTGTCCGATGAAGCCGCAGAGGCTAATCAGATTCCCCGCCCGGGCGATGATGTGATTATCTCTCCGTTCCCCAGCAGTAAGGACCTGCGTCTGGAGGATTACGGCAGCCAGGATATTCCGGTGCCTGCTGCTGATAATGCACCCGAGCCTATGCCTGAGATTGAGGGCATTCTCACCCCTGTATCGTAAATCTGTTTTCTGCCATGGCTGCGCTGTTCGACCACTCTCCCAGTTTCTCCTTCGAGTTCTTCCCTCCGAAGACACCCGAGGGCGCTGCGTCGTTGCTGGAGACTGTAGTGAAACTGCAGGATTTTCACCCCAGCTTTGTGAGCGTGACCTATGGTGCAGGTGGCAGTTCCCGTGGCCTTACCCGCTCTGTGGTGCACGATATCCAGAGCAGGGGGATTCCTACGGTTCCGCATCTGACCTGTGTGGGTCACACGGAGGAAGAGATTGAGGATATTCTCCAGGGCTATATTTCTGCCGGTGCGCGCGCCATTATGGTGCTGCGTGGCGATCCTCCCCGCAACCGCCCGTACGATGCTTCCAAGGATGCATTCCGCCACGCTTCTGATTTGGTGCGTTTCATCCGCCAGTGGGAGGAACGCCAGCACCTCACTACGCCGCTTACGCTGGGTGTGGCCGGCTTCCCCGAAGGTCACCCGGATTCCCGCAACCGACTCAAGGAAATGGATTTCCTGAAGGCCAAGGTGGATGAAGGCGCTGATTACATCTGCACGCAGTTGTTCTTCGATAACCACGCATTTTTCGATTTCCGCGATCGCTGCCGCCTCATGGATATCAATGTGCCGATTATCGCCGGCATCATGCCAGTGACCTCCATTTCCAGCATGAACCGCATGGCGGAACTCTCTGCCGGTACGAACTTCCCCGCACGCCTGCTCAAGGCCATGCTGCGCGCTGCCGGTGACAAGGCTTCCATCGAGCGCATCGGCATCAACTACGCCAGCAACCAGTGCAGCGAGTTGCTCGATGCTGAGGTGGACGGCATTCACTTCTACACGCTCAATCGTTCCAAGGCCACGCTTGAGATTTACCATAACCTGGGCTTTAATAACTATTTTGACCTGGAGCGCCTGCGTTCCCTGAATAACCTTTACAGATAATCACACACAGATATGGATACCAACAGCAAGACCAACGAGGATACGCTGCCGCTTTCTCCCGAGGAAATCAAGGCCATCGGCGAAATTGCCATCGGCCCCTCCCGCCACGAACAATTCCTCAATGCCCACTACCGCAAGCTCATGTGGGGTGGTATCACTCTCGGTATTGTTGCCGGTGGTGTGATTGCCTTCTTCTCCCACCGCAACGATATGCGCCACGAAGCAGCTGCCAAGGTGGTGCAGGCCATGAGCCTGACTGCCCCCGGCAATGCTATTGCCCCCGCCTCGGAGTATGATGCCGCAACTCTGCAGGGCTTGCAGCAGGATTACAGCGGTACACCCTCTGCCGCTACGGCTCAGCTCATGAGTGGCCTGTCTCTCCTTGCCAAGGGTGATGCCGCGGGTGTGGCTGCACTGGAAGCCGTGGCCTCCGGCGATGCTCCTTTGCCGCTTCGCGGCCGTGCTCTGGCTGCTATTGGTACCTACCAGCTGCAGCAGGGTGAGGATTCCTTCGCTACCTGGACCCGCCTGAGCCAGATGGAGCAGAACCCCTACACGGCACTTGCCTACCTCATGCTGGGTGATCTGAGCAGCGCCAAGGGAGAGAAGGATGCCGCCCGCAACTGGTACGAGCAGTGCAAGGCCAAGTGCCCCACCAGTGCTCTGGTAACCAACAAGACGGTGGAAATGCGCCTCACGCTGCTCGATGTGGACGCACCCACGCAGATTGCTCCCGCACCTGCTGAGACCGATACGAAGGAGCAGACGAATCCTTTCGATTCTCCTTTCGGTGATGTCCCCACCGTGGGTGATACGACATTCAACGCCGGCATGTAATTCACGCCATGGGCCTTTATCAGGATAACTTTACCGGTCTTTCCGAACTGGAGCGTCTCGCTGCCATGGCTCACGACCCTGTGCGTGTGCTTGAAATCGGGGCTGACCAGTGGCCGCTTACCATGATGGCCTGCGGCCTCATGGCTAGTAATGACGAGGAGAAGCTCGAGGAAAACTTTGATATCTATGATATCTTTGCCTCCCGCACCACAGTCGCTGCCCGCAAGAGCAGTCTGGTGCAGCTCTCCCGCTTTATCTCCGGCCGCAAGGGCGAAGGCTGGAAATCCCTGATTCCTTACGCCACCAATGAGCCAGACGAAGCCTTGAGCCGCAAGGCCGCCACCTACGTGGCCACGCTGGCTCAGCCCGGCCCGCAGGAACCCCTTGCCGGTGTGCAGGAGCTTGTTTCGTATCTTGTGCGCGATGACCATACGCCCACCACGCTGCTTGATGCTCTGCTGAGTATGTCCGATATGCGCGTGTTGCCGCTGCTGCAGCCGCTGCTGGATGCTCCGCAGGAACGCATGGAGGATTGGCTCGATACCCTGGCTACCACGCCCAACCGCCTCAGCATCACCTTTGTGCTTCGTGCCTTGGAGACCTATCCGGCGCTGGCCGATGAGGTGGCTGATGCCCTCTGCCGCATGGCCCCGCTTTCCCCCGTGATTCTGGATATCGCGCTTCCCGTGCCCACCTGGGCATTTGAGAAGCCCACGCCCCAGCCGCTGCACGGCTGGACAGCCCCTGAATACTTCATGCGCATGCTTCCCGAGCTCAGCCCGCACCTTGATGCCGAACAGCTGCATCGCGTGCGCTCGGCGTTCGGCGCATGCTGACACACAGCGGCGGGCTTTGCTCTTGCATAGCTCGCCTGTTTTGTGCTAAATATTTCGCGCAATCAGTGCCGGCCCCGTAGTTCAATGGATAGAACGGCCCTCTCCTAAAGGGCAGATATGGGTTCGATTCCCGTCGGGGCTGTTTTCTTGTTTTTTGCTATTAGTGCTATTTGTTTATTTTGCTTGATTTGTGAGGCGGTGTTGTTGTTAATGGGAGCAGTTCGGTGCGCGAAAATTGCGCGACTGGCTGCGCGACTTTGCGCGACTTGTCACTATTAACACTTGTTATTATACCATGTCTCAGTATTCTGTTTCTTTTAGCGTTTATTCGGATGCTAAGTCTCCGTTCTGGTTGGCTCAGTTGGTGCGGGCTGATGGCTCGCGCGTGAAGAGGTCTACTTATCTGAGGCCGACTCCGGACCAGTTGCGGGATGCGGCGGGGAGATTGGCTATTGATTATTGACCCGTCTTCGCCGAGGCAGGCGATTTACGATTTACGAAAAAGCTCCGCATTTTGCGGAGCTTTTTTGTGCAAAGTGCGGAGCTTGTCTGGGGTGTTCAGGGGGCGGTGCTTATAGGGAGTATGCGGTCTGAGTGGATTTTGAGCTCGTCTGTGATATGTTGTGTGTCCAGTTGTACGCAGTATACTTTCATGCCTTCCCGGCGTGCTAGTTTAAGGGCTGGAACCATGTCTGAGTCTCCGGTGATGAGTATTATGGTGTGAACGTTTTTTCTGATGGCCATGCAGGCTATATCCATGCCGATGCGGAGGTCTACACCTTTTTGTTTTATGTCCGGTTTAATGTCGTCTGCATGCAGGGTGATGGAGGCTTGCGAGGGGGCTTTATCGGCAGGCCAGACTTTTGGTTTTACGGTCCATGTGTTTTGTTTGAGTTCGCCTAGTCTCAGGGCGAAGTCTGGGGATTGAGAGAGGGTTGTATGGAGACGATGGGCTCGCTTTGCGAGGTCGGAATTGCCAAGGTCTATCTGGGCTTTACTGATGGGGTTGATGATTTTGTTTTGCAGGGGCGGAGCATCGTAGTAGTATATGCGCAGAAGTTCTTTGTTCTGGAGTTCCTTTATGTTCTGTATGCGGTCGGTAACGCGGATGACGTCTGCGGCGGAGGGGTAGGCTTTCTGGTTGCTTCGATATATTTTTGCGAAGTAGCCACCGTCGATGAGGATGCTGTATGTGTGCTGCATGGGGGGGATAGCATGAAGGGCAAGCTGATGCTTGCCCTTCGGTTTTAAGGAGGTGACCCGTGCCAGCGGTTCAGGGGTGGTTACCTGATTGTATAGTTACCGAAGGGCTTGGGTCTATTATGGTGTCCTTCTCTGTGAGTGGAGTATAGTTGTTGCCTGGTGGGTTGTCAAGCTTTTTTGTGGAATGTGCGGAGCTTGGGGTGTTCAGGGGGCGGTGCTTGTCTAGGGAGTTAGTCGAAAAAGATAGATTTAGCCATTGAAAAACGTACAACGTCGGCAAGTTCTCTTAAGGAGAGGTCGTTGCCCAGGTCGTCGGAGGATACATAGGTAAGCAGTTCGTCATGCAGCAGGAAGAAAAGTTCATAGAAATCAAAGTCAATTCCTTGTTCAAATGCTTCATTCCATTCACTTTTTTGCCCAATAGTCAGAATGCAGGTGTTTCCTGAGGAAATGTCCGCTTCATAAACAAGAGTGACTTTTGTGGCTCTGGAGTGCTTAACGGCTTTTCTGTAATTTTCATCAGAAATACGCCACTCAATTTTTCCTTCTCTTGTCTTTGATGTTAATGTAGTGATTGTGTTTAGAATTGTGTTCATATTTTTTGTTTAAGTAAAGTGCTGATAGTAGTCAGCTTTTCATACGCTTCTTTCCTATTGCATTCGTTATTTGCAATCTCCTTTAGTCTTGTGCATTCGTTTTTTATGTCATCGTCTTGACCAATGTATCTTATGATTTCGTCTGCAAAGCTTATTAATAATTTATTTTCTTCCTCTGTTAGCGTTCTCTCTGATAATGATGGTTTTTTTAGTTCCTTTATGCGTTGTTGCCATACAGAAACGAGAGATAAGGAGAGTCTCATATATTTCAAAGAGGCGATATACCACAATGAGAAGCCCCCTATAACAAGTGATAAAGCAGATAGAACATAATTTGATATCATCTCAATTTTAATATCGTTCCATGCAATTATGACATGCACGACGAGTATAATTAAAAAGAGAACGCAAATAATTATACATACTGCTCTCGCCACAGACACCTCAGATGTCCGATTTAAATATGCATTCTTTTCATTTTTCTGAGTCATTCCTGTTTGCTGTTTTGGTGATCCAGTTCTTTTTTCATCATTTCTGCACATTCCGAGGTGCGGAGGTAGGCTGCAATGTCTGCTTACTGTTTTTTGGAGGGGAAACTGAAAACCCTGCGGCTTCGAGCGTTGCTTTCATTTCCAGAAGCGTATCTTTGAGTGTTTTTTTTGCTGCGGCATCGTAAAGTGCTTTTAATGTGTAAGGGTTTGATAATTCAGCTTGCTGTAGGACAAACGATGGCACGCCATTAACATATGCGATGAAAAAATAATTTTTCTTGTCTGGTGTTGTTTCGAAAATGGCGAATGTAAATCTTTCGTCATCTCCCGAAAATGTAACGTACGCGGGAAACCTGTCTAGATCATGGGGTATATGTTGACGCTTTTCTTCTGAAAGAGAGGTAAGTGTAACCCATGTAGTTTCCCCTTTTCGTGTGTATGCGAGCAGATCGTTTACAAAATGTTCTCGGTTATCCATTTGCTTATAGAATAGTTAGAATGTTATATGCTTTGTCGATGAGAAGAGCAAATACTTCGTATTTGGGAGTGCCTTTCTTAACGTAATCAAGGCACGATTGGAGTTCAGTGTTAACACAATTAGGCAGAGTGTTTTTCTCTATTACATTTTCAATAATTGTTGTAATTAGATCTATGTCTTTTTGACTCATGGATTCACTTGCCATGTCAATGTTTACATATTTGTCGTATAAATTGATTATGGCTTTTTTATTGGCAGATTGGTGAACATGTTTTTCTATGGTGTAGGCAATCCATAAAACAAACAGAGATAGTCCAAGAGACAAAAGAGAAATGAAAAGGGAGCAATTATTGATGTATTGGTGATGGAACCGACATATTACCCACGCAAGAAGGGCTGCTAACGCAAGTGAGGCTGCAGCCGTGATGTAGAGAGGAATGTTTTTCATGAATCTATTTTTTATACAGCGGCGAGTTTGGTGAGCTTGGTATTAAGTTCAGTGAATCGTTCGTTTATTGCTGCGTAGAGGGGGAGCAGGTCGCGGAGTTCGGCGAGCTTTTGCTCTGCTGCGTGTGCGCGGGCTTTCTTGTGGAATGTGCGGAGCTTTGTCTGGGGGTGTTCCACCTGCTTGCCTGTGGGGCCTGGAGGTTGTCTAGTCATGTGTAATGTTATGAAAGAGATCAGGGTTTATGAATTCCTTTTTCAGTAAATATTCCATTGTTTTATTGACAGATTTACTTTTAAGGTTCTTATGGTCATAATATACAAGGGCTTTCTCATGAAGGGAAGTGCTGTTAATAAGAATCCTAATATAAAATCTTCGATTTTCCTCATCTTGGTAATGGTTCATGAGGTCATCCACTAAAGTGAAAAAGAATCTCATCCATACTCTAAATGCTTCGCAGGTACATGGGTGACTCTTAAGCCAGTTTTCGTTCTCCACGTACTGAGGCCTATCGACAATATTTTGGAAGTACCGCTCTGCAGCGGATATTCCAGAAACCTGCATTTTTTTAGGAACGACGGAATTATGGAGGGTTTCAACCCATTTATATGTTATGTCTGATTCTAATTGCTTTAGTAATGTTAGGCGTCGATAAAAATCGTCTTTTATTTGGCTGCTACGAGCAAGTTCTAATTGTTCTCTGAGTTGTTTTGTTTGCTCTTCGAATTGTTCTGTTTGCTCTGCTGCTTCGTTGTTTGCCCTTTGTAATTCTTTACGTTGTAATTCTAAATCTTCTTTTTGTTGTCTTATTGTTACGATGAGCCCGGCAAAAGCTAGGCCTGAAAAGAGACAAGACAAAAAGCCGAACATATCACCGAATTCGTTCGGTTCTAGCCATGGGGTAAAGTAATTTGATTCATAAATAAAACGCGTGATTCCCCAATATGCACCGATTATGGTGACAACACCAAGGCCCCACCATAGAAAAGGCTTCACAAAGGAGGTGGTTCTCTGCGTCTCCATAGTTTACTGCTTTTTGAGTTCTTTGAGGATGGATTCAAGCGCGGATGTTGCCATGCGGAGTTTGGATTCCAGCAGGGTCTCGCGGGAGGTGGACGGAGCAGAGGTTGATTTTGCTGTATTGTATTCGCCGCTATCGCGCCCCCAGAGCCAGTCCATGGAGACTCCAAGGGCGTTCGCTAAAGAGCAGAGAGACTCGGCATTGGGTATCGTTTTAGCGTTAAGATACTCCGATATGGATACTTGTCTGATTCCTGATAATTCAGATAACGCTTTCTGAGTAAGGGAGTTGTTCTTCATGGCGCTAGAGAGCCGTGAAGAAAAATTCGTTTGAGCGATATCTTTTTCTTGCATAACAATCGGAGAGGCGATATGGTTTCTCCGTAACCGCGAGACTGGTGACGCAGGAAGCGCGGTTACGATAACGGTATAGTATCAAAAATGAATCGGAAAAGCAATAAAGATGTGTCGGTCACGGCGTGTTATCTTGCCGATAAGGGGTATTCGATAACTCGTGCTGCACAGAATGTAGGGTGTAGTCCTGCTCACTTGGCGAGGGTGCTGCAGGGGGAGCGGGTACCTAGCGTGGCTCTGCAGGAGAAGCCGCTGGCTCTACCGAAATTGAAGCCGGTGCTGTTTCTTTGCTAAGCTCTTTTTACTGCGTGATTTGATTAGTCAGTCCGCTGACGTCGCGGTTGCTTGACAGAGTGGAGAATTTCTGCTACGTTTCAGGCATGTTTTCCCTCCTTTCTGATAAGCTCGATGATGCCTTCCGCAAGATGCGCGGGCTGAGCAAGATTTCTGAGTCCAATATCAAGGATGCTCTGCGCGATGTGCGTATGGCGCTGCTGGATGCCGATGTGGAGTACAGCGTGGCTCGTGAGTTCATTGCTCATGTGAAGGAGGAAGCCATGGGCGAGAAGGTGCTCAAGTCGGTGAAGCCGGGTGAGCAGATGGTGAAGATTTTCCGCGACCAGCTGGCAGAGTTGCTGGGTGGCGATGCAGCCCCGTTGCAGCTGGAGCCCGCGCCCGCCCGCATTCTGGTGGTTGGTCTGAATGGTGCCGGTAAGACCACGACGAGCGCCAAACTGGCTCGCCGCCTGGTGAAGGAGGGCCATAAGCCACTGCTGGTGGCCTGCGACCTTATCCGCCCGGCCGCTATTGACCAGCTGGCTACGCTGGCGGCTCAGATTGAGGTGCCTGTGTACACTCCCTCTGTCACGGAGAAGGATGTCATCCGCGTGGCGAAGGATGCCCTGAAGTGGGCCGAAGGACAGGAGCATGACGTTATCATTTTTGATACGGCCGGCCGTCAGGAGGTGGACGAAGAGCTGGTGGCAGAGCTGAAGAAACTGGCAAAGTTCCTGGAGGCTCAGGAATCTCTGCTTGTGGCCGATGCCGCTACCGGTCAGCAGGCTGTGCGTGTGGCTCAGGCTTTCGATAAAGCCGTGGGGCTCACGGGTATCATTCTGACCAAGCTCGATGGTGATGCCCGCGGCGGTGCAGCGCTTTCCATGCGTGCTATCACCGGCAAGCCCATCAAGTACATGGGCGAGGGTGAGAAGCTCGACATGTTCGGCCCCTTTGTTCCGCAGCGCATGGCCGACCGCATTCTGGGCATGGGCGATATCGTGGGCCTGGTGGAGAAGGCAGCCGAGAAGATTGACCAGGAATCGGCCATGAACTCGATGACCCGCATGATGAGCGGTGAGTTCAATTTCAATGACTTCCTGAGCCAGATGAAGATGATGCAGAGTCTGGGCCCGCTGGAGGGCCTGCTGGGTCTGCTGCCCGGTTTCAGCAAGATTAAGAAGCAGCTGCCCGAGGGAGCTATGGATCCGAAGCGCATGAAGCGCATGGAGGCCATTGTGCTTTCCATGACTCCCGCAGAGCGCGCCAACTACAAGCTGCTCATCCCGAGCCGCCGCCGCCGAATTGCCAAGGGCTCCGGTGTGTCGGAAATCGAGGTGAACCGTTTCATCAAGAACTTCAAGGAAATGAAGGAGATGATGGGCGGCAAGGGCAAGATGGGCGGCATGATGAAGAATCTCATGAAGTCTGCGGGTGGCGCCAAGGGTGGCATGCCTGATATGAGTGCCATGATGAAGGGGCAGGGCGGTATGCCTGATATGAGTGCGCTGATGGGTGAGGGCGGTATGCCCGATATGAGCAAGATGCCCGACCTTTCCGCCCTTATGGGTGGGGGAGCGCGCCCGAAGATGCCCAAGGGTATGGGGGCTTTCAATGGCTTGTTCCGCCGCCGCTGATAATTTCTTGCCATGCTGCGAGCGCTGCTAGTGTCAGTCATGGGCTGCATGGTGGCCTGGGGGCTTACGCCTGCGCAGGTGGTGGTGGTGTATAACGCTGCGTCGAAGCGCAGTGAGCAGTGTGCCCGTGCATACGCCGCTAAGCGGGCAATCCCAGCCCGTCAGTGTGTGGGGCTTTCCGGTGTGAAGACTGTTCAGGATATTTCACGGCTGGAGTTTGATACAACCTTGCGCTTCCAGCTGCTCCAGATTGCTCAGCGCAACAGCTGGCAGCTGCCTGCAAGCCCGGAGAAGGGCATCAAGCCTGTGCTGGCGATGGTGCTCATGCCCGATATCCCGTTACGTATTCGGGAAGAGAATGTGCCGGGGAAGAAGGAGGGAATCCAGAACCAGAACTGTGCCTCGGTGGATTCAGAGCTCATGCTGCTCGGCGCAAGGTATACAACGGACAGTGCGCTCACGAATCCTTTTTTTAACAAGGATACCCGCCTTTCTCAGGCCAAGCCTCCCGTGCTGGCTGTGACCCGTATCGATGGACCGGATGATGATACCATCCGCCGCATGATTCAGTTCCCCGCCGAGGTAGAGCGGCGTGGCCTGTGGGGCTGGACCGTGGTGGATCAGGGCGGCCCTTATGCGGATGGCGATGCCGCGTTGTCGGCTATTGCTCGCGCTGCACAGGAGCAGGGGCAGCCTTTGTTTCACGAGGAAAGCAAAGCCACATTGGCAGATACCTTTCCGCTTATGCTGGATACGAGTGTGTATTTCGGCTGGTATACCAACCCCGCAAACGGGCCTTTTAGTCGTAAGACGGCTGCAGATTTCCGCTTCGCTCCCGGGGCTGTTGCCTGTCATCTGCATTCATTCAGCGGCACTTCCGTCAAAAATCCCGATACCTGGGTGGGAGCTTTGCTGCAGCGTGGCGCCGCCGTGACTACGGGCAATGTTTACGAGCCTCTGCTGGCGGGCTGTATCCGCTTTGATATTTTCTATGACCGCCTGCTCAAGGGGTATACGGTGGCCGAAGCATCGGTGATGGCTACTCCCTGGCTTTCGTGGCAGGGAGTGGTGTTGGGCGACCCTCTTTATCGCCCCTTTGAGGTACTCAGCCGCCGTGGTGGCCCGGGTGACAACGTGTTTGTGCAGTGGCGGCGCATGCTGGAGCAGTCCTCCGGTAATCGCCGTGCATTGAAGGCCTCGGTGCAGCAGCGGCTCACGTCCCCTGAAGGAGCGCAGCTCATGGAGATGCTGGCCTGGCATCTTACCGGTCTGGGTGAGCATGAAGAGGCTGCGGAGTGTTTTTCGCAGGTGGCTCGCCGGGCTCAGAGTGAGCGCAACCGTGTGAGGGGCTCCCTGCTGCAGGCCTCGCTGACCTTTGCTGCAAAAGACGAACGCTATGGACGCCAGTTGATGCTGCGCCTCCTCGAGCAGACAAAACGTTCACCCTTCCGCCCCGCTGTGCAGAAATCTGCGGAGATCTTCATGCCTGAGCTGCGTCCTGCACCCAAGCCGCAGAAGAAGTGACACTTAACTCATCTTTGTTGCTAATGCTTAATTTAATGAAGCCAACGCGTAAAGATGCATGCAAATCAGGCGCTGGAAACTGAGTAAGTTTGACGCATAACAAGAATGCCGGGGATTATGCACTTGCGGACGCATTACAGACTTGCATATCGAGGCTCGTTTGTTATAGGATGATTCGCACAAGGTCATGAGCAATACATTACGAGACCAGCTTTTCGATGAAATCCTGCAGGCGCGCCAGCGCGTGTATGAAGTAGGCAGTGCCACTCCCATGCAGGAACTCCGTATTCCCGGGGTGGATGTCACCGTGTTTGCCAAGCGTGAGGACCTCGGCCCCATTAAGGCCTATAAATGGCGCGGTGCTTACAACTGCATGGCCAAGCTCACTCCCGAGCAGCGCGCCGGCGGTGTGGTGGCCGCTTCTGCCGGTAATCACGGCCAGGGTGTGGCTCTGGCTGCCCGCCGTCTCGGGTGCAAGGCTCATATCTTCATGCCCCGCTCCACCCCGGAAGTGAAGCAGAACGCTGTGCGTATGCATGGCGGCGATAATGTGGAAATCGTACTCGAGGGTGACTCTTACGATGCAGCATCCTCAGCTGCCCACGCCTTTGCCGAGGAGCACAACCTGACCTTTGTGCACCCCTATGACCACCTCTACACCATGGGTGGCCAGGGTACGCTCGCAGATGAAGTGGTGATGAGCGGGCAGGGTGGTTTCGACCGCGTGTACCTCCAGATTGGCGGCGGAGGCCTGGCCGCTGCCTGCGCCTGCTGGTTCAAGAAGTTCTGGCCCGATTGCAAGTGCATCGGTGTGGAAGGCGTGAATCAGGCTTCCATGAAGCTGGCAGTGGAAAGCGGCGAGCGTAAGACTCTGCCGTATGTGGATGTCTTCTGCGATGGCACAGCGGTGCGCACCGCGGGTAAGCTTACCTACGAGCTGTGCAATGAGCTTCTTGACGGATTCGTGACGGTGACGAACCAGGAGGTGTGCAAGGCAATCCGCTCGCTGTGGAACGGCCTGCGCGTTATCACCGAGCCCTCCGGTGCCATGGGCCTGGCTGCACTGCTGCAGGATTGGCAGGATGGCCGTATCAAGGCCGGCGAGAAGTGCCTCGTGGTGCTTTCCGGCGCCAATATGGATTTCACGCAGATGGGCGTGGTGGCCAGCAATGCCGGTGTGCAGGACAGCCTGCGCCACGAGCGTTTCCTGCAGATTCCCATGGAGACGAAGCGCGGACAGGTGCTCAAGTATCTGGAGAGCATTCCTGCCGGTGTGCAGCTGACCGATGTGCAGTATGGCCGCCTGGCGGCGGATATTCAGTACCCCGTGTTCGGTGTCTTGGCCACGGATGCCCAGTTTGCTGAAATTGACCGCGCGCTGGCAGCCAAAGGCCTTGCTGCACGCGATGTGACCAATGCCGACGACGTGCGCTTCCGCATGATTTCCTATGACCGCGAGCGACTCAAGCACCCCGTGTTCTTTGTGATTGAGTTCCCCGAGCGTCCCGGTGCCTTCTCTGAGTTCATGCGTGTGGTAGGCATGTACGCCCACCTCTGCTACTTCAACTACCGCTACTCCGGCGAACACGTAGGCCGCGCCCTGGTGGGGCTGGAGTTTGAGACCGTTGAGGATCGCGATGCCTGCCGCGCTGCCGCTGCTGAGCTGCTGGGTACCACTATCCAGGGTATCCACGAGCTTCCCGATGAGGTGCGCCGCCGCGTGCTGGACCGCATGTCCCCCATGGACAAATGATGGGCATGATACTTGCTTCACAGTCGCCCCGACGCCGCGAACTCCTCACCCGCGAGGGGGTGGAGTTCCGCGTGGAAGTGCGTGATACGGACGAGGTACACGATGCCTCGCTGGCTCCGGAAGTGCTCTGCGCCACCAATGCTGCCGCCAAGGCGGAAGCTGTGGCGCGAGAGTTCCCGGAGGAGGTGGTTATCGGTGCTGATACACTGGTATTCATCGATGGCGAGCCGCTGGGAAAACCGGCAGATGCGGCCGAGGCTGTGGCCATGCTGCTGCGCCTGCAGGGGCGCACCCACTGTGTCTGCACGGCAGTGGCGGTGATAATGCCCGGTGGTGAGCGTCGCGATTTTGCCGAAATCAGCTATGTGCGCTTCCGACCGCTGGATGAAGCCGCTGTCCGCCATTACATGAGCCTTGTCCATGTGTACGACAAGGCTGGCGCCTATGCCATTCAGGAGCATGGCGAGCTTATTATTGAAAGCTTCGATGGCGACCTCGACAACGTCATCGGTCTCCCTGTGACGCGCCTGCTTCAGGTGCTGGGGCTGCGCTGAATGCAAAACCGCCCACCCCAGGGCGGGGCAGGCGGCTGGAAAGTTGAGCTTGTGGGAAATCAGCGTTTGCCGTAACGGCGCTCGCGGCGCGCATATTCAGCCAGCGCGGCTTCGAACTCGGTTCTGCCGAAATCGGGCCAGAGAACATCGGTCACGTAGAGCTCCGAGTAGCTTATCTGCCAGAGCAGATAATTGGAGATACGCATCTCGCCGCTGGTGCGGATGAGCAGGTCCGGGTCGGGCATGCCGGCCGTATAGAGCTGGTCGCCCAGCATCTCGGGGGTGATATCCTCAGGCTTGAGCGTGCCGGCCTGCACCTGTTCGGCCAGTTTGCGGGCGGCATTGGTGATTTCCAGACGTGAGCCGTACGAAAGCGCCAGCACGAGGTTGAGCCCATCGTTGTTGCGCGTGGCATCAATACTGGCCTGGAGCTGCTGGCGGCAGTTCTCGGGGAGCATGTGCAGCTCGCCGATGGCGTGCAGACGCACGTTCTTCTCCATCATTTCGGGCGTGCGCTCCTTCAGGTATTTATCCAGCAGGTGCATCAGCGCACTCACCTCCAGCTTGGAGCGGCCCCAGTTCTCAGTGGAGAATGCGTACAGGGTGAGCCACTTCACGCCGTGCTCCAGGCACAGGTCGAGTGCGCGCTGTACGGAGCGGCCACCCTCTTCGTGCCCCTTGGCGCGGAGAATGCCTTTCTGGCGGGCCCAGCGGCCGTTGCCATCCATGATGATGGCGATATGCTGTGGAATTTCGCTCATAGGCGGGGCTGCATTACAGCTCGTACTCGCCGTATTCGGCCAGAATTGCCTCTACGCGTTCCACGTCCTCGGGGGAGTCCACTCCGCTGGTGGTCTTGCGGCCGCGGTAGTTCACCTCAACCATCTTCACGCTGAGACCGTTGTAGAGGAAACGCATCTGCTCCAGACCTTCCACGGCGCCCTTTTCGTAGTCGCCTTCGGGAAGTTCGAAGTAGTTCTTGAGCGCATCGTAGGTGTAGGCATACAGGCCCACATGGCGGCGCACCGGGCTCTTGGTCATGGTTTCGCGGGCCTTTTCGGGCTTGCGGATGGCGGGGATGGTGCTCTTGGAGAAGGCGAGGGCGTAGCCGTTCTTGTTCACCAGCACGGTGGTGCCGCTGTAGGGAGTGGTCTTCTTGGATTCCACGAGGCGGTCGTACTCAGCCCAGTCCAGGTGGATGCAGGGGGTGAATACATCGGCGGGGCAGGCCTTCCATTCATCGATAAGCTGCTGAATCACCCAGGGCGGGCACAGGGGATTGTCGCCCTGCAGGTTCACAATGAAATCAGGTGCGCTTGCCTGCTGGCTCACGGCATCCCAGCAGCGCTCTGTGCCGCTGCGGCAGGTTTCTGCGGTCATCACCACGGGCACGTTCACGCCCTGGCAGAAATCCACGATGCGCTGGTCATCGGTGGCTACCACATAGCTGCAGTTCTCGTTGTGGCGGCAGATGGAGTCGGCAATATCGGCCACACGCTTAATCATCTCCACACCGGCAATCTTCACAAGAGGCTTGCCGGGCAGACGGGTGGATGCATAGCGGGCGGGAATGACAATAAGGATGGACTGAGACATAAGCTTGAAAAACGTGTGTTTCTACTGAGCCCATTCTAACGCATCTCCTGTGCTTTGTCACGAAGAAAAGCATTTTTACGGGGTGTAAAGAAGCTCTTTGCTTGACAATAGCCCCCTCCAGCGCCTAAAATAGGGGCATGTTCAAGCCGTTTGCCGCCCTTTTCCTTGCCGCTTCTGCCGTATATGCCTCTGCTGAGCCTGTAGTCGAGGCGTATGAGACCCTCCTCGCTTCACTCGAGCAGGAAGTTGTGGCGCTGGAGAAGGTGCAGCAAGCCGCAGATGCTCCCGGGGCTGTGGCTTCCGTGCAGGCTGCGCTCAATACCCAGCAGCAGCTTCGCGATACCCTGCGTGGAGATGGCGAAAAGGAGCTGTGGGTGTACATTGATAACACGGCCGATGCGAAGCAGCCGCTGGTGGATGTGATGGTGCGTTTAGCCGTGCAGTTCAAGCGCATGGAGGAGAATAACTTCTTCGACAATGCAGGGCTTCGCGAGCTGCTTTCTCCTCAGATTGTGCCCGATGCCATGAGCGAGAAAGCTAAACTGGAGAAGATGCGCGCTATCGACCACGATGATGACTGATAGCTGAGCCGCCTTTTTCTCTCAGCAGTTGCTGGACATGCTCCAGCTCGTGATCCATAAACTCCGCAAGGTCGTTGCGGTGCGCCTGCATGTCGCTGAAGACGGCATCGCGGTATTCCACTGCCGCTGCGCGTGATTCCTCTTCGGAACCATACTGCATGTCGGAAAAGTAGCGGGTAATGATTCGACCACAGCGCTGGATGCTTACGCGCCAGCCCTGGAAATCGGTGTTCTCGTAGGTGTAGCGGGTCAGATTCTTATTGTTCATGGCCTTGGTAGCGTGTGGACGCTACCATTTCGCCAACGGTTCAATAACCTGAGCCCAAATGTTATGTGACTGTTCCTCTGCCTGATTTTTCGGGGCTGGTTCAAATCTGCCGGTAGATATATGGACCAGAACCTGCTTACGTGAATAAAGGACAAAGATTACGCGTCGGCATCATTAAGCTGTAGAACCAAAAACGAGATTGTCGAGAACGTAAGGGGAGAAAAAAGCTTGCAAATCGAGAGAATTCTGTCAAACTGAGCTTGTGGTTGCATAATGAGTTTGGTATATTTGTTCGCGCATTTATTATGTTATAAATAAATGCATTATGTGATCACATTTTAAACATTGCAATGTCATTTTTCTAAAAAGTAATTATTCCAACGCGTATTCAAAGTCTCAATCCAATCAAAGCATCGTTTAGTAAGTCATGGACTGATGTATACGGTACTTGCATAGTTTTTGACTTATCAAGACCCTTCCGTAGCAAATACCTAATTCTGCACTTTAAACCTGGAGAAAATCATCCTTACTCATTCGAGTTTACAGATACACTTGTGAAATAAACAGCATCGACGACAACATAAGTATGGCTGCTAATACTCGGCTGTATTTTTTGATGATCCTAAATATGAAAACCGCCATTTACTTGTTTTTCTTGTTATTTGCATTTCGTGGGCTGGCTGCGGAAAAATATTACATCAGGGTGGATTCTAAAACGAGCTACGCTGAAGTGTATGATGAGTATGTACGAATCAAATCGGAAAAGGGCAATGACTGCAATATACAAATCAAAAAAGCAGGCTTGCCGCCATTCGAGTTACATGCAAGTATATTATGTCCTGCATCACACAGATTCTGCTTATATATCCGCAAGAATTATACAGTGCTTTGCTGGCTTGAATACATCAATGCGGAGCCTCTAGTGTATGATGGATACTACAACCCAGGAAAGATAATGAAAAGCATTAGAGACGTGGTCAGAAGAAAGAATTATGATGTTGGTGAGGCAATCGAATTTATTGTATATCCGGAGAGTATCGATATGCCTGTAGAGCAGCATGCTGAGCTGTTGCATCAGTTATCTGTATTATCACGGAACAGGGTTACATACGTTCAGATTAGAGCGTATCCGGGGAAATTGTGATGTGCTCCCGGCATGCGCCACCCTAAGAGTGCAATCGCCTTACCTGCATGCAGAGGCAGCTCATCTAGCAGCTTTCGCCCACGCAGGAGAGCAAATCCGTTTTTGTCAGCGAACGCGGCTTGACTTCCACGCAGTGGACGGAGTATAGTGAGTATACGAAACGTATTCAGTACAGCGCTGTTCTCACCTCCGACATCACCGCCGAAGCGGTGACGGTGGATGGCATTGTGCTCTCGCAGAAGGATACGGCAGGCGTGGTGACCACCGCTACGCGCCCGCTGGCTATCCAGAAGGATGCCACATGGTACACCTACGGCTGGGACCTCTCCAAGAACATCTGCGAAGTCTACGGCCAGCACGGCTACATCCGCACCGCCTATACCTACACCCCCTACGGTCAGGTAACGGCAGAAGGTGATGTAGAGCAACGAGTTAAAAGCCTTGGCTTTGTTGAATCGCTGTACTGGTACTAGAGTATGTGTATTTTCGGGGTCTGTTGATACAAGTATATAAATTATGAAGATAGTAAAATTGTTCTTAATGCTGTTTTTATCGTGCTTGGCATGTGGAGAAACTCATCATATCCATTTTTCGGATGACGATAAATGGGGAGATTTGCTTAGCATAATAAAGGAAGAGTTTCGAAAGGGGGTGTATGATATGGCATTGAAGAATAACGAAAAGGAATTACCTGTTTCACCGAATGGCTTCGATTGGAAACTCCTGCGCAGGCATGAAGAGATTAAGACCGGAAAGGATGGCATCAGCCTGATACATTTCGAAGAGACAAAGGAAAGATATATTATGTTCGTGGCTAATCTTTTCAATGATAGTTCCCACAATAGACACAATCTTAGTTTGCCTCTTTTCACTGGATGTAAAGGCGTAGTGCTTTTGATGTATGCTCCGCCTGAAATGCGGATGCGCGACATATACACGGCGTATGGGAAATGTATAAAAAGCGTCGAACCTTATTCTGTTTTGGGGGTGTTGATTTTAGAAACGCAACCATGACCAGAATCAAATCTGAAGGGCACCAGTTTAGATTATACAATGCACTTTCGTATATGAATGACGTGTTGCTTATACATTCCTATCTGCGTTATAAAATCAAGTTGTTATGGTGAGTTGGCTGTACTGCTAATCGGTACTTTTACAGTAATCATCTTCGGAGTATACAAACCGAGCCGGTGAGGGCCAGCCCCTCACCGGCGTGCAGAGGCAGCTCATCTCGCAGCTTTCGCCCACGATGGAGAGTAATGCCGCATTGGAAATCCTAATGAATCAAAACAGCTCAATAAAGAGCGACTTATGTAACTACTCATTCACCGATTCTTTCGATTATTTAACTTATCCTAAATCAATTCATTGAGTGTTTGAATAGAAACGCGATAAACAGGAGCTTTACTCAGGACGTTTTTGTGCGGTCCATGCAAGAATCCATTTTTTTCCATTCTCATCAATCGTTCGCACATGTAGTTGGAAATTAATTCTTGCGTTTGCAACATTTGCTGTCATTGTGATGGTGTTTTCATCTGAGGTGACATTGAGCAAAGGGGATATAATGACCCCTGCGTGCTTTTTCGCTCCGTGCGCAGCAGGAAAGAATACCACATTCTTCTCAATCCTGAATTCTTCAGAACAGTCATCTGCCGGGCACCAGGTTAGTGTATAGATATTATTTTCATCCTCGTGATAGGGAATAAAATAGAGAAAATCTATTTTCATCTCCTTTGGGTCGAATAAGGCTATTTCTGGATGCTGATTGACAATATCAATATGAATGCTGTAGTCTAATGATCTTACTTCTTCTTTTGAAAAATCCCATTGAGGCGCGACAGGGCCATTGATGGAACGACACCCAAATATAGCTCCATTTCCATCAATGGTTGCGGATAGAAACGGCGTTTTTTTTATATGTTCAGGATGAAGTTGTGAAACAAAGGGTTCTTTTATTTCAATGTATTCCTTTTTGAGGTGCTTATTTGTATCAACTATTTTGCATGCTATAAAATCTTCTGATTTTGAAGAATAATGATATCCTGTTTTTTCTTTTACTAGTTTGGCGCCTACAGTCCACTCTATATAATGTAGAAAAACGCATTTATGCGGGTTAGCTAATGTCACGCTCGCCATTATCAATACAAATAATAAAATGGGTTTCATGTTTTTAGAGATAGTTAAAATTAACCTATGACTGAACAGAAATATCGATAAAGCCGTGACGGTGGATGGCTTTGCGCTCTCGCAGACCGATGGGCGAGGCAATACCACAAGCGCCATCACCGATATCGCAGGTCGACGCTTGTGGTGACCGATGCGGCCTCGTCAGGCCAAAGCCCGGAGGAGCGGCGGCTGACGGGCATTCTACCACCACGGACTACTGCGACTGCTGCGACCGGCCCGGCTGGTGACGGATGCCATGGGCAACATTAAAGCTCCTCAGTCATTGAGGCGATGAACAATCGGCAGTGAGTGGCGCTCGTATTTCGGGGTGACATTCAGCACGATGGGAAGCTGCGTGCGCTTTATGGCCGAAAGGAGGATTTTCCGCTGGATGCTGCGCACTTCATTTTCCTTGAAGAGGAGATTCCTGTCAGGGTTCAGAAGCGTTGAAGCCGCAATGTTCCTATCCATAAGTTCATGGATGATTCGGTCAGTGGTTGTGTCTGCCGGGGGAACAAGGGAGCCGAAAAGGTCAGGATGGGAGTCTGACAGAATGCAGGAGCAGAGGTAGAGGTCGATGCTGTACAGATTGCCGAGCGGGGCAAGGTGGGCGCCACTGAGTCCGTACATGCAGAAATTTCCCAGAACGATGTCGGTTCTGCTGAGCGGAGAGCAGAGGAAAAGCCCCTTGGATTCTGCATGAGTCATGGCGAGGGCTGTGACGAGACGCTCGCGGAGAGCTGCTGCGTGCTCTTTGCCCATGGCATCCACGGCTGCTTCCTGCACCTTGTCGAGTTTCAGGGAGTGGCAGGAAATGCCCAGCTTACCGGCCAGTGCCTCGTTTCCTTCAAAGGTGATGCCGTGCACCTTGGCGGCTCCGATGGCCTCGATACAGAATGCCCCGAGCAGGGCAGAATTGGGGTGGTCAAGCGGGATGCAGACACCGTCGAGACAGTGGCCGCGAATGGTGTCGCGGATGCCGCGGGTGATGGCTGAGCAAAGCACATCTACGTTGTCTGGCGGGCTCAGTACAGGCTTGGGGCAATCCAGATTGACCACCTGCGCGGCGGCTTGGAAGAAGGGGAGACGAAGGAGTACTCTGCCATCCGGAGCATAGACGCCGGATCCGCCACCGTAGAGATTGCCACCGGCAGTACCGACCGGACGGCAGCAGATGACGGTGATATTGCCCATGCTGGCTGTCCATTTGTGGAGTAAATCAAAATCGTCTGATGCGGTGGCGTACCAGGGTTCGTCTGACATGCGAATCAGGAAATCGTTATCATCCGGGGGGAGAATTTCCATCTCAGTCGTGTCGATATAGAATCGTTGAGAACCCAACACAAAACTTCCACAGTCTTCAAGCTCGGTCACGCAGTTGTTTTCAATCAGGTAGGGACAAAGAATCGCCTTTTTCTCACTGGGAGCCTTGGGTTCTGTCTCGTCATCATCGTTGACCATGCCTACACTTAATTTTTCATCGTCGAGCATAGGCGTGTAGGCTCCTACGATGAGAGGAACACTGCCCAGTTCTCGGGACAGGGCGTCGAGGCAGTCTTTTGTTTGCTCCAAGAAGGAACGGCGGGCGGCCAGGTCTCTTGGGTCGATGCCGCAAATGCAGGTGGAAGGAGCTATCACAAGCTGTGCGCCATGTTCGAGACATTCGCGGTAGGCATTTACCACAGAGCGGAGGTTGTTGGGAAAATCACCGGGCAGTGAGAAGGTCTGAATGATGCCGATTTTTCTGATTTCTGTAGTCATTGGTGGTAGTGGTGAGGCCTTTATATTGCATGTTTTGCGCCTGTTTGGCAAGTATAAATACTGTATGTGCCGGCAATAATCGGAGAATAACGTGTTATTCAGTGCGATAAACACGCACTTGGCGGGGTGCATATCTGTCGGAGCACGGGACTTTAGTCCTGAAAATATAAGCATTGGGGGGGGGCTGAATTCTCCCGCTCCGAATAAAGGAGCAGCGCGCCGTGGGTGGCGCGCTGCGGGAAGGGAAGGCGTGGCTGCAGATGGGCATCAGGCCAGCTGTTCCTGCCAGTAGGCGATGCGGCGGGCCGTGTTATCTGCACTGGGGGCACCGGGATTCGTGCGCAGGGAGAAAGCGCGGTCCAGATTGAATACCTCGTGCACGTCTTCGCCGTACTCGGGGGAGATTTCCTTGAACTGGTCGAGGCTGAGCTCATTGAGTGCGGTGCCGGTGCCCACGGAAACGGCCACAGCCTTGCCCACGAGCTCGTGAGCCTTGCGGAACGGCACGCCGCGGCGCACCAGGTAATCTGCCAGGTCGGTGGCGAGGAGCAGGGGGTCGCTCACTGCGGCGGCACAGCGGTCGCGGTTGATGCGCATGGCGGCCACCATTTCAGCGTTCACACGCAGGGCGAGGCTCACGGTCTCAAAGGAATCGAAGAGGGGTTCCTTGTCTTCCTGCAGGTCGCGGTTGTAGGTGAGGGGAAGCCCCTTCACGGCCACCATGACGCTCACGAGGTTGCCGTACAGGCGTCCGCTCTTGCCGCGGGTAAGCTCGCATACGTCGGGGTTCTTCTTCTGGGGCATGAGGCTGGAGCCCGTGGTGTGGGCGTCGCTGAGCGTGCAGTAGCCGAACTCGGAGCTGCTCCAGAGCACGAGGTCTTCGCTGAGGCGGGAAAGGTGGGTGCCGATGATGGAAAGGTCGAAAAGCGTTTCCATGATGTAGTCGCGGTCAGCGATGGCATCCATGGAGTTCTCGCTCACGGAATCGAAACCCAGCTCGGCAGCAATGCCGGCGCGGTCGAGGTTGATGGTGCTGCCGGCGATGGCGCCGCTGCCCAGCGGGCTCACATTCACGCGGCGGCGGCAGTCTTCGAGACGCGCGCGGTCGCGGTCGAGCATTTCCACATAGGCAAGCAGGTGGTGGCCGACGGTGACCGGCTGGGCGCGCTGCAGGTGCGTGTAGCCCGGGATGCGCACTTCGGCATACTGGGCTGCTTTCTGCACCAGGGCTCGCTGCATATCCTTGAGCAGTTCGAGTGTTGTGTCAATCTGGGCGCGACAGTACAGGCGGGTGTCGGTGGCCACCTGGTCATTGCGGGAGCGGGCGGTGTGCAGCTTGGCACCGGGGGCGCCGATGCGGCGGGTAAGCTCGCTCTCGATGTTCATGTGCACGTCTTCGAGCTTCATGCTCCACTGGAAATTGCCGGCCTTGATGTCGGCGAGAATCTCCTGCAGCGCATTGGCAATGGCATCGAACTCCTCCTGCGTGAGCATGCCTGCCTTGAGCTGGGCGCGGGCGTGCGCGGTCGAGCCGGCAATGTCGTGCTCATAGAGCTTCCAATCGTACGATACGGATTCACCGTATTCCAATACCAGATCTGCTGTAGGCTGAGAAAAACGTCCTGTCCACATAACGCCCCGAAGCATAGCACCAAACCGCCCCATGTGCAAGCCGGAATGCTGCCATGACTGCTCATGGCGTTTGTTATAGGTGAATGCAGCTTGACTTCCTTTCCGCTGTTGGAGTATAGTGGCAATGGTGCGAGCCTGATGAGATAGGCATGAATGGAGTTTGTATCTGAGTCCGCTTCACGTGATGATTAAGTTTCTGAAGAAAATCCTGACTTACCTGGTTGCATGCATTGCTGGGGCCTTTCTTTGCATTGTCTTACACATGGGGGGATTTGTCGTATTGCATGATTGGACTTACCTCAGTCAGAATGTATATCATTTCATTCATGAGGATGAACAGCAGCGGAATATGTCCCAGCTTGCTGAATCGTTGAACTTCGATGCTTTTGAAAACGATAAATCCATTTCAGTCATCAGAGTAGCAGGAAAAGCGAGGATGGCTGTGCTAGTCTATCACAGAAGATTTTCTGATTACCGCGATGTGACTTTTGTTTTTGATGATGGAACATGGAAACGCTTCAGTAGAGCCGTACGCGTCAATGTACAGGAACACGAGAATTACTTTTACAGGATTCTTAAGTTCTCTGACGATGAATCTGGAATAAAGATTAACTCAGAAGGACCATTTAAATGCATCAATAATGTCGATAGCCCGGAATTCAGGAAATGGCAGGAGGAAACGTATATTTCCTTCCGGAACTCCATTGACGAGATTATGCAGCTTAATGGGTATGAAGCTGTAAAATAACCATCATCATGGAGATGCTTATGGAATCAGATTATCAGGTGGGCTTGAAATTGTGGTCGGTGAATACGGGAGCCTGCCAGCGTGAAGCCCGGCGCTTGTATGATGTCGGAGTATTTGATTACCTGGAGCTGTATGCGGTGCCGGGTACGGCCGATACTCTGGCCGGTTGGAAAGCGTTGGAGATTCCCTGTGTTATCCACGCAGCGCATTTCAAGCATGGTTTTAATCTGGCCAAGGTGGATTGTGAGGAGTCAAATCGCTTGATTTATGATGAAGTGAGACGATTTGCCGATGAATTGAACGCTCGTTACATCATTTTTCATGGTGGCACCTTCGGCTGTATTTCAGAAACAGCTCGTCAGCTGGGTGCGCTGAATGATTCCCGGGCATTGATTGAAAATAAGCCATGCATCACGCGCGACAAGGGGCAGATTCTGGAATGCCGGGGTGCCTCTGTGGAGGAAATCGGGCAGGTGCTGCAGCAGGTGGGCTGCGGATTCTGCCTGGATATTCCCCATGCGCTCTGTGCTGCCAATTATCTTGGGCTTGAGCAGATGAGCATGTTGCGGGAGATGAATAACTTTCAGCCTACCATGTATCATCTGGCGGATATGATGGATACCGCTCTGCTGATTGATGACCACACCCGGCTCGGCCTTGGTGTGCTGGATATGGCCCAGTTCATCCCGTCCGTTCTTGCACCGGGCGCCATGGTCACCATCGAGACGAATCGAACCCGTCCGGACGCTCTTGATGAGTTTGAACGGGAAGTGGAAATCTTCAGATCTTACGCCAGCGGTCGATAGCGTTGTAGATGCCGGCGAGGAGGGTGCCGGAGATGCTGTGCCACACGCAGCAGATAGCGGAGGCTACGGCGGCTTCGGGCATGGTGGGGAAATGGCGGGTGGCCAGCACTGTGGCGAGACCTGCATTCTGCATGCCGACCTCGATGCTGAGAGTGCGGCGTTTGGGGCGGTTCATGTGGGCGATGCGAGCGACGCTGTATCCCAGAATATAGCCCAGCGCGTTGTGCAGAAAAACAGTGATGAAGATGAGAGCTCCGCTGGTGAAGAAGCTGGCGCCCTTGGCCGCGGTGACACCGCCCACAATGCAGGCCAGCGCTATAACCGAGAGACCGGGCATGATTTTGCAGACTTCCGCATAGGATTCCTGCTTGCCCCATTTACCATTGCAGAATGTACCGATGGCGACGGGCAGGATGGTGACAAAGAGGATGCTGCGGAACATGCCGATGGCATCCACATCGATGCTTTCGCCAGCCAGCCAGAGCATGAGCAGGGGAGTCATGAACGGAGCGAGCAGGGTGGATACGGTGGTCATGCCTACGGAGTAGGGAACATCGCCCCTGCAGAGAAAGCTCATGATGTTGCTGGAGACGCCACCGGGGCAGCAGCCTACCAGAATGAGACCGGCGGCAATGCCCCGCGGTAGGTCAAAGCAAGCCACCAACAGCCATGCAATCAGCGGCATGATACTGAACTGAGCCAGAGCGCCGATGCCTATATCCCAGGGGCGAGCTGCCAGAATGCGGAAATCCGCAGGGCGGAGCGTCATGCCCATGGTGAGCATGATGAAGCCCAGCACCATGGCCTGCACATCGCCCTGTACCCAGGTGAACATGCCCGGCAGCACAAAGGCCAGCACTGCCGCGGCAATGACAAAGGGGGAGGTGTAGCGGGACAACCAGGAACTGATGCTTTGGAGAATGCTCAACATAATCCGGGCGGATTGTACGCCACTTTTGCTGAAATGCAAGAGCGAATCGAGGGAAAGCGTGTCACGCGTGTACATTTTCCTTGCCAAAGTATAGCTGGGCGCGTAAAATGCCTCGCGGTGTGCGCTGCGTACCGAAGCGCATGCACTGTGTACCAATTTAACCGCTTTTCACAACAATGGATTTCATTTCTGATTACGCTGTTTCTCTGACTCCGTCTCTCACTCTGGCTGTGACCAACAAGGCCAAGGAGATGAAGGCCCGCGGCGAGCAGGTCTATGGCCTGGCCGGTGGCGAGCCCGATAAGGACACCCCCGAGAACATCAAGAAGGCCGCTATTGAGGCTCTTAACAACGGTGCTACCAAGTACACCCCCTCCGTTGGTCTGCCCCAGCTTCGCCAGGCTATTTCCGACAAGCTCAAGCGCGACAACGGCCTGAACTACGACATCAATCAGATTTGCGTGTGCAGCGGTGCCAAGCCTGCTGTGTACACCGCTCTGCGCGCCACCATCTCCGATGGCGATGAGGTCATCATTCCCTCTCCCTACTGGGTGAGCTACCCCTCCATGGTGGAGCTCTGCGGTGGTGTTCCCGTGCTGGTGGAGACCAAGGCTGAGAACGGCTGGAAGATTACTCCCGAGGAGTTCGAGAATGCCATGACTCCCCGCACCAAGATGATTATCCTGACCACTCCCCACAACCCGACCGGCACCGTCTACACTGAGGACGAGCTGCGCGCTCTGGGCCAGATTGCCGTGGAAGAGGACATTCTCATCATTGCTGATGAAATCTACGAGCACCTGGTATACGGCGACACCAAGCACGTGTCCATGGCATCTCTGAGCGAGGAAATCTACAACCTCACCATCACCATCAACGGTTTCTCCAAGGGCTATGCCATGACCGGCTGGCGTCTCGGTTACTCCGCTGCTCCTGAGCACATCGCCAAGTACATCAAGCTCATCCAGGACCACACCGCTTCCAACGCCACCACGTTCTGCCAGTATGGCGCCATCGAGGCTCTCAGCGGTGACCAGAGCTTCATCGCTGACCTGCGCGAGGAGTACGACTTCCGCCGTCAGTATGTATATGGCCGTCTGTCCGCCATGCCCAAGATCAAGGTAGTGGAGCCCAAGGGGGCCTTCTACTTCTTCATCGACACCACCGAGCTCGGTATGGGCTCCCTTGAGCTGTGCGACAAGCTGCTCGAACGTTACAAGGTGGCTGCCGTGCCCGGCATCGCTTTCGGCAACGACAATGCTATCCGCATTTCCTACTGCACCTCTCTGGACGTGCTCAAGGAAGGCCTTGACCGCCTCGAGGACTTCTGCAAGAAGCACTAAGCAGAATACAGATTATACGAAAGCGGCGCAGGAGTTCATCCTGCGCCGCTTTTTTTTGATGATGACCTCAGCAGCTGACCGTGGTATTCAACCGTGCAATCTCGATGCTGCCGGCGTGCTCCTTCTGCAGTGCTTCATGCATGGCCGCGGAGCACTCCTTTTCGCCGTGCACCAGGAACACGCGAGATTTGCTGCCGCCTGTAGCCCGGAAATAGGAGAGCAGCTCGTTGTGGTCGGCGTGGCCGGAGAAGGAATCGAGCGACTCGATACGGGCGCGCACGGGGTAGAGGTCACCGAGGATGCGAACCTCCAGCGCGCCGTTCAGAATGCGACGACCCAAGGTGTTGGCGGCGCAGTAGCCCACGAACAGCACCGTGTTGTTCGGTCTGCCGATGCCGTTCTTGAGGTGGTGGAGGATGCGGCCGGCTTCGCACATGCCCGAGGCGGAAATGATGATGGCATTCTCTCGCAGGTTGTTGAGTCTCTGAGATTCAGATATACTGCGCACCATATGCAGCTGCTCGAACTGGAACGGGTCACGCTCGGCAAAGAGGAAGTCATACACTTCCTTGTTGAAGCATTCGGGGTGAATGCGGAAAATCTCGGTGGCACTCACCGCCATGGGACTGTCCACATACACCTGGTAGTTAGGCAGGCGACCCTCCTTGTACGCTCGGTTGAGCAGGTAGAGAATCTGCTGTGTGCGCTCCACAGCGAAGGAGGGGATGTAGACATTGCCGCCTCGCTTGAGAGCTTCGCGGATGGTGCGGCAGAAGGTTTCATCGTCACGGCTGGGGGATTCATGGTGCCGCCCGCCATAGGTGCATTCCATGAGCATGATATCCACCCCCGGCACCGGCACGGGGTCTCGCAGGAGCTCGTTGTTGCCGCGGCCTACGTCGCCGGAGAAGAGGAGGCGTTTGTGCTTACCATCTTCCTCGTCATCGATATCAAGCACAATCTGCGCGGCGCCGAGAATGTGGCCTGCATCGTAGAAGGTGAGCGTGATACCCGGGGCGATGGGGAAGGGAATCTCATACCCGATGTTGATGAATCGGCGCAGACAGGCCTCGGCATCCTGCTCGGTGTAGATGACTTCCGCCACCTGGCCGCTGCCGCCTTTGCGTGCGCTCATCTTGTTGAGGAACTTGCAGTCGCTTTCCTGGATGCGGGCGGAGTCTGCCAGCATAATCTGGCAGAGGTCGCGTGTGGCATGCGTGCTGTACACGAAGCCCTTGAACCCCTTCTTGACCAGATTCGGGAGGTTGCCTGAGTGGTCGATATGGGCGTGGGAGAGTACCACGCAATCAATCTCAGCGGGTGAGAAATAGGGGAACTCGCGGTTGATGCGAAGCTGGTCTTCGCGGTGACCCTGGTACATGCCGCAATCCAGCAGGATGCGTTTGCCGTTCACCTCCAGCAGGTGCTGGGAACCGGTAGTTGTTTCAGCTGCTCCACAGAAATGAATTTTCATCACTCTGTACTCTAACGGCTTTTTCCGTTCTTTTCAAGAAAAAAGAGCTGAAAAATGCTGTTATTCACGCAGCTTACTTCTGTTCAGCCAGCGTGTCGTTCAGAGGGAAGTCGTAGCGGTGGCAGGTGCCGGGGGGTGAGACAAAGTAGTGCCACCATTCCTTGCTGTAGTTACGCATGCCTACCGAGGCCATGGTGTCGCGCAGCAACAGGCGGTTGGCCTGCTGCTGCGGGGTGAGCCCGGCGTAGACCGTGGCAGAGCTTTCATCGAGCAGGTCGTGGCGGCCCCCCATATCCAGCTCCTCGCCTGTTTTCAAATCGACCAGCGTGATATCCACGGCTATGCCCCAGCTGTGTTCGGAGGTAAGGCCGATGTAGCGGTTTTCGTAAATGCCGCGCTTGGTGATGTTGGGGTAAAACTCAGCGCGTGTGCTGTCATCGGCGTTTTTCGACCAGTTGTAGAAATCCTGCAGGGCGCGGTGCGGACGATAGGCATCCCACACGAGGAGCCCGAGCCCTTTAGCCTTGAGTTGCTTCTGCGCCCTGGCCATGGCGGCGGCGGCATCCTTGCGCAGAATCGCACGGCGACCTTCGGTGTAGCCATCGATGGGGCGACCGACAAAATTATCGTATCCGCAGTATTTTAAGTCAACTCGAATGCCCGGTGAAACGGAATCGAGGTAACAGAGCTCAGTCGGCATAGCGGGGGCAGGGGCAACAGCCAGCGGTGCCGGAACAGGAGCACACTGGTTGAGAAGCATCAGCGGAAGAAAAAGGGCAAGGAGCTTTTTCATGCAAGGGCAGTATAGCACAGAAAAGCGGAATTAACAAGGAACATGTGGCGATTTCTGCTTGCCTGTTGCGCTGTCTGTGTTAGAATATCCACGCTGAACCTTTTCTCTGATAAACATATGTCTAAGACGAACTCTTCTATCTGGAAATATGTGCTGGTGCTTGCTGCTACCGGCGCGGTGGCTACTGTGGGTGGCTTTGTTTCGCAGTCTGTGGTGGATTCCATGCATGAGTCCACCGTGCTGCCGCCTATGGAACCGGCTAAGGCTGATGCCGTGGCTCGCGAAGTGCTCGACCTGAAGTGCGCTGCCTGTCACGCCCAGGATGCTACCTACAGCAAGTTCCTCAATTTCCTTTCCTTCGGCCTCATGCGTGACCATGTGGAGGGTGCCAAGCGCGCCTTCACTCTTACTCCGGATTCCTCTGTGCGTTCCGGAAATGTGGATTACCTGAAGATGGACTACGTGCTGCGCACCCGCCGCATGCCCCCGGCTTCGTACAGTGCTGTGCATTTCGGCAGCCGTCTTACGCCCACCGATGTGGCCATTCTCCGCAATAAGTACAAGGAAACCGGTGCGGCAGCCCGTGCCTTTGCGCCGATTTCTCCTGCTCCGACCACGGACAACGAGCTGGAACTGGCCCGCATCTACCTCGGCTATCTGCTCTATCATGACGGCCGCCTCTCCACCAATAACCAGGTGGCCTGCGCCAGCTGCCATGACCTGACCCGCGGCGGCACGGATAACCTGGCCAAGTCTGAAGGTGTGCCCGGTCCGGATGGCCTGCCGCAGCTCGGTGGTGTGAATGCTCCGACCACTTTCAATGCCGCCGGCAATATCCGCCAGTTCTGGGATGGCCGTGCCGCTGATCTCAAGGAACAGGCCGGTGGACCTCCCCTGAACCCTGTGGAAATGGGCTTCTCCTGTGTGGCCGACTGGGATATCATCGCGCACAAGCTGTCCTGCGATCCTCGCATGGTGGCTCTGTTTGCCTATGTGTTCGGAGACCATGGTATCAGCGCCGATACCATTACGACCGCCATTGCCGCTTATGAACAGACTCTTGTGACCCCTGATTCTGCTTTCGACCAGTACCTGAAGGGGGATGAGAAGGCTCTGACAGACAGTCAGAAGGCCGGCATGAAGTCCTTTGTAGACCTTGGTTGTGCCACCTGCCACAGCGGCCCCACGCTTGGTGGTATCAGCTTCGAGTACATCAATACGCACGGTGACCTGCGTGCCCTTGCTACCCCCGCTGATTACAAGGAAGGCGCTTTCGGCCTGCGCGATTTCACCAAGAAAGAAGAGCATAAGGACATGTTCCGCGTGCCGAACCTGCGCAATGTGGCTCTGACGGCACCCTATTTCCACACGGGTACTGTCAACAGTCTGCAGGATGCTGTCCGCATCATGATTTCCACGCAGAATGGTGCCGGTGCTGCAAGTGAGGAGACGGTGAAGAATATCACGCGTTTCCTTGAAGCCCAGACCGGCAAGCTGTACGGCATTCCTGCCAATGCACTGAAGCCCGAGGACACTGTGCTGAATCCTGTTGCTCCCCGGTCATGATTCGGTTTTCCGTGCTGGCCAGCAGCAGTCGTGGTAATGCCACCGTCATTTCAGGCGGTGGCACCCATGTGCTGGTAGATACCGGCATATCGGCACAGCGCATCCGCAAGGGACTGGCGGAGTGTGACTTGAGTGTGGCCTCCTTATCCGGTATCTTTTTCACGCATGAGCACCAGGACCACATCTGTGGCCTTGGAGTGTTGTCGAAAAAAGATACCCTGAAACTGTACTGCAGTCGCTACCTCTCGCAGGATTTGAAGGGCATGGCACCTAGTGCTGTGTTCACCTATCTGGAGCCGGGGCAGGAAGTGCAGGTGGGCGCGCTGAAGGTTACTCCGTTCTGCGTGAGCCACGATGCTCTTGACCCGCTGGGCTATGTGTTTGAATGTGATGGCGTGCGTCTGGGCTATGTGACGGATACTGGCATTATTCAGAAGAATATGCCTGATATGCTAGCAGGAGTGCAGGGGCTGTATCTGGAGTCGAACTACGACCCCGACATGCTGCAGAACAGCGGCAGACCTTATGAGCTGATTAACCGCATTTCCGGGAGATGGGGACACCTTTCCAACCAGCAGGCCTGCGACTTTATCCGGCAGATAGCTCACCCCGGTCTGCAGCACCTTGTGCTGGCGCATATCAGCCCGGAATGTAATACCCCTGCCAAGGCCGCTGCTGCCATGCGCTCCACGCTGGATGAGCTTCAGTTACCTACTCAGTTGCATTGCGCAGCCATGGCGAACAGACTGCCTTGGATTGAGGTATCCTGAGCTTAATTGCAGGTGTATCCTATTCTTCCGAGGATTTGGACGCATGTGAATATCCTGCAATGGTTTGCTCTGCAATTAGTGTGGGAATTTCAGGCTTTGTGTCTGCTGAGGTATCTATATTAGGTTCTTATGGTGTCTTACTAGACACAAAATTTGGCGAATGTATATTCCCTGGCAAATGATTGCTTTATAAATCCGTTGAAAGCAACTACACTAAACTATGTTACAGGATAAGGAACGTGAGCTCGTATAGCCATATAAGGGCGAGGATAAACTTCACTCAATTATAAATTAACATGATTTTATGGCAAAAATATGTTTCATTTTAATACTTATAACATGTGGTATACTTCAATTACTGCGTTCGTTACCTCGTAAGGATGGTACTTTTTTTTCTTGTGGAAGGAAGAAAATCGAAAAAATAGAACATAATAAATTTGGGTATTACTATCAATGGTTTTATACTTCTTTCTTAATATTGGTTCTAAGTTATTTAATTTATAAAGTGCTCATTTCGGAATAGTATATTAAACTACCTTGGGTAGCGTGTTAAATGCTACCCAAGGACATTCTTATTATTAAAAATGGTCATAATTTTTGCTTTCGTCGTTATGGTATTCGGAATGGCGGCACTAGGTGGCTGTATCGGATGTTATAAGCAAATAAGGCGAATGCTCGAAAAAAACTCATCTGATGTACAAGACATTTGTCGATTGTCAATACTAATCATCTCGACGGGGATTTGTTGCTATATTGTAAATGGAGTTATATTGTTATATAAAGGCATTAAGTGTAATTGAGGTAGAAATATCGGAGCTAAGATTTATTAGTTCTGCCCTGTGTCACCATATCTTGTGGTGTGTGTAGCTATTCTCCGTCGTTTGGATGGGAGCCCGAAGATGTAGTTACCCTTCGATATTGTAGGCAGTAGCTTTCAAACTGATGTTGGCGCGAGTTGGCAACCTTCATCATCCCTCTTGTTGCCGTTGCCGGGTACGTCTACCTTAATCAGCTTACCTTTGTAGATGCTTATCAGTTGGCTTCTGGGTTCGAGTTTGATGCCTTTACTCTCGGGGTAGTGCTTAGCGAGGATTTCCCGCTACTTTTCAGATTGTAGGATGTCAGCTTGATTTCTACCACTTAGGCCGCTTCCAATAAGTGGCACCAACGGCGGAGTCGTGCTGAGGTTTCGGAGAGCGGCACTACGGCTACGCTTGCTTCTGCAACTGCCTGCTTCAGGGCTACTTTGATTTCCGTTTAACGATATTTGGCTAGGCATCAGTACTTACCTGATTGTCAAAATATACACAGAACTTTGGTTGTGCGTTTGCAATTTTATTTTGTTACGCTTTATTGCTAGGCGTTTTGCGATACGCGAACTCTTTCGGCTTTCATTGAAGGACAATTCGAAAGTATGGAGCATCTCAACCGGCTGCGACGGCATTAAATCTGCCATATTTCTGACACTTGCGGAATATTGGCTTGAGATATGGTGTGAATTAGTGTAGAATTGCGCCCGCAAATGACAGGAAAACCGCTTCAGCTTGGCCTTGCAGGTCTTGGAACAGTGGGCACGGGTGTGTTTGAGACGCTGTGCCGTAATCACGAATTGCTTGAGGCCCGCGCTCAGATGCGCTACGCCGTGAAGAAAGTGGCCGTGCGCGACATGAGCCGCGTGCGCGACGTGGTGATTGCCCCTGACATGCTGACGAATGACTGGCGCGAGCTGGTGAACGATGAGGAAATCGACATCATCATCGAGCTGATTGGCGGTACGACTGAAGCATACGAGCTGGTGACCAGTGCTCTGAAGGCCGGTAAGCCTGTGGTAACAGGTAATAAGGCTCTGCTCGCGGAGTACGGCAGTGAGTTGTTCCAGCTTTCTGCCCAGCAGGGTGTTCCGCTGTACTTCGAGGCATCCTGCGGCGGTGGTATCCCGATTATTCAGAGCCTGCAGAATTCTCTTATCTGCAATAATGTAGAGAGTATTGCCGGTATCATCAACGGCACGAGTAACTACATTCTTTCCTCTATGGAACGCAAAGGCGTGTCTTTCGAGACGGCGCTTGCCCGTGCTCAGGCAAAGGGCTTTGCCGAGGCTGACCCCACGCTGGATATCAACGGCTGGGATGCAGCCCACAAAGCGCTGATTCTGGCCATGCTGGCCTATGGCACACCGATTTCCCCTGACCGTATTTCGGTATACGGCATCGAGCGTGTGACCGCCTGCGATTTCCGATTTGCTCACCAGATGGGCTACACCATCAAGCTGCTGGTGGTCATCAAGCAGCATGCTGATTCTGACCGCCTCGAGCTGCGTGTGCAGCCCAGCTTTGTGCCGCGCGAACACCTGCTGGCCAATGTGAACGGCGTATTCAACGCCATCGCCGTGAAGGGCGACATCGTGGGTGAGACTATCTTCTATGGTCGCGGCGCCGGCAAGAACCCCACGGCCAGTGCAGTTATCGGTGACATTGTGATGGCTATGCGCGACCTGCGCCACCCCGAGACTCATACCGGTTTCCGCCCCTACACCAAGACGCTGGATGTGATGCCCCAGGAAGATACGGTGACGCCTTATTATGTACGTTTCCTGGTGCCGAGCCGCCGCTCCGGTATCATCGCTTCCATTGCGCAGGGTTTGGCGAAGCACGACATCAGCATCGCTTCCACCTATTCCTCCGCCCACGAGGATGAGGAAGCTGAGAACGTGCAGAACGACCTTGTATTTACCCTGCATGCCTGCCCCTGGGGCACGCTCAAGACCGCGCTCAAGGAGATTGTGGCCAGCGGCTGCGTAGCTCCGCATCCGGCAGTATTCCGCATCGAAACCTTCAACTCATAAGACCAAACCGACCATGGCACTCATCGTTCAGAAATATGGTGGCTCCTCTGTGGGCACTATCGACCGCATCCGCAATGTAGCACGCAGACTCATTGAGGTTAAGAAAGAGGGCAACAAAATCATGGCGGTTATCTCGGCCATGAGCGGCGTGACAGATAAGCTCATCGGGCTTGCTCACGAGGTGATGGATAATCCCCCCGAGCGCGAGCTGGATATGCTCCTCGCTACGGGTGAGCAGCAGTCCATTGCTCTGCTTTGCATGGCTATCACCGAGATGGGTTACAAGGCTATGAGCTTCACCGGTCAGCAGGCCGGCGTATGCACCTATGGCTCCCACACCCGTGGCCGCATCCACTCCATCGAGCCCGCCCGCGTGCTCAAGGCTCTTGATGATGACTACATCGTGGTCTGCGCCGGTTTCCAGGGCGTGACCGAGGATGGCACCATCCACACGCTGGGCCGTGGTGGCTCCGACCTGTCGGCCATTGCCATGGCGGCAGCGGTGAATGCTGACCTGTGCCAGATTTTCACCGATGTGGACGGCGTCTACACCTGCGACCCCCGCGTGGTGAAGGATGCCCGCAAGATTTCCGTACTCTCCTATGAAGAAATGCTGGAAATGGCCTCCAGCGGTTCCAAGGTCATGCAGGCACGCTCTGTCGAATTCGCCAAGAAGTTCGGCGTCGTGTTCGAAGTCCGTAATTCCATGAACAACAACCCCGGTACCATCGTGCAAGAAGAAACTTCCGCTATGGAGTCCCTCGCCGTGCGAGGCGTCTCAATCGAACGCAATCAGGCCCGCGTCACTGTGTCGGGCATCACTGCTCCTGTGGCATACACCGCCATCATCCTTTCCGCTCTTTCCAACGCAGAAATCAACGTGGACATGATTGTGGCCAACACCGCTCATGACGGTCAGGCTCGTCAGTCCTTCACCATGAACATGAACGACCTCGGCGCTGCTCAGGCTGCGCTCAAGTCTGTGCTGCCCAAGCTGGGTGAGACGGCACGCCTTGAGACTGAGGCCGGTCTGGCCAAGCTGTCTGTGGTGGGCGTGGGTATGCGCTCTCACACGGGTGTGGCTGCCACCATGTTCCAGGCTCTGGCCGATGCCGGCATTGCCACGGGTATGATTGCAACCTCCGAAATCCGCATTTCCACCACGGTGGAAGCCGGTGATATCGAGCAGGCTGCCCGCGTGGTGCACAGTGCTTTCCATCTGGACCAGGTGAACGCCTGATTTCTCTACCTCGGGAATGATGGAAGAGGAGAATCCCTCGATACCCCCTGCAGAGACGCCGGAGGCGGAGCTTGAATTCCGCCCCTGGGTCAAGTGGGCTGCTCTGGGGCTGGCCGGTGCCGGTTCCCTGGGGCTGTTTCTGCTGACCTATTATGTAGGCTACGGGCAGGGGCAGGAAAGTGGTTTCCAGCAGGCCGTACGTTCCGGTCTGGTGGAGGAATCCCTTAATGCCGCTGCCTCGCAGAATGTACTGAACTTCATGCGACTGGCTTCTGCCAGCGATGCGCATCTGCAGCAGGCTGCTGCTAATACCGATGCTGCTTTCGGCTGGATTCAGGATGCCACGGTGCGCCAGGAGGCCGAGTGGAGTCTGGCATGTGCCTTGCTCGAACGCCGCATGGCCGATTCCGCCCTTGCCGTGCTGCGCCCGCTGATGCAGGCCGTTCCGCATACTGCCGAGTGGGGCTACCGTGCCCTGAAAGCAGCAGATGCTCTGGCCGGCATCCAGCAGTTCGAGAGCGCCAGGGATTACTACAACCTTGCCGATTCCATATTTTCTGAGAATAAGTTGGACGAAGCCCGTCTGACAACCCTTGGCCAGCTTATGGCCTTGGAAATGACCATACCGCAGGCTGCTGAGACCGCTGTGGCGGCTCTCAACGCCTTGCAGGAAAAGCTCAAGTCTGAAGCACGTGGTGCACAGTTGCTGCGTAGCATGGCCCACGTTCACCAGGGTATTCTGTATCGCGGCCTTGGCAAAGCTCAGGACGCTGAGAGCTGTTTCCGCAAGGCATTGGAGCAGGGGACACCTGCCGAATTCTCCGTGCCCGAGGCTCGCGCCTGCTTTGGGGCAGCCTTGCTTGAGCTGGGTGATGCCGCAGCCGCTGAGCCGCTGCTGCGTGAGGCAGCGAATGCCAATGGTACGCGGACTTCAGATATTGCAGCCCGACTTCAGGCGCTGCGCCAGCTGGCCATCATTGAAAACCAGAGGGGGCATAATGTCACGGCACTGGCACTGCTGCACCGCGCCCAGGGCGTGGCGGATGGCCGCATCCCGGATAACAACACCTTCTGGCCCAGCCTGTTTGACCAGCGAGGCTGGATGCATTATCAGGTGCAGAACTATCAGACTGCGCTGCTTGACTTTACCGCTGCCATCAACAGCACCCAGGATGCTCAGTTGCTTATGCAGCCGCAGGAGGGGGCAGCCCGCTGCTATCTTGAGCTGGCTAAAGCAGACCAGGCGCAGCCTCTTCTGGAAAATTGCCTCAAGCTCCGCAACCAGTTTGCTCCTGAAGACAAGCCGGCTCTTGGCCGCATCCATCTGCTGCTGGGGCAGATATATGACCAGCAGGGCAAGGTGACAGAGGCTGAGTCTGCTTATGCCCAGGCTGTGGCGAATCTTCCCGGTAATACTCCCGAAGAGATAGCTAACCGTCGAGCCGCTCTTTTCGGCCATGCCTACGCTCTCGGTGAGTTGAAGCTCTGGGCCGAGGCTTATGCCGCCTGGGAGCAGGTGCTTCCCCTGGTGGAGGAACAATTTGACCGTCGTGAGGAAGTGCGCAGTCAGATGCGCCGCATCAAACCTCTTATTCCCGCTGCTCCGGCAGCAGAGGAGCCGGCTCAGGCTCCGCAATGATACATAGAACACTGATATTTTCCCTGTATGAATCGCCGTTATCGTCCGCCCCGCAAGAAGAGTAACCACACCCTGCCGCTAGCCGCGGCCGGTCTTACAGTGGGAGCCCTGCTGCTGTGGGGACTTTTTGCCAAGGGACAGGATATTATCCAGTTCTTCAAAGGACAGACTATTGTTGTGCCCAGTAATGCTGAGGCAAATGCGAATCTTTCCCGTCTGCTGGCCGATCTGGCCGGTGATAAGGCCCGCCTCCTTGAGCTGGCAGAGAACAGCCGCGCCCGCCTGGGCTGGATTGAGAATGCCGACACGCAGCGTCAGTTCCGCTGGTTCCTGATGAGTCGACTGGTGGACAAGGGTCAGTGGCAGGAGGCCGTACGCATTCTGCCCGAAGTGGAATCTCTGGCCCCTGTGGAAGGTCTGGATCGCCTCGCCATGGCCGCTGCCGAACATGGCGATTTTGAGCTGCAGCTGCGCCTGGATCGCGAGCTGCAGGAAAAACTGGTGAACTCTCCGGAACATACGGAATTGCTGCTTCGCAGCATTCGTCGCTCCGCCGAGACCTGTATCCGCATGCAGAACAACGATGCAGCGGTCAAGGCGATTGCGCAGCTTGATGCTCCGGGGGTGCTGGTGCGTCTCACAGACCCTGAGCTTGCTGCTGAGGCTGCCTCTCTTCAGATGCTGCGTGCAAGTGTGTGCGCCGTCAAGGAGCCCGTGTGGCAGATGACCCGCAATATCCTTGAACAGGCCAAGTGGCCGCTTTGCCCGGCTACGTCCCAGCTCATGCTTGAGGAGGTGACCACCACCCTGCGCGATAATCCCAATCTTTCCCAGGCCGCTCTCAAGGAGATTGAGGAAAAGCTCCTCCGCTGCCGCGATGCCATGCTCGCCTATCCTGATAAGGAACATCGTCTGCCGCAGTGCTACATGCTGCTGGGCGAGCTGCGCCACCGCCTGGGGAATCACGATGGCTGCGCTCAGGCGCTGACCCTGGCAGCCGCTTTCGCTGAAGGTTACGGTGAAATGACTCCCGATTTGCAGATTCGCATTGCCCGCATCCGCTCCCGTGCCAACGAGGCCCGTGGAAATGTGCAGGAAGCCGTGCGTGATTATCGTTTCCTGATTGACCACGAGAAGGACACCGCGGAAATCATGCGCGTACTGACCTATCTGGCCACTCATACCGAGGGCGAGGAAAAGATTCAGCTGCTGACCCGCAGCTGGGAGATGATGCTGCAGAATCCCGCTCTGGTGAAGAAGGATTCTGACTTCCGCTCGCGTATTGCCCATGAACTGGCAGATTATTACACCGCCAAGCAGGAGTACAACAACGCCCTGAAGTGGGTTCAGGAATGCACCCGCATGGTTGAGGAAGTGAACCCCGACCTCACTACCGGCAAGACCCTTCGCGCCCGCCTGAATCTGGCATTGGCTCAGCGTAAGGCGCAGCAGGATATCAACAGCTTCCGTACCTTGCGCACTATTCAGAGCAGCATCGACCAGATGAGCGATGCCGACAAGGAGCGCCTTGAGAAGGCAGAGCAGGGGCTGTATCGCACCACCATGCGCGAGCTTTCCCGCACCTGCCTGCTGCTGGGCGATAAGACCACCGCGAAGGCTTTTGCCCGCAAGATACGCGAGGATTTACCTGAAAAGGTACGCTGATTCATATAAACCACCTCTCTCCCCTGAATCGCTATGGCTTCCATGCAGAAAAAGAGTCTCATCGCCACAGCGGCCATCTTCTGCTGCCGCTTCACCGGTCTGCTGCGCGAGATTGTCTACACCTCGCTCTTCGGCGCTACCGGTGCGTTGGATGCGTTCTTTACCGCGTTCCGTATTCCCAACATGCTTCGCGACATGTTTGCTGAGGGAGCTCTCTCGCAGAGCTTCACCAGCGTGATGAGCAAGGTGGAGAAGCAGGATGGCAAGGAAGCTGCTTGGACCCTGGCCAGCCGTGTGAGCTCGCAGCTGATTTCTCTGATGCTCTGCATTGTGTCCATCGGTATTCTGCTGGCAGGTACCTTCATGCAGCAGCTTTATCCTGAGCGTGCCCGCGTAGTGCTGGAGACACCATGGGGTGCTCCTTCCATGCTGTGTGCCGATGCTGCGTTCCGCGGATTCCGGACCAATGCCGATGGTCTGAAGGAGGCGGTGTTCACTTCGCAGGATAACCTGCGCAATCTGACGCCCGATTCCTGCCTGAGGGTTTCTGTGCTGGAGAAACTTGAGCATGGCCAGACGATACTGCTGACAACGGCCAGCGAAGGCGTGCCTGCTGCCGCAACCAAAGTGGAGCCCCGCAGCTTCATGGGGCTGGCTGCGGATTTGTGCCGCATCATGTGGCCGTTTATCCTGCTGGCTTCGCTTTCGGCGCTGTGCATGGGTGCGCTGAACGTGTTCGGCGTGTTCGGTCTGCCGAATCTGGCCAGTGCCGCCTTTAATCTTACGACGGTGGCTGCCGGTGTGGTCATCGGCTGGTTTATTGACCCGACTTTCGGCCCGGATGCTCTTTATGGCTTTGCTGTGGCCGTGGTCATTGGTGGTGCAGCCCAGGTGCTGGTGCAACTGCCGAAGCTGCGCCAGAAAGGGTATCGCCCGCGTTGGGATATCGGCCTGCGCTGGTCGGGTGGCTGGTTGCGTTTTACGGATGCAAATGCCCGTCGCGTGTGGATTCTCATGCTGCCGGGCGTGATAGCTGCGGGCATTACTCAGACCAATGTGTTCATCAATACGGCCTTTGCGCTGTACCTCAAGCCCGGTTCCGTCACGGCCCTGTCCAGTGCCTTCCATCTCTGGCAGTTGCCTGTGGCCTTGTTCGGCGTGGCTGTGGGCATGGTTGTACTTCCTACGGTGTCGCGCATGACTCTTACGGGCGGCGATGCCGGCAAGGAGATTTCTGCTCATCTGGCCAAGGCTCTCCGTTTCATGGCTCTGTTTGCCATTCCTTCTGCCATTTTCCTGTGCATCTGGGGCGATGAAATCGTGAGCGTATTCTACCAGCGTGGTCGCTTCGATGCTGCTGCTGCCTGCTTCACGGGCGATGTGCTGGCTGCTTATTCGCTTGGCCTTCTCGCCTATGCGGGCATGAAAGTGCTGCAGCCTGTATTCCTGGCCTTGGAAAAGCCCTGGGCTCCTGCCGGTCTGGCTCTGGTAGCATTCTGTATTTCAGTTGGTTGTAACTACACCTTTGTGCATGTTTTCAACCTGCCTGCCACCTATCTGGCGCTGACCACCTCCATTGTCACCACGCTGAACTTCCTGTTCTACTTCCTGTATATCAGACATTTGCTGGGCGGTATGTCTCTGCATATCCTGATGCCGGGACTTCTCCGCATCATGGGCGCGGGTGTGGTGCTGGCATTGGTCTGCTGGAGCGCAGGTCATTTCTTCTTCGCCGATTTCACCTCCTGGAGCTTCTTCAGCAGATTTGGTGCACTCGCTGTCGGCGGTTCTGTATGTGGTGCCCTTTATGTAGGCGCTTGCCTGCTCTTCCGCGTGCCTGAGCTTCAGGCTGTGACCGGGAGATTCCTGAAGCGCCGATAAGAAAATTAACAAAAAGCGTTCGCTTCTGCACAAAATGGGCCGACTGGTGCGCCATTTATGTGAATATCTTTAATTTTCCTCTCGTATGAAGAATTACATTCTTAAAATGCTGGTGCTGGCGTGCATGACTGCGCTCTGCTGTATGGGGAGCAAGGCAGAAGCGAAAGTGTATGTCAACGTATCGGTCGGTACGCCCGTGGTGGTGCGTCCATGCCCGCCTCCTCCCTGTGTGCATGTGCCTGCTCCTTGCCATGTGCACCACCATGGACGCCCGCATCACCATCATCATTGCGGCCCTCATCACCACCACCATTGTGGCCCGCACAAGTGCGCCCCCAAGCCGCCGCGCCGGGCTCCACATCCTGCTCCCCGGCACCGCCACCCGCGCCGCCGATAACCTTCTAACGCGTTGTCATAATCAGCCAGGCATCGACAAATCGGCAATTGGCGATGAGCTTCATCGAGGCACGGGACTTCAGTCCCGATTAAACGCTCCACAATTTACGGCACTGAAGTCCCGTGCTCCGAAAACAACAAACTCGGATTTGCCGGGCAGAATAACAGAGCTTCTTCTGATTATGCTAAAAACAATGAACAGCCCCGGAAAATCCGGGGCTGTTCGTTATTTGAATGGTGTAAGGAATATTAAAGCTGTTCGGCAGTAGCCTGCTCGATGAGCTTCTGAATCTCCTCGGCCTTGGCCTTGAGAGCGCGCAGCTCCTTGAAGGCCTCGGGCAGCTTGCGCATGGCGGCAAACTGGCGGGCGGCTTCACCATAGGGAACAGCGGGGGCGCCCCAGTAGGTCTTGCCGGCTTCCAGGGTGTTCATCACGCCGGAGCGGGCTGCCACCACTACCTTATCCTCAATCTTGATATGACCGGTGATACCGCACTGAGCGGCGATGGTCACATAGTCACCCACGTGAGTGCTGCCGGCAATGCCGCTCTGGGCGCACATCACGCAGTGCTTGCCGAGCGTCACGTTGTGGCCAATCTGAATCTGGTTGTCCAGCTTGGTGCCGTCGCCGATGACGGTGCGGCCGAAGCGGGCGCGGTCGATGGTGGTGTTGGCGCCGATGTCTACGCGGTCGCCGATGACCACGATGCCTACCTGGTCGATGGTGTCGTACCAGCCGGTTTCCTTATTGAGCAGGAAGCCGAAGCCATCGCCACCAATCACAGCACCGGGCTGAATCACCACCTGGTTACCCAGGATGCAACGCTCGCGGATAACCACCTTGGGGTGCAGCTTGCAGTTCTCGCCCATCTTCACAGCCTTGCAGATAACGCAGCCGGAACCGATGTCGGAACCATCGCCGATTTCGGCGTCAGCCTCAATCACGGCGCAGGGGCCGACTCGCACCTTCGTGGGGTCGAGCTTGGCGGTGGGATCCACATAGGCGGTGGGGTGAATGCCGGGTTCGAAATCCGTGCTGGCCTTCATGAAGTGTGCAACAAGGGCATTGAAGGCAAGGGAGGGATTCTCCACTTCAATGAATGCCACGCCATCGGGGTACTGGGGCAGGGACGGGGGAACAAGAACGGCGCTGGCCTTGGTGGCCAGGAAGTCGTTGAAATACTTTTCGTTGCCGAGGAATGCAATTTCGCCGGTGGTGGCGCCATCCAACGTAGCGACCCCGGAGATCGAAATCTCCGGAGCCGGCTCGTTGAGAAGTTTACCACCGGTGAGCTCGAGAACATCGGAGAGAGTGAGGTCCATAATAAGCTCGTGGGGGTTAATGATTAAAGAAGATTAGTTGGCGGCAGGAGCTGCAGCGGGGTTGCCGTACAGGCGCTTGAGCTCAGCATCGGGGTCGAAGCCCTGGGGAGCGCCGGCATTGAGAACCTTCAGCACCTCGGGGGTGAGGTCGATGTCCTTCTTCATGTAGGGGAACACGCGGGTGCCTACGCCGATAGCAGCCTGGGGAGAGATAGCGCCGGAATCCAGCACGAGGTCGCTGCCGCTCTGGTCAGCAACAGTGTTGATGGCGGTGTGCACTTCCTCCATGAGCACGCGCATCTCGGTGTTGCGCACCTCGCGGAAAGCCACTTCGCGGCGCTGCACGAAATCCTTCAGCTCCTGGTCAGCAGCCTTGAGCTCGTTCACCTTCTCGTCGAACTGCTTGCGAAGCTTCGCTACAGCGGAATCAGAGAGGCTGGAGTCGTACTTGCCCTTGATCTGCTCGATTTCCTTCTGCAGAGCGCGGAGCTTATCCTCACGAACCTTCACGTCGGCCTTGATTTCTGTAAGCTGCTTCTGCAGGGTGTTCTCAGTCTCGAAGCGCTTGTAGAACTTGGTGTAGAGCTCCTGGATGTTCACGGAGCTAATCTTGATTTCGGCCTGAGCAGTGGCGGTCAGCGCGCACAGCGTCACAATGGCAGTAGAAAGAATGGGGAATTTCATAATATGTGAGGATTGGATGTTCCTATTCTAGCCTCCGTTCAAATTAAGTCAAGAAAACGTTGTGTCACAGATTCGTGCCGGTATGGAAAATTTCGTCTGCCTGTTCTTCCTTGTTATTCTAACTCCTTGAAAATCGCTCAGAGAGTGGCAGAATGCGAAATATGAAAGCAAGTTCTGCCATGCTGTGTCTGCGTGAAATCGATGAATTATTCCGCCCCTTTACGCACCGAAAACTTACCATGAACACCCGTCTGGTCATGGCTCCAATGTCACGGAGCCATTCTCAGGTGGGAGCTCCGGCACAGGAGCTGGTGCAATATTATCGCCTCCGGGCTTCTCATCTGCTGGGCCTTATCCTCACCGAACCTGTTGCGGTAAATGACCCGGCCGCTGCAGTGGATGATGACATGGCTCATTTCTCCGGCGGCTCTTCCTTGCGTTTGTGGAAGGGAATCTGCCGGGCCGTGCATGCGTTTCCGTGTCGTATAGCACCGCAGTTGTTTCATGCCGGTATGCTTCGTAAGGCTGATGATGCCATCGGCCCCAGTGGAATTGACCCGATGACGGGTAAGAAACGGGGCGAAGAAATGAGCCGCGACCGCATGGAAAATGTGGTAAATGCCTTTGCTCAGGCGGCGGGGCTGGCTCGTGTGCTGGGATTTGATGCCGTGGAAATATGTGGCGGTCAAGGTGGACTGATTGACCAGTTTCTGCGCCCCGAAACGAATCACCGTAGCGATGAATACGGCGGTAGTCTGCTGGCTCGCACCCGTTTCGCCTGCGATGTCTTGCATGCTGTCCGGAAAATGGTAGGGCGGAAATTCCCCATCATCTTCCGCTTGTCGTTGCTGCTCCCGGAAAATCCGGATGCCCGACTTGTCCATACGCCAGAGGAATTGAGTGAGCTCCTGGTCCCGCTCTGCAATGCCGGCGTGGATATCTTCGCTGTCGATGATTCCGGCACAGGTGCGCCTTTCCATGGTAATGCTCTGGGCTTTGCCGGTTGGGTAAAGATGCTTTCCGGTCGCCCGGTTATCATCGGGGAAGATGCGGCAGCAAACTCTCCAAGCCTGGAATTACTGTCCCGCCGACTTGCTGCACAGGAGTTTGACCTGGTAGCCATAGGCCGCGCGCTGCTGGCAGACGCCGAATGGGGCAGAAAGGTGCGCGAAGCCCGCGTAAACGAAATCCACGGGTTGGCGTAATTGCTCGACAAATCGGGAATTGGCGAGGAGCATATCTGTCGGAGCACGGGACTTTAGTCCCGAAAATATAAGCATTTTGGGGACTAAAGTTCCCCGCTCCGAATAAAATCTGCAGCTCGACAATCTCGCATTTGTCGCTACTGCTTAATTATGCCAACGCGTCGAAATTCATCTATCCCCAAAAAACAAAAACGCACTGGGTTCCCGGGGAACTCAGTGCGCTGTTGAGAAAAGATTGTCTGGCTGTTTTCAGCGACCCATCTTATCGTAGTGGTCAATCATGCCGTAAATCTCTTTCACATCGCTGTGAGACTTACGACCGATGATGATGGCCGCTACAATGAGGCAGAGAGCACCACCGAGAGGTGCCCATTTAGCGATTTCCTTCATGTGTATTACTTCTTTGTTGTTTTTTTAGTGCTGCGTTTGCCCTTGGCGGGCTGCTTCAGTTCGAAAGACTCGGGAGGGGTGTCGGGTTCCAGTCTGCCTTCCTCTGTCAGCTGGAAGGGGAACTCGATGATACCGTTGCGGGTGATATAGGGGAAGGCTTCCTCCGGGTCCGCCCCGTTCTTAAGTGCATCCATGGCATTGCGGCAACCGCCGATGAAGAAATCGGCCAGCTGCAGACCACGGTCCACAGCCTCCTTGAGCTTGCTGAGCTGTTCGCGGGCGCTGAGCATCATCTCCAGCCGCTTGGGCAGGGTGGCCACGCCCTCAATCGTCACATCCATGAAGGCCTTGATTTGCGGCAGGGTCATGCCGGCCTGCTTCATGCAGAGTACGCCCAGCAGACAGCCCATGCTGGCTTCTCCATACACGCGTCGCCCCGACTCGGTGCGCTCCACATAGCGGAGCAGACCTTCCTTTTCGTAATAGCGAAGAGTGTGAATGGATAGCCCGGTTTTCCGGGATAAGGCTGAAATAGTGTATTTCATGGCAAAGGGAGACGATAGTAACGCGCGACAATTATGACTTATTTCTAGAGCTGGGTCAAGCTTAATATGAGACGCAGATTGCTTAAAATTGTTCAAAATAACACGGAAATCGCGGTTCCGGAGTCCGTGAGCGCACAAGGGGATTGACAATTGGCCTGAATCTGGCAGAATATCGGCAGATTGATATGAGTACGTACGGATATTACCGTGTGGCCGCTGCGGTGCCGCAAGTGCGTGTGGCCGATGTAGATTTCAATACCGCTGTTCTCGTTTCTGCAGCACAGGAAGCTGCGCAGCAGGGGGCTGAGGTGGTGGTGTTCCCGGAGCTTTGCCTTACCTCTGCCAGCTGTGCGGATTTGTTCTTCCAACCCCGTCTGCAGAAGGCAGCCACGGCTGCCCTGCAGCGTTTTGCTGCTGAAACAGCCGATTTGCCCCTGATTTCCATTGTCGGTCTGCCGCTTCTGGTGGACGAGCGCCTGTACAATGTGGCTGCTGTGGTGCAGGGAGGCAAGGTGCTGGGTATGGTGCCCAAGAGCGTGCTGCCCGGCAAGCGCTCCGGTTACGAATACAGGCAGTTCAGTGCGGCCTCTTCTCTTATCCGCAGTGAGGTATGCCTGGGTGTTTGCTCCATCCCGGTGGGTACAGACCTCATTTTTGCGCTTTCTGATGATTTCCGCTTCGGTGTGGAAATCGGAGACGATGCTGGCAGTCTGCTGCCTCCCTCCACCCGCCTGGCCATGCAGGGTGCGCGTGTTATCTTCAATCCCTCTGCTGCGCTGGCACTGGCCGGCAGTCACCAATACCAGCAGACTCTGGTTGCCGCCCGCAGTGGCAGCTGCGTAGCGGCTTATGTGTATGCCGGCGCCGGTGTAGGCGAGAGCACGCAGGACGGCGTGTGCGGCGGCTCTGCCATGATTGCTGTAAACGGCCGCATGCATGCTCAGAACCAGCCCTTCGCCCGTGAAACCAGTCTCGTGTATGCTGATGTGGATTTGCAGAAGATTGCAGCTGCCCGCCTCAGCGAAAGCACGTTCTCCGAAAATCAGCACCTGGCTTCCTGGCCGGCTCCTCGTTTGGTTGCCTGCTCCCCGGTGGAGCAGCCGTGTGATTTGAAATATGCCTATCTGCCGTCGCGTCCTTTTGTGCCCGCTGCCGCAGACTGTGCTGAGCGCTGTGAGGAAATCCTCAATATCCAGGCAGCCGCATTGGCCAAGCGCATCGAGTGTGCCTATGCCAGGACTCTGGTAATCGGTGTTTCCGGTGGTCTGGACAGCACCCTGGCTCTGCTGGTGTGCGATCGCGCTTGCAAGCTGCTGGGCCGCAGCAACGACTGCATCCTCGCTCTCACCATGCCCGGTTTCGGCACCACGGGGCGCACCTATAACAACGCGGTGAAGATGATAAAGCTGCTGGGCTGCACCTTCAAGGAAGTGAACATCAAAGAGGCCTGCCTGCTTCATTTCAAGGACCTCGACTTTGACCCGGCGCTGCGTACCAACACCTACGAGAATGTGCAGGCCCGCGAGCGCACCAAGCTGCTCATGAACCTGGCCAACAAGACGGGCGGTATGGTGGTCGGCACAGGCGATCTTTCTGAAATTGCCCTCGGCTGGGCCACTTACAATGGCGACCACATGAGCATGTATGGCGTCAACAGCTCCATTCCCAAATCGCTTATCCGTTGCCTCATCGAGTATTCTGCAGAGCAGACAGGTGGCGAGCTGGCCGAAGTGCTGCGCGATGTGAACGCCACACCAGTTAGCCCCGAGCTGCTGCCCCCGTCGGACGATGGTAAGATTGACCAGAAGACCGAGGAAATCCTAGGGCCGTATGACCTGCACGATTTCTTCCTCTACCACTTCATCAAGTACGGCGCAGAGCCCGAGAAACTGCGCTTCCTCGCGTTGCATGCCTTTGCCGGGGAGTATGATGAAGCCCTGGTGGAGAACACGCTGCGCACCTTCATGCGCCGCTTCTTTACCCAGCAGTTCAAGCGCACCTGCGTGCCCGATGGCCCGAAGGTCGGTACCATCTCGCTTTCGCCCCGAGGTGATTGGCGCATGCCCACCGATGTGTGCGGCGCATTATGGAATTCTTGACACTCCCGGATATTATTGCTAGGATACAGACATGAAACGCGTTGAACAAGCTCTTGCCACATTCCGCCAGAAACCGTACATGTACAACTGCGCCCAGACGGTGTGTGCAGCATTTGGCCGCGAGGATCTGGTGGAACCCATGGCTTCCTGCGGTGGTGGCCGCGCTCCCGAGGGAACCTGTGGTGCCCTCTACGGCGCTATGCAGGTAGCACCCGAAAAGTCCGCTGCTATTCTCGCCGCTTTTACTGCTGCCAATGGTGCTTCCACCTGCCGCGAAATCAAGGGCTGCAACCGCGTCCCCTGCCAGGAATGCGTGCGTGTCGCCGCCACCCTGTTGGTGGAGAACGGCGTTCAGAGCTGATAGATTTAATTTCTTTCTATACAGAAAGTGGCGCCTCTGCTGCTTTCGTTGTTGCGTGGTACCCCCGTGTCTGATAGACCGGGGGTATTATGCAGGAAGTACCTATTGTTATCGGTTTTACGGCGGGAGAATTGTCGCCCTGGCTTTCGGCCCGGTTTGATTTGCAGGCATACCAGCGTGGGGCGGCGCGAATCTGTAATTTCCAGGTGCAGCCGTATGGGGGCATTGAGCTACGCCCCGGTACGGCGTTCATCGGTGAACGGGGGGATGGGTCGGTGCGTCTCTTTCCCTTCTGTTATGCGGCAGATGATGTGCTGATGCTGGAGTTTTCTCCCGGTCGCATGCGGGTATACAGGGATGGAGCGTTGCTTACCAACAGCAGCGGAAGTGATACGATGCTGCTGACTCCTTGGACTTCTGATACACAGCTGCAGAGCCTGCATTTTTCGCAGATGAATGATGCCGTCTATGTCTGTTGCCCCGCCTATCCTCCTGTGGTGCTTTACCGCTATTCGGATACGGAGTGGCGATGTGAGCAGCCGGATTTTGAATGCTTCCCCCGCGAGACTTACGCCCGACAGGAGGGGCGTCTTTCCGTACATATGGAGCAGGGCGGGGCGTATGCCAATCTGACCCTGGAGGGAGGCAAGCATGTATTCACGCCCGACATGGTGAACGCGGAATATATTCTGGCCGATGCTGCACTGCCGGGAAAAACACTCTTTGCCAACGAGACGCAGCAGACGGGGACCTCGGCAGCTCCTGATTTGCGCACCAGCAGCATCGCCCGGCATACTTTGCTGCACCAGAAAAACGAGAAATCGTCCATGTGTTATTTCTACCGCTGCATACGCGATTATGACCCGGGAGCCTACAATGGCAGCAACAATCTGGAGGATTACCCACTCTATTTCCAACCCGGTATCATGCGGCTGGATGCGTCGAATGCTCCTTACGAAGTGATGCGGGACTGGGAGCTGACAACCACTGGCACGTGGAACGCCCAGTGGGAACTCTGGCGCAGTTATGATACGCCCGAAAAGGAGCCTGATTACCGCCTGTGGGACTGGACCTGCATCAAGACTTTTTCCCAGTCAGATTATGAAACCCGGCAGAACTGGGCTCTTGCCGGATCTGAACCGCTACCATGCCGCATGGTACTCGTCTGCCGCTGTTGCAGCGACCCTGCTGTGCTGGGGGCTTGCCTGCAATTCAGGATTCCTGGTGGTACGCGAGAATATAAGTTCAGAATCGAGTCGGTGCAGGATTCTAACCATGCCCGCGCACGGGTGGTGCGCACATATATGGGAAATCCGGTGAGTTTTTCGACGCAGAGCTGGAGCTTCGGCGCGATGGGCGCTCGCAATGGATACCCGGCTTTTTCCACCATGTTTCAGGGGCGTCTCTGGCTGGCCGGAATACCGGGACTGCCGACAACCTTGCTGGCAAGTGTGGTAGACGATTTCCAGAACTTCCGCATGGGCTCGGATGATGATGCGGCGATGCACCTGAGCATCATGGGTAGTGACCAGAACCGGATATGCTGGCTCTGCGCTACGCGGCAACTCCTGATTGGCACCTCAGATAGTGAATGGGTCCTTGTTTCCGGCGCCGGTAATATGTTGACTCCGACATCGGTTGCCTTCCGCCGTCAGTCATCGGTGGGGAGTGCGGCCTTGCCGGCAAGTGCAGTGGAAAATACCGTGCTCTTTGTGCAACGAGGTGGCAGGCGAATGCGAGAAATCGCCTATCGCCTTGATGCAGATGGGTATTCGACCACGGATGTCAGCCTGCTGGCGGAACACATGCTGGAATCGGGAGTAAAGGAGTGGTGTGTGCAGCGTGGCTCCCATTTCAATATATGGGTTCTGATGAACGATGGAACACTGGCAGTGCTGACCATCAATCTGGAGCAGCAGGTTACCGCCTGGCAGCGGGTGGAGTTCGCCGGACGTCGGGTTCTGCACCTTGCTCCGATACAGAGCCTGCATGGGCGGGATGATGAGATGTGGTTTGTGCTGCAGACTAAGTCCTGCGGAAAGGTGTCTCTGGAGCGGATGATGCGGAAAGCTGTGCATCTCGATAGCATGCAGGAAGCAGAGGCTGCACGGAATATGGAGTTAAAGTGTGCGCAGCATCTTTCCGGTTCCGAGGTATGTATCACCGATATCGAAACGGGGGATAGAGTGCTGGCGATTGCGAGCGATTCGGGCTTCGCTGTTCCTTTTGTGAAGCGTGGGCGTAGGTATCGCGTGGGGATTCCTATCGACGGGTATCTGGAGACCATGCCCATGGAAAGTGCCAACAGCTTTAATTCCGTGCGCCAGTTCAGCAGGTTCAAGCTCCGCTTGCTCGACAGCGATTTGCGCTTTGACTACCGCAGCTCTGCCAATGAGCGGTGGGAACATTTCTACCCATCCGACAACCCGAACCTGCATTTGCCTTTCACCGGGGCTCTCCGTCTACCGCAGATGCCGGACGCAGCGGTGGGGCAGGCTCTGTGTATCCGATACAGAGGACAAGGGAATTTCCGCCTCCTTGCCGTTACGCAGGAGGTGGACCACCACGGGAAGTGAGACTGCCGGTGTTTAGTCGAGGCGGATGGGCTTGCCGGGCTCGGGCACCAGAATGTCTGTGCCCGGCATGAGCTCGCGCAATGTTCCGGCCAGAGAGTCGAGAGCAGCCTCATCACCATGCACCAGCAGAATCTTCTTCGGATTCAGGGTGCGGGCGTAGTCGATGAGGGCATCGCGCGTGGCGTGGCCAGAGAAATCGAAGCATTCCACACGGCACTTGAGCGGGTAGGCCTGTCCGCCTTTTTCGCGCAGGCAGACGTTCTGGCCGTAATCCGTGGCCTTGATTTTTCCTGCGGGAGATTCGGGGTCGCTGTAGCCCACGAAGAGGATAGCGTCGTTCGGGTGGGTGATAATCTGCTCCGCCAGAATGTGCGAGGGGGTGTGCTCGCTCATCATGCCACTGGAAACCAGGTAGATATTGCCGGGGGAGGCAACGAGGGGGGATTTGCCCTGGCGCGGCAGTCCGTGGGTTTCCACATGTTCCTTGATGCGGAATCCGGGATCGAGGCGAGGGGTGCTGTCGGCCAGCTTGTCATAGACACCAGTAATCTTGGAGCTGAGGCCACCGAAGTAAACAGGTACATCAGGAATAAGCCCCTGTTCCTTGAATCGGCCTATTTCCGTGAGCAGACACTGGCTCTTGCCCAGGGCAAAGACGGGAATGAGCACCGCACCATCGTTTTCCAGAACCTCGCGGATGGTATCGGCAAAGCGGCGCATTTCCTTGGCGCGCGTATATTCTGCCGAGCGCTGGGTGCAGCCGTGGGTGCTTTCCATGATGAGGATATCAACTCCGCTCGTCGGGAAATCAGCACCAGGAATGAGTGTCTGGTTGTCGAACTGCACATCACCGGTGTAGAGAACGGTGGTGCCGCTTTCGCTTTCGAGCTCCACGCCGCAGCTGCCGAGAATGTGGCCTGCATCATGCAGGGTGGCAAGCACTCGGCCGTTGCGACCGATGCGGAAGGGCGTGGCATAGGGGCGGGGCATCCAACAGCGGGCCACGTGGTCCAGCTCCATGTGGGTGTAGAAGGGGTATTCGATGATGCCTTCCTGAGTGCGTTTGGCCGTCATCACGTTGACTGAGTTGTGCAGCATGGCCAGCCCCACCTCACTGGTGGCGGCAGTCATGTTCACCTCGGCAGAGGGGTATTTGTCCTGGAGCACGGGCAGGGTGCCGATGTGGTCCAGGTGAGAGTGGGTGACGAAAATGGTGTCGGGATCCGCTGCACCTATCAGGTTGAACTCCGGTGTGGCATCTGCACCATCCTTCTTCGGGTGCATGCCGGAATCGAGCACTACGCGCACGCCATCTATGTCGAGCAGGTAGCAATTGGAGCCGATGTCGGTGTAGCGGGAAAGGTTCGTGAAACTAATCATCAGAAAATTATGTGCGGCGGTGAGAGTATACTATTTCGAGATTCTTGTCAATGCCGTGTTCAGCTGCGGTTCCCATGGCAGAGGGCGAGGCAGAGTTCTGCGACGCCTCGGATGGTATCGGCGAGGCGGTAGGGATAGGGGAGTGAATCCTGCATGTGCGGGCGGTAGGCGTGCCACTGTTCGAGCCTGTCGGCTATGCCGGCTATGTCGCCCGGTGCTACCCGACCTTCGGGCAGGAATGCATCGAGCATCTCGCCCACCACGCCGTGGTCATAGCCTGCCACAGGGCGACCTAGGGCGAGCGCCTCGAGCACCACGCGGTCGTGGCAGGCGGGTTCCTTGGCAAGCGAGAGCACCACATCGCAGATGCAGATGACATCGCGCAAATCGGGGCGATGCCCGAGCCAGGTAATCTGCTGGCTTACGCCTGCTTTTTCATACAGGTGGCGCAGTTTGTTCAGGTAGTGGCGGTCGGCTTTGGCGGTGTCGCCCGCTATGTAGACCTGCACGGGGACGCCTGCGGCTTTGAGCCTGCCCAGAATCGGTGCCAGATCTTCAAGCCCGTGCATGGGGGTGATGGCACCGGGTACGCAGACAGAAAGCGTGCCGTCCTCCTCTTTGTGGTGGCGAAGCCATTGCTCCAACCAGGCATCGGACGGACGGTAGGCGGGGTGGCAGAGGGCCTCGTTCACGCCATACGGGATAACCCACATTTCGGGTGAATCGCTCAGGCGGGCACGCTGCACCAGCTCGTTGCGGAGGTGGCGAGATACCGTGACGAGTGCATCGCAGAGCTCAAGACTGGATGCCCAGCCCGGGTGCTGCGGATAGGTGGTATGAATGCCGATGATGCGGGGCTTGGTCTCATCGGGCATGTTGTGGGTGGCTTTCCATGCCAGGTAGGCCGCCGGGGTGGTGTAGGCAAGAATGACATCGGCACGCGTGCTGGCGATGAGCCGGCGGACGCGCTTGAGCTCGTTCAAAAACGTGAATACCGCAATGTTTCTGGAGCTGTGGTGCTGCACAGAGGCGGCTGCCATGCGCCCCACCAGCTCATTGGGCGGGGAGATGACCGTATTGCGGTAGCCGGTCTGCTGCATGCCGCAGGCCAGATCTGCTGCCAGCTGGTTCACGCCGCCGGGGCGCAGCCGCGGGCTGATGTGGAGCACATTCATGCCTTATTTCTTACACATGCCGGAGTACAGGTCAATGTGGGCCTGAATCATATCCTCGCGGCGGTAGGGGGCGGGTACGGGGGTGCGGGGCACGGGGCACGAGGTGTACCATTTCTCCAGAAGTTCGGCCACTGCCTGCGGGTTGCATGCGGGCACTCTGCCTTGCGGCAGGAACTGCTCGAGTTGCTCGCCCACGCCGCCGTGTTCGTAGCCTGCCACGGGACGCCCCAGAGCTAGGGCTTCCAGTGTGGTCTTGCCGAATGATTCGGGCTGCAGGGTAAGCGAGAGGGTCACATTGCAGGCGCAGAGTACATCGGCCAGGTCGCGGCGGTGGCCCGTCCAGGTTACGCAGTCGCTCAGCCCCGCTTCAGCAAAGGCTGCCGCCACTTCATCGCGATAGGCTTCCTTGCCTTTCTTGGTTTCGCCCACGATAACGGCATGCGCCGGGATTCCCTTGCTGCGCAGGTAGGAAATGATGGGTACGAGATGCGGTGCGCCCTTCAGTCGGGTGATGCGGCCGGGTAGGCAGAGGGTGAACTTACCCTCCAGTTCGGGGTACTGCGTTTTCCAGATGGTCATCCACTCTTCGCTTGGCTTGTATTCCGGGTGAAAACGCTCAGAATCCACGGAATTGGGGATGACCACGATGCTGTCCTCGGGGGTGGCGGGATAGTTCTCGAGAATGTGCTCACGCATGCAGCGCGAGACGGCAATCACGCGTTCGCCCTTGGCCATGATGCCGGAGTAGGCATTGACCGAGTGGAAGCCGTGGAAGGTGGTGACGATGGCGGGACGCTCCGCAGCCGGGAGCCTGCGGCAGGCGAGATACCCCACCCAGGCAGGGACTCGGGAATGCAGATGGAGCACATCCGGTTTCTCCTGACGGATAAGTCTGGCAGTGCGGCCTACCTCGAGCAGGGTGAGCAGGCTTTTCTTGCCGATGGGGCGGGTGATATGGCGTGCACCTGTGGCCTCAATAGCCGGAACCATGCTGCCGCCTGCCGATACAACGACATTCTCCACACCTGCGGCGCAGAGACCTTCGCAGAGTTCAAGTACGACTTGTTCCACCCCGCCGGAGCTCAGCGAGGGCAGCATGTGCATTACTTTCATGACAACAACTTCGGGAAGTTTTCCAGAATATAGGTGGCAGCGCGGGCTGCCTCATTCATGACCACGCCTGTGTGGGGAATCTTGTGGGTCTTGGCCCATTCCGTGAATCGGCATACGCTGCCATCGGCGATGAGCATGTTGAGACCGCGGGCAATGCGTGAGGCATCCGGCTTGTGCGGGCCTTCCTTGGCGGGCATTTCGATGATGCCGACAGGTGCGCCGCTGGAGAGCGCTTCGTACACCATGCTCACGCTGTCCTGCGTGACCCATACTTCCGCGGATTTTGCCAGGTTGTCCGCCACCCAGGTGGGGCCGGTCTCTTCCACGGGAATCACGCGGATATTCGGGCAGGCCACCGAGACATCGTGCACGAAGTCAGCGGGCGTGCGGCGGGAGGTGGTGAGCACAATCGGCGTAGTCGTGAGCCTTGCAATGGAGGATAACTGGTTGAGCACCAACTCTGCATCCCAGTTGTAGCTCTTGCTGGGGCCGCCGATGAGGACGAGCGTCTGTGTCTTTGCAACCTCCGGATTCGGACGGATGCCGTTGATGGCGCCGTTGGTCGGGAAAATCCGGCCATTGGCCTTGAATCCATCGGGCAGGTCGTGACGCGGGGTGATGCAGAGGTCAAAGGCGCCCACAGGCAGGCTCGGGCGCATGCACACCATGCAAAGGCAGCGCAGGTGGCGCGCCAGACTCAGCGCAGCCAGGTGCGTGCCGTGACCGGCGCAGAGAATGAGGTCGGGACGCGGCAAATCAAGCTCCTTGCCTTTGTAGAAGAGCTTGCCGAACCAGCTCAGCCCTGTGATATCCACTTCGTGGCAGGAATGCTGGCATCCGGGTGCGCGTTCCGTAGCTTGTTCGATAAGGGCAGTGGCCAGACCGCGGGTCTGAGAGAGGTGGCCTTTCTTGCCGTCGCTGATGATGTAGATAATCATGGCTTTACTGGAGAGGTAGAGTTACACCGCCGCAGAGGGTCTGCCCCAGCAGCGGGGTGTTGAGTGTGCCGCAGGGCAGGTTTTCTTCGCTCACCACTGTGCTGGTTTCGGGGTCGAACAGCAGCAGAGGCATGCCTTCGGGTTCTGCGGGATCCATCACATCCGGCACGGCGATGGAGCAGGGGGTCACACAGCAGGCGCGCACGAGTTCCTCCCAGGTGAGCTTGCCGGGCTGCACCAGCCTGGTGTACAGGGTCGGCAGGAAGTGGTCGAGCAGGCACATGCCCTGCGGGGCGGTCGAGAAATCCTGCTTCTTCGCAAAGGGCGTGCAGGGGGTGTGGTCGGAGACGATGCAGTCGATGGTGCCGTCCTTCACACCGGCCAGCAGAGCTTCGGCGTCGCTGCGGTCGCGGAGCGGGGGCAGGGTCTTGTAGTTGGTATCGTACTCGCCGATGTCTTCGTGGGTGAAGAGCAGGTGGTGCAGGGCTACTTCTGCCGTGAGGCGGCAGCCTGCGGCCTTGGCGCGGCGGATGATTTCCACGCCTTCGGCGGTGCTGACGCTCTGCACATGCACGCGGCAGCCGGCATCCTGTGCCAGACGCACGATGATTTCAAGACCGATTTCCTCGGCGCAGGCGGGGGTGCCGTGCAGACCGAGCTTGTAGGAAGTGGTGCCGGGCTGGATGCAGGTGCCGGCGGTGATGCTGGGCACATCGCCTCGCAGCGCCATGCACATATCAAGCTCGGCCACATACTTCATGGCGCGGTGCAGCATGAGCAGGTTGCCGGGGCGTTCGCCGCCGTCGCTCAGAATGTGGATGCCACGAGCAGCCAGTGAGTTGTAGGGTGCCTGCTGGTCACCCTTCATGCCCATGGAAATGCAGCCGGCAGGAATCATTTCGGCCACAGAGCGCTGGCCTACGGCTTCTCGGAAACTGTCGAGTGCGGCACTGTTGTCGAACATGAAGCCGCCTGTGGGCATGACCAGCATACCCCACACGCCGCCCTGCACGGCGGCCTGGCCGGTGCGGGTTACCGATTCGCGCTTGCTTCGGCCTTCAATCTCCACCTTGGCATGCAGGTCGAAAAGAGCGGGCAGAATCAGCTTGCCCGTGGCGTCAATCACGCGGGCTCGCTCGGGGATATTCATCTGCCCGGCGGGTTTCACCTCGGCATCGCTGATGGTGAGATTGCCCATTTCGGGCACCACCTGGCTGTGGCCGGGGGCGAGTCGGATATCGAAGCATTCACCCGTGGGTGCCCAGGTTGCGTTCCGTATGTAGGTATTAGTCATTGTTCTGAGTCCGGGGGGTGAGGTAGGAAAGAATGCTCATGCGGGCGGCCACGCCGTTTTCGACCTGGTCGCAGATGAGGCTGTTGCGGTAATCCATGGCGTTGTCGCAGAGTTCCACACCGCGGTTCACGGGGCCGGGGTGCATGATGCTCAGGTCGAGGTCATCGATGCGGCGCAGGCGTTCCTCCGTCACACCGAAGGCATTGTGGTAATCGGCAGAGGGGAAGAAGGGGGTGTCCATGCGCTCGTTCTGCACGCGCAGCAGGTAGATGACATCGGGCTTCCACTCAAACACGGCATCCCAGTTCGTGAAGCGGGGGATGCCTGTGTACTTCTGCAGCGGAACCAGGGGGCCGGGACCCATGTAGGCCACACTGGCGCCGAGGCGCTTGAGGATGGTGCTGGTGGAGCGGGCCACACGGCTGTGCAGAATGTCGCCGATGATGACAACTCGCTTGCCGGTGAGGTCGCCGTATTTCTCCTGCAGGGTAAAGGCATCCAGGAAGGCCTGGCTGGGGTGGGCATGCGCACCATCGCCGGCGTTGATGACGGAGGCCTTGGCGTGGCGGCCAATCACAGCGGGGATGCCGCTGTTCTTGTGGCGCACGATGATGTAATCCATGTGCATGCTCATGAGCGTGTCGATGGTGTCGTGCACGCTCTCGCCCTTTACAACAGACGACGTGGCCACGGTGAAGGTGGTCACGTCTGCCTGCAGGCGGCGGGCTGCCAGCTCAAACGAGGAGCGGGTGCGGGTGCTCGGCTCGTAAAAGAGCGTGAGCACCGATTTGCCGGCCAGAGCCGGGGCGGTCTTGCCGCTGCAGAATATCTGCTTCATCTCGGCGGCACCCTTCAGAATGCCGTGAATATCAGCATCACTCAGCGCATCAATGGTCAGTAGATCCTTAGGCGTACTCATGTGCAGGTGTGAGTTGGTGGCCCGGGGCTGGCACCCGTGTTCTTATTCAGCCAGCTTGATGATGCGGTGGGCGGCCATGGCGGCATTCACGGGAGTCTTCTTGTGCAGACCCACGGTGGTGGCAGGTACGCCGCCGGGAAGCTGGGAGATTGCCAGCAGAGCATCCACGCCGTTCAGGGGGCCGCAGGGTACGGGCACACCGATGACGGGCAGTTCCGTGTTCATGACCACCACGCCGGGCAGAGCGGCGGAAAGGCCGGCCACGCAGAGCAGCACGGCCTTGGTCTTGCTGGTTTCAAGCTCTTTCAGGTATTCGATGAGGGCGGGAAGATCGCGGTGGGCAGAGTAGATGACTTCCTCGTGCTCCACGTTGTTCTCCTGGAAGTACACGCGAGCCGGTTCCATGAAAGGAAGGTCGCTCTTGCTGCCGTAAATTGTGATAACTTTCATGCTACCGCCTAGTCTATCACGCACGCCCGCGCGAGGCAAGCAAAAACAACTCGCATGCCGCGCACGATGCGTGATTCACAGCTTGATGAATACCCTCTTTTTATACAGGAAGTAGCAGAACAACCAACCAAGCAGCAGTGCTGTGGCGGCGTTCATCACCTGCACCCAGGCGGGGGAGAATATCAGCCCCCAGGTTCCTCCGAGTATTCTGTCTGCCAGCTGGTGGAAGCTGACGAGGTGGGTTACAACATAGGCGGCGAGGGCATTCAGCCCCACAATGCGCAACGGCAGGCTGCAACGCATCAATCCGAAAATGTCGACAAATAGATGGAATATGGCCACGCAGATAGCGCCGATGCCGGCTGTGCAGAGCACGAATCCAGTCGTCCAGATTCCCTTGATGATGGGTAGGAACCATCCCGCTGCTAGTGCAAGAATCCCGCTGCAGATAAGGGTGATGACGCGCAGTAAGCGCTTCGGCTGCAGCATGAAGAGACGCCCTGTGCTGTACCCCAGCAGGTTCAGCGCCGTAGCGGAAATGATGCACAGCGGGCCTTCGGGGTCGAAGCTGCCGCCGTAGAGTTTTCCGGGGCAAAGCAGGGCGTCAACGCGAGCATTGAAACAGCCTCCCGGTGTGAAATCTCCGCCCACATACTGCCCCACGCCCACGGCTAGCAGCAGGAGACTCGCCATCAGCAAGTTGGTGAGCATGCGTCCGCCTGTAAGCAGAATCAGGCTGCCTGCCAGGGCCCCGGAGATACCGATGAGCCCCAGAACAGAAGCAAAACGCGTGGTTGATAAATCCCAGGTAATGGGGCCGTTGACTAGGAAACCGAGTACAACCAGCACCAGTGCCCGCCACCAGATTTTGCGGAGAATGCGCCACGGGCTGCTCTCAATACGTCTGCTCAGTGAGAAGAACATGGCAATGCCTGCCATATACACAAACAGGGGGAACACGCAGTCATATACCCGCAGTCCGTCCCATGCTGCGTGCCCCATCTGCTGGCGGATAATCTGCCATGCTTCACTGTTGCTGTAAAGGGGATACAGCGCATAGACCAGGCTGTCGATACCCAGGATGATGAGCATATCAAGACCTCTGAGTGCATCCAGTGAATGAAGTCGTGCTGCGGGTGAATCCATGCTCGGCATTCTACCAATTTTTGCCCCTCCTGGCAAGTAGGGAAAAATAATTTTAGAAATATTCCAAAAAAGCTTGAACAAAATAGAGAGTTAGTGTATCTTAACCCCAACAACCAATAATTACATACAATGTTAGTAGGAAAACAAGCACCTGAGTTCAAGGCCACCGCAGTAGTCAACGGAGAAATCGTGAACGACTTCACCCTGCAGGATTACGTAGGGAAGAAGTACGTGGTATTCTTCTTCTACCCCAAGGATTTCACCTTCGTGTGCCCCACGGAGCTGCTCGGCTTCCAGGCCTCGCTGCCGGAGTTCGACAAGCGAGACACTGTGGTGGTAGGCTGCTCCACCGATACCGAGTTCAGCCACTGGGCCTGGTGTCAGAAGCCGCAGTGTGAGGGTGGTATCAGCGGAGTGACTTATCCGCTGGTGGCCGATACCAACAAGACTATTTCCGATGCCTTCGATGTGCTGGCCGGCGAGCGTTATCTCGACGAGAACGGCAAGCTGCTGGTGAAGGGTGAGCTGGTAGCCTACCGCGGACTCTTCCTCATCGACAAGCAGGGCGTGGTGCGCCATCAGCTGGTGAACGACATGCCGCTGGGCCGCTCGGTGGACGAGGCCATCCGCATCGTGGATGCTCTGCAGCACTTCGAGCAGTACGGTGAAGTCTGCCCCCTGGGCTGGCATCCCGGTCAGGAAGCCATGCAGCCCACACACGAAGGTGTGGCTAAGTATCTGTCAAACGTAGAATAATAGCAAAAAGCAGGCTGAATGACAGCAGCCTGCGGACAATAAAAAGGCCTGAGCGGAAGCTCAGGCCTTTTTTATATTACCAACGGAGCGGGAGCTGCCCGATTGGTGAGGGGAAGGGAACTTAATAAACGTCCTTCTGGTAGCGCTTGGCAGCCTTCATGTCAGCGAGGTAGGCCACAGCCTCTTCCTCGGTGCGGTTGCCGTACTTGGAGATGATGGCAAGCAGTGCCTTCTCCACGTCCTTGGCCATGCGGTTGGCATCGCCGCACATGTAGAAGGCAGCACCCTTCTCGAGCCACTGCCAGACTTCCTCGCCGGCCTGCTCCATGAGGTTCTGCACGTAAATCTTGTATTCCTGGTCGCGGCTCCAGGCCACGGAGAGCTTGAGCTTGCCGCTTTCCACGAGCGGGGCAGTCTCGTCCTCGTAGCAGTTATCGGTTGCCTGGTAGGGGTTGCCGAAGAAGAGCCACATGGGGCCGGCGGCGTTATCGGCCACGCGCTGCTGCCAGAAGGCGCGGAATGGGGCAATGCCGGTGCCGGGGCCAACCATGATGATGGGCGTGTTGCCGTCCTCAGGCAGGCGGAAGTTCTTGTTGCAGTGCACAAATACCTTCACCTTGTCGCCGGCCTGGATGCGGTCGGCCATGAAGGTGGAGCACACACCGCCGCGCTTGCGGTCATTGGTGGTGTAGCGCACAGCGCCCACGCAGAGGGAAACCTGGCCGGGTACAGCATCGGGGCTGGAGGCGATGGAGTACAGACGCGGGGAAATCTTGCCCAGAATGCTCACGAAAGCCGTGGCATCAGCAAAGGTGGCCTTGCAGGTCGGGCAGGTGGCGAGGTCGAGCACGTCGCGGCCCCAGCAGAAATCCTTGAGGGCGTCCTTGTCTGCCAGAATACCGGCCAGCTTCTCGCTGTTGGCCACGGCGTTCCACTTGGTGAGCATGCCCTTCTTCAGGTTGGTGATATCGTAGGAGGAGATGAGGGCTTCGCGCAGGGGAGCCGTCTCACCGCTGGGAGTGGGAACCTCGGCTGCTGCATCCAGGCCCAGGGCGGCAATCAGGGCATCCACCAGGGCGGGATCATTGCAGGGAATGACGCCCAGGGCATCACCCGTGGTGTAGGTCAGGCCCGAACCCTCCAGAGAGTAATCCACATGGATGGTTTCCTTGGCGCTGCCGGGCTTGGTAACAGAACGGACTCCCAGCACAGTGGCCGGGAACGGATTTTTCATGCTGTACGGTTCCATTGTCGTAGTATAGAAATATATGTTTCTGCTGGTGTATAGTCTGCCTGACAGGGGGTGCAATGTCAAGTAAATTCCGCTTTATTCATAGAGTATAGTAGGCACCAGTCTTGCGCGAACCCCGATATTCAATCTGCCCGCTGTCGCGCAGCGTCTGCAGGTGGCGGTCGAGCATGCGTTGAGAAATGGCGGGCAGGGCAGCCAGCAGGTCCTGCCGCTTACTGCCCGGGTGCTTGCGGATGAAGCTCAGAATCTGGTTCGCAGGAGTGTTTTGCTGGCGAGCGGGGCGTGAAGTGTTCTGCTGACGGGGCTTGTTCTGAAGTGTCGCGAGAATCGCGTGGAGCGATGCACGGATAAAGTCCGATGCGTCTGTGGCCGCCAGAGTGAAGTTTGCTTCATCCGGAATTCGGAATGAGGCGAGCGCCGGATGGAAGGCCGCAAGCATGCGTTGGTGCAGGTGGGCGGCCACAAGCTCGTTGGCTGTAGAGAAGGGGGAGATGCGCAGCAGCTCGAAATGAAAAACAGCAGCGCGGATGATGGGGTGGGTCGGGCTCTCATTGACCCAGTGTGCCAGCGCATCCACCAGCACGGGAACCCAGTGCGGAGCCGGGCCCCCGCTGCGGAAACTGCCCTCTCCACCCAGTTCGGCATGCGCCTGCAGAATGCGGGAAACGCTTAGTGTTTCCTGCTCGCTTTCCTTGCTCGGCGTGAGCAGGGTGCATATTTCAGCCAGTGTTTCCAGTGCGTCTTCTGCTATGCTGAATGGCGGCGTGTACATAATGGCAATATAACGCTTATTTATTATTTGTCAATATGCAAAATGAAACAAATGGCAAAATAAACGGCAAGATAAATGGCGATATAAATATTACAGATGCGGCAAAATAAATCACCCTCTGCCCGTTACAGCAGAGGGTGAGAAATGGTTTGCTCTGAGCAGTTATCAGAGGCGGATGGCGGCGGAACTCCAGGTGAGACCAGCGCCGAAGGTGACCAGCAGGACGATGTCGCCCTTCTTGGCGCGACCGGAAGATACGGCCTCATCGAGGGCGATGGCCACGGCTGCGCCGGAGGTGTTGCCGTACTTATGCACGTTCACAAACACGCGCTCGGTGGGAATGCCGAGGCGCTGGGCCACAGCGTTGATGATGCGCAGGTTGGCCTGGTGCGGAATCACCATATCCACGTCTTCGGGCTTGATGCCAGTGCGTTCGATGAGGGACAGAGCGCTGTCCTTCATGTGGGCCACGGCGTAGCGGAACACCTCATTACCGCGCATGGCGAGCGTGTAGAGCTTCTCCTGGATGTTTTCCTCGGTGGTGGGAATAGCGGAGCCGCCGCCGGGCACCATGAGCAGGTCGGTCAGCGTGCCGTCAGAGCCGATATCGGAAGCCAGCACAGCGCTGTCGCCCTCGATGCCTGTACCTGTGCGGAGCACGGCGGCACCGGCGCCGTCGCCGAAGAGCACGCAGGTGGAGCGGTCTTCCCAGTTCACGATGTGACTGAGCTTCTCAGAAGCGATGATAAGAGCTGTCTTGGCCTGGCCGCAGCCGATGTACTGCACAGCTGTCTTCAGGGCGAACAGGAAGCCGGAGCAGGCTGCGGAAATATCGAAGGCAGCCGCGTTCTTGGCGCCCAGATTGGCCTGCACATAGCAGGCGGTGGAGGGGGTGAACGTATCGGGGGTCACCGTAGCCACGATGATGAGGTCGATTTCCTCGGGTGTTACACCGGCGGCCTCCATGGCACGGCGGCCAGCCTGAGTGGCCATGTCGCTGGTTTTTTCATCGGGGGCGGCAATACGGCGCTCCTCAATGCCGGTGCGGGTCACAATCCATTCATTGGAAGTGTCTACCATCTTTTCCAGGTCTTCATTGGTAAGACGGCGTTCAGGCACATACGAACCCGTGCCGATGAGGGCAACGGGCAGACGCTTAAAGGGTTTTGTGAGGTCGTTCATAAAACGGTATATCCACGTTTCGTTACTAAATCCTAACACAGCACTCGGCATTTGGCGAGAAAATTCTTGCTATTATGCCGAAAAAATAGAGTGAACTCTACCGTTGTGATAATGGGGCTGCTTACGGCCAGCGTTTTTCCTGGAAAAAGAGGGTGGCTGTGTTCTTTTTCAGGTTTCGGAGATTCAGGTAGCGGGTCTGGAGCAGGGCGGCGTTGCGGTGCCCCATTTCTTCCTGCAGGAGCGGCAGATTGTGAAATCGTTTCAGGTGCATACTGGCAAAGGTGTGTCGCAGGGCGTCATTCTGCCAGCAATGGAACCCGGCCTCAAGCCTCAGTTCCCGCCACAGGTGCTCCCAGTTGATAGGGGCAATGCGCCCGGTGGCGGTGGTGGCTGTTTCGGCTAGTACGGCAGCGCCGCCACGTAGGGGGACAGCTCTTGCTCCGCCTGTTTTGCTGTGCTGCCCCTCCACATAGACAAGCATTTCATCCGGGTCTATGTCGCTCCACTGCAGTCTGCGCACTTCTGTGGGGCGTATGCCGCACCACAGCATGAGCCTCAGTGCTGGTTCCATGCGGCGCAGCCGTGTGCGGGAATGGCAGGTCTGCAGCAGGGTTGAAATCTCCTGCAGGGTCAGGATTTCCACCCTGGTTTCCACTACGGGCGGGCGCAGGATGGCTCGGGCAGGGTTGGCTGAGCACCAGCCCTGCCGCTCGGCATAATTGAAGATACTGTGCAGCACAGACTGGGCTTTGCGGAAGCTGTGCTTGCTGTGACCGAAGCAATCCTCCATCATTTCGCGGCAGTCGGATATAGTGATATCTCTGATATTGGTGCTGGCCAGCTCTCTGTAATTGCACATGCGCGTGATATACGAGCGCAGATCTGCCTTGGTGCTCGGGCGGCGGTGCTCGCGAGCCGTGAGACTGAATTCTGCCGCCTTGCGGAAGCTTACGCTTGGTTCTGTATGTTCAAGCATACTGGCAAAGGCCTTGACGACCACTTTCAGTTGCGACAGAAACTCATCTGCGGCTCCTGGGGAATTGCCTGTTGTGCTTTTAACTGCTGAAATCAGCATCTGGCGGGTGTCGATTTTCTGCTGGGAGTGCTGCAATGCGGAGGGTTGTTGAATCATCGTTTTCATAGCGCCCCAGAATGTATACGAAATCTACGCTGATGTCACCAGCCATGCTCCTCTGCAGCAGGAAAGCCGCTCTCCCCGTGGGGAAAGCGGCTTCCGGATGAGATGGTGTTGCGGAATTACTTCACCAGGCTGTGGCCGGTCATTTCGGCGGGCTGCTCGATGCCGAGCAGGTGCAGCAGCGTGGGGGAGATATCGGCCAGAATACCATCGCTCAGGGTGATGGAGTCCTGATCGGGGCCGCAGTAGATGAGGTCCACCAGGTTCGTGGTGTGAGCCGTGTTGGGGGAACCATCGGGGTTGAGCATGTTCTCGCAGTTGCCGTGGTCGGCGCAGATGAGGCAGCAGCCGCCAAGCTCGAGAATCTTGGTCACGCTCTTCTCCAGGGCGGCGTCCACAGCCTCACAGGCGGCGATACCGGCCTCGAGGTAGCCCGTGTGGCCCACCATGTCGGGGTTGGCGAAGTTCATGATGGCGATATCGTAGTTGGCGATGGCTTCCACGAACTTGTCGGCCACTTCGCCCACGCTCATCTGGGGCTTCTCGTCGTAGGTGGCCACTTCGCGGGGGGAGGGCACCAGGATGCGGTCTTCGCCTTCGTACTGGGTCTCCACGCCACCGTTGAAGAAGAAGGTCACGTGGGCGTACTTCTCCGTCTCGGCGATGCGGAGCTGCTTGAGGCCGGCCTTGGAGATAACCTCGCCCAGAATGTTGGTGAGCTGCTCCTGCTCGAACACCACGGGAGTGGGGTAGCAGGCCTCGTATTCGGACATGGTCACATAGTGCACCTTGGGCTGCACTGTGCGGTCGAAGCCGTCGAAGTCTTCGAAGATGAAGGCGCGGGAAAGCTCGCGGGCGCGGTCGGCGCGGAAGTTGAAGAAGTACACCACGTCGCCGTCGCGTACGCGCTGCTGGTCAGCCTCCACAAATACAGCGGGCTTCATGAACTCGTCGGTCACGCCGGCCTCGTAGCTCTGGCGGGCATATTCAGCGGGGCTGCAGGTGCAGGCCTCGCCCTTGCCGAGCACGATGGCGTCCCAACCCACCTGCACACGGTCCCAGCGCTTGTCGCGGTCCATGGCGAAGAATCGGCCCACCACGGTGGCAATCTTGGCGCCGTAGGGAGCAATGGCGTCCTCGAGCTGCTGCAGGAAACCGGCGCCGCTCTTCGGGTCGGTGTCGCGGCCGTCCATGATGGCGTGGATGAAGATATCCTTCACACCGGCCTCAGAGGCGATTTTCACCAGACCGATGAGGTGGTCGATGTGGGAGTGCACACCGCCGTCGGACACAAGGCCCATGAGGTGCAGGCGGCTGCCGGCAGCCTTGGCGAAAGCGTCCACAATCACGGGATTCTTGGCCAGGGAACCATCGTTGATGGCGTTGGTGATGCGGCAGAGGTCCTGGAACACCACGCGGCCGGCACCCAGATTCAGGTGGCCCACCTCGGAGTTGCCCATCTGCCCGTCGGGCAGACCCACGTCCTGGCCGGAGGCACCCAGCATCATGTGCGGACAGGTGGCCAGCAGCTTGTCAGTGAAAGGAGTCTTGGCGAGAACGGTAGCATCGCCGGTCTGATTGGCGGCTTCCGGGCCCTGCGGGTTGCGGCCCCAGCCGTCGCGGATGATAAGTACTACGGGTTTATTTGCCATGAGCGCATTTTAGCATTTTCTGAACCCGATGTGAAGTCTAATCATGCAAAAACGCCCGGGAATTGTCTCCCGGGCGCCTGAAAATTGCAGAATCAGCGGATTTTTACTTGAGCTTGATGCTCGGCTTTTTGATCAGGATGCCGCTTTCATTCAGCTCTACGCTCGGCTTTTCCACTTCCAGAGAGGGGGTGGTGGAGGTGGCGCTCTTCAGAGCCTCGAGCTGGGACTTGGCGGATTCTACCTTGCTCTTGGCGCTGTCTACCTGGCCCTTCACCTCGGTCACCTTGCTGGTCACAGCAGAGGCCTTTTCGGTGATGGCGTCGGTCACAGCTTTCTTGGCGGCATCAGCCTTGGCCTTGTCAGCGGTCTTCTGTGCGGCAATCTTGTCGGCGATAGCCTTCTGCGCAGCGGCCTTCTGGTTGTTCAGTCCGGCGTCCAGTTCAGCCTTGCTGGTGGGGATAGTGATAGCGGCGGAGGCGCAGCCAACGGCTGCCAGCGCGAGAATAAGGGCGAATTTCTTCATGGTTTTGTATGTTTTGTTGGAGTTCTCTGTCAATATAGGCGCACTACTTGTGCTTTTCCAGTTAAAAATACGTAATTTTCTCCGATTTTTCTACATCGGTGACAAATTTCGCTGTGCGGATGAGTTTGACGCACTGCGCGCTTGCGCGGAGATGGGGGTATGGTAGAATGGAGCGCGTGAAACTGCTGCCATCCATCTGTGTGAGTCTTGCTGCCTTGCTGCTGGCAGGGTGTGGGGATTCGCGCAGCTCGGCAGATAAGGCTGCGGAGCAGGGGATTCTCATCGTGGGTAACAACCAGGAACCCCTCAGCCTCGACCCGCACAAGGCCACCGCCGTGGCCGATGGCAAGATTATCGCCGCTCTGCTCGAGGGCCTGGTGCGCCCCGATGCGAAGGATGAAACCATCATTCACCCCGGCATGGCCGAGCGCTGGGAGCACAATGACAGAGCTTCCGAATGGACTTTTTACCTGCGCGAGGCTCAGTGGAGCGATGGCCGCCCTGTTACGGCGTATGACTTTGTGTATGCCTACAAGCGCCTGCTGCACCCGCAGTTCGGCGGCAAATATGCCGAGATGCTCTACCCGATTTCCGGGGCCGAGGCATTCAACAAGGGGGAGCTTGACTGGTCGCAGGTGGGGGTGAAGGCTCTGGATGACCGCACGCTGCAGCTTCGGCTCGCCGGCCCCACGCCGCACCTGCTGCACCTGCTGCTGCATTTCACCTGGTGCCCCGTGCCGGCGCATGCGGTGGAGGCGCATGGCGGCATGCTCGACCGCCGCAGCCTGTGGAGCCGCGTGGGCAACTGGGTGGGCAATGGTGCCTATGTGCTCGAGTCCCACCACTTCAACGATTACCTGTTTGTGGCCGCCAACCCGCGCTACTGGCGCGCTGCCGAGGTGAAGAACCGCGGTATCCGCTTCCTGCCCATCGTGAATGGCTACACCGAGACCCGCATGTTCGCCGATGGCAAGCTGCACATCTCCAACAACGTGCCGCCGGAGCTGCTGGCCCGCACCCGCCTGAATAGTGACACCTATTGCCAGGACCCCTACTACTGCACCATCTTCTACCGCCTGAATACCACCCGCAAGCCGCTGGACGACGTGCGTGTGCGACGTGCTCTTTCCCTGGCCATCGACCGCGAATCGCTGGTGAACGATGTGGTGCGCGGCGCGGGGCGTGTGGCCTCGTGCTTCACTCCTCCCGGTGCGGGTTATGATAGTTCCTTTACCTATGCGCCGCGTGAGGTGCAGATGGAGCTGGCCCGCAAGCTGCTGGCGGAGGCCGGCTACCCCGGAGGCAAAGGCTTCCCGACCATTGAAATCATGACCACCAGCCGCGATGTGCAGCGTATCATGGCCGAGACCATTCAGGCCATGTGGCAGAAGGTGCTGGGCATTCATGCTGAAATTCGCGCCTGCGAATGGACCGCCTACAAGGCCGCCCAGCAGAATGGCGACTACGATGTCTCCTCCTCCTCGTGGAGCGGTGACTATCTCGACCCCGCCACCTTTGTGGAACTGTGGCGCAGCGGCGGCGGCAACAACTGCACCGGCTGGGGCAGCCCCGACTTCGATGCCGCTCTGTCCGAGGCCCGCTCCGCCTGGTCGGCAGAGGCTCGCCGCGCCCACCTGTACCGCGCCGAAAACATCATGCTGGAGGCTCAGCCCATCATCCCGCTGTACTGGAGCGAGCGCACCTACCTCAAGGATGCCCGCGTCCGCGGCTGGTATCCGCTCATGCTCGATAACCACCCCCTCGATGCCGTAGAAGTCACACCATGATCAAGCTCCTCCTCAAGCGACTCGGGCAGGGCGTCCTCGTGATTTTTGTGCTGCAGACCATCACCTTCTTCCTGGTGCGTCTGCTGCCCGGCAATCCCTTCCTCGGCGAGCGCAAACTGCCCGAGCATATCATGGCGCAGCTCAATTCCCTCTACGGCCTCGACCAGAGCGCCCTGGTGCAGTATGCCAACTACTGGAAAGGCATCCTCCTCAGCGGCGATTTCGGGCCTTCGCTGGTGCGCGAGGGCGTGCAGGTGGCCGATATCATTGCGCAGGCGTTCCCAGTGTCGCTCTGGCTCGGTGTGCTGGGCATGGGCATTGCCATCGTGCTGGGCATTCCCGCGGGCATGATGGCCGCCTACTTCCGCAACCGCTGGCCCGATGCGCTCTTCATGCTCCTGGCCATGGCGGGTATCTGCATTCCGGCCTTTGTCATTGCGCCGCTTTTCGGGCTTACCCTGGGGCTGCATGTGCCGGGGCTCAGTGTAGCGGGGTGGGATGACCCGCTCTGCGCTGTGCTGCCTGCGTTGACTCTGGGGCTCATCAATGCCGCCTACATTGCCCGCCTTACCCGTGGCGGCATGGTAGAGGTGCTTTCTGCCGATTTCATCCGCACGGCGCGCGCCAAGGGCGTGCGGGCAGGGCGCCTGTTGTTTGTGCATGCTTTGCGCAGCGGCCTGCTGCCCGCGGTTTCCTACCTCGGACCGGCTTTTGCGGCGCTCATCACCGGCTCCTTCGTGGTGGAAACCTGTTTCCAGGTGCCGGGCATGGGCCTGCACTTCGTGAATGCCACCACCGACCGCGACTACTTCCTCATCCAGGGGCTCGTGTTCTGCTACGGCGTCCTCATCGTCATTGCCAACCTTGCGGTGGACCTTGTGCTGGTCGCCCTCACCCCCCGCCTGCGTTCGCAGGGTGCTGCCTGATGCCCATGAAGAAACACTACGAACAAGGAAACTCGCTCTGGAAGGATGCCCGCCGCCGCCTTTGCCGCAACCGCGCGGCCATGGCAGCCCTCGTTTTCCTCATCTTCATGGCACTGGCCTGCTTTGTGCTGCCGCTTTTCCCCTGCATCGCCAATCCGAATGCCACCAACCTCGCCAACATCGCTGCCGATTGCAGCTGGGCGCACCCCTTCGGCACCGACCAGCTCGGGCGCGACCTCCTCGCCCGTGTGCTCTATGGTGGCCGTATCTCGCTGCTCGTGGGCGTGGTGGCCACGGTGGTCTCCTTCATCATCGGACTGAGCTACGGGCTCATCTCGGGCTATGTCGGCGGGCGCACCGATGCGCTCATGATGCGCACGGTCGATGTGCTTTTTGCTCTGCCGTTTATCGTGCTGGTCATTGTCTTCTCGCTGAGCATCGAGGCCCCCAGTCGCGAGCTCACCACCTGGGTGGTGGAAAACACCGGCTGGAGCCGCGAGAGCGTGGCGCCCATCCTCGGCCTCGTTCCGCTCTTCATCGCCATCGGCGCGCTCGGCTGGCTCACGCTGGCCCGTATCGTGCGCACGCAGACGCTTGAAATCAAGTCGCAGGAATACGTGCTCGCCGCCCGCTCCCTCGGGCTCGGTCACCTGCGTATTCTCTTCTGCCATATCGCGCCCAACCTGCTTGGCACTGTGGTGGTCTACACCACACTGGCCGTGCCCGGCATCATGCTCACGGAAAGCACGCTCTCCTTTATCGGCCTCGGCGTACGCGCTCCCAATTCCTCCTGGGGAACCCTCATCAAGGAAGGTGCCGACCGCATGGAAGCCACCCCCGAGCTCCTTTTCTTCCCCGCGCTTTTCTTCTGCCTCACCCTCCTGGCCCTCAACTTCCTTGGCGACGGCCTCCGCGATGCCCTCGACCCCAAGGCCGCGAAGGACTAAAAGGGAGTTTGAATCTTGAATGTTGGATTTTGGATGTGTAGAATTCCGCGAGCCTGTGGCTCGCCATTCACAGACCTATCACTTTTCATCGTACTCGTCGGCGATGTTGAGTGCCGCGTCTGTGTAGTCGGGGTATTCGCTGCGGAATTCGCGGTAGAGTTCCTGGGCGATATTCATGCGGAGTCTGGCTCGCTTGTAGTCATCCTTCATCAGATCCTCAAAGCCTTCCATGCTCATAGCATAACAATCCGCAGCGGCATTTTCAAAGATTTCCTTGAAAATGGTATCCACAAATACCTTCATGTTGGAGCTGCGGGCCGATGCCGCCAGGGCGGTGTTTTCCTTCAGCACGGCCATGATGGTGCGGGCAGCCACCTTGTTGGCCTCGGTGAAGTTGCCACCCATGGCTTCGTTGATGCGGTTCAGCAGCTCATCGAGCAGCTCCTTTTTGTCCGTAGCACCTCCGCCTGCGGTAGCCGTGCCCGGTTCCAGGACGCCGTCCGTGCCAGCCAGCTGAATGCTGCCGTTGCCGGTTTCCTCCAGCTTGTAGTACTCCATCTCGATTTTACCTTCGATGTCTACCACCGGTGTGGAATCTGTCGGCAGCACCTTGATGAGGTAGCGGGCAAACACATATTCCTTGTGCAGCTCTAAGTCATTCAGACGCGTTATCTGCCCGATGTGGGCATACCACTTGCACAGGGCTCGCAGTTTGCGACGGAACTCGTACCGGTCATCCTCGCTCTTTGAATTATAGTCGGCGATAACGGGTATGAGCAGGTTCGTGATGGCCGCGGCGCACTCGGCCTCCTGCTGCTCACTGTGGCGCGTGTATTCCTCCGCAACCTTCTCCACGTCGTCATCGTGGTAGACCTCGAATTGGCGCAGGTCTCGCTTGGTCTGGTAAATCAGGTCGTAGCTCAGGTCTCCCTCCAGCAGTGTTTCCTGATAGAAGGGCTGGAAGGCCTCCTTGATTTCCTCATGGTCATTCATGAAGTCGAGCACGTAGGTATCCTCCTTGCCATAGATGGTGCGGTTCAGGCGCGAAAGGGTCTGCACGCACTTCACCGAGCGCAGCTTCTTATCCACAATCATGGTGTGCAGCAGCTTCTCATCAAAGCCGGTCTGGTACTTCTCGGCCACAATGAGGATGTTGAAGTTGTTGTGGAACTCCTCCTTGGTCTGAGCCTCGGAGATATGTGTGCCGTCCGCACGCACGTTGAGCTTGCTCTCGGTCAGTTCCTCTCCATCCTCCAGCTCAACCTTGCCGGAGAATGCCACCATGGGCTTCACGTCAGTGTATCCCTGCTCGGCGGCATAGGCCTTCACCGCGCGGAAATACAGCACCGCGGCCAGACGCGAGGATGCCACCACCATTATCTTACCCTTGCCGCCGATTTTGTGGCGCGTGGTTTCAAGGAAGGTCTCCACGATGATTTCCGATTTCTGGCGGATATTCTCCGGGTGCAGCGTGGCGTATTGGCGGATGAGCCGTGCGGCCTTGCTGCTGGCCATTTCCTCGTTCTCCTCAGCCGTGCGGATGAGCTTGCAGCAGGTCTTGTAGGTGGTGTAGTTCTGCAGCACATCGAGGATGAATCCCTCCTCAATGGCCTGCCGCATGCTGTACACGTGGAAGGGATGCCACTTGCCGTCCGGCCCCTGTTCGCAGAATTGCTGCAGGGTGGTATCCTTCGGCGTGGCGGTAAAGGCGAAGAACGAGAGGTTATCGTGCTTGCCTTGGCTCAGGATTTCCTGCACCAGCTTGTTCTCGGCATCGTTGGCTTCGGCGTCCAGTTCTTCTTCCTCGGCGTATTGCTCCAGCGCGGCACGGGTGTCCGCCAGTGCCGCCTTCATCTTGGCGGCAGCACTGCCGCCTTGCGAGGAGTGCGCCTCGTCGATAATGATGCCGTACCTGCGCCCCTCATAATGAATCACCTCGCGATAAATCACCGGGAACTTCTGCAGCGTGGTGATGATGATGCGGGCCCCGGCGTTGATGGCGTCCTTCAGGTCCTGCGAGGTCTTTTCATCATCAATGGCGGCAATGACGCCGCGGGTGTGGTCATGCCCCGAGATGGTGTTGCGCAGCTGGGCATCCAGCACGGTGCGGTCGGTCACCACAATCACGCTGCTGAAGATGGGCTGGTTCTCCGCATTGAACAGAGTAGAAAGCCGGTGGGCCACCCAAGCAATGGAGTTGGACTTACCGCTGCCCGCGCTATGCTGAATCAGGTAGTTGCTGCCGCTGCCGTGCTGCTTCACGTGTGCCACGAGCTTGCGGACAACGTCCAGCTGGTGGTAACGGGGGAAGATGAGCGTCTTCGTCACCACTTTATCCTCCTTGCCGTTCTTGCGGCGCACCTTCTCCTCCTTGGTCTCAAGGTTCATGAAGCGGTGCAGAATATCCATCAGGCTGTCGCGTTGGAACACCTCGCGCCAGATGTAGGATACGGCAAAATCTCCGTCCGCAGCGGCGGGGTTGCCTGCGCCGCCGTTCTTGCCCGCACCTGCGCTGCCCTGGTTGAAGGGCAGGAAGTACGTGTGCTTGCCCGCCAGCTTCGTGGCCATGCAGGCCTCATACAAATCAACGCAGAAATAGCTCAGGATGCGGAAATTGAATCCGAAGCAGCGCTCGTTCGGGTCGCGGTCGTTCTTCCATTGCCAGCGGGCGTTGTCGATATTCTGCCCCGTGAGCTGGTTTTTCAGCTCCAGCGCAAATACGGGGATGCCGTTGAGCACCAACACCATGTCCACCGAGTTCTTGCACTTCTCACTGTAGTACCACTGGCGGTAGACTTCCACCTTGTTGGCGCGGTAAAGCCGCTCGTGCTCCTCGTTCAGATTGCTCTCGGGGCGGAAGTAGCACACGCGGAAACGCGCCCCCACGGCATCAAATCCGTTACGCAGCACATGCAGCAGGCCGTCCTTGGTGCAGCGCTCATTGAATGCCTTGATGAAAGCCTCCTCCGGGTTGCGTGTCACCAGACGAGAGTATTTCTTCCACGCTTTGGGCTGGGTCTCCTGAACAAAGCTCAGCAAGGTGTTACGGTACAGAGCCGTGGCGCAGTCGTACGTGTCCGAGCCCTTGGTCAGACCGCCCGCGGGTGATGTAAGTGCGGCTTCAATGTGGGCTTCAAATTGCTTCTCCTTCATGCTGTAACATCCTTTTTACCGGTGACGTATTCGTAAATGAGCGATTTCTTGTAGCTCCCGAGCTCCTCGATGAGCTGTTCCTTCTTCTCGATGATGAGGTCTATCTCGGCGCATTTCGTGTCGAGATAGGTTGCGATTTCCTGCTGTTCACTGATGCTAGGTATTGTAGCCGTTATAGAAGATATTTTAGAGACTGACAACCCCGGCTGAGCCGCACTGGGTGAAACATATTGACCCAGATTCATTGCAACTAAAAGATAATACCCATACTGCATGAATATATCAGGAGTGAAACGAGTAATGACGGCATGCTCTGTCGCCCAAAAATCGCCGTCAACAAGATGTACATTACCACATAATGCGCCTTGCCTGCCTATTAAAATAATTGGTCCGTTGCAGTTTGATGAAGAATAGAATCCTCGCAATCCATTCCCTCCGTATACAGGATAATCACCGCTAGGTAATATATCAAGTGATGATAAACTATCGCCAGCATACATCCTACACAGATACTTTAACGCTACTTTTTTCCACTCTTCCGGGATATCGCCAATCCATTCTACGCCGCTGGACTTCATGGGTCGGGGGCCGCGTACGCCTTTGGTCACAGCCTCGGTGATGATTGCCTGCTTGAGCTTTTTGTACTCCGCAATCGTCGCACGGGTTTGCTCTACTACCTTATCAATCTCGGCGCATTTTGTGTCGAGGATACATGCTACCCTTTCCTGTTCAAAAAAGGATGGTAAAGCGAACTTTGAATCCAGGAGCTTTTTATTATTTATTGATGGTATGGTGCCACCATTATCAAATGCTGACATGTCATAACATAGTAGCGTATAGTATGAAAAGGCCGTATTGATATTATTAGGTATAAGAGCTTCACAATTATTATCCAAGCAGCAATCACAAGAATTGATAGCTCTTGAATTTTTGCGCATAGCCTCTCCAATTTTTGGAAAAACGATACTACCCTTGGGGATAATTTGAAACCCCAATCTTTCCACGTCCGATTGTGACAAAGTGTTATTTCTAGCGGTTAGTTCACCGTTTGCCATTGAAATATCGCCTGCTTTGTAAACTGGGTATTTCTCAGTGGTATTTCCTTGATGTTCAGGTTTAAAACCACTACCAGAAATAATCACAAAAAAATCCTTTAATCTTCTACACTCCCACTCCTCCGGGATCTCCCCAAGCCACTCCACACCGCTGTCTTTCATCTGTCTTGCCATGGGAATCAAGAGAAAAGATTTTTCAGGGATGCGGCGATATCAGCCTCCAGTGAGGAGATACGTGCCGCAATGGAATCGGCTGCCTCAGGTGCCTGATACTTGTAGAAATAGCGGGTCATGGGGATTTCGTAGCCCTCCTTGGTAGCCTTGTCGTCTACCCAGGCATCGGGTACGTAGGGCAGCACCTCGCGTTCCATATAGGTGGCGAGGTCCTCGGTCATGGGCACGTTCTCCGTGTCGCGCAACGATTTATCCGCCACGGGCTTGCCTTTCTTCCTGATGATATTGCCCGCTTCATCGAGCTGGGGGCGCTCCACGGTAATCTTGTAGTAGCCGAACTCCTGCGTATCGAACACCTTGCTCTCGCAGTAGATGCCTTCGGGGTCACCATAGACGGCATCGTGTTCAAAGGCTTCATAGGCCTGCATGATGAGCTGGCGGCAGTTACCTGTGATGTCATTGCGCTTATCACCGATGGATTTGCGACGCGGCTCAAAGCAATGGGACGCATCGATAAGCTGTACCTTGCCGCGGCGGTGCTCAGGCTTGTTGCGGGCAAGCAGCCACACATAGGTAGCGATGCCGGTGTTCATGAAGGAATTATTGGGCAGTTGCACGATGGCATCCAGCCAGTCGTGCTCCAGAATGTAGCGGCGGATTTCGGAGGGGCCGCTACCCGCATCACCGTTGAACAGAGGCGAGCCGTTCTGAATGATAGCCATGCGGCCTTCATCGTCGAGCTTGGAGAGGCCGTTGAGCAGGAAGAGCTGCTGGCCGTCGGAAATCTTGGGCAGACCGGGGGCGAAGCGACCCGCCTCTCCACGTGCGTGCTCATCCTCCACCACCTTTTTCTCTCGCTTCCAGTCGATACCGAAAGGAGGATTGGAGATGATGTAACGGAACTTGTAGCCGCCGAACTGGTCATCGGACAGCGTGTTGCCGTAGCGCATGTTATCGGGGTCGCCGCCACGGATGAGCATATCGGACTTGGCGATGGCGTAGGTTTCGCCATTGAGCTCCTGTCCGCAGCAGGTCACGGGCGTGGTGGGATTGAGCGCGTGGATACGCTCCTCCATGCACGAGAGCATCTGCGAGGTGCCCATGGTCATATCGTACACCGTCACGTTGGCATCACCGTGTGTGGAGCCACTGAGCAGCAGGTCGGTCATCAGGTAGATGATATCGCGGCTCGTGAAGTGAGCACCCGCCTCCTCGGCGTAGGATTCGGAGAACTTACGCACCAGCTCCTCAAAGATGTAGCCGCAGTCCACTGCGCTGATTTTATCCGGCCCCAGATAGCCCTTGGGCGAGGCAAACTCCTGCACTACGAGGAACAGGGCGTTGTGCTCCACCAGCGTGTTGAGCTGGTCCTCGAAGCGGAACTTGCTGAGGATGTCCTGCACGTTGCGGGAGAAGCCCGCCAGAAAGTTGCGGAAATTGGCCTCGATATTGTTCGGGTCGGCAATCAGCGTTTCAAAGGTGAACTTGCTGGTGTTATAGAACTTGTATCCGGATGCACGCATGAGCATCATATCCAGCGCACCGGGGGCCAGGGCGGCGTGCTTTTCATGCGCCGCCAGCACCTCCGCATGCGTGGCCGCAAGGCAGTCGTGGAAGCGCTTGATGACGGTCATGGGCAGAATGACCTTGCCGTATTCGTGCGGTTTGAAAATGCCGAATATCGCGTTAGCCACATTCCAAATGACGGTGGCCTTTTCCTGAATATTCGTGCCTACCTGGTAAATTTTATCGTCCTCCATAGCTGTGTGTTGGGATTCAGAGTCGGGAAAAATCAGTTGCTGAGGTGAATTCATCCATGAGCCGCTGCTCCAGCTCATTGAGGGGTCGCAGGTGGGTGGGGAGCAGGTGGGCGTAGGTGGTGTAGGAAAGGGGACCTTTCATGGCCGGCGGGTTGGCGGGATCCATGGTTTCGCTGAAGGTGCTCAGGAATTCATCGAGTCGCCGGCGGACTTCTTCCCAGCCGAAGAGCCAGAAGAGCGCAGCGCCGTTTTCGTGCAGCTGCTCGTGGGTGGAGATGAATGCCGCCACCGGCTCGGGATGGTTCACCTGCACGAGCAGGGCAGAATCGCTCACCCCGATGGTGTACAGGGTGGAAGTATCGGGCCCGGGGGTGCGGCAGCCTTGAGAAAAATAGAGCGTCAGGCGATCATTCACACGCACGTTGACCGCTTGGCCCTGGTGCGCGCGGTCATAGGCCTGTTGTACGCGGCCGTAGATGGATGAGTCCTGAATATCCAGAAGCTCAAGGAATAGTCGGGGAAAATCCTCGACGGGCTGCTTGCCGATGATTTCAAGCCGGGCAATGAGTACAGCCTGCATCAGCTCGGCTGTCTTTTTGAATAGTACGTCTCCTTGGGTAATCAGGGTCTTAATCCAGGCATCCATGTTGGTGCTGGTATCTTACTACCCATTGACTATGGGGACGTGAAGGCATAGAAGCAGGTGCAAAAATAGTTACCCTCCTCGTTGGCATAATTGGTGTTCCGAGTTGGAGCAGTTTGCGCAGCGTTAGCGGAGCGGAATTTTGAGCCCACGAATGTGGGCGAAAGATAGTAGGCCGGGGTAAGAGCGCGTCAGCGCTCGCAGCCCCGGCTGGCACAAAAAAAATAATCAGAGCCCACGGAGTGGGTGACAGAGCGGTGGCTTAACGCATTGCCTTTGTTCTGTCACCCGTTTCACGGGCTCCGTTCAACTTTTTGTTATTGCAGGGGCTGCGCCCGCGTAGCGGGCTGACCCCTGCCTTTCATCTTTCGCCCACTCCGTGGGCTCAGAATTCCGCTCACCTACGGCTCGCCAATTGCCGTTTTGTCGCTGATGGGCTAATTATGTCAACGCTCGCTTTGAGGCTCGAAGCCCTACGCCCAGCCTACCATCTGCCGTCTGACGGGACTTCTTTTTGTGGGTACGGAACGCGTTACAACGTGGAAAGGTATACCGTCGGCTTCAAAATTACTGCTTTTTGCTCTTTTTCTGTTAAAAACTGGGGCAAAACGTGAATTTTCCTTGCTCCCCATAGTCAATGCGTATGAAAAATAAAGAGACTGAAATTGCAATTTACCTCCTGAAGCAGAGTGGTTTGCCGCTGATTGCGGCGGCGCGGCTGGTATTGGAACTGGTGGATGGATGTGGTGATATGGCTCGCTGCCGGCGGGCGGTGGTGCTGGGGACTGAGGCGCTGAAGAAGGAGGAGCAGAGTGTGCCATTTGCCGAAGCGGTGGCCTATACCAGGCAGGTGAAGCAGCATCGCGCGGCGCGGACGCAGTCGGATATCGCTTACTATATGAGGCGCCTGATGCGGGCGGTGCCGGGGCTGGCGGAGAAATCGCTGCGCTCGCTGACGCCGCAGGACTGCCGCGAGGCGCTGCAGATAGCTTATCCCACGCCCAGCCAGCAGCGGAAGGCGAGGGCTATCCTGTCGGGGGTGTTCAGTGTGGGGCGGCGCCGTGGGTGGTGCTCGGAGAATCCGCTGCAGCTGGTGGATGCTCCTGTGGTGCAGGAGAAGGAGATTGTGCCGCTCCCCTTGCACGAGGTGCGGCAGCTGGTGGAAACGGCGCGACGCAAACCGCACCGCGCGGCACTGCCCGCGCTGGGGCTCATGCTGCACGCCGGGGTGCGCCCGCAGGAGGTGACGCGCCTGCAATGGCAGGATATTGACCTGGAGGAGCGCGAAATCTGTCTCGCCGGCCGCCACAGCAAGACGGGCGGGGCGCGGCGCATTCCGATATCGGCACCGCTGCTGCATCTGCTGCGCGAGAACCGCGGCAGCGGGCGTATCTGCCCGCCGAACTGGCGGCAGCGCTGGCAGGCGCTACGCCGCGAGGCCGGTTTCTCCGAGTGGGTGCCCGATGTGCTGCGGCACACCTATGCGAGCTATTTCATCAAAGCCCGGAAGGATATGACCGCCCTTCAGCTGAGCATGGGGCACCGCGACCAGCGGCTCCTGATGAGCCGCTATATCAACCTCCGCGGCATTTCCCGCCGCTCCGCCATGGAGTTCTGGAAACTCAGAATGACGGCGTTGGAGTGAATGGTTAAAAGTGAAAAATGAAAAATGAAAAATGAAAAATGAAAAAAAGGCGCGGGCGAAGGCCCGCGCGAAATTGATACATTCAAGATTCAACATCCAAAATTCACTTCTTCCTTGCCAAGCCGAAGATGATGAAGACGAAGGCGGAAATGCCCATGACGAAGGGATAGAAGAGGTGGGGGATGATGGAGAAAGCGGTGAGGCCGGCGAGGGCGGAGCCCATGAGGAGCTGGGCGCCATAGGGCAGGATGCCCTGGACCACGCAGGAGAAGGTATCGAGCAGGCTGGCGGAGCGGGCAGGGGCGATGCCGTATTTCTCTGCCACGCCGCGGGCGATGTTGCCCACGGCCACGATGGCCACGGTGTTGTTGGCGGTGCAGAAGTTGGCAAGGGCGGCCATGAGACCGATGCTGATTTCTGCGCCTCGGGTGCCGCGGATGTGGGCGGTGAGGTGGCGGATGATGTATTCCAGACCGCCGTTGAAGCGGATGAGCTCGAGCATGCCAGCAGCGAGCAGGGTAACGATGATGAGCTCACCCATGCCGGTCATGCCGTTGCCCATGGCGCTGACCCAGTCCATGAGCTGGCAGCCGGGCTCGATGCACACCACCAGCCCGGTGGATACCAGACCGAGGATGAGCACCTTCATGACGTTCATGCCGCAGAGGGCGGTGCCGAGCACGAGCAGGTAGGGCATGACCTTGAGCCAGGCGGTCTCCTGCGGTACTTCCACGGGCGCCAGGTTCCAGCCGAGGGCCACATAGATGGCGAGCACGAGCAGGGCGGCAGGGAAGACGATGCGGAAGTTGGCCTTGAACTTATCGTTCATGGCGCAGCCCTGGGTGCGGGTGGCGGCGATGGTGGTATCGGAGATGAAGGAGAGGTTGTCGCCGAAGAAGGCACCGCCAATCACGCCGCCGGCCATGAGTGCGAGGTCGGCACCGGCCTTGTCGGCAAGCCCCACAGCCACAGGCATGAGCGCCACGATGGTGCCCACGGAGGTGCCAATGGAAAGCGAAATAACACAGGCAGCCAGGAACACGCCTGCCAGCACCATGTTGGCGGGGAGCAGGGAGAGGGTGAGGTTCACCGTGGCATCGACCGAACCGATGTATTTGGCAGACTGGGCGAAGGCACCGGCGAGCACGAAAATCCACACCATCATCATGATGTTGCTGTGGGCGGCACCGCGGGAGAAGCGCTCGATACGCTCCGCAAAGCGGCGCGGACGGCAGACCACAAAGGCCCAGGTGCAGGCAGCCATGAAAGCCACGGTGACGGGCATCTTGTAGAAATCGCCCACCACGATGGAGGTAGCGAGGTAAAGGACGAAGAAGACCAGCAGAGGGCTGAGGACCCACAGACCACGGGAGTGGGTGCCGATGTTGAGTTCAGTGCGTTTGTTCTTGCTCACAGCTTTTGAAATTGTGCGTTTTGCCGGGAAGTGTAGCAGGAAATGAATGGAATGTCAAAAGCTATCCGTTCCGGTTTTGTGCATTTTGTGGCTATTTTACGCGTTGGTACGTGATATTCAGCACACCAAATCGGCAATTGGCGGGGTGCATATCTGTCGGAGCACGGGACTTTAGTCCCGAAAATATAAGCATTGGGGGGACTGAAGTCCCCCGCTCCGAATAAAAACTTCTGCTCGACAAACTCGGAGTTTCCGATCGGCCTCTCTCATTATGTCAACGCTTAGGCTAATCTTCCATTCACACGATAACTTCTCCAACAATCAGCTGAATGATGCACTAACAGCTTGCATGTGCGAGTGTTTACAGATAGAATGGGGAGCATGAACAAGTTCCTTTATCTCCTGCCGCTGGTGTTGTGTCCCGTTTCTGCTCAGGTGGCCGATGCCGGGGCGGCCTGCCGTGCGGCGCTGGATGCGGTGCAGAAGGCGCAGAGTGATAATCTGGGCCCTGTGGTTACGGCGGTGCTGGATGCCACAGGGGGAGATGAACAGGCTTATTTCCGCCTGATGCGCGAGGCTGCGGATGCAGGGCATCCTGTGGCGCTGACCTGGACGGCGGGGCAGATGCTGCGCCAGCTGAATGCGCAGGTGACGAATCTGGCAACGGCCCCGGCTGTGCAGAAGCTGCGGGCGGCCATGGAACAGGCTGCTGCCTCGGGCTACATCCCAGCGGTGGTGGAGATGGCCCACCTCTGCGGCAGCGGCGTGGGGGCTGAGGCCGATGAGAAGGAAGGCATGAAGCACCTCATGAAGGCCTGTGCCGCCGGCAGTGTCCGTGCCCGCGCGGCCTATCTCCTGCTTTCCGGACGTCTGGAAAAGGAAGGTGCCACGGGGGCAGCAGTGGCCTCGGAACTGAAGAAGAATAATTTCTTTGTAGAGGAGTTCCTCTCGGCGCTTACTGCTCAGACCGATGAGGCAAAGAGCCAGGAGTGGCTGACGTTTGCAGCTTCGCACGGCAGTCCGGGTGCTGCCTGCGCGCTGGGCCTGTACTACCTGCAGGAAGGCAAGCTCTCCCTCGGCTACGATTTCCTGAAGCTGGCCGTGGAGCGTGACCACCCCGAGGCACTGGCGCAGATGGCATCGCTGATGCTGCCCGATGCCCAGGTGCCTGCCGAGCTGCGCGAGTTCATCAAGGCTGATACAGAGGGCGCTATCCGTCTGTTCCAGCGCGCGGTGCTGCTTGGGTACACCCCCGCGCTGCTTCCGCTGGCAGGTGAGCTGCACCACCAGCCGGAGAAATATGCCCCTGAGCGTGTTTTCGAGCTTTACCGCATGTCTGCCGATGCGGGTGACCCGCGTGGTGGTGTGGCCTTCGGCTATTGCCTGGCGGTGGGGCGCGGCTGCCAGCCGGATGCCGCGCGTGGCGTGAAGATTCTGCACCAGCTGGTGGATGCCGGCGTGCCTTATGCCAACATGGCTCTGGCTGATTTGTATTTCAACGGTACAGGAGTGGAGGCCGATATGTCCAAGGCTCTCTCTGCCCTAACAGCCGCTGCTTCTGCTGGCGTACCCCAGTGCTACACGCTCATGGCCGTCATCGCACACCTGGGCAATGCCTCTCGCAAGGCAGACCCCGCCCGCGCCAAGGTCTACCTCCGCATGGCCGAGGAACGCGGCGAGGCAAACGCCAGAGCATCCTTCGACACCCTCGTGCAGCAGGGCAGCTGGCGCTTTATACCGTGAGTGTGCGTTTCGGAGCACGGGACTTTCCTGTCACGGCGTAGACCGAAGGCCGAAGCCGGAAGTCCCGTAAACATGCCTGATAAGGGACTAATGTCCCTTTGCTTCGAATGAAATGCCGGCGAATGAGGGCGCTGTGAGGCTTTTGGCTTGATTTTTGCTGCAAAATGTGGCAGTATCAGACCACGGCGCGCGTGGGTGCCGTGGAGAACCGAAATCACACCCCCTCCCAGGAAAATGATTCGCATATACACGCAGACGGAGAATGGGATTGCCCGCACGGTGGGCCTGGAAGAACAGGAAGACCGCCGAGGCGATGTGTTCTGGATTGACCTGCTGACTCCTGATGCGGAGGAATTGCGGTATGCCGAATCGCTCTGCCGCATCGAAATGCCCACCAAGGACGAGATGCGAGAAATTGAGGCCACCTCGCGACTGTATTGCGAGGACGGCGGCCGATTCATGACCACCACGGTGCTTTCCCGTGTGGAAACGGATGAACCCATCATCTCGGAAATCACTTTCATTCTGAAGAGCAAGGTGCTCATCACCATCCGCCACACGGATTCGTACTCTTTCCGCGTGTTCTCGCACCAGCTGCTGCGCATGAACCAGACCAACCGCGACCTCGTGTTCATCGGTCTGCTAGAGACGCTGGTGGATCGCCAGGCTGACGTGCTGGAACGATTCGGTACGGACCTTGATACGCTTTCCAAGAAGGTATTCGGCACGCACCACACCCGCCGCAAGCAGAAGGTGGAGGACCCCGATACCGATGACCTGCGCGATGCACTGGAAGAGCTGGGCCGAGTGGGTGACCTCATCACCCGCCAGCGCGATGCCCTGGTGAACCTTCTGCGCCTCATCACCTATGCGGGCAACGAGGAAAGCTGTGTGGGCGAGGATAACCTCTACATGCCGCTGCGCTCGGTTTCCCGAGACGTGAACTCGCTTTCCGAGTACGCCGCCTTCCTGTCGAACAAGATTAATTTCATGCTCGATGCCGTGCTCGGCCTCATCAACATTGAGCAGAATGATATCTTCAAGGTGTTCACCATCATGAGCGTGGTGTTCCTGCCGCCCACGCTCATTGCCAGCATGTTCGGCATGAACTTCAAGTTTATTCCGTTCCTGAACACAGACTGGGGCGTATGGGTATCCCTGGTGCTCATGGTGCTTTCCGGCGCGCTGCCCCTCATCATCTTCAAAATCAAACGCTATATCTGACCATGATTCCCATTCGCAAGGTTGTTACCCCGGACCAGGAGATTTCCAAGGCTGACATTCTCATCGAGGCTCTGCCGTATCTGCAGGCCTACCGCGACCAGACCATCCTCATCAAGTTCGGCGGCTCTGCCATGGATAACCCCGAGCTGGTGAAGTCGCTCATGCGCGATATCGTGGTGATGGAAATCATGGGCCTGAATCCCGTGGTGGTGCACGGCGGCGGCAAGGCTATTTCCAAGGCCATGGTGGATGCCGGTCTGGAAGCACGCTTTGTGAACGGCCTGCGCGTGACCACGCCCGAGGCCATCGACATCGTGGAGCGCACGCTGAGCGGCACCATCAACCCCGGTCTGGTGGAGATGATGCGTGACCACGGCAGCAAGGCTGTGGGTATTCCCGGCACCAATGTGTTCGTGGGCGAGAAGCTCATGGAGAAGGACGCCGACGGCAATCCCGTGGACATCGGCATGGTGGGCCGCGTCATTGGCTGCCAGCTTTCCCGCGTGCAGGAGGCGCTTTCGCTGCAGCTCACGCCTGTGATTTCTCCGCTGGCACGCGAGCTGGGCACCAACCAGTCGCTGAATGTGAATGCCGACCTGGCCGCTGCGGCTCTGGCCCGCGAGCTGAAGCCTGTGAAACTGGTGTATATTTCCGACGTGCCCGGTCTCATGAACGACCCGAGCGACCCCAGCACCATCATCCAGAGTATCAACCGCAAGGAAGCTTTCGAGCTTATCGAGCAGGGCGTGATTTCCGGCGGCATGATTCCCAAGGTGAAGAGCGCAGTGGATGCCCTGAATGCCGGTGTGCGCAAGGTTCACTTCATCGATGGCCGCCTGCGCCACACGCTTCTTCTGGAAATCTTCACGCCCGAGGGTATCGGCACCGAGATTGTCCGCGAACAACGCTAATCCATCTCCGTTCCCGTGAAAACGCCCGGCTCCATCGGTATTCTTTCGCCCACGCGTTCAGCGCACTGTCTTCTGGCCTTGCAGAGGCTCATGGATGCCTGCGCTGCTGCGGGGCTGAATGCCTACGAGCTGGGACGCAACACGGTGAATGACCCGGTACTCGGAAAGCCCGAGATGATTCTCTGCCTTGGCGGCGATGGCACCATGCTTTCCGCTGCACTGGGGGCCAGCAGCACAGGGGCTATACTGGGCGGCATCAACATGGGCCACCTGGGTTTTCTGAGTGCCTGTGGCCGCGATGAGATTGAGCAGCTGGTGCAGGCTCTGGCCGAAGGTTCCTACGAAGTAGACGAACGCTCCATGCTCGAGGTGCGCAAGTTCGATGCCGCCGGCGAGGAGGCCGAGCGCCGATTCTATGCGCTGAATGAGCTTTCCCTTACCCGTGCCCAGACGGGCAAGATGATTGACGTGGATGTGGAGCTGGACGGCAAACTGCTGAACCGCTACCACGCTGACGGTATCCTGGTGGCCACCCCCACGGGCTCTACGGCTTATTCCATGTCGGCAGGAGGCCCGCTCATGTGGCCCACGGCCGGTGTGACCTGTCTCACCCCGATTTGCCCGCACAGCCTTACGAGCCGCCCGATTGTGCTGCCCGATTCGGTGGAGATTACCCTGCGACCCCGTGAACGCCGTGGCCGCGCCGGCGAATCGCTCATTTTCTCACTGGATGGCCGCAACACCTATCCTATCGTCCTCAACGAGACGCTGCGCATCCGCAAAGCCCCGAACCCGCTGCACCTGCTGAATCTCCCCGGCAGCGACTACGCCGCCCGCCTCCGCGCCAAGCTGCGCTGGTGATTTTGCGAGCCGCCCCCCGATTCTTCTATTCGGAGCACGGGACTTTTAGTCCCGATTATCATTCCCAGACTCCTGTCTCCGCCCAGGAAGGAGAACCATGATGAGCTGGAGAATCCAGCCGAAGGGCGGCCAGATGGCAACGGGCAGGGCACAGATGAGCAGCTTGGGCCACATGGCAAAGCCGATGTCATTCATGCGGCGCCAGATGGCACCGAGGAAAAAGCTCATGAGGAGCAGGTGCACCGTGAAGGATACAGCAAATCCGCCTGCGATTTCCACAGGCTTGATATCTGCACCGAAAATCAGGTAATTGCCCAGCCCTGCGATGAAGGGCCAGACCTTCGGCAGCAGGAATACCCAGAGCCAGTACACGAGGAAATCGCGGCGGCTCAGTTTACCTTTGAAGTTGTATAATCTGGCAAGAGGATTCATCGGAATCAGACAATCAGCATACAGTCACCATAGGAGAAGAAGCGGTAGCGCTGCTCCACGGCCTGGCGGTAGGCTTCCATGATGAGCTCCTTGCCCGCAAAGGCGCACACCAGCATGATGAGCGTGCTCTGCGGCAGGTGGAAGTTGGTGAGCAAGGCGCCCACCGTCTTGAATTCATAACCGGGGTAGATGAAGATATCCGTGTCGCCGGAAACAGCGGGCAGGGGGGTACCATGGCGCGTAGCCAGTGTTTCCAGCACGCGCACGCTGGTGGTGCCCACGGCTACTACTCGCTTTGCGGCGGCAATGGCATCTGCCGTGCCCTGCGGCATCACGAAGCTCTCGCGGTGCATGTGGTGGTCGGCCACATTTTCCACCTTCACGGGGCGGAAGGTGCCCACACCCACATGCAGGGTCACAAAGCTGTGTGGCAGACTCTCGAGAATCTCGGGGGTGAAATGCAGACCTGCCGTGGGCGCGGCGATGGCGCCCTCGTGTTCGGCATACACCGTCTGGTAGCGCTCCTTATCCGCAGGCTCGCTTTCGCGATTCATGTAGTGCGGCAGGGCCAGGCGGCCATAGACCTCGGGGTCCACGAACTTATCCCAGCGGATGTAGCGGTAGCCTTCATCATCGATGCTCTCCACCGTGCCCGTGGCATCACCCACCTGCACGGTGCGGCCTACCTTCATCTTCTTGCCCGGGCGCACCAGGCATTTCCACACGAGTTCCTGCGCCAGCCCTGCGCGCACCAGTTCGATGCTGCCGTCGTTGCTGAAATAGCGGGCAGGCACCACCTTGGTATTGTTGAGCACAAAGTGGTCACCGGGCTGCACATATTCCATGATATCATGGAAATGGCGGTGCTCGATGAGCCCGGTATCGCGGTGCACCACCAGCATGCGGCTGGCGGCGCGATCCGCCAGCGGGCGGTCGGCAATCAGCTCTTCAGGCAGGTGGTAATCGAAATCGATGGTGCGCATGGGCTGCAGAATCTGATGAAAATCAGCAGGGGAAGATTTCGATGCGGCGCAGCACCTCATCGCGGCCAAGCGACTGCATGACCACATCGATGCCGGGACCGGCGTGGCAACCGGTAAGAGCCATGCGCAGCGGGAACATCATGGCGCCCACTTTCACGCCGTTGGCCTTGGCCAGCGGCTTGATGAGCTGGAAGGCAGCCTCGCCGCTCCAATCCTCGATCCCCTTGAATTCCTCTGTGAGGAGGGCGAGCATCTCGCGGGCGTTCTCCTGCAGCTTGGCCATGGATTCCTCCTCGTACTCAAGCACCTGCACCCACTTCACCCAGGCGGGAGTTTCGCTGAGCAGCTGCACCTTGGTCTGCACGGAGGGAAGCACCTCGCGCAGCTGGGAAGTATCCTCCAGACCGGCCTTGGTGCAGAACGGCAGGGCAAGCTCCACGAACTTCTCGGGAGCCAGGCGCATGATATGCTGTTGGTTCATCCACTTGCACTTGGTGATGTCGAACTTTGCGGCAGCGCGGTTCACATTCTCCAGGGAGAAAAGGTTGATGAGCTCGTCCTTGGTGAATACCTCGTCATCGCTCTTGGGGCTCCAGCCGAGCAGAGCGATGAAGTTCACCACGGCATCCGGCAGGAAGCCTTCCTCCGGGTAGTTGCCGAGCTGGGCGCCTACGTCGCGCTTGCTCATCTTGGAACCATCGGGGTTCTGAATCAGCGGGATGTGGGCATACACGGGCGGCTCCACGCCGAAGGCGTCGAAAAGCTGCAGGTGCTTGAAGGTGTTCATGATGTGGTCCTCGCCGCGGATGACGTGGGTAATCTGCATCTCGATGTCGTCCACCACGTTCACCAGGTGGAAGATGTAGGAACCGTCCGTACGCTTGACCACCATGTCGGGGTTGATGTCCTCATTGTTGTAGTCCACGGAGATATCGCCGCACACCATATCATGCAGAGTCATCACGCCCTCGCGCTTGAAGCGGAAACGCCACACGGTACCCTCGCTGGTGCCGGGGATTTCATCGCCGTTCTTGTCGCGCTTGTTGGGGGCGGGGCATTCGTACACACGACCCATGTCCACGAGCTTCTGGAAGTAGCGGTCGTAGATATCCTTGCGCTGGCTCTGGAAGTAGGGGGCAAATGCGCCACCCTTGCCTTCGCCTTCATCCCAGTCCAGACCCAGCCAGCTCATGCCGGTGAAGATGGCCTTCATGGCGTCTTCCACATGGCGTTCCTGGTCGGTGTCTTCAATGCGCAGCACGAAAGTGCCACCCATCTTGCGGGTGAAAAGGTAATTGAACAGAGCGGTACGGGCTCCACCGATGTGCAGGTATCCGGTGGGCGACGGAGCAAAGCGTGTGCGTACGTGCGTTGACATGCGCGCCTTATACACCCAATCGCTCGAATTTTCAAGCCCAATCGACCACAATGACGGCAATATGGTAGAGAATCATATCACCTTTGCGTGTATTGACTGCGTTCATAGCAGAAAATACAGGGCGGGAAGCAGCGCGAGAAGATAGATGATGCAGCAGGCGAAATCGCTGTTCTTTCCGGCGTAAGCATAGGCCATGCCGAGCGGAGGCAGAACGAGAAACGCCAGCGGCAGGGGAAGCCATGAGTAGCTTTCATGCCCGCAGACGCAGCCCCATGTCAGAGCCAGGGGACGCCAGAGGGCTACACCGGCCAGCAGCATAAGCAGCGATGATTTGCGACGGAATGCAAACAGCATGAGCAGCGTGTAGGCTATGGCAAAATGAGGGAAGGTGTTGCGGAGATGCTCGATTCCCTCGGCATTACAGGATTCGCCGGGATTGGCGTTCCTGAGAACATAGCCAATCCCGGCGCAGATGATGAGGTTGATGGCGATGAAGTATCGCATTTACTTGATTTCCTGCAGTTTCATGGTGCCGCAGGCCTCCTTGATGATATAGGGACGACCTTCGGACTGGGCAGGATAGATATCGCGGTATTTGATGGTGTTCCCCGTGAAGGTCACGTCCTCGGCCGAGATGGCAGAGAGCAGGGGTACCCTGTGGGTGATGAACTGGTTACCTTTGATACGCACATTGCGGTGGTAGCGCTGCTTCTGCTCACCAGGTTTGCGCACCTCGGGGCAGATGGCGATGAGTGCATCGGTGAACTGGTAGAGACCGGTGAGCCCGTGGCGGAATACATTGCCCTTGATGAGGACATCCTGGCAGGCACCGCTTTCATACCAGCCCTGGGCATCGCCCGCCAGCAGAATGGCTGAGCCGTGGGTGTGGTCGAAGTGGTTGTCGATGACGCGCACGGGTTTCGGGGTGGTGAAGAGCGCACCGCGTGCGCGGTTGTGGCGCACCGTGTTGTGGCTGAAATCCACGCTGGGGTGCCAGTCGGCGTTCTCTATGGCGTCGCCCTCGCCGATGCCTGCAGGAATATCTTCGGTGAGCGTCACGCGCACATGGCGTGGGTCGATGAATTCCACGCTCTCCACCTTGCGCAGCTGGGGATTAAGCTCCAGCGTGGGGCCGTGGATGAACTGCAGCTGCTCGCCCGGTTCCATGACTTCAAAGCCGTATGCCTGGCCATGCATATAGCGGGCAACGAAGGTGCGGGAGGATTCCACCTCGGTGATGCCGAGACAGGTGGCGTGCACGTTGATGGCGTCGTCCATCATGGCCTCGTAGGTGGCACCCTGCACACTGATATGGCCTCGGCAGTTGGAGAAGTGCGTGGCATCAGCCGCGGTGGTGTGCATACGCCCCTTGGCGCGGATGCAGCCACCGCCACGGATGGTGATATTCTCGCTGCGCTGGGCTATGAGAGCCATGCCCTGGCTATCGTGGAAAACCACGTTCTTCAGTGTGGTGTCCTTGGCGCGGTAGAGCAGCATGCCGGGATGCGGGCGGTAGTAGCTGCGCAGCACGAGAGTGTCGCCTACGGAAAGACCTTTGAGGCTAGCGTCCTCGGCAAAACGTACGCGGTTACCGGAGAGTTGTTCTGCCGCGGCATACCAGCCCATGTCACCGGATTTGCCGGTGGGCACCATGCGGCCATCTGCCTTGAAGGCAAGAATACACTGCACCTTGTCCCTGCGGCCGTTATTGGTGAGAAGAAATTGACCTCCTTCCACGGCGTATCGGCTTGAAGGGCTGAGTTTCAACGTGGTTTTGCCATCCTTGATTTCAACAATGCGGCCCTCGGAGGAGAATGGCTCCGCGGCATCGATGCTGATATTGCTGATTGTCACGTTCTGACAATCCATCAGCACAAAAGGAAGCATTTTGCCGTGGAAGATGAACTTTGTCTTCTTGCCTCGCAGTTCCAGATTTTTTAAATCTACCAGAGGCACGGCCACAGGGTGAACGTCCTGCTGGTCGTGATTGGAGATGAAAAGATTCATGGGCAGGGCACTTTCTGCATGAAAGTGATATTCGCCCGGTGCAAATCTGATGCGGGTTGTCCCCTGGGTTCGTGCTGCATCGATGAGTTTCAGCATAGCTGCCCCGTTGTCTTTCGAGCCGGGAACTACACCGTAGTCAGCAGCATTGATTTCAGATGCCATAACACACGACGCCGCCATTGTGCAGACAATAGCGGGCGTCACAAAAAGAGATGTTGTATAAGGATTCATTATACGCAGGTTGAGCCTTGGTTAATAAGGGTCTGGAGAGATATGCCGGACAGGTAGTCTTCAATCGCCTTGTGAAGGCCTTCCCACACCGGGATGGTAAGGCAGGTCTGGCGAATCGGACAGTCGTTTTCATCCATAGACAGGCAATGCACAGGAGCCAGCCCGCCTTCTGCAGAACTGAGAATCTCGTACAGATTATACTTGTCCGCGGTCTTGGTCAGCTTGTAGCCGCCAGCCTTGCCTCTCAGGCTCTGAACGAGCTGGTCACGCAGCAGGAGCGACATGATGCTTTCCATGTACTTGGGAGTGATTTTCTGACGCTCGGAAATTTCGCGCAGAGCCACGGGGCCCTGGTCAGTATGCTGCGCCAGATCCAACATAATTCGAAGGGCGTAACGGCCCTTTGTAGAAATCCTCATCATAGACGTGTCCTTATTCTATAATAACAGTTCACCTGTTGTCAAGGGAAAATATACTTTCCTTATAGGAAAAATATCTTTTCCTGACAACAGGTGAAGAAACAGTTACGCAAACGCGGCAGAGACGCGGTCAATCACCTCGCGGAGGCCGGAATCCTCGCGCAGCTTCTCCTCGATGGTGCGCATGGCGTGAAGCACGGTGCCGTGGTCACGGCCGCCGAAGGCTGCGCCGATATCCTGCAGAGAGGACGAGGTGTGGCGGCGGGCAAGGAACATGGCTACCTGACGGGAGTGTGCAATGGCAGCGGTGCGACGGCGGCCATTGATATCCTCCAGACGCAGGCCGAACTCATCGGCCACACGCTTCTGGATGTCTGCAATGGAAATGCCGGTGGTGGCACGCTTGCTCATGAGGTCTGCCAGCTTTTCACGCAGGAAGGGAATGGTGGGGCTGCAGTTCGTGAGGGAAGCGAAGGCGCTGGTGCGGATGAGGCCGCCTTCCAGAGCACGCACAGACTGGGTGATGTTGCGGGCGAGGAACTCGACCACTTCATCAGAAAGCAGGTTCTGCTTCCACTTGAGCATCTTCTGGCGCAGGATGGCCATGCGCATCTCGTAGCAGGGGGCTGTGAGCTCCACCGTCATGCCCTGAGAGAAGCGGGTCTTGAGGCGGTCGTTCATGCTGGTAATCTGGCTGGCGGGGCAGTCTGCGGAGAGCACTATCTGTTTGCCGGATTCGAACAGCGCATTGAAGGTGTGGAAGAATTCCTCCTGTGTTCTGTCGGCACGGGCCATGAACTGCACATCATCAATCAGCAGCACATCTACCTTGCGGTACTTGCGGCGGAATGCCTCAAGGTCATCACCACGCTTGCGGATTGCCTCAATATAAGAATTAGTGAATTGCTCGCTGGTCACATAGAGCACCTGCACATTGGGCTTGCGGGCACGGAGAGCGTTGCCGATAGCGTGCAGCAGGTGGGTCTTGCCCATGCCGGAGTTGCCATAGATGAAGAGCGGGTTGAAAATGCGCTCGTCATTGTTCACGAGAGCCTGTGCGGCGGCGTAGGCAAAATGGTTGCTGGAGCCCACCACATAGTTCTCGAAAGTGTAGTCATCGTTCAGGCAGGTCTGGAACTTGGTAGTGCGGGAGCTGCGTGTTGCGGTGCGGCGGGCAGGACGCTGGATGATCTCGGGCTCCTGCACGGCGACAGGGGCGGGGCTTATCTCTTCAGCTTTTACTTCGCTGCCGGCTTCCACGAACTCAAGTTCGCGGGTAGCACCCAGCACGTTGGTTGCTGCTTCTACTATATATTCGCTGTAGCTGAGCTCCAGCCAAGCTACCATGAACCCCTGCGGGTACTCGATTCTCAGTTTGGCGCCTGTATCCTCCAACAGACGCAGCTCGGAAATGAAATCGATGGCATACCCGTCCGCCTGGCCACGGGTGCGCAGATCCTCCATGATCTGCCCCCAGAGTGCCTCACTCGCCTTTGTCGTCTTTTCCATCGTTTTTCTACTTTCCTCGTTTCGTAGGTTTCTGTTTCGTTTTGCCTCCCGCTTGGGGAGGGCGGGGTGCAATATGCCATGCCTACCTCATCCAAGAAAGTTTTTTTTGCGCGGCAGGTGCATCCTTGCATCCCGAATGCGGTGTTCCATGCGCGTTCCACAGTAAAATTTTTTTTTTGTTATCCCACTACCGGATTATTAACTTTGCTTGATATTTTTGTTACGCTCTGGCGCTGCTTCGGGCAGGGGTGTGGAACGAAGGTGTCTAAAATGCGCAATTTGCTAATATACAATATTGTGAAGTATATAGTTGCGTTATTTGAATAAGTAAAAAGAGAGTGCGGGAGCACTCTCTTTAGGGGGCTTTTTTAAGCGTTTTACGACTTAAAATGCTGCCATCCGGAGTGTATCTCGGTGGACTTTCCGGGCACCAATTTGCCGATGTTTTGCAAGGTACTTGCAAATGCGGTACTTGCGAGTTTCTTCACTTCATCCGGAGGCAGTGCGATGAGCAATTCGTAGTCCTCTCCGTGTGAAACAGCATCCGAAACCGAAAATCCGGGGCGACAGGGCAGCTTTTCTTCCCATAGTTCAAAACCGCATTTGCTGGCCGCTGCCAGGCGGGGTAAATCGGTGCCGAGACCATCCGAAAGGTCCATCATAGCCGAAGGGCGGATACCGGCCTTCAGGAGGCCTCTGGCGAGCTCTACGCGGGGTTCGAAGTCAAGATGCCACTCTGTGGGGAAAGAGCCGCCCAGCACGCCCGTGACGAAGAGTAAATCATCCGGACGCCCTCCTGAGCGCAGAATGGCCTGCCCATGCTCTACACGGCCTGTGAGAGCCACGTTGATGACGAGCCCATCATACGGCAGGGATGAAGTTTCACCACCTGCTATGGAAATGGAGAACCGGTCGGCGAGAGCTTTCATGCCGCGGTAGATACCCTCGAGCTGTTCAACGGGGCGGGAAGGGTGGCAGAGCACAGTGATGAGGGCGTGCTCCGGAATACCGCCCATGGCGGCGATATCGGATACAGCGCGGGCAAGTGCCTTGCGCCCGATGCGCTCGGGGGCAGTATCGGGCGTGAAATGCATGCTTTCCACGACCACATCGGTTTTGAGCAGGGTATCCCACTCGTCATCCCGTGTAACGACGGCGCAATCATCTCCCGGCCCGACAAGGAGCGCCGGGTTGGTGGGCAAGCCGTCCAGCAGGCGTTTGAGAACTGCGTTTTCGCCAAGGCTGGAAAGAGGGGTGGTACTCATGCCTGCATGAAGAGAAGAACACCCGCTACATTGAGGGCATTGAAGATGAAATGAATCATGATGGGCAGCCAGAGTGAACGGGCTTTTTCATATGCAATACACTGCACCACACCAAAAACGAAGAGGGGGATTGCCTGCGCGAGGGAACCGTGCACAGAGCTGAACATGAGCGCAGAGAAAATGGTGGCCAGCACGGGGGTGTTCCATCGCTTCAGGATGTTATAAAGAAAGCCTCGGAAGCAGCATTCCTCCGTAACGGGCGCAACAAACACTGCCATGACGGCAACGATGAGTTTTTCTGCGTTGCTGCCTTTTGAGAGCGTCTCGATGACATCCTGATTTTCGGGGCAGCCTGTGATATCTATAAGCCATTTGGAGAATCCGGTAACATCAAGAATGAAGCCGGTGCTGCCGACTACTGCGAGCGCTGCGATGAGCCAGAGTAATTTGTGCCCGAATGAAACAACGGGAGTATCTCGCTTCGGTAAGGTAAAATAAACAATGAGGAAAGGCAGGTAGAGAAGAATCTGTACAATGATGCTGGTGACGTAATCCATCACGTCTATCGGCGTGCCTTGGGGCATTTTAGCGCTGGCGATGGCCCCCATGGCAAAGGTAGAGATGAAGAATGCCGTGTAGAAGTAGGCAAAGATATGCGGGAAAGTACTGCCGGGAAATTGCGGAATGGGGGGCAGGGCGTGTGTGCAGCGGCGCCATATCCATCCTCCGAAGGGGAGCAGCATGCATGCAGCGGTGCTCAGGATGATAAACCAGATAATGATTTCAGTGTGTAATGGAAGGTTCGACATATGTTTGATTTCAGGTTATGGAATAAGCCACGGCTCCCTGGTAGCCGGGCATGGGGGTGAAGAGATGAACGACAGGTGCATCGGCGAATCGGCATTCGATACGTCCGGGATAATAGACAAAGGGGTACTGCTTTGCATGCCACATGGTGTCGCCGGCGTGTTTCACCAGGGCCTCAGCCGCACACCAGCAGATGAAGAACTCCGTTTCAGGACATCCGCGCGAGACAAAACCTGCTAGTTGTTCGTCACACATGAAGCGCTCGGCGAGAGCCTGGAAATTCCGAGGGCGGATGCGCTCGACATCCACTCCGACTGCTTTATGGTGGAATGCCAGACACAGGCAGTCCCCCGAATGAGAAAGATTGAATGGCTGAACATCGCATTCAGGCTTGCCGTGCTCGGAGTATCGGATGGAAATATCCTGCGCTGCGAGACCGGTGCGCCTGGCCAGCTCACGACGGAGAATCGTGCGGAAGAGGGCATAATTCCCGCCACGCTGCAGAGCTGCCTGCTGCTCATCGGGCGTCAACAGAGCCGTGTCTTCAAGCTCCCGTGGCAGAGCTCCTATATTATATATAAGATAGTCCATTATATAGGAATGATACGGGCTGTGTTTGTTTCGGTGTCGTATACCCCTATGCTGGGGGCTCCCTGTCTGCCGTAAACCTCGCCTGGGTTTACCACAAGAGTGCCGCCGAGGAGCCTCTGTTCTGCACAGTGCGTGTGCCCGAAGAAGACGGCATCGTACAGGCCGCTTTCTGCAGCCTTTGTAGCAGACCACGGCAGGTGGGTGAAGTATATGCGTCTGCCGTCAAGCGATATATCAGCCTCATCTCCATGCAAGGTGGTCTGAGCCCATGTCTCTGCCAGCTGACTGAAAACGCCTAGTTCGTATTCATTATTTCCGAATACGAGGTCAATACCGTGCTTCCATTCTTCTCTCAACGTGCGGAAAGTGGATGCAGAAGCCATGTCTCCCATGAACAGCAGATGTGTGCATCCTTCCTGCTCGGCGGCATGAAGCGCGAGGAGCAGGTGGGTAGTGTGGTCGTGTATATCTGAGAGCAGGGCGATAAGCATGGGGTATATCAGTATGCTTTTTCCATGGAGAATATGGGTGATAGCGGACGGGGCGCTTGCATATCCTTGCCCCATGGAGTGGTGGTCATGGTAGAACCGGAAAGATACCAGATAAGCTGGCCTTTACGCGGCTCTTCAAACAGTACGGCGCTGCCGTGTTCATTCACATAGCCACAGAAGCGGGGTGTGATGCGCAGCAGCGAGCCGAGATTCTGCCTGAGTTCTGCGGCAAAATCCAGCTTTCGGTGTTTTCTGAACCACCGTGCGTACAGCTCCTCCTCCTGGCCGAGCAGCATGTTATTCTTGTGCCAGCAGTCGCCGCTGAGTTCGATGCCGCATTTCTCCCTTATTTTTTCAAATGAAGCGACGGCCTCACGCATTTCGGGGGCAAAGCGCATGCCGCTGAGCATTTCGTGCGAGCTCAAGCTGTTAATTTTAATCAGATAGTGCAGCACATAGGCTCGTGCCAGAACGGGAACATCGGCATCATTCATGGTCATCACTGTAGTAATGAGCTGAGGGATGTTTGCCCGGCTGGCAAAGCCGGTGCGGTTGTCCAAGTGGAGCTTGCGATATATGGGGCGTGGGTCAAGCACCCGCTGCCACACTTCTCGAGGCTCAAGCCACTCGACCTTGTTGCTGCTGGCAGCATCGTAGTTCGGGTCGAGTGTGGAGCGCTTGAAGTATACGCGGCCATTGCGGATAACGGGTGGTTCTTCTGAGAAGGCTTGCTCCTTACCATTATTCGTCAGCTCGATAAGTCTGGTGCGGAGGGCTGTATTCGTCAGCAGTTCATCCAGCAGGTGCAGCTGCTCCTTGGTGGCAGGAAACTCTGTAGAGAAAGAAGGGCCTCCTTCGATGAGGCTTTTGCGGGCAGCCTGGAGCAGGTCGGCGGGAATGTTCTGCCCATGTTCCTGCATCATGCCGCGCAGCGTGCTGACTTTAGGAATATAGCGGCGGGTTTCGAGCAGCTCCGCTCCGTGAACGTAGTGCTCGCTTTGCATAGCCTCGAGCTGCGACCGGAACTGCTTGTAATCCCTCACAGAGGGAAGCAACTCCAGCTGGTTTTTCAGCTGGGTGATGTCGTTCAGTTGTGCATTTACTTGTTTAAGCTCGCTCTGCACGGGCTGTATGAGCGTTTCCGGAAGTTCGAGGGTGGCGCCGGCGTCATCAAAGATGCTCTGGCGCTGCAGCAGCACCTTCCGCCGTTCCTGCAGTTTCTGCATATCTTCTGCAAGATTGCCACTGAGTTGTTCTCCCGGTGGCAGCGGAGCCATGAGCTCTTCTGCCAGAGAGATGCGCTGTTGGTTCAGTTCCTTCTGCTCACGGCGGCAGAGCTCAGCCCAGCGGTTGCGCAGGGGCATGGCGTCTTCGCCCAGATCCCTGAGGCGGCGCTCGATTTCGGCACGCCGGCGTACTCCCTGACCCACCACGGTCTGCTCGCCAGATTCTATACGTTTCAGGATGGCATCCAGTTCGTGGCTTCTTTGTTTTCTGGCTGCCAGATTTGCTCTGAGTCGGTCAGCGGCGAAGCTCACCCGCCTGTTGATGGTACGGTTCAACCCGGTATCATGGATTTGCAGCATATTGAGCGCATGCTTGCTCTGCAGCTGCTGGTCCGCGGCCCTCTCGAGTTCATCTGCAGCTTTTTCGGAACTAGACCACAGGTAGAACCCGGCTCCTGTTCCTGCCAACAGAAGCCCCAGAGCAGAAAAGACTGCGACCATGACCCCGTGCGCAGGTTTTCTGTGCCTCTGGAGAACACGGGAGATGGATTTTCTGAGTTGCTGAAGCGTATTCTTCTCTGATGTAGTGAGTAAATGCTCGAGCGAATGCTGGAGGTGCGCAACCCGTTTGCGCAGGCGTTTGGCTGCCCCCTTGCTCATGGTGGTGACCTCCTGAGGCGATGCCAGAAAGTTAGTCAGAAGTTTTTTCAGCTCTTCGTGCTCGGCTTCCTCAAAGGTGAAAGGCCTGTTGGTAAGATACCGCGAGAGCTCTTCACGGGCCCGGGTGTGCGAGGGATTGCTCCGCAGAGCTTCTTCAAGTAGGGAAGCTGCTTCACTGCGGCGGCCATAATGCACCAGACGTCGCAATTTCTGCATCACAGGGTCTGTGCGGCGTTTCCTCATTTTGTCTTGCTGTATTCCGGGAAGAACTGCCAGATAAGTTCCACGTGGTTTCCTATATCGATATGTTTCAGCGTGAATATCACCTTGCTCTCCTTTTCCCGGGCTATCCTCTGCTGCTCCTGGGTATATGCAGCCATGAGCGAACGAGTGAGAACTTCGCATACCAAGGTGCGAATCCGGTCGCGTGTGGCACGGGTTTCGAGCATTTTTGATACGCTGCGGCGGGCTTTTACGCCCTTGATGCTTTTCTTGGTAGCCTCCTCAAAGGTGAGTTGCAGGGCTGTATCCTGAGCAAAAATCTGATTAAGAATCTTATTGTTCTTCCGGTCTGCGAAGAGCTGGAAATATTGTTGCAGCAGCGCATTGCGCTCACTTCTCCCCAGTTTATCATTCGCCAGCGCGCAGACGATGTAATACAGATTAGCCAGGGTGAGGTTCTGTCCACGTTGCGGAGCTTCGCCGCAGCATGGGGTGTTGGCTACGCGTTCAAAACTCTGCTCGAGACAGTTTGGTATATCAGGCCGGTTTTCCACCTCGCAGCGGAAAATGGTACTTGAATCGGTTTCCTTTGTCACTTCTGCATCTTTCCAGAGATAGCCGACCTGATTTGAGTGTTGTTCCTGCACGCTGTTGTGACCGGTGAGAACCGGCAAAGACAGAGAGAATCGAATTGTTTCAATCTCCTTTCTGTTCAGTTCCCAGGGGAATGTTTTCTTTTTCCTGAGCACAAGCCGGGGCTGTTTGTTCCCTGATGCGGTAAACTGTATTTCCAGCATATCCGGAGTGATTGCGAGTCCTGCATCTGCTGCCGGAGGCAGGGTGATGCCTTTGCCTTGCGGAATCGGAATCCCGAAAGAGGGAACGAGAATCACATTCGTGTGGAATTGCTCGTTCTCAGGTACAGGGAAACTTACCACGGCTTCGCTGTCATTTGTGCGGACGCTTTGGAGCCGACCTCCTTTCACTGTGAAATACACCACAGGCATCTGTGAGGATTTACCTTCTTTATGCTCGGGTGTCAGGCTGAATACGCCTGCTTCATCTGTGGGTGATATATACAGGCGGTAACCGTCAGGGCTGAGGTCGAGCCGTTTTGCCGGTTGCAGTGAGCCGCCTTCGTTAAATGACGATACCACATAGGTTCCTGTGGTGATGGACAATGGCAACTGCGGTATGGCCGATTCGAGAGCAGCAGGCAGCTCTTCACCACCAACGGCAGTGCTGGGGATAAGGGAGACGCGGCCAGTCTGAGCCACAGTTTCCTCGTCTTCCGGAGATGCTTGTTCACTAGTATCCGCTGTGGCCAGTACCGTAGTATTGGGAGCGGGTAATGCAGAGGGAGCATACGCCTGCAGATCGGCCAGTTTCATGAGGTCCTGCAGCTGCGGCTCTGCTGTTTTGAGTGCGAGCCAGTTGCTGAGTTGCTGGCCGGAGAACTGCTTCTGCCAGTCCTCCATGCTGAGCCCGTATGTAGCTTCTCGCATGTAAAGCACCGCCAGCTCGGTATCCTTGACTCCAAGCAGGCGTGCACATTCGCAGAGGCGTTTCACATTGGCGGCATGCTGGACTCCGGCTTGTTGGGAGGAGAGGATAAGAGATGCGCTTTCCATCAACAGGCTGTCCTCGGGTGTGCGTTCCTGGATGGTCGCCAGCCTGCGCAGCAATTCCTGGGCGTTATCGTGGTTATACGGCTCGGTAAGAAGGGATGAAAGCTGCAGAACGCCCGGCTGGGTTTCGGTCTCGAGTTCGGTCTGGTTTGCCAGAGATTCGGGCGTGGGTGAACCTGCCGGGTAATACAGAAACACTGCAGCTGTAAGCAGCGCGGCAACAAGCGCACTGCAACTGCCGGCTACTACCAGAGGCTTGGTCCGGAATGGCGGGCGCACATCGTAGAGCAGCCAGTCGGGCTCCTCTGTATAGTGGTAATGAGTTACGCTTCGCGCAACTGTGCGAAGCATGCCGTGGGCAGATACCGTCGGTTGAGGAGTTACAGGCATACTGCCCGGTGGCTCTGGCGGCGGCAGGGGAATTTCCAGCCCTTGCTCAATGTGGAGTACGGGGTGTCCGGTTCGGATGGCTCGCTGCACGAGGGGCGAGGCAGGCCCGCTCACCATGCGTAGAGTCTCAGTGAAGGTATCTGCATCATCTGCCGCAGTCGTGTAGCTCACCCCCCAGCCACGGGTATGTGTCAGCCAGTCGCTTTCGTGGAAAAGTCGCAGTACGTCCTGCACCGGCGTGCCGGGAGTTACGGTAATCAGGCATTCCCTGTCATAGGGAGGCGTATAGAATGCCCGGGCGTTTGCCTTATGGCCGGTCAGCTTTTTCCAGGTCGGTTGAGCTTCAGCCTGAGGTAAATCATCCGGACTTGGTTCAGGTTCTCCTGTGATGTAGGCAGGTGGACCAGTCCAGGCGGACTTCCAGAATCCATGCTTCAGCAGAGCCAGAGAGATGCCCGCAGGGGTTGGTCGCAGTTCACTTGTCAGTATCTCTGTCACTTCTTCCTGGCTGAGCACCAGATGGTGAGCTATGTGGCAGGCTCGTCCGCTATAATCTGCTCCTGCCGGCTGTACACAGCTCAGCACATGCCAGCTGCTGCCTCCATGGTCGATGATGTGGTAGCTGAATTGCGGACCGCTGGCAGGTGCGCCGCCGCGTGGTTCGCGGAATACACTCAGCGCTCCCAGTTTCTTGCAGAGAGCCTGCGGCATCTGCTCAGACCTGGCCACGGTGCCGTAACCTGCCGAATGGCCGTCGAGCAGGCACGCTGCACTGGTGTGGATGAGTTGGTAGGACATCAGGTCTGAGAGCTGGGGATGAGGGACGGGGCCACATTATGCAATGCCCAGAGCAGGGGCTCTGTCACGCGCACCGGGTGTACCTGACCCGACGCCGGGCCGATGAGGGTGGTGCCGCTGGTTTCATCGTGGAACTCGACGGGAGATTCTCCCAACGCACTGGCTGCAAAGTAGCGCACGTTGGAAGAGATGGCCTCGGCATTGGTGCAGATGTGGGGGGCCACATTGAAGATGAACTGGCGCAGGCGGGCAGAGTTGATATTGATATGCTCCGTCATGAACATACCATTGCGTGTGGCAGGCAGGAGGGGTTCGGGACCCAGCAGGTGAATCCAGGTGTCACTCTTGCCGATGATGATGGCGAGCGGCGTATCCACCTTTTCTGATGGCGGCAGGTTAAGTCTGGTGCGGAGACGCATTTCGGATTCTGCCAGCAGCATGGCCTGTCGACCGGGGCGGTAGATGTTGTTGCGGAGCTGTGGGTCGGTGCTTTCCTGTAACAGCTGGCGGAATCCGGGGTTAGCCGTGGGGTCAAACAGGAACATGATGCCCGATGCTACACTGAGGTGATGGCTGCCGGGGGTGAGCACCGTGTCACTGCCGGGCTGGAAATCTTCGCCTGCGTTATCGTAGAGCACGATGGAGTGCGTCTCGGCTCCCTTATTGAGGTTGTAGATGAAGGGGCGGGGCATGTTGGCATACACGCCTTCGCGCCACACCTTGTGGTAAAGACGCCCCTGCATGTGAGTCTTGGCGATGTATGCCTCCTGGGGACTCTGGGCGGTGAAGAGGCGCATGCGCATTTCGTTGAGCGGCTCGTTAGTCACCGGGTCGGCATCGCGGAACGGCATGCCGAACTCACGGGGGAACAGGGTTTCGAGCTCGTGAACAAGTGCTGTCAGGTAGTAGCTCTTGCCTGCAGCCGGCACGCCTACCAGAGAGATGATATGCTGCTGGGTCGAGGAGAAGAAGGGGGGGAGCTTGGAGTGACAGTGCGGGCAGGCGTATTCATTGCAGCTCACGCCGTTCGGGTCGATGGGCAGCCCGTTGCTGTTGTAATACTCCGGGGTGAATCGCAGCATGGCATCTTCACCGAGCACCGGGTCTCCCAGTAAATCGGGGTGGCAGGCGATGCCCATGATTTCCTCGGGTTTGAAGAACTCCCAGCAGCAGGGGCAGCGGAGCGATTCCAGAGGCTTGCTTTCCTCCGGCTGCACTACCGGTGCCACACCTCCAGTATTGCCGGCGAATGCGGCGACGCGGAGTATATCCCGCAGGTAGAAGGCGCAGTGCTCCAGTCCCTGGAAAGTGGCCAGCACATCATCCGGCAACTCGGGCGCAACAAGAGGTAAATCACTCAGGACATAAGGGCCGTACCACTCTTCGCGGCCAGGGTTGTAAAGATACCAGACATTCGGGTCATACTGGCTGAAATCGGGGCGTGAGGCATCATTGCCATACCAGCAGACAAAGCAGCCATCTTCCAGCACAAACAGATACATCGTCTCGGGGCGGATGATGACGTCGGATTTCATCGGCACGCCATTCAATGAGTACTGAGGTACCCGCCCGTGGGGGAAGAAGCGGCAGGTGCTGTCGCGTTGTGCGAAAGAGCCGCCGTTTTCTGCCGACATCCGGACACAGAATGTGTTCTTCTCCCCGGCGCCGATTGTCATGAAGCTGCCATCGGATGCACGGAGCTTGGCTGAGAGACAATCGTATATGTAGAGTTGCTTGTTCATGAGCTGCTTTTACCCGTGCTGATTATAGCGGTAATGCGGTGTAGAGTCAAGAAAAGAGCAGCATGTCGTATCTTGTAAAACTTTACCGCACGACAGGATTTTATCTTGCCAATGGCTGGGCTAAATGGCAGAATAGGCTCATGGCGCGTTTCGGTAAAATTCTGGCATTTGCTTTGCTTAGTGCGGCTGTAATCATAACAGGCTGCCAGCAGCAGGGCTTCAATTCCTACCTGCGTTCACCGCGCCCGGTGAGATTCCAGGCCGTACGCACACCTCTGGTACAGCGCAGTATATCCCGCCTTGCCCGAGAGGTAAATATCAAGGTGCGTATCATGCCCTCCAATTCGCGCCAGCGCCGCGGATCCCGCAAGCTGAATCCGAGCTTTATCACGATTCACAGCACTGCCAATCACTCGCCTTCGTCTACGGCCATGCAGCATTCCCGCGCCCTTTGCCGCGGGGCATTTACCAACCGCAGCTGGCATTTCACGGTGGACCAGTTCATGTGCGTGCAGAATCTGCCGCTGCGTGAGACCGGCTGGCATGCAGGTACCCCCGCGGGTAATAACAACTCCATCGGCATTGAGATGTGTGAATGCGAGAACCGTGGTCACAATCATTTCCGTACATGGGATCGCGCAGCCAAGCTTACCGCCGTACTCATGAAACGCTACGGAATTCCGCTGCGACGCGTGGTTCCTCATTACCACTGGACGCGTAAGAATTGTCCCGCGCCTCTGCTGACCAACGGTAAGCCCGGTCCGAAATGGGCATGGTTCCACAGCCGTGTCGACTACTACTACCGCTGCATTAACCAGGGCAAATCGCACCGCTGATGAGCGAGAATCTGCTGCCGGAGTCACCACTTGCATCGCTGGGGGGTATTTCGCCACGCGAACAGAAGGCGCTGCAAAGTGCAGGTGTGGAAACGGTAGGGCAGCTACTGATGCGCATACCCCGGCGGTATGAAGACCGCCGCACATCTCAGCCTCTGCATCTGCTGCAGGAGGGTGATACTGCATGTGTGCGTGTGCATGTTTACAGTGCAGGCTGGAGATTCTCCTACAAGCGCTATTTTGAAGCAACAACGGGCACAGAGACCGACCCGCATGGCACGAGACTCTATCTGAGGTGGTTCAATATGCCTTATGTGGCCAAACTACTGGCCACAGGAATGAACCTTTGTGTCTATGGAAAGGTAAGAATCTATAGCGGCAAACTCACCATGGCCAACCCGGATTTCGAGGTGATGGATGATGAGGATGCTGGCTACAGGCTTGTAGCAGCAGCGATGGGTGGGCCGCTCATGCCTCCGAGCACGGGACAGGGTGGGGCACCTATTCATACAGATAGGATTGTGCCCATATACAGAAGTGTTGGCGGACTCGCAGCACGTAATTACCGAACGCTTGTATGGAAGACGCTGCAGCAGCTGTCTCCTTCGCTTCCGCCACCTGGCTACGATGTGGCTCCTGCGTATCCATATTGGCAGGCGGTTCGTGATATTCATTTCCCTGCAGAAGAAAGTGAACACCGCAAAGCCCGGTTACGCTTTGCCTTGCAGGAATGTTTCGAGCAGCAGTTCCGCGTGGCTTGGCGGCGCCACCAGCAACAAGGGAATCCTGGCCAGGTTACAGCCACCTGCGCGGCATATATGGATGAACTTCTACAATCACTGCCATTCAAACTGACAGCAGCACAGCAGCGCTGCGTGCAGGAAATCCAGCAAGACATGGCTCAGCCGTGCCAGATGAACCGTCTGCTGCAAGGTGATGTAGGCAGCGGTAAGACCCTGGTGGCACTCTGTGCCATGCTGCTCGCTGTGGGCAGCGGCAAGGTGGCAGCCATGCTCGCGCCTACTCAGATTCTTGCTGAGCAGCACTATCGTAATTTCTGCCGACTTCTGGCTCATACGGATGTTTCCGTTTCCCTCCGTACTTCAGACCGCACAGATGATTCAGGACTCGTGCTGGATGCGGGAGAGAAGGATGATACGCCCCGCATCATTGTAGGCACACATGCCTTGCTGTATAAGAAGCATCGGCCACATAACTTGGGGCTGGCAGTAATAGATGAGCAGCATAAGTTCGGAGTAGAGCAGCGCGAAAAGTTCATCGCCAGTGGAGACAATCCCGATGTGCTGGTAATGACAGCAACCCCCATTCCCCGAACTCTGACGCTGACTCTGTACGGAGATTTAGATGTTTCCATCATTGATGAACTGCCTGCTAACAGAGGAGAAATCATAACAGCACTTCGTAATCCAGCTAATATGAAGCGTATTATCACCTTCATGCAGCAACAGATGGACGCAGGGCGGCAGATATATGTGGTCTCTCCGTTAGTGGATGAGAGTGATACCAGGAAACAAGCCAGCGCAATGGCTGAGCTGGATCGTTGGAAACAGCTTTTCCCTGAGCGAAGAATCGGGCTGCTTCATGGCCGCCTGCCAGCAGACGCAAAAGATGCGGTAATGCAGGCATTCCACAGAGGGGAAGCAGATATTCTCGTGGCTACCACAGTGGTAGAAGTCGGCGTGGATGTACCCAATGCCAACGTGATGATAATCAATGACGCTGACAGCTTTGGGTTGTCTCAGCTTCACCAGCTCAGAGGCCGAATCGGACGAGGAGAACACAAGAGTTACTGTATCCTGCTCAGTAAAGCAAAGCCTGGTGAAGCCGCGAGAGATAAGCTCGAAGTCCTGTGCCGCACACTGAATGGCTTTGAGATTGCCGAAGAAGATTTTCGCTTGCGAGGCCCCGGCGATGTTCTCGGAACAGCCCAGAGCGGACTAGGTGCAGTGGCGTTCCCGGAATGGCTGGCAGATATGCGCCTGATTCATCGGGCTAATCGCGACGCAATGGCTATTCTGGCTGCAGACCCGAAGCTGACCATGCCTCAGCATGCTGCACTTCGATTACTCGTGCAGAGCGATGAGGCGGGGCGGGTAACAGGTTAACGGAGCCAGGCCAGGAACTCCTTGTTGCCCTCCATGCCAGTGATGGGGGAATCGGCAACCCCACACCATTCGCGGTGCAGCTCATCTGTGACAAACTTCCTGATTTTTTCAACCGCCTGTTGGTGCAAAGCCGGGTCGCGCACGATGCCTCCGGGCCCGATATCTTCAGGCTGCAGCTCGAATTGAGGCTTGATGAGCACCAGTAAATCACCGCCATCCTCGAGGCAATCATAAGCGGCCGGTAATATCTTGGTGAGTGAAATAAATGATACGTCGCTGACGATAAGCTGAACCTTTTCGCCCAGGTCTGCAGGTGTCATATAACGGGCATTGAACTGCTCCTTGACAATAACGCGCGGGTCATTGCGGAGTTTCCAGACCAGCTGGTTGGTACCTACGTCGACCGCATGGACGCGGGCCGCGCCGTTCTGCAGAAGGCAATCTGTAAATCCACCGGTGGAGGAACCGATATCAAGGCAAATCTTTCCCTCTGCCTTGACAGGAAATTCCTTCAATGCACCTTCGAGCTTAAGGCCACCACGGCTGACGTACCGGGGCTTGTTCTTCACGGAAATGGGCAGGGTGTCATCTACCTTAGTACCGGGCTTGGTAATAACCTGCCCCTTCACACTGACCTCACCCGCAAGAATGAGGCGCTGCGCCTGTTCCCGAGAATCACACAGACCTTGCTGTGCCACCAGTACGTCTAACCGTTGTTTGGCCATGTATTAATATTGGTAAGATGAATTGTCTCGGCGACGAAGTCCGCGATTCTGACCAGGCATGACCGGATAGGAGCGCTTCTTCGGCTGGGCCTGCGGCGTGGAGTAGCGTGGCTGCTGCTGAGCCACAGGGGTGGGCTTCACCACAGAGGGCTTCACCATGAGAGGCTGTGCAGTAACTGTAGGTGCAGGCTGGGTCTTGGTAATGATGATAGGCTTATCCTGAGCAGCCGGGACATAGACCTGAGGCTGAGCCGGGGCAGGTGCGGGAGTCACAGTGGAAGGCTGCGGCTGTGCTACCACCTGAGTCGGCTTCTTCACCTCTTCCTGCGGAGCCGGGGCAGGGGACGTAGTAACAGGCTGCTGCTGAGCAATGACAGGTGCAGGCTCCTGCTTTACTTCAGGAGCAGGGGCGGGCTCGCTGGTCATGGGTTGATTCTGAGCAATGACAGGAGCGGGTTTCTCTTCTTCCTTGGGAGCAGGCTTCGCTACTTCTTCTGTTGCAGCCTGAGTCGCAGCCGGTTCTGCAGCGATGATAACGGGCTGCGCGGGTTCGGAGGTTTCCGGCTGAGACTGGGCAAAAAGCGGTGTTGCGGCCACCACTTCAGGAGCGGGAGTCGGCTCAGTAAGTGCAGGCTGGTTCTGAGAAATAACTGAGGAAGGCTTTTCCTCAATAGCGGGAGCAGCTACCGGTTCTGCTGCAACAATCTCAGGAGCAGGTGTGGGAGTCACCTCTGCTACAGTGTCGATAACAGGAGCGGAGATAACAGTTTCGGGGGCAGGAGTAGCCTCAATTACTGGCGAACTTTTGGTAATGACACGTGCATGACCTGTTACTACGTCGTACTGTTCGGAGCAGGAACAGAGCACAAGGCCAAGCGAAAGTAAATAGAGATTGCGTTTCATAAATTAATGTTTGTTGGTTATAGAATTGTATGCGTTGATGCCCAGCTGCTAAGGTGGTACACAACTGTTATAATCGTCATGAAAATGAAAACCGAGTCACGCGCGACTCGCCCGGTATATTCCTGAGAAGCAGGCATTAAGGCACGTATAGTGACCCACATAGCTGCCAGCCAGAGGAAAAAGTTAAAGTTCTGCAGCGCCGGTGTCGCGAATGCCGCTATATAATCACTTCCTGCTGCTTGGATTACATGATAACTAAGAGCAGGTACGATGACCATAATGGCAAACTCCGGCCGGAGTTTCTTATTGGCATATACACGAAACCAAGTGACAGTCCAGAGAGCCAGAGCCAGAGCAATTGCCACAGCAACACGCAACGCCCCGTCGAACATGACAGGAATCGCATTGAGCGCTACCGTCAGGGGAGCTGCGCAGTATATGTAATGCAGGCGTTTCATTTTCAGCCCACCCAGTTCCAGGTAATAGGCACTTCGATATCGGGATGAAGGCTGAGCATGGCCGGACTACCTAATACGCAGGCTTCCAGCGCCTTAACATGGGGATTTCCGGCGGGCAGGGGAACGCTGATTTCTGTTTCAATACGAGCTATGCGACGAGGATTTGCGCTCATAACCTTGCCAACAGTGATTACAGTACCACGCAGATCAAGTCCATTATCCTCGGCATAAATGCCCATGATAGTTTCCATGCAAGCAGCCATGGCCGAGCACATCATGTCTGTGGGCGAAAAGGATTCACCTTTACCGCGGTTATCTACCGGTGCATCTGTTGAAGCTGTAGCGCCGGAGGGCTCGTGCTGCATTGAGCAACGAAGTCCACCCTGATATGAAATTGTGCATTTGACCATAGGCCGCCATACTACTCCATATCTTGCAGGGGAGTCAAGTTAGAATCCCGCCACACACCCGAAAAAACATAAATTTACAACTACGCATAATATGCGTAATGGTAAATTTTAGCTTCGTGTTTGCCAGCGTTGAAGAATCCGCTTGAAATGTGTGAAAAACTTGGTAGAATGGACGGCGCTTATGAGTATGGTGACAGTTGAGCATCTGCATAAAGTTTTTGGCCGGTTCACAGCGGTCAAGGACGCAAGTTTCACGATTGAAAAAGGTGAAATTGTCGGTTTTCTTGGGCCGAATGGCGCAGGTAAAACGACAACGATGAAAATGCTCACAGGCTATCTGCCTCCGACAGCCGGCACAGCCAGCATAGCGGGCTACGATATCATTGATAACCCGCTGGAAGCAAGGCGGCATCTGGGTTACATGCCTGAGAATGTACCATTGTACGATGACTTACGCGTAATCGAATATCTGGAGTATCGCGCACGGCTCAAGGGCATTTGCGGAAAATCGGTCCGCGAACAGGTTGGCTGGGTTGTAGATCGCTGCGGGCTTGACCCGAAGCGCAAGAACCTCATCAGCACATTATCCAAAGGCTACCGCCAGCGTGTCGGCTTAGCCGATGCACTGCTGGGCAATCCGGATTTGCTCATTCTTGACGAGCCGACTAACGGACTTGATCCGAATCAGATTCGCCAGATTCGTGAACTAGTACGCTCTCTTGCTGAAGAACACACAGTTATCCTCTCCACACACATTCTCAGTGAAGTGGAAATGATTTGCAACAAGGTCATCATCATTGACCAAGGACAGATTAAAGCAAATGACACCCCGCAGAATCTTACACGAGGGCTGCGTGCAGCGGGTCGTGTTTCCATTGAATTCAAGGGTGATTTGGATGTTGTTGTAAGTGAGCTTGAGGCGTTTGCTCCGGTAAAGAAGGTCATCGTAGAAGCCCCCCTGCCCGGCGGCTGGCATCATGTGGTAGTCCGAGCCGAGCCTGGTACAGACACGCGAGAAAAGGCTGCGGCCATCATTGCAGCTCACCAGTTCCCCATGCGCCACATTTACCGCCACATTCCCAGTCTTGAGGATGTATTTGTCGAAATGACTCGCAAAGACTAAATAATCTACCAACAATGGCTAACGAAACAAAAAAAGAGATTTCACGCACACGGAGCTGGTTTGCCACGCTGCGTACAATCTTTGGACGAGAGCTTCGCAGCTACCTGTGCACTCCATTCGGCTGGGTGATTCTTGCCTGCGCTATGGGACTGCAGGGATTCTGGCTTCAGGCAGCAATTCAGACCATGAGCAAAGCCACGGGCGAGAGCGTCATGTTCTATATGCTCGACAATGTGAACTTCTGGTTCTTCTTTATCTTTATTTTTCCTCTTATAACCATGCGAACCATGGCAGAGGAAGAGAGCCATGGCACACTTGAAGGGCTGCTTACAGCACCTGTAACAACGACTCAGATTGTTCTTGGCAAATACTTTGCCGCACTCATTTTCTATATTCTGCTGTGGACTCCCATGCTTCTGTATCCCTGGATGAGTGACCTTGGCAACCTCTACACAAATCTCCGTTATGATGAAGTAGCAGAGGGGAGAATTACCTACACTCCGGCCGATTGGTTCGGTCCGATTTCAATACTGACACTTTCAGGTTCCTTCTTCATTGCACTGGGGATTTTCTGCTCATCGCTTACCCGCAGCCAGATTATTGCGGGCATTGTGTGCACCTGCTCCATCATCATCTATTATTTCATGGGGAGAGTGCCAGAACTCTGGGGCGAGTTCCCTGCCGCCCCCGCCTTCCACTACATGTCCATTTCAGAACAAATCAGTGCCTTTGCCCGAGGTCTTATTGATACTCGACCTCTGGTTCTGTATCTGAGCCTTGCAGTGCTTACCCTGGCTCTTACGATGCGCGTTATCGACTATCGCCGCTGGCATCGCTGATTTTATATATTTCATCCTATTTCCTCGTTTTCTGCAACATGAGCAAACAGAATTACACCGGACATCCCGAGGCCCGCAAGACCAAGTACAACCCCCTGGCCTGGATAAACCTCGTATTGCTGGCTATTGTCGTCATCGCATGCAACTATATAGGTTGCATGGAATACGCACGCCGCGACCTCTCACAGGATATGCGCTACACTATATCCGACCGCACCATCAATGTGCTGAGTAGTGACAGGATACAGAAGCGGGAAACACCGGTACGCATCATCTTTGCCTTCAAGCGTTCTACGCCCAATTTCAATCGCATGTATTCCCTGCTCGAGGAATACGAGCGCTATGGTAAGGGGAAGATAGAGGTGGAACGATTCGACCCTATCAGACAGCCTAATAGAGCGAGAGAAATCTCTCAGATTTATGGCGTGGAGTTCAAGCAGGATCTTTGCATCATTGATGCCCGTAAGGACCCCAACGCTCCCATCAAGACCTTTGAGGAGCGACACAGCGACCGCCAGCACGTGCGCGTACGCCCCGGTACATCGTTCATCAAATATGAAACGCTCCCTGATGAGAGCCGCCGTGCCGTGGCTCTGATGATGGACGAAGTTGTATGCAGTGCTGTGACAGAAGCAGTGGAGGGCGAGATGCGCCATATGTACGTTGTTGAGGGCAAGGGTGGCGTGTCACGCGACGATCAGTCTCTGCTTGAATCCATAGGCAATATAACAAATGCGCTGAATATCCAGCTTTCCTGGCTTGATATTGCCAACACTGAAAAGCTGCCTGCAAATGCTGAAGGTCTCATCATTATCGCCCCCCAGACTGATTTCACAGATAAGGAGATGGAGGTACTGCGCGAATATTGGGAACGCGAAGGCCGCAATGCATTCTTCGTAGCTCTTGACCCATCTGTTGACGCAAAGCTGCCCCGTCTGTACCGCTTCCTCCGCGAACAAGGGATTCGCCCGAATTGTGACCGAGTACTCCTTCGTGACCGAAAGCGTGCATACTACGATATCAGTGCAGTTTTCCCGAAGGGACTCAATTGCACCAAGGCCTTCTGGAATGGCACCACTCATGTGGAAGGCCAGAGCATGTCGCTTACACTTGAGCACGGAGATGAAAACGCGGCGGCTCTGCGTAAACTGACCACCTACCCCCTGCTCATGACGACCGGTGAATATTACGGTGAAACCCGCCGGGAGCTGGAGCCTGCATTCAACGCGGCAGAAGACCGCGAAGGCCCGCTTTGCCTTGAGGCTGCAGTTACAAGAGGCAATCCCCGTGATCCGAATAATCTCGCTACAATGGTAGTCCTTGGTAATGTGGATATGCTCTCGCAGGAAAACGCCAAAACTGAACAACGAGACTACATGCATACCCTCTGGGCATGGATGAGCAGTCGACCCGAATATGGCGGCAAGAGCGCCAACCAGGACCTCACCATGAAGATTGATCTCAACCGCCACACGCGCAGCGCCATTGAGAACCTGACGCTGGTTATCATGCCGCTCTTCGCTTTCCTTGTGGCTCTCTTTATCTGGAATACGCGCCGCCACTAACACTTGCTCATGAGAATCCTTCCCACCATATTTCTCTCTGTTCTTGCAGCCGGCGCTGTAACTATGGCAACGTTTCTTGCCATAGATGGAAATCTGGCACGAATAACAGGCTGGTATCGTTTTGAACCGGGCATGCCTTTGTTCTCCCGCGAGAATATTGCACTGCTCGATGAAGTGTGTTGGATGCGCATTCAGGACCTGCACGATGAAATCGTGTGCGCCAAGGACGAGGGAGGCGTCTGGTGGATTATTCACCCATTCAAAGACAGGCTAGCCCCCTCCGTTCAGCAGGCTATTTTCTCCTTTACTGCAAATGCGAGACTCGTTGACACTCTTCCCCTGAACAACATCACCCGCGGAAATATGCGTGAGTTCGGGGTTGAAACATCTCCTTATCGAATTACATTAAAGCGCCCCGAGGGCAAAGACAGACTTACGACCGTTGCTCGTTACACGCTTGGCAGCGCTTCTCCCTGGTTGGCTGACGCAGGTGACGGCGAAACGCTTTTCCCGACCACCTATCTGCGTACGAACTTCTACGGGAGGGATAAGAGAATTCATGTGGTGAGCGGCAACATTCTGAGCGTGTTTAAAGATGGACTTGAGGCGCTCCGAGACCCTTCGCTGCTTCAGATAGACCCCTCCTTATTGAGAGAAATCACCATACAAACCGGATTTAGCGAAGATTCAAAGGGTGAAATGAGATTACAACGCATCAGCGCTGAATCTCCCTGGGGTATCTCAAAACCTGTTATCACGAGTGCGGACGAGGATAAAGTTACTCAATTGATTAACAATCTTCTTTCGCTGAAAGCAGTGAGAGTCGAAGACTCCATTGAGGTCAATTTATCAGAACAGCCTGAGATGATTATACATCTTGCGGGTGAATGGGGAGATAAGCCTGTTGAGATAAGAATCTATAAGTCGTTTACCCAGCAAGGAGATGAGCAAAAATATTGCCACGCAACCGTAAACAATCGGCCAGTGGTATTCACCTTACCTGCCGAATCCCGGGAACAGCACACAGGCAGCTATGCGCGCCTGATTAAGGCTGTTTGCGAACTTCCGGTGCTGCCTAAAAAGAGTATGGCACAGGTGCGGATGGCTCAACAACAGGTGACTATTTCGCAGATGCCGCTCAGTCTGACGGAGCTGCGTTCCATGCGTTTTGCTGAGCTTGATGCACGGGATGTCTCCGCTTTTGCTCTTCGCACCTCCCGAGGCCGAGGCGCAGTGCGTTGTCAATTGATTCCCGGTGATGAAGAAAGCAAGGTGGAAGACACCTGGATGTTCGCCACGCCGGGCAAGCGCTTTGAAAAAGCGGAAACAGCCGCAGTCACCAATTTCCTGAATGGTCTTAGCTCTATACCTGTGGAAGAGGTTGTGGCGGATGCAGCTCCCGGCGAAAACATGGGAATGCTTCTCACTCAATTCGGGCTGGATAATCCTGATTATATTCTCACCGTGCAGCCTCGCCCCTGCATGCTTCGCGCCACGTTGTTCGGCTATGATTTACCCATGGTCAAAGACCGCCAACCCCGGCAGTTCGCTATTCGCCGTTACGCTGACCCTGTAACAGGGCGTCAGGCTTGGTTTGGCTCAGAACTCGGGTCCAATTCCATCTGCCGGCTCAGCACAAAGTTTACGCGAATGCTTTCACTCCGCGCAGAAAAGTGGAAAGACCGCAACCTGCTCGAGTTCCCGATTTCTGCCGTACGCCGCATTACGCTGGATTATCAGCAAGCCCCGCTGGTGCTTGACTACGAATATATGGGCGAAACCTGGAGCGGCACACTCAAGGGAGAAGATATAACACCCCGCATTAATCCTCATCGTGCCGGATACTATGTGCGCAGACTGCAGAAACTCAAGGTTGCTCAATGGCTTGATGCGCAGGATGAAGATGCTCTCGCAGCCCTTGCCCAACCTGCATTCAGTGTCAAGCTGGATTTGGAACTTACCGATTATTCGGACGCAGAAGCAACAGTGATTGAACAGGAAGAGACTGCCGGACAGATTACGGATACGCCGGAAGGTATGCTTCAGGAGACTGGTTCAGATGCCGATATTCTGCGTTCGCTCGCAACCATGGATCGCAAAACCATTTCTCAGACACGGACTCTGCAGATTGCGCCTGCCGCGTATGATTCCGACAAACCTTTCTTCTACGGCAGAGTCGTGGAAACCGGGCAGATTTTCATTCTTTCATTTGAAGATGCCCAGTCACTGGCTGGCGACTTCCTGGATATGTAATACAAACAACTTCATGATATGTGGGTCTGGAAAAAATCTATAGCTAAGTCGAATGAGGAACTGTGGCAGCAGCGTGTAGGACAACTCCCCGGAGCTGTTTTCTCTGAAGGATTTCACGCAGAAAAGCTGAATATTGATATATACACAGAAAACGCAGAGGAAGCGCTTGTACTCCAGGCCTGTTATGGAGGTAGTGTAGAGGAGCTCACGACCATTGATTGGGTAGCTGCCACTGCGCCGGAAAATGTTCCCCCGCTCATTATCCGTGACAAAATTGTCATTTCAGCTTCGTCTGATGCAGCTGTACTTGCAGCGCTGCAGAAGCGTTATCCTCGCCGCATCATTCTGACATTCCCGGCCGAGCGCGCTTTCGGCACCGGCAATCACGCTACCACTTCCACCTGCCTGCGCATGCTGTGTGACCATGTCAGAAACCTGCCGGCAGGCAGCTGGACCCTTGCTGATATAGGGTGTGGTACAGGTGTGCTGGCTTTGGCTGGCCTTCGTCTGGGGGCCTCCAATGCCATCAGCTTTGATTTCGACCCGGTGGCTGTGGAAGTGGCAGCTCGCAATATTGAACGCAATGGCGGCGCTGATAATCTGGAGCTCTTCCAGGCGGATGTGTTTGAGTGGGAACCCAAGCCCGGCCAACAGGCAGATGTGGTACTTGCCAATTTGTTCTCGACTGTTCTGCAGAAAGCATTTCCCCGTCTGATAGCAGCAATGAAGCCCGAAGGAATCCTTATCATCTCGGGTATTCTGAATACTCAGGCTGAAGAAACACTCAATGCGGCTGTCTCTGCCGGACTTCGTGTTGAAAAAACGATTACCCGAGGCAAGTGGACAACTGCCCAGCTGACCTTGGCATGAATATTCTCGCCATAGAAACATCTGTTGCTCAGGCTTCTCTTTGTCTGTACTCCGGAGGTGAGGTGAAGTTTGCCACCAGCTGGCAGGCAGAGAGGAATCACGATGCTCACCTTTTCCCGGCATTGCAACTTGCTCTGGATTGTTTACCTACACCTGATTTACTCGATTACATACTTGTAGGTGCCGGCCCCGGCAGTTACGGAGGTGTGCGTGTAGCATTGGCCGCAGGCGTGGGAATATCCACCGTGACACAGGCGCGTCTCGTGGCATTGGAGTCATGGGCTCAGCTGGCAGAAGCCGACGCCTGTGTTGTGGCTGATGCCCGCCGAGGTGGGTGGACCGTGAGGTTCCCGGATACCCGCATCGAAGTGCTCACACCCGAGCAGCTCAAGCAGTTGCCGAATGTATTGTACACCGTTGAAACAACTGGTGTGTTAAGTTCAAAAGGCCTTGAAAATGTGCGTAAAGAAGGCCTTATTCCAACTGCTGAAGGCCTCGTGCATACCTGGCTCGGAATGAGCGAAGCAGAACGTTCTCGCCTTGAAGAAAAGCCGGCAGAGCCCATTTACGTACGCCCGCCCCACATTACAGCCGCTGCAAAAAAGCCATGGGAAATATAAATTCATCAGACTCTGAGCCTTTCTGTCACTCGTGCCAACGGTGTGGTGCATGCTGTCGATGGGAAGGAAACGTCTGTCTGACAGACGAAGATATCACAGCTATAGCGGCCTATCTGGGTATGGACGAGGTTTCATTCATCAATGAACTTTGCCACCTGCAGCGAAACAGACGCGGTCTTTCCCTTATTGATGCGCCGGATGGAGCATGCATTATGCTGCAACCGGACAACACCTGCCGCATTCAGGCTGTCAAACCTCAGCAATGCAAGGATTTTCCTTACAAATGGAACTTTCCCGGCTGGGAGCAGCGATGCCCCGGATATGGCAAGAAAGATAATGAGTGATGCATAAGAAGCGGAACATCAGAGAGAAACTTAACTATCTGCTCCAATCTGGCCGCCGTCGCATCCTGCGGTACCGAAGCAAGGTAGCCTCCGTACTCAACACGGTTCCGCATCGCATCGCTGCGCGTGATGAATCCCGCCGAGCGCACGCCGGCACCATAGCCGACCTCTTTGCCTCCATCATGTGCCAGGTTGTGGATATCGGTGTTGATAAACTCGACACGGCCATGGATATCCTGCGCCATGATTTCCCCAATGTGGAGCATATCTGGTTGGCCGAGCGATTCCAGAAAGCATACGAAGCAGCATTCCCCTTGCCTGCAACACTGGCACTCGCAGCTGCGGGACGTACAGAAGAGGAAAGAATCTCACTGGCACTGGAAGTATACGCTCTTCTCCTTCGTATTGGCGGTGACCTGACATCCCCTACTCTGTTTGAAGAGGTAACGTACGGCCTGAATCTGCCAGGGGTTGCAACCATGCTTGAAAACCTGATGCGAACACCGTCCGCACAGGCTCCCAAGCCATTGGAGAGTATTGCATTTTCCTCTACCCCGGGTAAAAACACCGTAGTGCTGCCAGCAGATGAAGAGGATGTTTCCTTCCGAGCAATCCGATGCGTTAACTTTCTGCTCATTGTCAATGACTCCGATTCTCCCATTTCCGTCCGTGGGCAGACATTGGGTAAAGGCGGCGTCTTGCCCCTTTCTTCCCGTCAAACGGTGGAGCTGAGCAGTTGTTATTTCAGTTATCGGACAATAGTGGCGTTATTGCAGACCTGTTACACAGGGGTGCGTCTGGTGAATTATTTCTCTCTGGATGGGGAACGTCTTTCCATGACCAGGCAACGCCTCAGAAACAGCATTGCACGCGTTTCGATGGGGCTTGATGTAGAAATTGAGGTTCTGAGGCCAGATACGGACTTCTCCCTCGATGGAAGCATGCTTAAAATGGGCTTCCCCGTAACCAGCTCATATTTTACTCCTTTCCATGTCAACGGCAAAGGACCTTTCACCTTTGTTGACCTGGCAGATATGGATACTTCCGGCAGCAGTTACCTGCTTGACCCCGGAGATAGAAGGGTACTGGTTACCAACCTACCCTACATGAATCGTCCGGATGTGCTGAAGCTGACTCCGGGGCTGGCTCCGGGTGTGGTGCTGGAGGTGAATTATTCCCGCAGCTCCAATACCGGCACGGTGCGAGTGCTGGAGGGCACATCTCATTCAGTCTCTGTTAATGATATTCCTGTACGCGGAGACGACGTCCCGGTTCTGGATGGAGATTTGATAGCCTTAAGCGCAGTGCAGTTTCTTCGTTGCCGTTTTTCCAGCGGTGTGATTGAGGAAGAATCGAATGTTATTTCCACGCTGACCGTGCGAGGTCTGACTCGTGATTTCGTGCGAGCAGGTCGCGTGGTGGATAATATTGACTTTACGCTCCGGCGCGGCGAAATGGCGTGTATCCTTGGCCCCAGCGGCTCAGGTAAAAGCACCCTTCTCTCCATGCTGGCGGGACACCTCGCTCCTTCATTCGGCAGCATATACTACAACAATGAGCGTCTGACAACACGCTCCGAGAATCTGCGCCGCCATATTGCCTTTATTCCACGCGAGGATATACTGGACGAGGCCATGACGGTAGGTGAACATGTATACCAGGCATCGGTAGCCCGCCGCCCTCGTCTGGCACACTCCGACCGTATGCGCAGAGTTGCAACAGTGTTGAACTTTGTCGGCATCGGGCATCTGGCAGACCGCTCCGTGGGGCGCGCCGGAGAACGCACCATCTCCGATGGTGAACGCACTCGCCTTAATCTGGGACTGGACCTTACCGGCACCTCAGAGGTCTTCCTTATCGACGAGCCAATCAGCGGACTTTCATCTGCTGATGCGGAGCGAGTCATCGAAACTCTGGAAAACATGTCAGAGGGGCGCATTCTGCTTTGTACCCTGCATCGACCGGCTCAGGTCCTCCTCAACCGTTTCAAGAAGGTTATGGTGCTCGACACTCACGGCCAGATGGCTTTCTGGGGAAGTCCGCAGGAAATGGTCAGCTATTTCCGTAACGCGGCTCGAGAACTGAGATTAAGGATTCCCCGTGAAGCTATAGCAGCAGGTGGTGCCGACTATGTGTTTGAGGTGCTTGATGCTCCATTTCGCCGGGTCGGAAGCAGATATCGCGAAAACCCGAACCTCTGGCAGGAAAGGTTTGAGAAGATGTCCTACACCGGTAAATCCGCAGAACAAAGTTTACCGGAACCCGAAAATACACCAAGAGGAATCCCCAGACTTTCGCCTCGTACACCGCAGGAACTGTGGAGGCTTTTCCAGCTTTGGGTTTCACGCACACTTCTCGCACGAGTACGCAGCCGCCTGGGCTTGTATGCCATGCTGCTGGAAGGCCCTGTACTCGCAGTCCTGATAGCAGGGACGCTGCGAGCCTCTTCAGAAGCTCCGTATACATTCTATAAATCTCTGCATATAACTGAGTATCTGTTCCTATCTCTCGTGCTTGCAATGTTCTTCGGGCTCACAGATGCTGCCTGCGAAATACTACGCGACAGGCCATTGCTTCGCAGAGAAAGTAATTACAAACTGTTCACGGGTGGTTATCTTGCGGCCAAGGTCTTGGTGCTTACAAGTATTGCCGGCGTGCAGTGTGCGTTGTATCTACTGGTAGGGAATGCAATTTTGGGCATTCATTATATGTTCTGGGACCATTTTGCAGTCATGCTGCTTACAGCATTTGTCGGCATAGCACTTTCTCTCATGGTGTCGGCTTTCGTGCGGCAGGACCGCACAGCGCTCAACATTGTACCTCTGCTTCTGGTCCCTCAGATTCTGCTGGCAGGCGCTTTAGTGAGATTTGAGGAAATGAACGAGTTCAGTCCTCGCCTTCCACAGGGCATCATTCCAGCTACTATAGACAAAAAGCTTTCTAATCTCAGACACCGCGTTGCTTATCAGGATGAGATAACTCATGCCATCACCAGCAAGCCGGTTCCTCTCATTGCAGAGTTTTGTCCGCTTAGGTACGCTTTTGAGATGCTCTTTGTTGTTCAGACAACAAATAATCTCTGGGAATCCAAAACGGGTCAGGTTAGCAGGTTGCGTGATCAACTCAAAGAAAACGGGTCGATTGAAGAATTGCGCTTTATTCAACGAGCTGCCCTGGCTTTCAATGGTATGGCATCGAATGTATACGAAGCAAAGGAGATTCTACGCAAGGTCAATAAAGCCGCAATGAAACGCAATGAAGAGTTTCTGGAAGATGTCCTTACTGATCAGGATGAACGAGTTCAGACGGAGCATGATCAGCCTGCGGAGTTCTATTTTTCCAATCGTAAATTGACTGCGATGACGGAAGGTGTCAAGACTGCTCGTAAGGATGGTCGCACCAATGAGTTCCGTGGATTCTTCCTTTCTCCGCATCAAGCGAGGCCTTTTGGTCAGCTGGACCATGAAACGGATGAAAACTCCATTCCCACCGTTGCACGCAACGCTGTATATCTCTTCATCATGGGCCTTGTTCCCATTCTTCTGGCGGGTTGGGGATTAAGGCGTATTTGCAGAGGTAAGTAAGCTCCAAATCTGTGTCAATACAGTATATTTTTCTTTTAATGACGTTGAGTGCATTGTATAATGCCGACGTGCGCAGATGTAACCTCTGCGCGCTGTGATAAGAAAATGAAAATCGTTCTTGCATACTCCGGTGGTCTTGACACATCCGTGCTTCTGGTGTGGCTCAAGGAGAAGTACAATGCCGAAATCATCGCCTACTGCGCAGACGTAGGTCAGGCCGAAGAGCTCGACGGCGTTATCGAGAAAGCTCTTGCTACGGGTGCATCCAAGTGCATCATCGGCGACCTTAAGGCTGATTTCGCTGAAAACTATATTTTCCCCATGTTCCAGGCCAACGCCGTGTACGAAGGCCGCTACCTTCTGGGCACATCCATTGCCCGTCCCTGCATTTCCAAGGCCATGGTGGACGTAGCCATCGCAGAGGGTGCAGATGCCATTGCCCACGGCGCAACCGGTAAGGGTAATGACCAGGTTCGTTTCGAGCTTTCCATCAACGCCCTTGCTCCCAAGCTTCAGGTGATTGCTCCCTGGCGCATGAAGGAGTGGCGTGACCAGTTCCCCGGCCGTGCAGAAATGATTAAGTATGCAGAGGAACATGGCATTCCGATTCGTCAGAGCATGAAGAAGCCCTACTCCATGGACCGCAACCTGCTGCACATTTCCTACGAGGCCGGCATTCTGGAAGACACCTGGTACGATGCCACCAAGGAAGAAGACCGCGGCATGTATGTTCTTTCCTCTGCTCCTGAGGACGCCCCGGATGCACCCCAGTACCTGCAGTGCCTGTTCGAGAAGGGCAACATCATCGGCCTGCAGACTGAAGGTCTGGCTGAAATCATGGCTGAGGTGGGCACCGCTGCTAAGGGCGAGAAGGATGGTTATACCCTGCTCGACCCGCTTGGTGTCATGCTTGTGCTGAACTATCTGGGTGGCAAGCACGGTATCGGCCGAGTAGACATCATCGAGAACCGTTTCGTGGGCATGAAGAGCCGCGGTATCTACGAGACCCCCGGCGGTACCATTCTGCTGGCTGCTCACCGCGATATCGAAACCATTACCATGGACCGCGAGGCTCAGAAGGTGCGCGACTCCCTGATTCCTGACTACGCCGCCATGGTATACAATGGTTTCTGGTTCGCCCCCGAGCGCGAGGCTATCCAGGCTCTCGTGACCAAAACTCAGGAAACAGTGAACGGTGAAGTGCGTCTCAAGCTCTACAAGGGCAACGTGATGTACGCCGGCCGCCGCAGCCCGAACAGCCTGTACAGCTACGCCATGGCCACCATGGAAGCCGACTACACCGAGGAAGACTACAACCAGGACGACGCCAGCGGCTTCATCCACCTGAATGGTCTGCGCCTCAAGCAGTTCGCTCGCGTAAACAACAAGTAAATCACTTTACCTGAGAGCCGCCTCGCCAGCCGGGGCGGCTCTTTCTTGTTTTATGAATCCAGCATTGCCCAAACTCTCATATGTGCTTACTTCTCATAATCGTGAGAAGTATATACGCAAAGCCATTGAAAGCGCTTTTGCTCAGGAGTATGACGGCGAGCTGGAATACATATTCTCTGATGATTGCTCAACAGATCGCACCTACGAAATCATCAAGGAATGTGCCGCTGCGTACAAAGGATCCCGGCGCGTTGTCGTTACACAGACTCCAAGGAATCTCCACCTTGCAGGCAATACAAATCACGCTGTGCAATTCGTACAAAGCGATTGGATAATCCGTGCAGATGATGACGATTATTCAGCCATAGACAGATGTGCCCTGATTGGCCAGGCCATATCAACTCACCCGGAAGCCCGATATGTAACTACAGGTGTTGTTCACTTTACAGATGAGCAGGAATCAACTATTCTCGAAAAATCGCTGTCACGGCGGCAGATTACTCCAGAGATAAAAGAGACACGCATAGGCGTAGATTCTATAGAAGTCACAAAATTCCGATCGGCTTCACTGTCCTACAAAGCATGGCATATGGACGTGTTCAGGGTTTTCGGCCCTCTACATGAGCAAGGATACTACGTAGACGATCTCACCTGTTTCTACAGGGCCTCCATTTTAGGAAGTGGCGTACATATACACAATTGCATTGCGGTCTTCATGCGAGATGGAAGTGAAAACATGAGTCGAGGAGGAGATGATAACCAAAGAGGATATTCGGCAATTGTACGCTTAGAGCAATTCAACGATAAATACCACAACCTCACCTTATGTCCACTCCAGGAACTATTTGATGCACTTTCTGCATATATTGAAAAGCACGGCGCATATGATGCTCTGCCTTTTCTTCACCATTTAAAGAATGATTTACAGGAACGGCATCTGCTTTGTTCGTTCTGGCGCCGCGGTATCTTTAATCGTATTCGGATTTCACACCAACTGGGCTATAAGGGAATCTTTGCTTATCTCCGCTGTCTTCCTTTACCGTTGTTTGCTGCATTGCTGCATATCTATCGAAAACTTTTCAAGTAAAAGCATTATGTTTTCAGAAAAACTTTCTATTTACATGCATCCCTATATCTACTACAAAGGCAGATATGGAGGAATAGCCAGATATGTGTGTGAACTTGCAGAGGAATTGTGGCAACAGCAGCATAAGATATACTTACCTATCCGGTCGTCCGAAAGTATATATCTACAGCAATCAAAGTTCTTTCCTTATGCCAATGAATGCTTTTTATCTCCCAGCATGGCAGATAAAGGAATCGCTTCAATATTGCGAATGATGGGAAATGGAGAAAAGGCAGAGCGATATCTCAAGCGCGTAGATGCCTTAAATGCCCTGAAAAACGGTTTCTATGATATCATTCATCCGTCCTACACTAACTGCACGGAAATTTTACCATACGTAAAAAACACGCCGTTAGTTGTTACTGTTCATGATATGATACATGAATTGTACCCTGAGTCTTTCAGTCCAAAAGACCCCTCATCATACAGAAAAAAGTTATTTGCACATAGTGCGGATAGAATAATTGCCATCTCGAATCAGACAAAAGCTGACCTGATTCATTACTTTGGCATCAAAGAAGAGAAGATTGACGTTGTCTATCACGGCAACTCTTTAACATTACCCGCCAACTACGAAAGTGTTGATATTTCCTTGCCCGAACGCTATATTCTTTTCGTAGGACATAGACATGGCTATAAGAATTTTGAAAGTTTGCTCACTGCGTTCTCTTCTTTAGTAACAGAGGATGACTCGCTGCATTTAATCTGCGCAGGCGGCCCTCCGTTTTCCAAAGATGAATTGTTGAAGTTGCATGAGCTAGGAATTCAGCAGAAAGTTGAGCAACGTTTTGTCAGCGATGAAGAACTTGCCATACTATATAATCGCTGTCTTCTTTTTGTTTATCCTTCCATATATGAAGGATTCGGCTTGCCTATACTCGAAGCTTTTGCCTGCCGAGCTCCGGTATTATGTGCAAGAGCAAGTTGCTTCCCCGAAATCGCTTCTGATGGAGCAGCATATTTTACGCCCGGCAACAACGATGAAATGACTCACGCTATACGTAAGTATATCAATAGCAGTGACGAATGTGAGAAACTACGCCGTCTCGGCGACCAGAGGCTTCAAAAATTTACGTGGAAGCAATGCGCGTCCAACACATTGGCCTCTTACCGAGCTGCAATGGCGGCTCATTAACGCGATACGATACGCATCGCTTCCTCGCGGGCCCAGGCATCGTCTTCCAGGATGATGGGCAGCTGCCCCTTGTAGTCGCGGGGGCGGGCGTTGGAAAGCACTTTTTCCACCGTCTCCCAGATTCCGGGGAATGAGAGCTTGCCGTCTACGAAAGCCTGCACGGCCACTTCATTGGCGGCGTTGTACATAGCGGGCATGGTGCCGCCGGTGAGCCCGGCCGTGCGAGCGAGGGTAAGCGCAGGGAAATCGTCCCAACGGGGGGCCTCGAACTTGAGACTGGCAATCCGTGCAAGGTCCAGGTGCGGAAGAGAATTCGGCAGGCGGTCGGGCCAGGTCACAGCGTACTGAATCGGGAAGCACATATCGCTGCTGCTCAGCTGCGCCAGGATGGAACCGTCCACAAACTCAACCAGCGAATGAACGATGCTCTGGGGATGCACAATCACATCAACCCTCTCCATGGGGATGTCAAACAGCCAGCGGGCCTCAATCATCTCGAGCCCCTTGTTGAACATAGTGGCGCTGTCGATGGTAATCTTGCGACCCATCTGCCAGGTGGGGTGCTTGAGTGCCTGTTCCAGAGTCACTGCAGCAAGCTGCTCGCGGGGTGTATTGCGGAAGGGGCCGCCACTGGCCGTCAGAATGAGCCTGCTCACCTGCCCGGCTCCGCCATGGTTGCCCTGCAGGCACTGGTAAATGGCATTATGTTCGCTATCCACGGGAAGCACATTGATACCCTTGGCCTTGGCTCGGTTCATCACCACCTCGCCGGCCATCACCAGAATCTCCTTGGATGCAATGGCCAGATCCTTTCCGGCCTCGATGGCCTCGAGTGTGGGCTTCAATCCATCTGTTCCAATGATTGAGACCAGAACCATGTCTGCATTTTCGAGTTTGGCAAGCTCGCAGAGGCCATCCAGACCAGTATATACCTTAGTTCCTGCGGGCAGGAGGCGCTTCAGTTCATCAACCTTGGCGCTATCATAAATACAGACATGCTGCACACTGAACTCGCGGGCCTGCTCGGCTAATTTCTGCACATTGCTGTGGGCGGCCAGGGCCACCACCTCCATGCGCTCCGGAATATCACGAGCCACTTTGAGTGCGCTTGTACCAATACTGCCGGTAGAGCCGAGAATAACCACGCGTTTCTTCATAACAGACCCATTCTACGCCATCCGTCCTGCAAAATCAAGCTAAATGGGGTGATTTGTCTTGCCAATCGGCGCCGTGTGGTGTACTCTCAGCACGTGCCGTCCGGGTCCGGGTGGTCGCTGCGGGATTCGCTTCCGTAGAGGAAAGTCTGGACATCATAAGGCAGCGTGTCCTGTGAAAGCAGGAGACACCCGGAGCCAATGCCGGGTGGACGGATAGTGCCACAGAAAACAAACCGCCCGCAAGGGTAAGGGTGAAAAGGTGGGGTAAGAGCCCACCGCTCCGGAGGTGACGAAGGAGGCATGGAAAACCCCGCGCGATGCAAGACAAACAGGGAAAGGGTCGCCTGTCCGCTGTATTCCCGGGTATTAGTTGCACCCTGCTATAAACGCAGGGCGCTCCTGGCAACAGGAACGAGAAAAATGGCCACACAGCCCGCTTTGCGGGTGGACAGAATCTGGCTTACAGGACCCGGACGACACAATTATCACTTTGATGATTTAGCCTTCTCCCTGTTGGCCAGAGCAATCTGCAATGCATTGGCTATATTGTGGAAGAAAACATAGAACGCCGGCCCGATATAGGCCAGGGGATGAACATACCACTGGCTGGCAATATAGAGCGTAAGAATGGTGTTTTTCTGTCCGAGGCACTGCGAGCATTCACGCTTCAATCCCCTGCCCCCGAGTCTGTATCCGGCAACGAATCCGGTGACACAAACCACCAGCGAGCCAATCACCAGCGGCAGCATATCCCACCAGCTGATATTCATGGCAAGCACTCGCTGAGTGCCCACACCGGCAATGATGGTCAGGTTCATAATCCATATACCCAGAGAAACATCTCGCAACTTTGCAGTCCACGCTTTGCACGGAGGATACACACAACGCAGGATGACGGCTATGATTCCGGGAATGCCCAGCACTGTTGCCAGCTGTATGGCCACTTCTAGCGCAAGCTCAGAGTAACAGAAACCTTCCACCTGCACCACAAATGGCATTAGCAAAGGAGTGACAAGCGCGAACACTATCTGACTGAGCACCAGTGCAGTGGTGGTAAACTCCACATTTCCCTTCAACAGATTGACGATAACAGGCGCGGCTATTGCGACCGGGGCGATACCACAGAAGAAAAGAGACTCCGCCAGTACCGGATACCCCAGCATTCGCGCCACCGCCCAGAATCCCATACCGATAAGCTGAATGCCGAGCAGAACCCACAGGTGCATACGCTGAGGCTTGAGCTTTGACGTATCAATGCCGATGAACGTGATACTCAGCATGAGTGCCACGCTTGCCGGCAGCCATGCCCCGAGTGGCGCCAACTGACTGTGAAACAGGCCTCCCACCAGGAAGGCCAGAATCATAGATATGCTGCGGATATGCTTTTTCATCAGGCTTCGGCCTTTGTTTCTGCCTTACGCATCGTTATCACGGCTGCAGTCGCATCATCGGCGCTCGGTTTCGGATACGCAATGCGGTTATGATGCATCGTGCGGATTGTGGCAAAGAAGGTATCTTTCAGCTTCTCGATTTCTCCCAGGGTAAGACCGCAGTCCTGCAGATGCCCGTCCAGGATACGCCCTTTGAAAATGCCGTTTATCATGTTACGGATATCCTCTTCCGTGGGGTGCTGAAGTGAGCGCGTGGCGCTTTCCACAGCATCGGCCATGCTCACAATGCCGCTTTCCCGGGTCTGAGGAATCGGCCCCTTGTAAGTGAAGATGGATTTATCCACTTCCTCCGGGCAGGTGTCGATGAGGCCTTCTTCAAACTTACCCTTTTCTTCCTCGTATACATCGAGCGCCTTGCGGTAGAAGAAATAGGCCGTCGATACGCCATGATGCTCGCGGATGACATTCACAATGCGATTATTCAGCCCGTATGACTCGGCAAGTTCTACACCTTCGGTCACATGTCCGGTGATGATGCGGGCGCTGGCCTCGGGCGTTAAATCAGCGTGCGGGGAATTATTCTGGTCGAGTATGTTCTCGGCAAAATACTGCGGGTTGACAATCTTGCCGATGTCATGGTAGAGACCGCACACACCCGCGCGCGTCACATCGGCACCTATTGCCTCAGCGCCGGCCTCAGAAAGACGCTGTACCAGCAGACTGTGATGGAACGTGCCCGGTGCCACTATCTGGAGCTTTTTGAGCAGGGGATGATTCATATCTGCCCATTCCAGCCAGGTGATGGGCGTTGAGATATTGTACACTCGTTCCAGAGCCGGCATAATGCCACCCACCAGTGCAGCCAGAATGAAATTGACGGCCACAGTAACGCCAAGGTCAGCCATGAACCCACCGAGGTGGAACCCATCTGCAAGCCCCTTCAAGGGGACAGGTGCATCAGCCGAAGCAAATGCCAGACCGAGAAGCAGATACACAGATGCAAATACAATGGCGCTGGCGACAAAACCAGCCTGCAGAATCTGCTCGCGCTTATGAACGCGCCCGGATACCAGGGCACACACCGTACCGGTTACAAAACAGACAGCGCTGTAGTTGAGAATGATGGAATCATCCGTGCCATCCGGGAACATGGCAACACCGAAAATGGTGCAGCAGAGGGCAACAAATGCACCCAGGCGCCGCCCTATCATCACAGCCATGACAGTGGGTGCCAGTGCATAAGGCAGCCAGAGAAGAACCTGCCCCTGCAGCGTGAATCCGGGAATCACGCCCTTGAGCGCATTCACACCCACCATCAACAGCAGCTGCACAGTCACCACAGTGATGAGCAGCAAAGAACGCCGCAAGGTCAGCATCTGCGGCAGGCGTGACATAGTAGCCAGCAGAATCAGGCCTATGGCCGTCAGCACCAGCCAGATGACACGGGATACCGCGTTCCAGACATCATCCGCCACCCACACAGCCATGAAACACATGGCCAACAGCCCGAGCAAGGCTACACCGCCCATCACCATGGGCATACTGCAGCGGCGTGCTTTCGGAGTCTCCGCGCTTTTCGATTTCCGATTAACGACAGCATTCATAACTTAATCTTCTGTTTCACTTTCTTCTCCTTCGCCTATAGTGATAGGCACGCTTACCTTAGGAAGGTTGTCAGCGTTTACCTGTACCACAGCCTTGCCGTTCTTTCCTCGTTTACCACGCACAACGGCAACGATGCGTCCATTAAAGAACTTCTGTTCTTTTGACACCATACTGGTCTGATCCGTTTGATTTCCGTTGCAGAAACCTACCAATTCTGCAGGTCCGGAAATGCGAAAGCTCACCCGGCGGCAATCTGTCGGTACTACCTTGCCCTTGGCATCCACAGTAGCTAGCGAGATATAGGCAAGGTCATGTCCGTCGTTTCCAATCTGTTTTCTGTCCACACTTGCCTTTACGGTCTTGGCAGTGCCGGTTGTCACGCGGGTGTCTTTCGCCCAGGGCTTACCGTTCTTCCAGACCTTCACCATCAGCGTGCCCGGTTCGTAGACGACATCCTCCCACACGAAACGATAGTCATTCTTGCCGACTGTAAGTTTCTGGGTAAATGTATCCCCCTTCCCTCGTTCACGAACTCCAAGGCTCTTGCCGTTCAGGAACAATTCTGCCTTATCACCACTCGTGAAGACCATGACCGGCGTTACCTCACCTTCGCGACCTTTCCAGTTCCAATGCGGCAGAATATGGCACGTCCGCTTTTCCGGAGCCCAGCGGCTGCGGTAGAGATAATAGGTATCCTTTGGGAATCCCGCGAGGTCAATGATGCCGAAATAGGAGCTGCGGCTGGGCGCTTTATTGCCCATTGCCTTCAGCTGCTCCATGGCAGCGCGCTTCTCGGCCTCCGATGCACCATGGAAATTGCCGATGTTCGATGCATCCTGATTATACGGCGTCGGCTCACCCAGATAATCAAAGCCTGTCCACACGTATTCACCCGCCACATGCGGATTCCGCTCCAGTGCGGCCATTTCAATATCCGGGCAAGTTCCCCAGCCCGGGGCAAACAGGCCATAGGCACTCACATGGAAAGAACGGGCTCCATCGCCCACTTTCCAACCCAAGGGGAAGAAATAGGTATCACGCGACGCCACGCAGGAGTTTGTTTCCGAACCATAGAGCGGCAGCGTAGGATGGTGCACCCTGAAATCGGCGTACATGTCAGGCTTGTAGTTGAAGCCGAACACATCCACCGTATCAGCAAAGCCATTAGTCATACTGGCGGGAGCATTACTACCGACGGTGTACGGTCTGGTCAGATCATATTCATGGATTTCCGCGCGCAGTTCGCGGGAAACCTCTCGTCCGCGTTCTGTATTCAGCTCAGTCACCTCATTGCCACCACTCCAGGCAATAATGCAGGGGTGGTTGCGGTCGCGGAGCATGAAATTGCGCACATCCTTCCGCCACCAGTTGGCCCAGTACACATGGTAGCCATTCACCTTATCGTACTTCTGAGCTTCCCAGATATCAAAAAGCTCATCAATGACGAGGATGCCGTGTTTATCACACAAATCAAGCACTTCCGGTGCAGGCGGGTTATGAGTCATGCGGATGGAATTGCATCCCATCTCCTTCAGAATTTCAATCTTCCGTTCGTACCCACGCGCATGGAAGGCTGCTCCCAGCGGGCCGAGGTCATGGTGTTCACAGACACCCTTCAGCTGAACGCGCTCGCCGTTGAGATAAAAGCCATCCTTGTTCCACTCGATGCTACGCACGCCAAAGCTGGTTTTATGAGAATCGATTTCCTCATCACCGGAAACGAGCTTCGTATTCAACTCATAAAGATTGGGAGATTCGCAGCTCCACAGCTTCGGATTTCTGATGCTGAGCATCTGAACGATTTCCCGCTCCTGCCCTGCCTTCAGCTTGATTTTCTTCGATTCAGCCTTGGCGCTCCCTACACTCTGCACAATCTTGACTTCACAATCCTTGCTACTGGTGTTGGAGACGCGAGTACGAATCTCCACGGTAGCTGAATCTTCGGAAATCTGAGGGGTGGTCACATACACCGGCCAGTGCGCCAGATGCACAGTCCTGGTCTTTTCCAGCCACACATGGCGGTATATACCGGCACCGGGATACCAGCGGGTTGAGAGCGGCTTGTTGCTTGCCACCACAGCCACCAGATTCTTTCCGGCCTTCAAGTAAGGCGTGATATCCACGCGGAAAGAATTGTAGCCATAGGCCCATTCCCCTGCAAAACGCCCGTTGACATACACCTTGGGATTCGACATCACACCATCGAAATCCAGATAGTATCTGTCTTTCTCTGCGTCGAAATCCTCTGCCACGTCAAAATGCTTGCGGTAGCACCCCCAGCCATCCCACGGAAGTTTTCCTGTTTCGTTGGGCTTATCCTTAAGGAAGGGACTGGAAATAGCCCAGTCATGCGGAAGCTGCACCTTGGTAAACTTAGCATCATCGTATCCGGGTGCAGCAGGTGCAGAAGTATCAAGTTTACGGTGTTTCAAGGCAATCGGCTTTCCGGAGGCATCAAGAAACTGAATTTCACGGATGCTTGCCCAGGCGCGATTGCTCGTTCCTCCGCGTACGGTGAGCTTCAGGGATCGCACTGGGCGATTCCCCGCAGGCACATTCAGCGTATCCTCGTTATTCATCCCGATGCTCACCGTGCGTTTTGATGAGCTCGATACTATCTCCAGGTCTACATTGAAATTATTGGCTTTTTCCCATATTACTCTTATGGTGTGAACCTTCGCCTTCGTGCCCGTCGTCACTTCAATGCTATGGCCACTATTCTCATTAGGGGCACACCAGCGGGTGGATAAATCTCCATCCACGGCAAAAGATGCCCCATGCCCAGGCTGATGTGCCGAAGCTCTGGCGGGTGATGTGGAATCATCAGGATCCCCCGCACCAAAGTACTTGAACTTCCAATCAAAGTCAAAAATTTCGCGTTCGCCTGCCGCCACAGGAGACATCATGCCGAGTGCTAGCATGGGAAGTAAGTAAAGAGAGCGCTTCATATGAGTTGCAGGTTATTTTACCAAATACCCAAAGCCATGGCAAGGTAAAAGCCCAGCATAAAGGCATATATGAAAAGGCAGAGACACAGAAAATACTGCATCTCTGCCACTCATATTGATTGACAATCTGTTATTCGCTCTTTCCTCCGAAGATGCGGAGCTCAGCGGCACTGCTTCCGGTGCCATCGAGGGCGGCTGTGGAGGAGAACCGGATGTAGCGGGCTTTCTGCGGCTCAAAACTGATAATCTGCTCAACGGGATTGGCACGAAGGTTGCCGAATTCTCCTTCGGATACAGTCGTCCATTCCTTGCCGTCATTGCTCAGTTCAAAGCGGTAGCGACTGGTCATACCCTCTGTCTTTCCATCCTGACGCGGCAGATAAGCAAAGCCGGACACCTGCTGTTTCTTCTTCATGTCCACAACAACGTGAGCGGGTGTGGTGTCTGCCTCCCAGATAGTTTCGGGGTCACCATCGAAGGCCTGTTCTGCGCCAGAGCCGCTATATGTCCATCCTTCGCTGTCCAGAGCACCATCATCCACCTGCTCGGGCATATCTGCTGCTGCGTCATCACCAGTGGGCATGAGCAGCAGGGAGAACTCGGAAATACAAGGTACAGCCTTGCTGCGGGTGATGGTCAGGCGCAGCTTATCTGTGGTGACAGGTTCAGGGAGCCAGCGCAACACCTGGTTGCCGATGGTGTGCCCCTTGCCGCCTCTGATGCCATCGAAATTATCTTCAATCTGACCGGGCTGTCCCGGTTCAATGATAGTTTTCCACTTACCATCTACCTTTGCTTCCACCTGAAATGCCTCTACTCGCTGACCGAGGCGAATCTGTTCACGCAAGCGCACTACGTCAAAACGCACAGGTGAATCAAGCGTAACGACCGCAGAAGGATTCTTATCCTTCTTGCTGGGGCACCAGTAGGATTCAATCTTACCATCTGTCAGGCGGTTGCCCTTATATTTCTTGCCGGCAGAGCTGCTGGTCGTTACCTTAGCCTTTTTGGCATAATCTTTTGAAAGCAATTTCTTGCGCATCTTACCGAATGCATTAAGCACAGCAACATCGGCCTCATCCAGCTGGCCATCGCGATTCGGAGCCAGGTTAAGAATCAGGTTGGCGCCGCGTCCCACGCTGGCGAGGTACACATCCATCAGATGCGAGGCAGTCTTCACATGACCACCCTGCCCCGGATGCCAGAACCAGCCACGGTGATTGATGGGAGTATCCGCTTCCAGTGAAATCCATTTTCCGTTACGCGTGTTCCAGAGAGGATAGTGGCGAGCAAAGCCCTTCTCAGAACCAGCCCAGGTCACATCACCTCGCTCCGATGCTCCCCAGATGATACAATCCGGCTGAAGGCGGCGGATATTCTTGACTACCTGGGTGTAATTGTAGTAGGTGTCAGCTTTGCCGATATTGCGGTTTTCTCTGGCGCCACCATAGAAACCATCGCCACCCATAGCGCCATCGAACCAGATTTCAAAAATCGGGCCATACTTGGTGAGCAATTCCTCTATCTGCTTGTAGTAAACCTTCAGGTAGCCTTTGCGACCATATTCCGCACAGTTGCGGTCCCAGGGCGAGAGGTAGGTACCGAACGGAAGGTCATGCTTCTGGCAAGCATCGGCAAACTCCTTCACCACGTCACCCTTACCATTCTTCCACGGAGATTTGGTAATATTATGCTGGGTAGACTTAGTAGGCCAGGTGCAGAAACCATCGTGATGCTTGGCCGTGTAAATCATGCCATTCATGCCGGCCTTCTTGAAGGTGCGCACGATTTTCTCTGCGTCGAAGTTGCCCGGATTGAACAACTCGGGCGATTCATCGCCATAGCCCCATTCGCGGTCAGTATAGGTATTCAGCCCGAAATGCACAAAGGCGTACCATTCCTTGCGAAGCCATTCAACCTGCTGGTCGGTAGGCACGGGGCCATACGGCGCGGGTGCAGCACATGTCTGCATGGCAGTTCCGGCAATTCCCAGGCCAAGGCACAGTGTGGTCAGTAAATGTCTACCTGTCATGTTGCCTACTCTATACAATTCCCCCAGGCAAGGCAAGCAAATAATCCCACATGAATGCTTGATTTTTGCGCTTTTTACGTACTGCGTCAGCAACGCGAAAAGGCTTGATATACGTTAGCGGATGGAGTAGAATCGCCGCCGTCATGACTGAATTGCCCAAGGCTTACGAACCGACCAACGTAGAAGAGAAATGGCAGACTCGCTGGATATCAGAGGGTTGCTTCCATGCAGATCCGAAATCCGACAAGCCCGCCTACAGCATCGTAATCCCCCCACCCAATGTGACGGGTGTGCTGCACATGGGACATGTGCTCAACAACACAATTCAGGATATTCTTGCCCGCCGTGCCCGCCAGGAAGGTAAGGAAGTGCTCTGGCTCCCCGGCACCGACCACGCCGGCATTGCCACCCAGGCCCGTGTGGAAAAGGAACTTGCCAAGGAAAATCCTCCACGCACGCGTTTCGATGTGGGGCGCGAGGATTTTGTGAACATGGTGTGGGAGTGGAAGGACAAGCACGGCGGTATCATCATCAACCAGCTCAAGAAGCTGGGCTGCTCCTGCGACTGGGAGCGCGAGCGCTTTACCATGGATGACGTGTACGCCCCCGAGGTGGCACGCGTATTCACCGAACTTTTCAACGAAGGTCTCATTTACCGCGGTCACCGCATGGTGAACTGGGATCCGGTGCTGCTGACAGCTCTTTCCGATGAGGAGGTTATCATGACACCCTCCAAGAGCAAGCTCTACACCATCCGCTACAAGCTTGCAGACGGCAGCGGCCAGCTGCTGGTCTCCACCACGCGTCCCGAAACCATCATGGCCGACGTAGCCGTGGCTGTGAACCCGAAGGACCCGCGCTTCTCCCATCTGATTGGCAAGACCGTCATCCGTCCGCTGTGCGATGCTGAGATTCCGATTATTGCCGATGACCACGTGGAAATCGACTTCGGCACAGGCGCCCTGAAGATTACCCCTGCCCACGACCGCACCGACTTTGAGGTTGGCATGAAGAACAATCTCGAAATCATCGATGTGCTCACCGCCGATGGCCACATCAACTGCCCCGGCTGCCCCGAGCTGCACGGGCTGGATCGCTTTGTGGCACGCGAGAAGTCCATCGAAATCATCGAAGCCAAGGGGCTGCTTGAAAAAGTTGAGGATTACGAGAACAACGTGGGCATTTCCCAGCGCTCCGACGTGCCGATTGAACCTCGCCTGAGCATGCAGTGGTTCCTCAAGTACCCCTGCGTGAAGGAAGCTGCCGATGCTGTGGTCAATGGCGACATCGTGTTCCGTCCCGCTCACTGGGCAAAAACCTACGCCCACTGGCTCGAGGGTATTCAGGACTGGTGCATTTCCCGCCAGCTGTGGTGGGGTCACCGCATCCCCGTGTGGTACCGCAAGGAAAAGGCCGCCGAGCTGCAGGCCGCTACCAAGCTGGATGCACAGGATGCCGCCGCAGGCGATATCTATGTAGGTGTGAATCCCCCCTCCGACCCGGAAAACTGGGTACAGGACGAAGACGCTCTGGACACCTGGTTCAGCAGCTGGCTGTGGCCCTTCTCCACCATGGATAAGGAATGCCTGGCCAAGTTCTACCCCACCAGCGACCTGGTGACCGGTCCCGATATCATCTTCTTCTGGGTGGCCCGCATGATTATGGCCGGCTACCGCTTTGCAGATGGCAAGCCCTTCGGCAATGTGTTCTTTACCTCCATCGTGCGTGACCTGCAGGGCCGCAAGATGAGCAAGAGCCTTGGCAACAGCCCCGACCCGCTCGACCTCATCGCCAAGTATGGTGCAGACGGTCTGCGCTTCGGTCTCATGCGCATCGCCCCCACCGGCACCGATGTGAAGTTCGACGAGAAGCAGATTGAAGAAGGCAAGAACTTCGCCAATAAGCTCTACAACGCAGCCCGCTTCCGCATGATGCAGGGTGCTGCCAGCACTGAACCGGCTCCGAAGTTCACCGCCGTCCATATCGACATCCTGTCCAAGCTCAAGGAACTTCATGCCACTGTGGCCGAAGGCCTTGGCAAGTATGAGTTCAACACCTACACGCAGGCTCTCTACTCCTTCTTCTGGAACGAGTACTGCTCGCTCTTCCTTGAGGCTGTGAAGAACGACCTGCGCGATGGCGATGCCGCTGTGAAGAACGCCACGCTCTATACGATGGATACCGTGCTGCGCCACTACCTGGCTCTGCTGGCTCCCATCATGCCCCACATTGCTGAAGAGCTCTGGGCAAGTCTGGGCTTTGCCAAGGATGGTCAGCCGCTGATGAGCACCACTCTGCCCAACGCAGACGCTCTGCTCGCCGGTCTGGATGATGTGGCTATCTCCAAGGCTCGTGCCACGGCCACGGCTCTGTACGACACGGCCAACAAGGCCCGTAACCTCAAGGCCGAATACAATCTGGCCACGAATCGCAAGGTCAAGTTTGTGCTCAAGCCCGCCGGCATTCCTGTGGACACCGACCTGGCCGATCGCCTGGCTCTGCTGGCCGGTGCACAGTCTGCTGATGTGAATGCCGCCTACGAAGCACCCAAGGGCACGCCCACGGCTCTCACTCCCCTGGGTGAGCTCTTCCTGCCGCTCGAGGGTCTGGTAGACGTAGAGGCAGAGCGCACCCGCATCACCAAGGAGCTGGAGAAGATGTCCAAGGAAATCGCCAAGAGCAAAGGTAAACTCAGCAACGCCTCCTTCGTAGACCGCGCACCTGCTGCCGTGGTTGACCAGGAACGCGCCCGACTTGCTGAGTGGGAAGCCCGCACGGCTCAGCTTGAGGCCATGCTCAATGCCCTTTCCTAATTTTCTGGATTACATTCCCAACACCCTTCAATGAATCCGGACCCTTTCGAGCAACTTCCCGCTCAGACGCGTGAGGAGCTTGCCATCTGCGGCATCTCCTCGTCTGAGCAACTCGCCAGATGCAATCCCGCGAAAATAGCTGCGGAGCTGAAGCAGGCGCGCGATTTTTTCCCTGACCGCACGTTTGTACTGACGGAAACCGAATTGCATCATCTTGCAGCAGATGCCAGATCGTTCACACACGGCGAGGATTCGCAGGAAAATCTTCCTTCTGCCCGAGGCAAAGGGCTTCCTACAACCCGGTTACACACGCACCATTCCTCACACGAAAAGGAAACAGATGCCAGAAGCATGCATCGTTCTGATGTGATGCTGCACACACCGGTACGCAGCAGCCATCCCTGGCTTGCTCTTCTTACAGCGCTGAGCACCCTGCTGCTGCTTGTCCCCATGATTTCCATCGTAGGGTTGGTTGCAATGATTATTACGCAGACCTTGCCGGAATTACCCATTTCTCTGCCCACTCTGGCAATTTTAAGCATCGCGCTGCCCTGTGTTCCGTTCCTTGTCCTGGCAAGGCAGAGCACATGCCCCGTGTGCCACATCCGTATTTTCCGCTTCAGCCGGTATTCCCGCCACAGAGGTGCTCACTATCTTCCTTTGCTGGGCTACAATATGGCCACGGCACTTCACCTCCTGTTCCGTGCCTTTTATGTATGCCCGGGCTGTGGGACGCCGGTTAAACTGCTCGGAGCAAAAAAGCATCGTCACTGATTTTTACACCCGCCATGAAAAAAATTCTGTTAACCGTACTGAGTTTTCTGAGCTTATCCTGCCTTGCAGAGGAAACAAGGGTGGCTTCTCATATCGACCTCACTCATACCGTGCTTGATTTCCTTTCCCGCACCGAGCTTTGCCTGAATTCCTGCCGCGACGCAGAGTCTGTAGCCGCAGCCATTCCTCAGCTGCGTGAGCTGGAAAAAGAATGCGGAACCATCGTGGAAGCCCAGCGTGCGCTCCCTGAACCGACTGTTCAGGATTACATGGCCGTGCAGGATCAGATGGAAGCATTCAATACCGTGTGGGATGCTATCTGCAAGCATATCGAACGGCTCGAAACAGAGCAGCTCATGACCGAGGAAATGCGCCATATCCTCCATATTGCCCCCACCAGATGAGCTACCATGGATGCAGGTTGAAACTTTTTTCTTAACCTGCATCCACAATATATAGTACCTCTTTTCAAGAAACGCCACCACATACTTAGTTGGTGTCTGAATGCTTAGGATGGCCGGAAATTTTGGGCTTGCAAAAATTACAGAAAGCCGTAATATCGTAGACGAAACGCATACTTACGGACCTATGAGCAGAAGCCAAAACAGCACCGCCGACAAGCAGCAGGCTCAGGACGCTCAGCAGCTGGCTGATTTCATTCTCTTCTCCCAGCGCAGCTGCATTCTTCGTCTTTCGCCCGAGCTGACCAAAGGCAAGGTATCCTATCCGCAGTTCTTCCTGCTTACCTATCTGGCTGAGGAAGAGTGCCTTTCCATGAGCAATATTGCCAAGATGATGGGCCACTCCACCGCTGCAGCCACCGGCATGGTGGATAAGCTCCAGGAACTTGGTCATCTGAAGCGCTACACGGCAGCCGCAGACCGTCGCAAGATTATGGTACGCATCACCGAGCAGGGACGCACCCTTGTCGCACAGATGCGCAGCAACATTGCCGCAGACCTGGCACAGATGATGGCACGCGAAGACAGCGAAGCCCCTGTGAGCATGGCACGCCGTGTTATTTCGCGCCGCACGTCTGCACGCAAGAGCATAGCCTGAACATTTTCTCCATATTCCATATGAGCAACTACGCACCCGAATATCTGAACGTCCTCAACAATTATCCTGAGAACTTTGCCCGCTTCATCACCCGCATTCCTGGCATTGAGACCACTACTGACCGTGCAGCGGTCATTTCAGCGCTCACCCCTGCCCACGAAGCAGAATTAAGTGCTGTGGGCATTGACCCCAAGATGCTGCGCCGCGCCCAGCAGGTGCACGGCAATAAGGTGGCACTGGTTGGCGATATCGGTTGCTCCTATCCTGTGGAAGGCGTGGATGCTCTTTTCTGCGGTGGCAAGGCCGATTGCTGCCTCGGCATTTACGTGGCAGACTGCGCCGCCGTGTGGATTTACGATACTGTGTCCCAGTGCCGCGCACTGATTCACTCCGGCAAGGCCGGTACGCTGCAGAACATTGTGGGCGAGACGCTCAAGTCCATGTACAAGGTGCTTGGCGTACACGCCGCTGACTGCATTGCCGTCATCTCTCCCTGCATCCGCCCGCCCCACTATGAAGTGGATATTGTGACGATGATCAAGCAGCAGCTTGAGGAGGCAGGCATTGCCGCAGAAAACATCACCGACTGCGGGCTCGACACAGCCGCAGACCTCGACACCTTCTATTCCTACCGCATCGAAAAGGGTAACACGGGCCGCATGCTCGCGCTGTTCGGTCGTATGCCCTCTTCCAGCGAGGAATAATGACTTGCACCAAACAACAACTGCGCCGGGAGGTTTTGCAGCGACTCAAAGCCGCTGCTGCAGCCGCCCCGGCGCAACTGCGTTCTGCAGAGCTGCGCCGGCAACTTGCCCCCCTGCTCGCCGGCGATTCCAGGTGCGTGGCCATCTACGCACCTCTGCCGCATGAGGTGAACCTGCTGCCGCTCATGCAGGAATACCCGCAGCACCGCTATGTCTTCCCCCTCTGCCTGCCGGAACACAAGCTGCGATTCCATGTAGTCAAATCCATTGTAGCAGACATGGAACCAGGAGCCATGGGAATCCTCGCCCCTGCTCCGCACACGGATAACGTAGAGCCGGAAGAAATCGACCTGCTGATAGTACCCGGCGTAGCTTTTACTCGAGACGGTAAGCGCATGGGATACGGCGGGGGCTACTACGACCGTTTCATCCCCCTTTGTACGCGCGCCCGGATTATGGCTCTGGCCTTCCGGGAACAACTGGTTGATTTCCTCCCCACCGAGGAACATGACCTGCCGATACCGGAGTTGATTACCCCGTTGACTTGAATTGAGCTTTCCAAAGGACGCAGCCTGTGGTAGATTACCCGCATGCCCAGTGTGCTGATTAAGACCTATGGATGCCAGATGAACGAGCGCGACTCCGAACAGGTGGCGAGCATGTTCCTGGCTGGTGGCTATGAACTGACCAAGAGTGAAGCTGAAGCAGACGTCATTCTTATCAATACCTGTTCGGTGCGAGAAAAGGCAGAGCTGAAGGCACTGGGCAAGATGGGACTTCTCTGCGCGCGCCCCACAGCCAAACCCTGGGTGGTGTATGGTTTCATGGGTTGCATGTGCCAGAGCCGTGCTGCCTCCCTTTTCCGCGATGTGCCTCGTCTGGATATTGTCACAGGCACACAGCAGTATCACAATGTATACAAGCTGTGCAACCGTCTTCTCCGCAGCCGACTCGGGCAGCCCGGGGTTGAGCCGATTCGCAAGGGCGCCCACATCTGCGCCACGCAGCAGGAAGAGGGTTTCCAGAACGAAATCCGCGACCACCTGCCACCTGCGGGCAACTGCACCGCGTTTGTCTCCATCATGCAGGGCTGCGAAATGCGCTGCTCATACTGCATCGTGCCCAGCACGCGTGGTTCTGAATGCAGCCGTCCCGAGGCCGATATCCTGAAGGAGGTGCGCGAACTGGTAGACCGAGGCGTGAAGGAAGTAACCCTGCTTGGACAGATTGTGAACCGCTACGGTAAGGATGAACCCATCATTGATGGCCGCGGCGCATTCGTTCGCCTGCTCGAAAAGCTCAACGACATGGATGGTCTGGAGCGCATCCGCTTCACCAGCCCGCACCCCATCGGTTTCCGCCAGGACCTGGTGAACGCCTATACCTACCTGCCCAAACTGTGCAGCCACATCCACTTCCCGATGCAGAGCGGCAGTGACCGCATTCTGCAGCTCATGCGCCGCCCGTATAAGAACGAGAAGTACCTGCGACTCTGCGAGGCTATGCGAGAAGCCCGCCCCGACCTGGCCATCACCACCGATATCATTGTGGGCTTCCCCGGTGAAACACATGAGGATTATCTCGAAACCAAGGCCGCAGTAGAGCGCATCCAGTTCGACAACGCCTTTGTGTTCCAGTACTCCCCCCGCCGAGACACCGTGGCGGCAGCCATGGACAACCAGATTTGCCTGCGCGTGAAAGAGGAGCGTAACCACGACCTGCTCGAGGCGGTGAACCGCATCGCTGTGGCTCGTAATCAGGCCCTCGTGGGCACGCAGCAGACCATTCTGGTGGAAGGCCCCAGCAAGAATAATCCCGACCGTCTGCAGGGACGCACCTCGCAGAACAAACCGGTTATCATTCCCGGCGGAACCGCCGAGGTGGGTACCCTTGTTCCTGTGCGCATTTCTGAATGCACCGGCTTTACTCTGTACGGAGAAGTGGTATGAAGCTGCTGAGCGCCATCCTGTTCGTTCTGGGAATGCCTCTGCTGGCGGGCGAGTTCCCGTGGAGCGATTCTGCCCCCGCAGAAATCGCCGCAACGGCGTTGCTCCCGGATCAGGTGGTCGATGAAATTCCCTGCAACTGGCGCCCCGTTGTCAAACCTATCTTTGAGCCACAGGTAAAGCACTGCCAATCAGCCCGCGAAGCCGTGCTGCAGATAGCGGCCAATATCGGCGCCATGACCGGAGTCTACTACACCCCCGAGCGACGCAAGCACAACATGAATGCCCTCGAGGCCCTTGCCGAAAAGAAGGTATCGTGCACCGGACAGAGCATCCTGCTGGTGTGCGCTCTTCGCTCGGTGGACATCCCGGCGCGCGCCGTAGGGGTGCTCACCTGGAACCATATCGAGGGTAATCATACCTGGGTGGAGGCGTGGTTCGATGGCGAGTGGCACATGATTGAGTTCAACGAGAAAGACTTCAATACCAGCTGGGTCATGGAGAATATCGGAATGCTCAACACGGCTCGCACCGAACAGCGAATCAAAGCGGCCAACCCTCAAGGCGAGTACCGATGGTTCCCCTGGGGGCCATCTTTCCGGGCGGACGATGTAACGCAACGCTACATGAAATTGGCTCGCCAATGGTACGAAAAGAACGGACTTTCCACCGACACGCAGCGACTTCTTGTCAATGTAAACGAGCGCAGGGAAACCGCACCCACCCTGCAGCTTGTCTGCAAGGATGGCAATGTCATTTCTTCCGGTAAACTCCCCACGCTTCGCGATGATATGCGCTATTTCACGCGGCTGGAATTACCGCGCGAGGGTGAATACTTCCTGCGACTCAAGGGTCATAGCGCGCTGCTGCCCATTCGGGCAACGGCCGCGCCTGTTCAGATTATCAGTCTGAACTATTGATTCACCTCATAGAGCTTCTGCTCCAGCGTTACCTGGGCGGCAGCCATTTCGGCCTTGTGCTTGCTCTGGCCTTCGCCACAGCCAAGCTCCATACCGTTCCACATCACGCGGGCTCGGAACGGGCCGGCAGGTCTGGATGCATCCACAAGCTCCACGGCATATTTCGGCCCCTGTCCATTGATAGACTGAAGCTTTTCGAGCAGTTCACCCTTGTAGTTGATGGAAATAAGTGTGTGCGCCACATCCAGGCTGGCTTCGAGCAGATGGAGTGAGACTTTGCGGGCGGCATTGTAGTTTGAATCCATCATCACAGCGCCAATCACGCTTTCGAATGTATTGGCGAGGACAGACAAAGCCGTGCGGCCACCGCTCTTTTCAAGCTGCGGGCTCATCGTCAGCTGTTCGCCCCAGCCCAGCTTCGCACAAAGCTCAGATAAGTGAGCACGGCTCACAATGGCAGAGCGCATCTTGGTAAGCAAGCCCTCATCTGCCTTCGGGTAGCGGGTAAAGAGCTCACGGCTCACCACCAGCTCCAGAACAGCATCACCCAGATACTCCAGACGCTCGTAGTTGAGATTCGTGCTGCGTTTCTGGTCGCTGCTCGGGTGGGTAAGTGCCTGCATCAGCCACGTTTCATCAGTGAATACATAATTCAGGCTTTCTTCTACGGCTGCTCTGTCCATGCGCAGCATTCTAGCACACATACCCGGCCTTGGCTAGAGTAAAAGCCCCATCGCTCTCTGTCATGAGTCGGATTTCTCTTGATTTGGCGGGATTTTGGCGGTAGAATCGCGCGCATGAGCACAGAGGAGAAAAAAGACTTCATCCGCGACATGGTAGCCAGGGATCTGGCAGAGGGATACTGCGAGGTGCCGATTACCCGTTTCCCCCCGGAGCCGAACGGATATCTGCACATCGGCCACGCCAAGGCCATTTGTCTGGATTTCGGTCTTGCCAAGGAGTACGCCCACCTCGGGGCCGTTTGTCACCTGCGTTTCGATGACACCAACCCCTGCAAGGAAGACATCGAGTTCGTCAACTCCATCCAGGAAGACATCCACTGGCTCGGCTTCGACTGGGGCGAGCACCTCTACTGGGCTTCCAACATCTTTGATTTCTACTACGACTGCGCCGTGCATCTCATCAAGAACGGCCTCGCCTACGTTGACCTGCAGGACCGCGAAACCATGCGCCTGCAGCGCGGCAACCTGGTGACCCCGGGTATTGAATCCCCCTATCGCAACACCTCTGTGGAAGAGAACCTCGCACTGTTCGAGGCCATGAAGCGTGGCGACTACGCTGAAGGCGCTGCGGTGCTCCGCGCCAGGATTGACATGGCCAGCAGCAACATGAACATGCGCGACCCCGTGATTTACCGCATCTCCTACGACCACCACCACAACACGGGCAACGACTGGTGCATCTACCCGATGTACGACTTTGCCCACCCGCTGGAAGATGCATACGAGCACATCACGCACTCCCTCTGCACGCTCGAGTTCGAGAACCATCGTCCGCTCTACGAATGGGTTATCGACAACTGCCCCGTGCCCGCCAAACCCAAGCAGCGCGAATTCTCCCGTCTGAATATCACCTACACCGTGATGAGCAAGCGTAAGCTGCGCCAGATGGTGGAGGAAGGCTATGTGGCCGGTTGGGATGACCCCCGTATGCCCACAATCTGCGGTATGCGCCGCCGTGGTTATCCCGCCAAGGCCATCGTGGATTTCTGCGAAGGCGTCGGTATCACCAAGTTCAACGGCAACACCGATGTGGCCCGCCTTGAGAACGCCGTGCGCAATGAGCTGAACGCCGAAGCCGAGCGCCGCATGGCCGTGCTCAAGCCCCTCAAGCTCGTGCTCACCAATGTACCCGATGACTTCGAGGAGGAAGTCGAGGTGGTCATCAACCCCGAGAAGCCCGAGCTGGGCAACCGCAAGCTCATGCTCACCAAGGAAGTATGGATTGAGCAGGACGACTTCATGGTGGAACCGCCCAAAAAGTACAAGCGTCTTTCCCCCGGCGCCTGCGTGCGTCTCCGCGGTGGCTACTGCATGATCTGCACGGGCTACACCGCCGATGCCGAAGGCAACGTGACCGAGGTACAGGCCGAAATCATCCCCGGCACCGTGGGTTCCAACCCGCCCGAGGGCATCAAGTGCAAGGGCGCTATCCACTGGGTATCTGCCAAGTATGGCGTGACAGCCGAGGTGCGCCTCTACGACCGTCTGTTCAAGGACGAAGCCCCCGATGCCAACGAGGAAGGCTTCCTGGCTTCGCTGAATACGGATTCCCTGACCGTCATCAAGGACGCAGTGGTTGAGCCAGCTCTGGCCGCAGCCGCACCTGAGTTCAGCTGCCAGTTCGAGCGCACTGGCTACTTCGTGGCTGACCGCTACGACCACAGTGCCGAGCATCCTGTATTCAACCGTGCCGTAGGACTCCGCGATTCCTGGGCCAAGATGAATAAGTAAGTCTGCATTCATGAAGCATATCGAATTCACCAGCGTCAACGGTTCCTTCGATATCAACGATTTCATCAATCGTTGCGATGCTGCCACCATGGGTGAGGAGTTGCCGCCTGCTCCCGCTCCCGAGCCTGAGGCACCTGCCGCTGTGCCCCCCTGCTCTGTGCCTGTGGCCGACGGCGTGGACCCCATTATCTACTCCCCGTTGGAAGAGGTAATCGAGGAGCTCCGTATGGGCAAGCTCATCCTCATGACGGATGACCCGCACCGCGAAAACGAGGCTGACCTCGTCTGCGCCGGTCAGTTTGCCACTCCGCAGAATATCAATTTCATGGCCACGCATGCACGCGGTCTTATCTGCGTGCCCATGGCTCCTGAGCGTGTTGATTCCCTCGGTCTGCCCATGCAGGCCCAGCACAACACGGAAAAGCACCATACCGCCTTCACGGTGAGCGTGGATGCCAAGGAAGGCACCACTACCGGTATCAGCGCATTTGAGCGCTCCATCACCACCATGAAGCTCGCCGAGCCCAAGGCTACACTCGATGACTTTGTGCAGCCCGGCCACTGCTTCCCGCTGCGTGCGGTGGAAGGCGGCGTCATCCGCCGTGCCGGGCATACGGAGGGTACGGTGGACATGATGCGCATCGCGGGGCTTGAACCCGTCGGCGTGTGCTGCGAAATCATGAAGGAGGACGGCACCATGGCCCGCCTCGGCGAGCTGGGTTCCTTCCAGAAGAAGTATAAGCTCAAGGCCTGCTCACTGGCTCAGATTATCGAGCACCGGCAGCACACCGAAACGCTCGTCATCCGCGAGGAAGTGGTGAAGCTCCCGACCGATTTCGGTGATTTCGACTGCTATTCCTACCACTCCAAGGTCGATGGACAGACCCATCTTGCCCTGGTGCACGGCCCTGTTGACCCGGAAAAACCTGTTCTCTGCCGTGTGCACAGCGAGTGTCTGACTGGCGATGTCTTCGGCAGCCGCCGCTGCGACTGTGGCAGCCAGCTGCACGCCGCCATGCGCCGCGTGGCTCAGGAGGGAGGCATCATCCTTTACCTGCGCCAGGAAGGGCGTGGCATCGGTCTCTCTGCCAAACTGCATGCCTACAAGCTTCAGGAACAGGGCTATGATACCGTGGATGCCAACATCAAGCTCGGTTTTGCCCCCGACCTGCGCGACTACGGCGTGGGCGCCCAGATTCTGCGCGACCTCGGTGTGCGCCACCTGCGACTCCTGACCAACAACCCGCTCAAGATTCAGGGGCTTTCCGGCCATGGCTTGGATGTCGTGGAACACGTGGCCATATCCATGAAGCCGCACGAGGATAACCAATATTACCTCGACACCAAGCGAGACCGCATGGGACACATGATTTAAGGCAACAGAAAAGCGCGGATTTCCGCGCTTTTCTGCCATCTGCTGACGCCATTTTTAGCATTTATGGCACAATCCACTGTTCCGCAAATCTGAATTATAGGATAAAATGCGAAAAAGCAAATAAAGACCATATGTCTGACCCGAACAAACAACCCAACAAATTACCCACACCCGGAGGTTCGCCCAACTGGGGCGTCATGATTCTCATGGCCGTCATTACCGGCATTCTCATCGTGGCCTTTATGTTTGATGGCTCCTTTGCCTCCCCCGGCCGCACCATCTCGCTCGAGCAGTTCCGCCAGGATTACCGCGCCGGCAAAGTCGTACTCAACGAGCCGAAGAAGTTCCCGCTGGAAGTCGTGCTCGATTCCAGCTCCACGGAAGGCACCATCACCGCCTACGAATACAAGAACCTGCCCCAGTTCCCCAAGGCAGAGTTCTACATGCCCTTTACGGATTCCGATGACGTGCGCGCTCTCTGCAACCGCTTCGGTATCACCACCACCCGTGTTGAAAACGCCCCCGCTGAGCTGAAGGGCGAGCGCATCTGGTCCACAGAGGACTTTGCCCGCATGGGTGCCGAGGGCCGCATCATCACCACTTCTGGCAGCCCCGTCATCTACGAATATGCCGGTCAGGGTATCATCGTGGGCGAATACCGCAAGGCTCCCACCGGCACCGTCACCATCAAGGATCTGGAGCCCGTCCGCGTGGAGTTCAACTCCGCCTTCCAGGGCGAGCAGGTGCGTGATCTGCTCGGCAACCAGGTGAAGTACACCGTGGAGAGCAACACCTGGAGCATGTTCCTGGTAAACGTGCTGCCCTTTGCCCTGCTCCTGCTGCTCATTTTCTTCTTCTTCCGCGCCCAGAGCGGCGGCCCCGGCGGCGCCATGAAGTTTGCCCGCAGCCGAGCCCGTCTGCTCGACCCGAACCAGAACAAGGTCACCTTCAAGGATGTGGCCGGTATTTCTGAAGCCAAGGAAGAGGTGTGGGAAATCGTGGAGTTCCTGCGCAATCCCCAGAAGTTCCGCAACCTGGGCGGTACCATTCCCAAGGGCGTGCTCATGGTAGGCCCTCCCGGCACGGGTAAGACCCTGCTGGCTCGCGCCATCGCCGGTGAGGCAGGCGTTCCTTTCTACACCATTTCCGGCTCCGACTTTGTGGAAATGTTCGTGGGTGTGGGTGCCAGCCGTGTGCGCGATATGTTTGCCGAGGCCAAGAAGCACAGTCCCTGCCTCATCTTCATCGATGAAATCGATGCCGTTGGGCGTCACCGCGGTCATGGCGTGGGTGGTGGTCACGACGAGCGTGAACAGACCCTGAACGCCCTGCTTGTGGAGATGGACGGCTTCACCGCCAATGAGAACGTCATCGTCATTGCCGCCACCAACCGCGTGGACGTGCTCGACCCCGCCCTGCTCCGCCCTGGTCGCTTCGACCGTCAGGTGACCGTGAACCTGCCCGACGCCGCAGGCCGCGAGCAGATTCTCCGTGTGCATGCCCGCAAGGTGAAGCTGGCTCCCGAAGTGGACCTCGGGCCGATTGCCCGCGCTACCACAGGCTTCTCCGGCGCCGAGCTGGCCAACCTCGTAAACGAGGCCGCCCTCATCGCAGCCCGCCACAACAAGCCCACCGTGCAGCAGGGCGACCTGGAGGAAGCCCGCGAAAAGGTGCGCTGGGGTCGCGAACGCCGTTCTCTGGAAATCTCCGACAAGGAGAAGTACATGACTGCCGTGCACGAAGCAGGCCACGCCGTGTGTCTCCTCAAGACCGCCCTGGCCAAGAGCCTGCCGCTGCACAAGGTCACCATCATTCCCCGAGGCCCGGCTCTGGGTGTCACCATGATGCTGCCCGATGAGGACAAGCACAGCGAATATAAGAGCGAGCTGCTCGACTACATCGTGATGGCCATGGGTGGCCGCTGCGCCGAGCTCGTGACCTTCGGCGATATCTCCGGCGGTGCCCGGGGTGATATCCACCAGGCTACAGCCATCGCCCGCAAGATGGTCTGCGTCTACGGCATGAGCGACAAGCTCGGCCCCATCGAGTACGGCTCCAACCACAGCGAAGTGTTCCTGGCCCGCGATATCTCCCAGACCACCCGCAACTTCTCTGAGCACACCGCCCAGATTATTGATGAGGAAATCCAGCGCATTGTGACAGAAAACTACAACCGCGCCGTAACCATCCTCACCGAGAACAAGGAGCGCCTGCTTCTCATTGCCGATAAGCTCATAGAGTTCGAGACACTGAGCGGCAAGCAGGTGGCTGAGCTGCTCGAAACCGGCGAAATGACAGACCCGCCCGTGCGCCAGCTGCCCCCGCCCATGCCTGTGGACGAGGATGCTCCCACCGACCTGCAGACTCCCGATGACCAGCCCCCTGCGGATGCAGAGGAAGAGGCTACCCCTGAAGAAGAAGAAAAGAAAAATAACATCTAACCCCCTTACCACACACACATTATGAACAGCAAACAACTCGCTTTTGCCTGCGCCCAGGTGGCCTGCGATGCCAAGGCTTCCGATATCGCCATCTATGACCTGCGCGGCACATCCTCCATCACGGATTTCGCCGTGGTCTGCACCGCCACTTCTGTGCCCCACCTGCGCGCCATCATGGGCGATGTGGATAAGGAAGTGTGGGAGAAGTACGAAATCACCCCCGTGTACGCCGAGCGTACCCCCAACGCCCTCTGGTGCGTGCTTGACTACATCGACGTGATGCTGCACGTCATGGCCGGAGAAACCCGCGAGTTCTACGAGCTCGAGGAACTCTGGAAACCCGAGAACCGCATCGAGTGGAACGACGGCGACCATGCCTGATACAAAACATATTCTCTATATTCGATACCGCTTCTGCCCACCCGGCTGAAGCGGTATTTTCATTGCTCACTCTGGCGAGCAGCAGGCATTGCAAGGATTCTCGCCTGCAAGGATTTCGATACCATGCTTGCGAAACAGTGCTACTACCTCATCGTGGAGTGATTCATCAATCGGCAGCAATTCTTTTGTCGCAGCAGTGTTGACAGCACCGTGTGCCAGCAGCAGCTCAAGTTCCGCTATCTTTCCGTTGACAAGCGAATCTGTTTCTGCATCTAAACCTCGCTGCATGTAGGTCAGGATACGCAGGCATCCATCCAGTACAGATTCGGGCATTTCTCCCTGTACCTTGTTCACCTCAACGCCGTGAGAAAGCAGCCATCGTAACGACTCGGGGTTCGATGAATAGCCACTTACCTGAGCATAGAGGAACTCAGCATTGAGCCAATCCCTGCCGGGTTGAGCCAGGATGCCGTCGCGGATAAGCTCCTGCAGGGTACTGATACTGTCCTCGTTGCCCAGAAGCAGTTGCACAGACTGCTCTGTGCTGATTCCGGTATAGCCGTGACGCAGGAACCAGACAAGCAGAGCGGCGGCATGGTCATCGCCCTGTTCAATATCCAATTTTATGCTGTTATACAGATGACCGGATGGAACGGTATTGATATCCACACCACGAGCATAAAGCAAGTCGAGAAATTCCACGCGCTTGCTGAACAGAACGCCCGAAGGCATGAGAACCATATCAAGCAAACAGAAGTCCATACCAGACTCCACATACCGACGGGTCGGGTCCAGTCCTTTTTCTACCAAGAGTTGCAGTAAGGGGATATCAGCACTTACCCACGCAGAGAGCAGTAAGGAAGGCTCCACCTTATCGGCCTCACCGGTCTTCATCAGAGAATGGAGGCTTCTTCTGACACTGGTATTCCATGCCCTGGATTCCAAAACAGCATGGCACCTCGCATAAAGCGAAGGCTCGATATCCAATTCCCCGATATCCAGAAACTGACCTGCGCCGTTTTCTGCTATAAGAGAATCGCAAGACTGCAGCATAGCCGCTTCCTCTGCCGTAAAGGACGCATGCAGCTCTGGCGCACTGCCCCAACGCCAGCTGTTCAGCCAGCAATAGCCGGCACCAGTAGCCAGGGCGAGAGCCACAGCAAGGCCGGTGCAGGAACACACAATGATTTTCCTGAGCTTCATTTCGTGTAGGCGTTGGAAACAAGGGCCTTTTCGCCCGCCTGAATGCGCAGCATCTCCATCTGCAGGCGGGTCAGTTCCTCGTTGAAATGCACGGGGGTGAGCGGACGCCACGATCCGACACTCTGCATGTGGTTCATGACCCGTTGCAAATGGGTCGCCAGCGGTGTATTCATATCCAGCACCGGCTCGATGAGGCGGCAGGCCTCAGAGAGGTAGCGCTTGCTGGCATTTCTCGGGCGCGGGCCGGCCTGCGCCATGTTATCAAAGCGGAAGCCCACATCCATGAGGTAGGTATGCTCCAGCGAAAAAGGCACAGAGGCAATACGCTCAATATCCAGATAGATGCACACGCGGCAGAGCTGCTGCAGCAGACCGCAGATGACGATGGACGGCAGCACGCGCCCGCTGTTCACCATCATGTCCATAGGCTCGCCCTTGATTCGCTCCATAGCCAGATGCCAGGTGCCATCTGCCTCGAGCAGCTCAAGCGGCGAAGCAATATTGGGGTTATCCAGCCGGGCCTGCATGCGGGCAGTCTCTACGAAGAAGCGTACCTTGCGGTCATCCTGCATGGCGCGCTCACGCAGGCTGCGCAGGAGCACATCGCGGCTCATGTTCTTCTGCGTGGCCACATAGGTGACAGTGTCGGCATCCTCGCTGTGCACAGCAGAAAGAATATACTGCTGTGCCACCACTCGTGGCAGGCTGTAGGCGGAATAAGGCATATTTTTCTATGATTGGTGGAAATCAGCCATCGTAGCCCAGCTTGAGCACAGGCATGCCTTCAACGGCATTGTGCCAGGCCTCAGCGGGCACGGTGATTTCGAGGTACACATCAGGTTCATCCTGCCCCTCCACAGGCTCAGAAACACGCTCCATGGTTACCTCGCAGTCATCCTGACCAAGGATGCTGGGGTAAACGGCGTTCACCTGGTTGGCAGGAATAGCAAACACATAGTCCATTTCCTCCTCGCCCTCGGCACGCTTGGGCAGGAACAGGTAAATATCATCCCAGACCACGGAACCCAGAATCTCCTCGGGCAGGTCCACGGCATTGCCCAGCGGGCGGCTGGAATAAACGGCCTCACCGTTCACCTTCATCCAGGCACCCACGCGGCGGAATACATCCACAATCCCTTCGGGGATGGAGCCATCGGCCTTCGGGCCGATATTGAGCAGCAGGTTACCGCCCTTGGCGGCGCATTCCTGCAGCTGGGCGATGATAACTTCGGGTTTCTTGTAATTCAGATGATCTTCCACGTGGTGTCCCCAGCGGTTGCCCACCGTCATGCAGGCTTCCCAGTCGCGGCCGGGGTACCCCTCGCGAGGAATACGCTTTTCAGGGGTCGAGAAATCACCCTTGGAAAAATCCAGCGCCTGGGTGTCCTGACTGGGGTCAAAACCGCTGAAGCTGTACAGGCGGTTGTTGAACAAGACACCGGGATTGGCATCACGGCAAATCTGCATCAGTTCCTGGGCTTTCCAGGCTTCGCCCTCAGCAGCGCCCTGCGAGTAATCCCACCACATGATATCGATGGTGCCGTAGTTTCGCACCAGCTGGCGCACCTGCGTATGCAGGTATTCCTGATAAGCGGCCTGATTACGGGGAATCTGATTTTCCTTGAGCAGCTTCTCCTGTCCCACAGGGTAGCACAGGTCAGGGCAGATGGTATTATCGTAATCCTTCTGGTGCCAGTCAATCACGCTGTGGTACAGCCCCACACGCATACCTGCAGCACGGGCAGAATCCGTAAACTCCTTCACGATGTCACGGCCAAGCAGCGCACCGGAGCAGTAATCGCTGTTGCAGGCATCGAACAAGGCAAAACCTTCGTGATGCTTCGAAGTGAGCACCATGTAGCGGCAGCCGGCTTCCTTTGCCAACTCTGCCCAGGCCTCAGTACAGCCAGGCGCGGGACAGAAACGCGGCAGCGTCTCTGCGGCATAGGTTAACGTATCCAGCCCGAGATTGCACTGAATCCACTCACCACCACCGGGCACCCCCTGGAAATATCCCGCGAGACCGGAATAAAGTCCGTAGTGAATGAACATACCGAACTTAGCATCGCGCCACCACTGCATACGGGCATCGCGCTGTTCCTTGGTTTCCTGCACAGTTGTTGCCGCTGCGGATTCGGGGGCTGCCTTTTCTGCAGCCGGACTCATACCGGCCAGAAATGACGCACCAGCTAACACATAAATCAGATTACGGAATCTCATTACAGATAATACTCTCAAAATTGCTTGCTTTTGTCAATAATATTGACAGACTGACTCAATCATGCTAGAGTTAACTCTATGGACGACCTTATCCTGACGCACACCATCACCAGCTACGAATGCTCCGCTGACCACCTGATGAAGCCTGAATTCTTCCTGCACCTCTGCCAGGAGATGGCTGAAGAACATGCTGATTTGTACAATCTGGGGTTCGGCTGGGCTGTTCAGAACCATAAGATATGGGTGGAAACACAGGGTAACTACGAGTTTTTCCGTCGTCCTGCTTGGAAGGAAACCATCAGCCTGCGCACCAATACAGGCCAGGCCAGCGCCCTGCAGGCACGCCGTTTTGTGGAAATGACCGACAAGGAGGGCAAGGTGCTGGCACGTGCAGATCTGATGTGGGTTCTCATTGATATCACCACCCGCCGTCCCTTCCCCCTGAAGCGTACCGATGTTGCGTTCAAGGATGTGGATTGTCCGTCCATTACGGCCCCGATGGAGTGTCCGGAATGGAGTGAGGAGCCTCTCTGCAGCGTGCCGCACACGGCAGCTCGCCGCGACATTGATTTCAACGGACACATCAACAACAGCGCCTATCTCATCTGGGCGTTGGACACCCTCCCCGCAGAGCACACGCCCGAAGGCACACCCGCCCGCTTCCACCTCACCTTCCGCAAGGAATGCATGCTGGGCGCAGAAGTAGAGGTGCAGCACTACCGCAGCGGCAACTTCACCCGCCACATCATCAACTCCGCCGAAGGCGTTCGTGCAGAGATTGAGGTGCAGTGGAGCTGAAAAAGGTTGCCAAAACGACCGAATAGGTGTATCGTAGCGCCCATGCACATCCCCATGGGAGACAGGATTGACGCCCTTTGCCAGCGGCAATGCGCCTTTGCGCTCTATTGCCTGCCAGGTGAGTCGCAGCCTGTTTTCTGCATGGCGGAAAATGGCCGCACACAGGAGGATTTCATCTTCCTCAATGGTTTCCTGCTGGCTACATTCGATGGCAGCACCCGTTTCATCCCTGCCGAGCTGCAGGAAGTCCCCCTGCCCGATGCCTGGGAAGAAATGAGCATGCAACCCGCCGATGCCGCCACCACACGCGAACAATACGCAGGCTTATTCTCCTTATACACAGGCTTTATCCACAGCGGCGAGATCCGCAAGATTGTGCTGGCCCGCACAGCCGATGTAGATACCGAGCCAGGTTTTTCTCCCAGCAAGGCCTTTGCCACCGCCTGCGAGCAGAATCCGAACGCGTTCAAGGCACTGGTGCACACGCCGCAACACGGCACATGGCTATTCTGCACACCTGAGCAGCTTATCACCGGTAGAGGCGAACAATGGCACACCATGGCTCTGGCCGGCACCCGAATCCCCTGCACCCTGCCATGGGATACCAAGAACAAGCGGGAGCAGGCGCTGGTGAGCGATTTCATCCGCGAAGTGCTCACCCCGCTCTGTGATGATATACATGAGGCTCCGCTCGAAAACCTGAGGGCAGGACGTATCGAGCATCTCTGCACGCGTTTCAGTTTCCACATGCCGCCGGGGCGCCTGCTTTCCGTGCTGGACCAGCTTCCCCCCACCCCTGCTGTGTGCGGTTCTCCCGTGGGCGCTGCCCGCCGACTCCTCCAGCAGTATCCCGATATCGACCGTTCGTGCTATGCCGGCTACCTGGGGCCGTGGGGCAATGCCGCGGGGCACACAGGCCCCTGGGGTAATGGCTCCGTGCAGCTGTATGTCTCGCTGCGCTGCATGCAGATTTTCCCCGGTTTCTGCAGGCTCTACGCAGGCGGCGGCCTCATGCCTGATTCCGATGAGGAGCAGGAATGGCAGGAGACTGAAAACAAAATGGCCTGCATGCAGCAGGCCATTGCAGGAGCTTATTGATTCTCGGCATCGCGAGGCGCGAGTGCCAGGAACATCAGCGTCCACCCCGAGAATATCATTTCCACCGCTATCAGCGTGCCGATAAGCCAGGCAGAGGATTCCGGCCAGCTCCAGATAATCATGACGCCGAGCACAAGCGAAATGATGGCATTGAAGCAGCGCCAGAAACGCCCCGGCGTATTCCACAGGGAGATAGCCACACCTGCGCGGATGATGCCGGCGGAAAGAATGGCACAGCCAATCAGCAAAGTCCACCACTCCAGCGACAGCAGCGGCATGAGCACAGTAAACACGCCCACCACCAGATACAGCAAGGCAGCCAGCAGATTCCACCAGCGGTCCTCGCTGCGGGTAATGCCCTGAATCAGGCGGATAAGCCCGGCCACAGCCAGCACAAAGCCGCCTACCCACACCGCTGAAGCTCCCAGCAGGAAGGGGAAACTGAGCAGGATAAAGCCCAGCAGCAGCTCGAGAACAGCCAGCACTCCCGCCACCCAGGGACGCCCCAGCATACTGCAACGTGTCGGCACGCAGCAGGACGTCTTTGATTCATCATCTGCAGCAGCCATGACAACATTCTCCGTTAGAGTTAAAACGTCGGGCTACCGTCTTCCAGCACACCTGGTTCAGGAAGGCATCCACATACCCCGCCCGGTTGTTGCAGTAACGCAGGTAATAGGCGTGTTCCCACACATCGCACACCAGCAGGGGGCGCATGCGCGGCAACAGCGCATCCTGATGCCGGTGGGCAGCCAGTACCACAAGGCGGTGGCTCACGGCGTCCTTGGCCAGCAGCGCCCAGCCGCTCCCCTGCACCCCGAGCGCAGCGCTACGGAACATGCGTACAAAACCTTCGTACGAACCGAAAGCGCAATTGATCGCATCGGCCAGTTCCCCTTCAGGACCACCACCCGGCACAGGTGAAAGATTCCCCCAGTAAAGGGTATGCAGCATATGACCAGCCAGATTAAAGGCCAGATTGTGAGCTGCAGTGGCAGCCATGGTTTCCGGTTGTTCACCAGTGGCGACCTGCCGCATCAGTTCAGCTGCGGCATTGGCGCCGGCCACATAGGCAGCGTGGTGGCGGGAATGGTGCAACACCACGGTTTCGACGTCCAGCAACGGCTCCAGCGCCGCTGCATCATAGGGTAAAGGAGGCAGCACATAGTGGCCGTTCTCGTACCCGTCACATAAGCAGATTGAGTCCATGCAGAGGGAGACATGCACAGCCCCCGCATGGTTCAGTGATTGTTATACGTCAATCGACACCAGCGTGGTGTTATCCGCATGCGGGTCATTAAGCGCCTGACACGCAGCAATAATAGCGGCGGGGAGACAGCCTTCGCGCTTATCCAGAATATTGCGGCCCACACTGGTGAGCATCTCGGGTTCCAGGATATTCTCGGCGCCATCAGAAGCCAACACAATGCGGTCCTCCGGCAGCAAGGGGTACGGAATGGCAGGAGCATCCACCAGGTCGAGCGGTTCACCCGTCACCGCGCTGCGCAGCACATGCCCGCGGCGAAGTGCTTCCTGGGCGGTCATTCCCGCGCCGATATAGGAGCGGAACACATCGCGGAAGGAGTGGTCCTGATTCAGGCGCAGCAGACGGCCACGGCGCCAGAGATACAGCGCGGTATCCCCCACGCTCACCCAGCGCAGCACACCGGAGCCCACGAAAACTGCCAGTAGCGTGGTGCCACCATACGCCCCGCGGGATTCGAAAGATTCCCGCACATCATCATTCGCCGCCTCGAGCGCAGCGCGCATACGCTGCTGCATAGGCTGGTCATCGAAGCGTTCAAAGGCACGCAGGTACGATTCGCATGCCAGCGAGGAAGCAAGCTCACCATCGTGGTGGCCTCCCATACCATCGCACACTACGGCCAGCACACCTTCGCGGTAATACTTCACCACGTAAGCATCCTCCTGCTTACGTCTCATGCCAATCCACTGTGCAGCCTGTGCTATCATGCGCGTACAGCTTTAATAACACAGAATCTACATGCACGCAAGACAAAACGGAAAATATTTAAGATTCCTTATTGAATGCCGCCCCATGCTGTGCTAGAATACAGGGCGAACACATGGCTACGCCGACCCTCACCGAATCTCTGTACGAATACATGTCTGCCCCCGGCTACGAGCCGCAGGAACTGGCGGATATCTCCAAGGGAATGGGATTGCATCCCTCCCAACGCAGCGAACTGAAAGCAGCCCTGTCCAAGGGGCTTATTCAAGGAAAACTCATCAAGCTGCGCAAGAGTCTGTACATGCTCCGCAAGCCCATGGGCGGAGAGCTCACAGGGCGCATCTCGCAACGCGGCAACAGAATCTTCTTCGTGCCCGATGCCTCGTCTTCTCCCAGGCTGGCAGCCCTTTCTCCCAATGAGCCGCCTACCTCGCTGTACATTGCACCGTATGCAAGCAAAGGCGCTATGGATGGAGACAAAGTGGAGGTTTCGGTACGAGTAAAAGCTCCCCAGCGCAACCACAGGAACCGCCACAGGCCGCAGGCTGCAGAGACTCATATTGAAGTACGCGTGCTGGAGATTCTTTCCCGCGGGCACAATCGCTGGGTGGGCGTATACCGCTCCACAGGGCGTTATGGCCACCTGGCCGGAGATGGCAAGAGCAGCCCGTCCTTTGTGCGCCTGCTGACACCTCCGCCTGCAGGGTTGCTGCCCGGCATGGTGGCCGTGGTCGAGCCCGTGAATTACCCCATAGCCAACTCAGAAGCGACAGGACGCATCGTACAGATGCTGGGCTGGCCGGAAGACGAGGGCGTGCAGATTACCGGTATCATGCATAAATACGGGCTTTCCGATACCTTCCCCGAGGAGGTGCTTGAGGAATCGGAACAGATTCCCGATACCATCGCACCCGAAGAATACCAGCAGCGCGACGACTGGCGCGAGCGCTGCGTCATCACCATCGACCCCGCCACCGCCCGCGACTATGATGACGCCATCTGCGTAACCCGCAAGGGGCACAACTGGGAGCTCGCCGTACATATTGCCGATGTGAGCCACTATGTGCGCCCTGGCTCTGCGCTGGACGAGGAAGCCCGCCAGCGAGGAAACTCTACCTACCTGCCCGACCGCGTGCTGCCCATGCTGCCGCCGCGCCTGTGCGATGGCATCTGCTCGCTGCGCGAGGGGGAGGACCGCCTCACGCGCCTCTGCCTCATGCAGATTAACCGCCAGGGCAAGGTGTTCAAGGCCGAGTTCCGCGATGCCGTTATCTGCTCCCGTCGCAGGCTCTCCTACCCGCAGGTACTCGAAGTGCTTCAGGGCAAAGGCAGCACGGGCAACGAGGAGATAGACGCCATGATTCACGAGGCAGGCAAGCTCGCCCAGCTGCTGCGCCGCAAGCGTTTCGAGGCAGGCGCACTGCGGCTGGATACACCTGAAATCCGTCTGATTACCGATGACCAGGGCGCGCCCGTGGATGTAGAGGTGGAAACCAGCGATGAATCACACCAGCTGGTGGAGGAATTCATGCTGGCGGCCAATGAAAGCGTGGCCCACGCCATCAACGCCCAGGCTCTGCCTGCCATCTACCGCGTTCATGAAGCCCCCGACCCAGCCAAACTCAGCGAGCTGGCGCAGGTGCTTAAAACCTACGGCATCAAGGCAGGTACACTAGCTACTCGTGAAGAACTGAATGCCGTGATGGACAAGATTGAGGGGCACCCCGATGAGGAAATCCTCAAGGTACAGCTGCTCAAGGCCATGATGCGCGCCCGATACTCACCCGATGCCCTCGGGCACTATGGCCTGGCCAAGGGCGACTACTGCCACTTCACCAGTCCTATTCGCCGCTATGCAGACCTGATTATCCACCGCACCTTTGCGCGACTGAGCGGCACGCCCTCCGCTCACCTGCCTTCGCGCAGCTCGCTGTCGGAAATCGCCGACCACATATCCGAAACTGAGCGGAACTCTGCCGCAGCCGAAAACGAAGCCCAGCAAAGCATGATGTCGAGATTCCTCGAGCTTCAGTGCGAAAGCGAGAATCCACGCGTGTGGGATGCCGTGGTGCTCGCCTGCTGGCCGCAGGGGCTTGCTGTTGAAGTCCCCCTGCTCCGCGTGAAAGGTTTTGTTTCCGGCAGCGATTTACCGAAGGATACCTCATGGTACTTTGAACGCCATGCAGAACGCTGGACCAGCACCGATGCGCGCTGCTTCTACCCGGGAGCCCACATTCAGGTGTTCCCGACCCGCGTAGACCAGGCCACAGGCTTTGCCGATTTCCGTCCCGCACAAGGCTGAGGACTGTTTTCTTCTTGTTTTCCCGTAAAAAATGTGTAGAATACCGAGTATGTTTAAGCCGCTCCGACACGTATGTCTCGCACTGGCCATGGCAGGCACTGCAGTAGCCAGCTGGACATCGCCCCACGATTTGAAACAGGAGGAACAGGCCCCCTCCGCCCTCATTCCTTTCCCCCGTGATGTAAAATGGAAGGATAAGGAAATCAAACTGCCCGCAGCAGACAGCTGGGTACTCAAAGGCAAAGATAGCAACGCTGCCCCTATCAAGACAGCCTGGAAGAAGCTCCTCTCCGATGTCAAAGGCAAGGGAAACGACAAGCTCACCGTTCATCTTAAAACGGCTGGTGAAAAACTTCCCGAAAAAGCCAGCAAGGAAGGCTATATCCTTGTAATCAGCGATAAGGGCATCACCATTGCGGCCAATGAGACGGCCGGCCACTTTTATGGACTGCAAACCCTGCGCCAGCTCGTGCAGGGGCGCAAGAATCTCCCGCACTGCCTCATCAAGGACTGGCCTGCATTCAGCTACCGTGGCTACATGCAGGACTGCGGCCGTAATTTCCGCACTCTGGAGCGACTGAAGAAAGAAATCGACCTGGCTGCCAGCCTCAAGGTGAACCTCTTCCACTGGCACCTGACCGATTACCCCGCCTGGCATGTACAGTGCAAGGCATACCCGCAGCTGAATGCAGCAAAGCATCGCACCCGCGACCTGAATGACACCTACAGCTACGACCAGATCCGCGAGCTGTTTAACTATGCCAAGGCTCGTTGCATCACCATCATTCCCGAACTCGACATGCCGGGGCACAGCGCCTATTTTGAGCGCGCCTTCGGCTTCAAGATGCACACACCCGAGGGCATGAAGATAGTCTCTGCGCTGCTGGATGAGTTCTGCAAGGAGATTCCTGCAGACGTCTGTCCCATCATCCACTTCGGCGCTGATGAAGTGCGTATCCCGAATGCAGCTGAGTTTGTGGGCATGGTTACGAAGAAGCTCGAAGAACATGGCCGCCAGCCCATGCAGTGGGCCAGCAGCCGTGACCTGCCCGTGGGCGAGAAATCCATCGAGCAGCGCTGGGGTGAAGGCGCCGACATGGTGGCTAAATCCATTCGCCCCGAGCGTATCACCCGCCGCGCGTTCGACTCCACCATGGGTTATGCCAACCTGCTCGACCCCGCCATGGCCGTGCGCCGCTATTTCTTCATGCGCCCCTGCGGTGTGGGTGAAGGCGATGAGCAGAAACTCGGCACCATCTTCTGCATCTGGCCCGATGGCAAGGTGGATCACAAGGAATGGATTCCTGCCTTCTGCAGCATGTGGCCGGGCATGATGGCCATGGCCGAGCGTTCCTGGGGTGGCGGCAATGCCGATGGCGATGCACTGCCTCTCGAAATGCCAGCACCCGATACTGAAGCAGGCAAGGCCTACAGCATGTTCGAGGAGCGCATGGCCAGCCTCCGCAAGAGCATGTTCAAGGATGAGGATTTCCCCGTATGGCCGGAAAGCGGCATGACCTGGACTGTGGTGGAACCCACAGCCAAGACCGAAGCAGACAACACCCGCAAAGCTGTGCTGAGCGGCAAACTGGACGGACTGAAGACACGCCCTGCATACTGCGCCAACCTCTACTTCCGCACTCGCCCCGATACGGGTTACCTCGGCATGTTCTCCGGCAGCCGCACCGCTGGCAACACCGTGTGGGCCACCACTACCATCAAGGTGAAGAAGGCAGGCGCCTATCCCTTCATGATTGGCTTTGATGCCCCTGCCCGCTCCAACCGCCGCTGGACCGGCGTGCCGAATGCAGGCGAATGGTCACAGGCCGGCACCCGCATCTGGATTAACGGCACCGAGGTGCGCAACCCGCGCGTATTCCGCAATGCCGGCAAGTTCAGACACCCCGGCAATGCCTGGAACTTCGAGAACCCGCTCGATATCGAGGAAATCTGGTGGGCTCTCGACCCTGTGAAGGTTCAGCTCAAGAAGGGCGAGAACACCATCGTCATCGAACAGCCCTACGCCGGTGAACACCACTCCTGGGGCATCTCATTCATCCCGCTGTTCGAGCATAAATAAACACCCCTTACCGGAAAGAGCCGCAGATTGCGGCTCTTTCTGTTTTGAACAGGAATCGAAGTCATGACATCCAACTATTCGAAGTGAACGTGCAAGATTCTTGACATTCCTTCGTATTCATAGTAGACACATAGTCGACAACAGTACATCATCCAATATGAAAAAGACGTACATCATGATTCTGGCAGGTCTGGCCATCGTTGGCGCTTCGACCACCTATTGCTTCTCCCAGAGCAACCAGGAACTGGCTCCCGAGGCCATGGCTCCCGCCGCAGCTCCTGCTGCCACGGCACCTGTTGCTGCCCCCGCTGCTCCCGTCACCCCCACGGAGGTGGACGAGGACGACGCCCGCAAGGCTTTCTCTTACTTCATCGGCTACCGTTTCGGTCAGGAGGTTTCTGCCGGTGCCACCACACTCACCGCTGATGACTTCGACCAGGATACCTTCTTCCAGGCTCTCGAGGACAGCCTCTCCGGCAAGCAGCCCAGCATGGACCAGGCCGAAATCGAGGCCGGCATGAATGCATTTGTCATGGCCATGCAGCAGCGCGAAAAGGTGAAGGCTGATGCCAACATGGCCGCTGGCAAGGCCTACCAGGAAGAGTTTGCCAAGGGCGAAGGTGTGACCAAGACGTCCACCGGTCTGCTCTACCGCGTGGTGACCCCCTCTGAGGGCGCCAAGTACAATCCCGAGACCGATGGTCCCGGCGCGCTCTGCAGCGTAACCTATGAGGGCAAGCTCATCGACGGCACCGTGTTCGACAAGAGCGAGCAGCCCATCGAAATGCCCATCGACCGCGTGGTTCCCGGCTTCTCCGAGGCTCTGCAGCTCATGCCCGTGGGCTCCACCTGGGAAGTCTGCATCCCCTCCGAACTTGCCTACGGTCCCCAGGGTCCCGGTGCTATCGGCAACAACTCCACGCTGGTGTTCACCATCACCCTGCACGGCATCACCAAGGCCGCTGCACCCCAGATGAACACTCAGTCCCTCCAGCAGCTTCCCCCCGAGGTTCTGCAGCAGCTCCAGGCTCAGGGTCTGGAAATCATGCCCGAGGACACTCCCGCAGAAGAGCTTCCCGCCGAGCAGCTGCCTGCTCCCGCTCCCGCCGAAGCTCCCGCAGCTGACACTGCAGCTCCCGCTGAAGGCGCTATCGCCCCCACGGAAAGCTTCTAATATCACGCGCAAACTCCTCAATCATTTCCCGAAGCGCAGGTCGAAAGACCTGCGCTTTTTAACGCTGCAGGTTGGACAGGAAAAGAGATTAGCAGGTAGCCCTTGAAGACTCTTGTGCAGAATATTTATCGCTGCAACCATAAACAAACAACACAAGCTATTCCAAGACATCATGTTCCTCTTTGTCAGCGGTCATCCAGAATTGCTCTGCATTCTTCACACCTCGCATGTTTAGATACCGAGTGCGCAATAGCGTGGTGTCTCGATGCCCCATTTCATACTGCAGTTCGGCAAAGCTGCGGAAGTGACTCAGGTGATAACTCGCGAAGGTATGTCTCAGCGCATCCTGCGGCCAACGTTTTCGTCGTCCCCATCCTGCAATTTGTCGTAGTTCACGCCAATGTCGCAACCAGTTTGAAGGGCATATCTTCCCGCATCTGTCCGATTCTGAATTGCGCATCATGATCTGCAGCAAAGGTTTGTGTATCGTCACTCTTCTTGCCCCTCCCGTCTTGCTATGCTGCGGCAATATATATATGGCACGTTCGCAGAAATCTACCTGTTCCCAGGTGACCCGAGACACTTCGTTCGGACGAATTCCCGCGTAGAGCATCATCCCCACCGCTGTTGCACAACTGCCTCCCCGGTATACTTGCGCAGAGGTCATAAGATCAGTTATTTCCTCTGGGGTCAGAATCGGCACAAGTTCTTCTGTAACCCTTGGGGACTCCACCTTTGCCACAGGATTTGCATCGCACCACCCTCTCTTTACTGCCGTGCTGAACACGCCACTCAAGATCATCCTCGCTTTCTGGCGCTGACGCGGTGTATCAAAGGCCGTTTCAATACATAGCGCACAATCCTGAGTTGTAATACATCTTACTCGTTTCTTCGCCAAACCTTTGCACCGCAACATGAACCTACGTGTGAAATATCGGAAATCATATATTGTCCTTCTCCTTCTGTCACGCCGCGCCTCAAGCGCTACCGCTACAGCCTTTTCAAAAGTCACCGTTTTTTCCAGCTGCTGTAAAGAAACTTCTCCAGCCACGATACATTTCATAGCGCGTTGTACTCGTCCCCTTCCTGCTCTCATAGCAGCACACGCTACCTGCGCAGCTTCCAATACACCAACTCCTGTCTCTCTCAGCATCACTATTGCTGCCATCTCATTCTCTGTCAATCTATACTTTATCATAACACGCTTTCTAAATCCGTAAGTCAAGCTCTTTATCCATTTAATTTTCAAAAAATACCAACTAGGCAATGTACTTCTCTTCTGAGAATACAAATTAGACCACAGCCTTTTTTAATATAAATTTTCAGTAAATTATGTATACTCCTTTACGGATTTAGAAAGGGTAGAATACTCTGTGAAAGAGAGAGCGACCTTTTATACTAAACTCGATTTCTTTCAATATTAACTACAAATAAAATAAATATGGCTAGTTACATCGTTGTTGCGAACGCGGACATGAAATCAGTCACCGTCTATGATGCTAGAGGATTTCAACAAGGGAAAATATACTTAACAAATGGTACAATCTGTGGAACTCCGACCGTTAGTGGAGATCGAGTAAGCATCCCCTTTGCTGATGGCTCATATCGCTACATGGTACAGTATTCGTTACCACAGTTAACTTATATAACACAAATTCCGTTAAGTTGATTTTAGAAAATCCAAATCCAATTTTTGACAATATGAACTGGCACTCACAGCGGCTAGAAAAGATATACAATCTTTTAGGGAAAACACAGTTAAATCGCAAACACGTCATAATACTGCGTGTCCTATTCTGCGTAATCTCATTATATCTAATTGCTCATTATATTGATTTCGTATATTTCAGTAACAATGGCACAACGCAAACACAGGCTTGGTTTCATTGGTTCCTTTATCCCACCATTTTTTTTGCTTTTATCTTCTTTAAACAATTTTTTGCAGCAACAGATAGTGAATGGGATAATGCAACTTTACCAGGTGCATTAATCCGTTGCACGATACTACTTCTTCTGTTCGCAAGCCTTGCGATGAGGATGTTGAGTCCGGATTTCATTACGGCAGGCTGCTCTTTCCTCATAATGTGCGCATTTTCGCTATACTTCTGGATTTTTTCGAAAATTTCGCACAATATTTTGAAATATCACCGAAATAGCAGCAATTTGTTTCGTAGTAATCATCCTCTTAGAGAGAAAAAGACTTTTCAATTAAATTTCTTCAGAGCTTTCGCGCTAAACCTTGATTTGTTGCTCAAAATGCGCGCCACCCCCTATGACTGGGATTTATCACAGAGAAACGCTCGCAATTTAGACAAGATTCTCGAACAAAAGGCAAAAAACGGAGAATCAGAAGCTAGCAGAAATACATTTTCTGAAAGAATATGTCAATTGAGCTACGATGCTGATCTTTTTGGTAAAGCAAATGGAACAGTCTACCGCATTACGCGTCACGTTGTATTATTTATCTTTCCTTATATGATTTTGTTAGGAAGTTTGCTCACTATAAATATAATCTTCCCGATGCAATGGTCATGGTGTTCATTTTTCTTTACTAAATTACCCTTTGCTCATTTAATCCAATTTTAAGAAATAGCGGAGTAATCCGTCAAGAACGATTGAGCGAAAGTTGAACCTAAGTCGGTAGGACTGAGCAAAGCAAAAGAATGCAATGACGAACGTAAGGTGTACAATCTACAATAACACCGTTACGGATTAATTGCCCCACGTACTTCAGCTTTACTCGGAGCGCATAGATTACATTTGCTTACCTAGGGCTGCACGCAAAAAAGCGTGCAGCCCAGTGCAATTTTTCGCGCATGATAATCAGGTCTCTATATTTATTCCGTAGAGTTTAGCTACAGTTTTCAAGTCTCACAAATATGCCATCTCCAACATTTTCCTGACTACGCATACCGCTTTGATGAGGCATTCATTCTTCCTAAACCAGGCCAACTGAAAAAATTACCGAGTCCGTCCGTAGCCAAAGCAGCCCAGTGTGTTTTGTCACGATGCGTACTTGACAGCAGCGCTTGTCTCCAGTAAATTAACATCACTATGCACCAGCTCACCGAATCCATTGGCAAATATCTGCTCGCAGCCGTATCTCCGCTTATCCGCCAGCCGGAAAAAGCACAGCTGCGCGTGGCCTCCACCCCCGGTGGTGACCTGGTACGCTTCCGTCTGGTGCTGGAGCAGCAGGATGTGGCCCGAGTCATCGGTCGCAACGGCATGACCGCCTCCGCCATCCGTTCCCTGGCCAAGGCTGCCGGCGAAAAAGCCGGTACCAAGGTTGTGGTACATATCATTTCCAGAGAAGAAGCTGAAGCTGACCCGGCCTGAGGCCATTCCTCATGCAGGAATTATTTGCAGATTTTCCCGAGTTCCCACCTGCAGCCCGCGTGCTGGTGGACGGACTCAATGACATGGTGCTGGATTACGCCATTCCCGACGGTATGGAAGGCGTTGGACGTGGCAGCCGTGTGGAAGTGCCGCTCCGCGCCAGAGGCACCACGGGCACAGTGCTGGCGCTGGTGCAGCCGGATCCCGAATGGGCTTCGCGCCTGCGTCCGCTCAAAAGGCTTGTTAGCGATGAGCCTGTGGTAAGCCCTGCGCTCATGGACCTGGCCGAATGGGCAGCGCGATACTATGCCGTGCCGGTTGAGCAGATGATTCGCTGCATCGTGCCTGAACCGGTGCGTCAGGAACGCCACGAGGAAAAGACTCGCAAAGTAGTAGTGCTCCAGAATTGGCCGGATGATGAAACCCTCAACAAAATCAACCGCAGGGCTCCGCGCCAGGCATCCATTCTCCGCTACCTGCATGCCAGTGAAAACAAGCGCGAACCACTCAGTGACCTGGGCGGAACGGCATCCCTCAATCCCTGCCGGGCGCTCGAAAAAGCCGGCTATGTACGCATTGAAGAAGAACAGGTACACCGCGACCCCGCCGGCAGCGAAGACTTTGCCCCTACCCAGCCCCTTTCTCTGAACGAGGAACAGGCTGCAGCGCTGGAGAAAATCAACGAGGCTTTCGATGCCGGCGAAACCCGCCCGCTGCTGCTGCAGGGTGTGACCGGCAGCGGCAAGACTGAGGTGTATCTGCAGGCAGCACAGCGGGTCATGGCTCAGGGCAAGGGTGTGCTCATTCTCGTGCCGGAAATCTCGCTTACCCCCCAGACCATGGCTCGTTTCAAGGGGCGATTTGCCGAGACTCCCGGCAGCGTGGCCATTCTGCACAGCGCCATGAGCGATGGTGAAAGATTCGATGAGTGGCATGCCATTCACAGGGGCAAGGCACGCATTGCCATCGGCCCCCGCTCGGCTGTCTTTGCACCGGTGCAGAATCTGGGGCTCATTATCGTGGACGAAGAGCACGATTCCTCGTACAAGCAGGAAAACAGCCCGCGCTACCACGGGCGAGACCTCGCCGTGCTGCGAGCAAAGCTCGAGGGTGCCACCATCGTGCTGGGGTCTGCCACGCCCTCACTCGAATCCCTGCACAATGTGCAGCAAGGCAAATACAGCATGCTGCGCATGGATAAGCGCGCCGACGGCCAGCGACTCCCGCTCACCCGCGTGCTCGACATGCGCACCGAAGCCAAGGACAAGCGGAACCTCGGCATCCTCTCCGAGCGCCTTCGCATGGCCATTGATGACCGCCTGAACAAGGGAGAACAGGTCATCCTCCTGCTCAACAGACGCGGTTTTGCCCGCGCGCTGCAGTGCCCCGAATGCGGCTACACGGCCAACTGTGAGCACTGCGCCCTGCCCATGACCTACCACGCCACGGAAAACCGCCTTGTGTGCCACATCTGCGGGTTCCGCCAGATGGTTCCACCGCGCTGCCCCGATTGCCACACACCCTCCATCGCGCTGGAAGGATACGGCACCCAGAAAGTAGAGGCAGTGCTGCGCCGCTGCTTCCCGCAGGCCAGACTTCAGCGAGTGGATGCCGATGTGACGACACGCAAGAATGCTCTGCGGGATATATTGGCCGATTTCCGCGCGCACCGTACCGACATTCTGCTGGGCACACAGATGATATCCAAGGGGCTGGACTTCCCCGGCGTCACCCTGGTAGGCGTGTTGAATGCCGACCTGGGGCTGAATGTCCCCGACCCACGCGCCGCCGAGCGCACCTTTCAGCTGCTCACCCAGGTGGCTGGGCGAGCCGGCCGCGGCGACCTCGACGGCGAAGTCATCATCCAGACATACAATCCGCAGGCAGCAGCCATTCAGTTTGCCCGCAGGCATGATACCGATGGATTCTCAGAAAACGAGCTGGAACTGCGCCAGCAGATGAATTTCCCGCCGTTCTGCCACATGGCCGTCATCACTGCCCGCAGCGAGCAGGAAGAAGTAGCCGCCCTGGCCATGGATACCCTGCACAAGCGACTGCTGGCGGCCCTGCCTCCGCAGGTGCAGATAAGTGATCCCCTGCCCGCTCCGCTGGCCAAGGCATACGGACAATTCCGCTACCAATGCACGCTGAAAGCTCCCACCTCCCGCATCATAGCAGACATCTGCAGCCGTGAAATTGCCGGAATGAACTGTGGAGAAGGCGTAGTGATATCGCTAGATATCGATGCCTATTCCTTCATGTGACATTTGTGTTGACAGCGAAGAATCACCGTGGTAGGATTTCAATCGCTATGAAGTTCAAGTTTTTTCCGCTGATTCTGATGGGCGGTCTGATGACCTGGGCTCTGCCGATGGTACACGCAGAGGCTGACGATGATGCACCGACCACCAAGGTCAGCAAGAAGGGCAAGAAAGCCAAGAAAGGCAAGAAGAAGGCCGATAAGGAAGAAGCTGCTGCTGAAGAAGAAGCTACCGAAGAGAGCGTGGTGGCCGCTAAAATCAAGAGCAACGACTATTTTACTGAAGCTAAGCCGAATCTGAAGGCCCAGTACTACATCTTCCTGCAGTCAGCCTCCTGGTGCGGCCCCTGCAATGCAGAAATGCCCGAAGTAGTCAAGGCCTACGAGCAGATGAAGGCCAGCGGAAAAGTGGAACTCATCCTGCTGAGCTACGATGACAATCCTACCGCAGGCAAGGGCTTCCTGACTAAATACAAAGCCCCCTTCCCCGGCACCATGAACAACGGTGCATCCGTACCTACGATGCCCCCTGCCAAGGGTATTCCGAATGCCACCATCATGAAGGCAGACGGCACCGTCATTGAAAGCGGTCATGGCTCCATCATCCGCGGCTGGAAGAACCTGACTATCGGCAAATACGCCGTTGTCGGTGATGACGGTGAGCCCCGTGTAGGCGCAGCCATGAAGGACATGAAGTTCACCAACGGCAAGCCCAGCAAGAAGGCGGACTTCTACATCTACCTGTATGCAGGCACCCAGATTGACAAGGAGCTTCTCAGCACCCTTGCCAGCCAGTACAAGGACATGAAGAAGGACAAGGTTGAGGTTATCTATATCGACAATGCCAAGACACCCGCTCTGATGACCAAGACGCTGAAAGCCAGCAAGGCCAAGTTCCCCGCCATTCAGGCTTCCAAGGTTGAAAATCTTCCCGGACTTGGCAAACTGGGCAACGAAGCCCAGGCCTGGATTGTCACACAGAGTGGCGCCGAGGTTATCAGCGGCGCTCCTGACATTGCCACGGAATGGCAGAAGGTTGTTGAAGCCAATCAATAATCCCTATTTATGCAGGAAACACTCACTGATCTGAAGACTCGCCGCAGCTGCCGCAAATACACCGTGCAGCAGGTGCCACCCGAGCAGCTTGCCGCCGTGCTTGAAGCCGGCACCTACGCACCCACCGGCCACGGGCAGCAGAGCCCGCAGATGGTCGTAGTGCAGGAGCCAGGCCTTCTGGCACGTCTTTCCGAACTCAACGCCCGCATCATGGGCACCAGCCGCGACCCGTTCTACGGCGCACCCACAGCCATCTGCGTGTTCCAGGACACCACCTCAACCACGGGCCATGAAGATGCCTGCCTTGTGATGGGTAACCTGATGAACGCAGCCCACGCCGTGGGTCTCGGTTCCTGCTGGATTAACCGCGGACGCCAGATGTTTGAGCTTCCCGAGGGCGCCGAAATCAAAGCATCCTGGGGCATTGCCGACAACATGGCAGGTCTCGCCGTCTGCATTCTCGGTTACCCTGCTGAGGGCGGTATCCTCGAGCCCAAGCCCCGCAAGGCTGATTACATTATCTATACCTAAAATCCATACAACGATGAAAAAAATATTTCTTACATGCACCCTGGCACTTCTGAGCATGTCTCCGCTCATGGCTCAGGAAGCAGCCCCCACCGCCAATACGGTAGCAACAGCACTTGCTGATTCCAGTCTGACGTATATCTCTGCCAACAAGCCCGCAACCGATGCAAAGTTCTACATTTACCTGAGCTCTGCATCCTGGTGCGGGCCCTGCCGCGCCATCATGCCGCGCGTCGTACAGCAGTATCCTGAAATCAAGGCCGCAGGAGGCGAAATCATTCTGCTCTGCTGCGACAGCACTCCTGCTGCCGGCAAAGCATACCTGAAGAACTACGATGCTCAGTTCCCCTCCATTCTGCTGAACATCCGCAACGCAAACGCCATCAAGCTGCCCGGCTTCGTTCCGCCCCGCAGCATTCCCAATGCTGTTGTTGTGTCGGCAGATGGCACCGTGCTGAAGAAGGGTCACGGCTCCATTGTGCTGGGTTGGCGTGAAATCATCGCACAGCCGCAATAAGCCACAGTACATCTCCAATAAAAAGGCCGCAGTAGTTGATTACTGCGGCTCTTTTTATTTTTGATTTTCCTCACTCAGGCATTGGCAACCACACCATCGCGAATAATGAGCGTGCGGTCACCGCGGGCAGCAATTTCTGCGTCGTGAGTCACCGTCACGAGCGTTTTATTGCCTTCCTCTGCAAGGCCGAAGAGAAGGTCGAGAATCTGTCCGCCGTTGCGGGAGTCGAGATTACCCGTGGGTTCATCGGCAAAGATGATGGCAGGGTCATGCGCCAGAGCGCGGGCAATGGCCACGCGCTGCTGTTCACCGCCCGAGAGCTCATTGGGCAAATGATCCATGCGGTCAGCAAGGCCAACGCGCTCCAGCAGGTGCTTCACGCGCTCGGTCGCCTCCGTACCAGCCACAGCTGTGGCCAGCGAAGCATTTTCCAGAGCCGTCAGCTCAGGCATGAGCATGTAGTTCTGGAAGATGAAGCCCATCATCTTATTGCGGAAAAGCGCACGACGGCGCAACGAAAGAGCATAGATATCCTCTCCATCGACCACGACCTTACCCTGCTGAGGCGGCTCCAGACCAGCCAGCGTGTACATGAGCGTGGTCTTACCTGCACCGCTGGGACCACAGAGAAACACCTTCTCACCGCGGCGAATATGCAGATCCAGCCCGTGAAGCACCTCAATCTGCTTCTTGGCAATGGTGTAGGAACGATGAAGGTTCAGTGCGTGAATCATGAGCGGGAAAGTTCAATATTGTCAATGAGGCGCACATCGCCGAACCAGGCGGCCACAGCCAGCAGCGCCAGACGATGCGGGCTGGTCACTTCATGCAGCGTTTCGGCATCCACCAGCTCCACATAATCGCAACGCACACCGGGAATAGCCTCCAGATTGGCGCGGAGAGTTGCACAAATGGCTTCAGCAGGTTCACCAGAAGCATAGGATTCGCGTGCAGTCAGCAGATTTCTACGGATAGCGGGAGCTGCGGCGCGATGCTCGGGGGTCAGGCGAACATTCCGACTGGAAAGAGCCAGGCCATCATCACCACGCACAATCTCGGCACCATGAATCGTAATCGGAATATCGAGGTCACGAACCATGCGGCGCAGAATGGCCAGCTGCTGGTAGTCCTTCTTGCCGAAAATGGCATCCGTAGGCTGCACCAGGTTGAACAACTTGCACACCACCAGGCACACACCGGCAAAATGCCCGGGGCGACTGGCACCGCACAGCACCGTGGAGAGGTGATTTTCCTCAAGCACAATGGAGCGGTCGCCGCAGTACATGGTATCGGGGGAAGGCATGAACACCACATCCACCCCGCACTTATCGCAGGTCTCCAGGTCCTGGGCAGGAGTCTTCGGATAAGTTGCCAGATCTCCGGCATTATCAAACTGCACAGGATTCAGGAACACGCTGGCCACCACACAGCCATCCGCCCCGGCGAGCTCACGAGCCTGGCGGAGCAGTGAGGCATGCCCCTCATGAAGAGCACCCATAGTGGGCACAAATACGATACGCTTGCCTCGCTGAGGAGCCAGCATGGCGCGCAATTCTTCCTTGGTATTTGCAGTCTGCATGGGGCTAATACTAACATAAAGCGCCCCCTGCTTCAAGCCATCATGACAGGGATATTTCTCCCATGCGTCACGAGATATCAGATACTCAGGGTTTGGGGCCGTCGTAAGGCTGTGCTGAAGCAGAAGTCAGATCCAACGCGGGATTGTAATGCTGTGTCTCCAGCTTGAATAATCCCAATACAGTATGGAAAATGTGCTCATGAGCCACAACATGAGAAGAGTTGGCTTTCATCTGCTGCAGCGCTGCAGCAAAGTGCGGATTCAGCGAGGCGAAGGCGTCATTGAAAAGCACAAACATACCTACCTTGCAGCCATCTGTGGAATGATAGGAGATGTGCTGTTCGCCGAGCGCAGCGCGCCCCCACATGCCATCGTGACCCAGGTATTCTCCGTGGTCGCTCACATAGACATAGACAAAGGGGCGATTGCCGATAAGCTCAGCCACACGGCGGAAAAACTCATCCGTGTAGTGAATAGAACTGTCGTAAGCATTGTTGACCTCTACCGCTTGGGCTGCCGGGTTCTGGAAGTGTGTAGCGGCGGGAGTAAAGGGTGTATTCTCACGGTCAAAATGCTCGAATGGGGTGTGGCTCCCTTCGTTGTTTACAAAGAAAAGCAGATTCTGCCCTTTCGGCGTATTCTCAAGCACCTGCTGCATCTGCGGCACCGCTGTCCACGGGCTGCCGGGGGCATTGAACTTTTCCTCAGACTTGCGGGTGAGCACCAACACCACTCGGTCATATTTCAGTTTCTGGGCACAGCGGCGGCCGAAGAAAGAGTACATCTTAAAGCCGTTCGCATGAAACAAATCGAGCACAGAGCCGGTTGTTGGTACATAATCGAGGCGCTTCTCATAAATATCGCGCCGCCCGTTGGTCAGTATGGCTATCTGCGCCTGGCAGGTATCACAGGCGGCGGATATGCATGTGGGAAAATTGATAAGATTTTTCTGCTGTCGGAGCCACGGCGTGGTGTCGCGTTCATAGCCATTCTGACTCATGCGGTCAGCTCGTATACTCTCGCCGATATGCAGAACAAACACCACCCCTTCTCCACCGTGCAGTGTGTGCAGCTGGCTGGGCTGCTCGGCAGGCGAGCTCAGGCTTTCGACCTGGTTGATGGTAGCTTCGTTGATAGTAAGAGCTTCGCTGGCAGCACTATACAGCAGGGGCATCTCAGGTGCAGGCCAGTAAAAATCCTGTTTCTGCCTGTTCGGTGGCACCAGCAGGCCCAGCAGCAGACTGGCTCCGCAGAAAATACACGCGCCGTTGAACAACGCCAGGCTAGGCTCCTTCCGCAAAGTGCGCTTGATGGCCCAGCAGAACAAGAGCGAAAGCACAAAGGAGAGCGCCAGCGTGCCCAGGTTGATAGGCGTCATATACGCCAAGGCTTCTTCCCAGGAGGCCTCAATAGTCTCGGCTACCACCAGGGAGTTGATGCGGGCGCCGTATTGCTCATAACTGCATATCTGCATGATTTCCAGCACCAGAAAAACCACCCAGAATGCAATGGCCCCGGCGCGGAACACCGCCCAGATAAGCAGCATGAAGCCCATGGTCATCAGCACCGAGAGGTGCAGCTGCCAGGGCGTGGAATAGGCAAACAGATTGCACACGCTGTCTACCGCAAAGGAAAGGAGCAGCACTACCCAGAGCACCCAGACTCTGGGTAGGACCTGCTTCTTGAGGTGGCGGGCCAGCAGCATGCCACCTATCCCCAGCAGAGGCAGGGCAATAGCCAGATACCCCCACCAGGGAAATTCAAAATCAACCCGCCAAGTGTACATGCCCTTCAACGACATGCAGGCGGCTGCCACCACCAGCAGAATCAGGAAAAAGGCATGCGATCTCACCCAGCGGAACATAGAGCTAAATCAGTGTTTGCCACACTTGCACTCGTGGCCTTCGCCACCGCAGCACTCGCCTTCGCCGTGCTTGCCACAGCATTCGCCATCACCATGGCCGCAGGAGCATTCGTGCTTGCCGCAGGATTCGTTGTCGCAATCGCCGCAGTCACCGTGGCAACCACCACCGCAGGAGCAGGCGCTCATCTGTTGGTTCATGGATTCAGCTACTTCCTCATCGCTGGGGGCGGCGCCCTTCTCGATGGCCAGGCACAGGTACTGGTTCACCACCTGCAGCATGTCATCCAGCAGCTGGCGGGACTCAAGGAAGCCCTTGCACAGCTCATTTTCCACCACAGCGGCACGCAGCTGGTCAAACTTGCTGAGCTCCTCCTCTGAGGGGGGCATACCTTCCATGTGCTTGTTGCGCAGGGTTTCGCCGTATTCGCTCACCTTGCGGAAAAGATCCGTAGCCTCGGGGTTCTGATAAAAAAGACCGATACGGGCCTTAGCGGCCACTACTTTCTGAGACGCAGCAAAGCCGGCAGCCAGCTCCTTGGCCAGTGCCACAAGTTCAGGGGTAAGCGATGTATTTGCCATAACGCGGGCAACTTACCACAATTTCCGCTTTTTTGCAATCCTTGAGTGTGAAATGCAGGAAAAAGGCAGGCGGAGCTACCTGCTCCACCTGCCTTTGAAAGAATGAATCTTTGCAATTAACCCTGCTGGGCAGCCTTACGGGCGGCCTTTTCAGCAGCCTTGGCGGCCTTGGCCGCCATCTTCTCCTTTTCCTCGGCAGAGAGGATGCGGGGGAATACGGGGCTGGGAGCCTGCACGGTGTGGCCATTCGGCACAAGACCCCAGACCATGGCCTGCGGGGTGAGGCCAGCCAGGTCCAGCTGCAGCTGGGAGAGGATGCGGGCCGATGCCTCGGGCAGCACGCAGGCGATGAGGTAGCCGACCTGGGCGCAGCACTCGAGCAGGTGAGCCAGCACACGCTGCAGCTCGGGAAGATTGGCTTCATCCTTGGCCAGAGCCCAGGGCTGCTTCTGCTCGATGTAGCTGTTGCACAGACCCACATGGGCGCTCAGCGCAGCAAGTGCATCAGAGGTGTTGTAGGCGTTCATGCAGTCAGAGAACTTAGCCACGGTAGCGGCCATGCTCTCACGAAGTGCTGCAGAAAGCTCATCATCCCCCTCGGCGATGGTGACGGTGCCACCGCAGTAGCGCACGCACATGTTGAGCGAGCGGTTGCAGAGGTTGCCGATGTCGTTGGCAAGCTCCGTGTTGTAAATCATCTTCATGCGCTCGGGATCGAAATCACTGTCGTAACCGGTCTTGGTATCGCGCACCAGATAGTAGCGCACTGCTTCAGCGCCGAAGGCATCGCACAGATCGTTGGGGTCTACAATGTTGCCCAGAGACTTGGACATCTTCTCACCCTTGATGTTGAGCCAGCCATGCACCAGAAGCTGGGGCATCTGGTCATCTGCAAAGCCCATAGCGTGCAGCATGCACAGCCAGTAAATGCCGTGGGCGGGCACCAGGATATCCTTGCCAATCACCTCACAGGCGGCGGGCCAGAGCTTGCTGAAATCGGGCAGACCTGCGCCCTCCTCTGCCTTGTAGCCGGCAAAGGAAATGTAGTTCACCAGTGCGTCAAACCATACATAGGTCACGAAATCCGGGTCGAAAGGCAGCGGAATGCCCCAGGACAGACGGTCCTTCGGGCGGGAAATGCAGAGATCCACGCCGGCGGAGCGCTCGATGGCATTCAGAAGATCCTGACGGCGGAACTCGGGAGTGACGACAGAGGGATGCGTGGTGACGTACTCCTTGAGCCACTCAACCTGCTGGCTGAGGTTGAAGTACCAGTTCTCTTCCTCGAGCTCGACTACTTCGCCCCACTCAGGGCCGAACACGCCTTCTTCGTTGCGTTCCTTGTCGGTGAGGAACTGCTCCTGGCGGATGGAATAGAAACCCTTGTAGCCCTTCTTGTACAGGCAGCCCTTTTCCTTGAGGTCGGTCAGGATGGCCTGCACGCAGGCCTTGTGGCGGGAATCGGTCGTAGCAGCCCATCCATCGTACTGAATACCAAGGCGTTCCCAGAGGGCGATGAACTTCTGAGTGACCATGTCAGCATACTCCTGGGGCTGCATGCCGGCGGCCTCCGCCTTCTGCTGCACTTTCTGGCCATGCTGGTCCACACCCGTGAGGAAGAACACCTCTTCGCCACACATTCGGTGCCAGCGAGCAAGAACGTCTGCCAGAACCTTCTCATACGCATGCCCGATGTGGGGTGCGCCGTTAGTGTAGTCAATTGCTGTCGTGATGTAGAACATAGCGGCGCAGATTCTAGCACGCGCCCTAGGGCAAGGCAAGCGCAATCTGGTGCATATGACAACGCATTTCCGGCTTTACAATTAGAGATAAGAGGTCTATCATGTGCGGCATGAGCCATTGCAAGGTATCTGATAATATGGAAGCGCTCATCAAGCTGGCGCTGGACGAAGATTTTGGTGATGGGGACGTGACCTCCCTGTATTTTGTGCCCGCTGAGCTGCAGGCTCGAGCCCTGCTGCGCCCGCGCACCCAGGGTGTGCTTTCCGGTGTGGAAGTGGCACGTGCCGTGTTCAAAGCCGTGGATCCCACGCTGAAGGTGGAGGTATACCTGAACGATGGTGACGAAGTCTCCCCAGGTGCTGTGGTCATGATGATTGAAGGTAAGGCCCAGTCCATTCTGGGCGCAGAGCGCACAGCGCTCAACTTCATTCAGCGCCTTTCCGGCGTGGCCACCATGACCCACAAGTATGTGAAGGCCATTTCTCACACTGAATGCAAGCTGCTCGATACCCGCAAGACAACCCCCGGCTACCGCCTGCTCGAGAAAGCTGCTGTGGTGCACGGTGGCGGCAATAACCACCGACTTGGTCTCTATGACCGCGCCATGGTGAAGGACAACCACCTGATGACTGATGGTAACACCGACCACCTGCAGACCTGCATCAACAAGCTCAAGAGCGAGCGCCCCGGCGTGGAAGTGCAGCTCGAGGCGGACAATCTTGAACAGGTGGAGGCGTTCCTGAAGCTCGAAGGTGTGGATTACATCCTGCTTGATAATATGAGCAACGAGGACATGCGCAAGGCTGTGGAGATGCGCGGCCAGGGCTGCAAGCCCTACTTCGAAGCCTCCGGCGGTCTCACTCTGGCCACTGCTCCCGCCGCTGCTGAAACCGGCGTGGATTTCATGAGCTTCGGCTGCCTCACCCATTCGGTACCCTCGCTCGACCTGGGGCTCGATTTCACGGTGGAGTTCTGATAAGCCCGCATGCTTAGTCCGCACGAGGCACTAGTTACTCTCAACCTCATTCCCGGTCTCGGGTCCATGAGGATTCAGGCGCTGCTGGAGGTATTCGGCAGCGCCGAACATGTGCTGCATGCTCCGGAACGCCTGTTGGCGCAGGTGCCTCGTGTCGGCCCGAAAATCGCCGCAGCCATAGCCGACTGGCGTAACTGTACGAATGCGCGAGCGGAGCTGGATTGTGCTGCAGAACGCGGCGTGCGCGTGGTGACGCTCATTGATGAGGAATACCCTGACTTTCTGCGGCGTATGAGCGACCCTCCCATTGTGCTGTATGTGAGGGGGAACTGGCTAAACTCCGACAGCGAACACAGCGTGGCCATTGTGGGTACACGCCAGGCAAGCCCGTATGGAGCAACCACCGCCCGCAGGTTTGGTCGTGAACTGGCGGATGCCGGCTGCACGGTTATTTCCGGTCTGGCGCGTGGCATCGATACCGCAGCCCATTGGGGGGCGCTGGATGCAGGCGGCCGCACCATAGCTGTGCTGGGTTTCGGCATGGCGGAACTGTACCCCGCAGAAAACGAAGAGCTGGCAGACCGTATCTGCGCCGGGCACGGAGCCTTAGTGAGCGAGTTTCCCATGTTCATGCGCCCCAGCCGCACTACATTCCCCCAGCGCAACCGCATTGTGGCTGCGTGGAGTCGCGCCACCCTGGTGGTTGAAGCTCCGAGCCGCAGTGGCTCCCTGCACACCGCCAGCATGGCGGCTGCTGAATATGGTAATACTGTTTTCGCTGTACCCGGTCCCATCACGCAGATAAGTTCCAGCGGTTGCCATGCACTCATCCGTGATGGTGCTACGCTCTGCACTTCGCCTCTCGAGCTGCTCAGCGATATGGGATGGACACAAGCTCCGCAACAGATGGAGCTGTTCGATTCCTCCCCCCAGCCCCCGGCTCCGGCTCCTGTGCGGACACCTGTAACGGATGATGAAGCATCTGCCCTGCTGCATGCACTTGATGCAGGGCATGACACATTGGATGCCCTCTGCGCCGCCACGGGTCAGGGCGCTCACTGCATTACGCCGCTGCTTATGCGCCTGCAGATTGAGAGGCGCATCGTACCTGTTCCCGGGGGTCGCTTCAAGCGGGTATGATGCACTACTTTAGGCTTGCAAATGCGCAGGTGGTGCAATAGACTCGTGCGCCATGCGTTTTCTTGCCCCCATCCTGACGCTCTGCACCCTGTTTTCCCTCTCAGCTCCTGCTGAAGGCGCGTTTTCCAGTCCCTTTGTTCAGAACCAGCCCATGGCTGGCCACCGCCCTGCCCCCATACCTGCAGAAGCCCGTTCTGTCCGCCGTGCATACGATGGTGGCCTGAACCCGGTTCGTCCACTGCGCACACCCGAAAAACCGGCCCCTCAGCCCAATTGTCAGGCTGTTTGTGTGATTGATCCCTACAACGGCAACGTTCTCTATGGGTACAACGCCAATGAGCGGAGGCAGGTAGCCAGCACGCAGAAGATTGTGACCGCCCTGTGCGTGTGCGATACGAAGAATCTCGACAAGATGGTGACAATCAAGGCGTCCGACAGACTCGCCCCACCTATTCGACTTAATCTCAAAGCAGGTGAACAGTATACACGCCGCGATTTGCTGAAAGCGATGCTCACCGGCAGTTTCAATGACGTAGCGGTCTCCCTAGCACGAGACTGCGCCGGTAGCGTAGAAGCATTTGTTGCCCGCATGAACGCGCGCGCTCGTCGCATGCGCATGTACAACACGCACTTTGCCAATCCGAACGGCCTGCCTGCCGAGCAGTATTCCACGGCATACGATATGGCACTGGCAGCTTGCTATGCCTACAATAACCGTACCATCCGCAGCATGATAAATATTCCGGCATACGAGTTCCGCCGGAATAATGGCTCTGTGCGCATGATTCGCTCCACCAACCGTTTGCTGACCACTCACCCCTGGGTGCAGGGCATGAAGACCGGCTACACCAATAAGGCAGGAAAATGCCTTATTTCCTGTGCTGCCAGCGAAGGCCGCGCTGTTATTGTGGTGATTCTCGGCACCACCAGCCGCAACATCTGGCCGGAATCGCTCAAATACCTGCGCTGGGCATTGCATGGTGCCTGATTTTTTCCTTTTCATCGAAGGGAAAAGGCGCTATAATGCGCAGGTATAACGGCATGGCTGGAATAACCAACAAAAAGCGCACGAAAAAGCGTGCTGAGAAGGATACCTCGCTGTGGGGATTCCTTTTTGATAAAAATGGTGAGGGAATGGACATCACCAAGCGTGCTTTTTTCTCGAGACCCGGAGAGGAAGAGAGCGAAGATGGTGATGAAGAAGAGGAACACCGGAATGTTCTGCTGGAAGTATGGCGCCGTTTCAATTTCTGGAGCATTCTTGCGCTCCTGGTTTTCCTGACCTTTGTTGCGATGCTCTCCAGCACTGTGGTCAGCATGTGGACACCTCAGAATATGAAAGATATTGCGGGGTACGCAGATAATGGCAGTGCCCGAGACCTTTCTGCGCTCCTTCGAAATGCAAACGGACAGGAAATAGTGTTCACAGAAGGTGAAATCAATCGATATCTGCGAGATACCTGCCGCTTGCGCCAGACCGGCATTTTTTCCATTATTACACATGGTCAAGGTGTCGCCGTACGCATTCACGACGGCTACGCCGAGCTGGTTATTGACCGCATGATTGGTGCAAACATCCACCAGACCACCTCGGTGAACCTCAGTTTTCAGCAGGAAACTGTTCACGGGCGCCCGATTCTGAAAGTGGAGCTTCATGGCGGCGCACCTCTTGCAGGAAATCTGCCGCGCGGGGGCAGCATTGGTTGTGTCGGCGTTCCGGAACGACACATCAGCGTACTCACGCCTGCTCTCAGTTCCTTGGTAGATTGCTATCCCGAGATTTCCTCCATTTTCGAGGAGTATGGATACTGCCCCTATTTCACGAAAGGCCAGGATGGACATGAAAGCCAGGTTCGTCTGGTGCCCTACCGCCCATCATAATTTTTTCAAACTATAGAACTAAACATACAATATGAAACTTCGTCGTCTGATTCTACCGATTCTTGCAGCATTCTGCACGCTGAGCCTGAGTTCCTGCATTTTCCAGCAGATTGCCGAGAAATTCGTGCGCGATGAGTACCCTGGTGAACGCCCTCCTCACGTAATTGCCGATGCTGAAGGTAAGCCCGCCAGTACGGCCTGGGTAAAAGTGAATCCCTATGATCTTCCTCCGTCGGGGCATTTGAATGGTCGTATCGAATACGCAGAGGATGGTCTTCCCTATGCATTGCCCTGTGAGTTTTCAGACATTCTGGTGTCTCCCTACGAGCCTCACTACCAGTTGGATTACGCCAAGGCAAAAGTTGGTGATAAGGTATGGGATCCCTACACCCGCAAGCCTTTCTACATTCCCCGTTTCATGACCATTAACTGATATTTTTCCTGAAGCATTATGAGCGCGCCCAAATCACCTGCTATCAAGGCTTCCTTCGGCCAGAAACTGGGTGCAACCGCCTACCGTATATTCTGTGGTATTCTGCGGTTGATCGATATACGGGTCGTTGCCGTTTTCGGTCGTTGTATCGGGTATCTGACCTGGGCAGCCTTGCCAAGTCGCCGTCGCATTGTGGCTCGCAACATGCGTATTGTTGTGAACCCTGCGTTGAAAGGGCGTGCGCTCTCTGCTTTAGTTCGCCGTAACATTGTCCGCACGTGCATGAACATGGCTTGCACGTTCAAAACCGGGCTTATGACAGATGCCGAGTTTGAACGTTCCGTTAAAGTCGTAGGGCGCGAGCGCTTTGAGGAATTGGCCGCATACGGAGATTGTGTTGTCGGATGTATTCCGCATGCTGGCAACTGGGAGGTGCTGGCACGCATCCGCCCGTTGTTCCCGAAAGTCAAGCGATTCGGTTCCATGTATCGCAGGTTAGACAACCCTGTGCTGGAAGATATCGTCTACAAGAGCCGCACCGCATACGGCTGTGAAATGTTCAGCAGCCAGAAGGGATTGAAGGAAGTGTTCCGCCTTGCCAATGAGGGCGGTATGCTTGGCGTCCTGAGCGACCAGTTCACCCAGCAGGGTATTTTCCTGCCCTATTTCGGTAAAGTAACCGGCACCACGCCCCTTCCCTCGCTTATATACAAGCGTTGCAAGGGTCGTGGTCACCTGGTGGCTGTGTCTACCAGAAACACAGGGCTTGGGAAGTGGGATGCCCTTCTGAGTCATGAAGTCCCGGTGTCGGCTGACGAAACCAGCTCCGTTTATATCACACAGGCTGTGAATACCGCACTCGAGGAGGTTCAGAGTGCCAGTATTCTCGACGGATTCTGGATGCACCACCGCTGGAAGTCAACGTACGAGTTTGCTCCTGAGTTCAATGATGAGCAAAAGGAACTCATAAGCAAATACGCCAAACTTCCCTTCAGAACTATTGTATGTGTTCCTGAAGCTTTTGAAGAGGCCGTGCTTACCATTCCTTTCCTGCGAGAACTGGCTCTCTGCCGTCCGGATATGCAGATTATTGTGCTTTGTCCGCCTGTGCAGCAGACTTTCTGGAAGACGCAGAATTACGTGAGCCATGTCTTGACCACTGAAAACACTTTTGCTCAATTCGACGATGCTGCAATTTACAACGAGGGTCCCATTGATTACCTCTTTATGCTGAGCGAGAATCGTAAGGTCTTTGGTGAACTCCGGAAGATGATACCTTTCTTTATCAGTGGTTTCCGCAGCAATCCTCTCAGCCGTAAGTTCCGCAGCAAGTTCGTTCTGCCGGTTGGCGCTGAGCCTCAGCATCGTGCGCAGGATTATATCCAGCTGCTGACTAAGGAACATCACGTCAGCGTAACGGGTGCTGCTTACGCAGATTCCTCCAAGGGGGTATCTGACGTATCCGGTAACTTCATAGCCCCGTTCTCTACACTTGGTTCCGCTGATACATGGGAACCCGCAAAATGGAAGGAGCTGATAGCTCGCTTAGAAGGAGGTGCTACCTTACTTGCCTTTGAACAGGATAAAGCAGCAGCTGAAGCCATGGCATCAGAGCTGGGTATTCCTTGTACCATCGTTCAGGCTGATACTGTTCATACGGTACTCGGCCCGAATTGCCACCTGTATGCAGTGGATGGCCTCCTGCCCCAGCTTGCTGCACTGGTTGGCTGCCGTTGCAGCGTCATTATGGCCAGCCGTCTGGCTGCTGTATACGCACCGCTGGGTGAAGGACATCGCGTCGTGTACCGCCACACGCCTTGCCACCCCTGCTATCGCAGTAAGTGCGACCAGCAGACATGCTGCACAGCCGGTGTAAGTGTGGATGAATTGCTGGGGGTGTAAATCACCCTCAGCTGTCTTCCGGTGCGAGCATGAACATCAATCGGTCTACCCCGTAGCGGGATACTTCTCCCCACAGGGTCTTCTCCATGGCGGCCACGTGAGAGGCGCGCTCTTCAGGAGTCATGGCATCCACGGCATCCTGCCCGTAGCATTCCACAAGCGCGCGGGCTGAGAGACGCGCCACGAGCTCTTCCCAGAACACGCTGTCGCGGTACTCATCAAGCACATCGGAATAGAATGCGCGGTCGATATAAGGACGTTTGAAGAACCAATACCCGCAATCCGGGTTCAGTTCCATGTCTTTTGCAATACCGGGTACGGTTCGCCCGGCTTTCACAAGCTCTACGAGAAGTTTGTGCCAGGCATCAGCCCGCGGATTACGGCCATCGGGCATGGCCTGACCGAGCACCGTCAGCACCATGGCACAGACCTCTGCGAGGTCGCGCATCTCGGGTTCGCTCAACTCAAGTGTGACCCTGCCCATATCTTATTCGAGACCAAGCTGCATGCGGGCCTCCTCGGTCATCATGCCCTGATTCCACGGCGGATCCCACACAAACTCCACATCCACTGCCTTCACTCCTTCGAGCGCGGCGATACCCATTTCAGCCTCAGCCATGATGTGTGGACCCATGCCGCAGCCGGGAGCCGTCAGCGTCATCTGCACGCTCACATGGCTGCCGCCCTCCTGCTGGGGAATGATTTCAACGCCATAGATAAGCCCCAGATTGACAATATCCACAGGAATCTCGGGGTCGTAGATATTACTGAGCACTTTCCACACGCGTTCCTCCAGCGTCAGGTTGCTATCATCTTCCTGAACCACCTGCGAAGGGGCAATTATGCCGGCGCGGGCGGCCTCTTCTCGCGTGATGCGAACCAGCCCCACATCCGTTGCTGCGGTGATGGAGTTGCCCAGCATCTGGGTCACATAAATGCGAGAACCTTCAGGCAGCAGCACAGCATTGCCTGCAGGTATCTGAATGGCAGCAGTCTCTGCCTCGGTGATGACTTCCTGGTTCAACATGGTGTGCGTGGGATTATGGCAGAATTCGCACCGCTTGCAAGGCAAAACTCTGATACTGACTCAAATGAGTTGCCAGAGCCACAGCAGCAACTCGGAATATGAAGTGTAAATCTCAATCGCGCAGGATTTGAAATCTGCCAGATACCCGTGGAATGTGATAACTCCGAAGCAGCGCAGCACAAGAAGAAGGAAAGCAATATTCGTCAGCATGATAATCATGAACGAGAATGCGACCCCGTTCTCAATCAAATCCGGCTGCTCGCGCGGAATCACCCAGAGAGTCCAGTATACATGGAAACTCCACCAGAAACCAAAGCCGGCATAGAACCACGGCAGATACGCCTCGAAGGGGTATATCCAGTTCGCCACAAAGAGCACGGCCATCCACACCAGCATCCACAGCGGCACAAAATACGGAGCAAGGGACACAAAGATGTTATCCTTGTCCGTATCCACATAGCCGCCATCGATATCCACACTCACTGCATCCACCTTGCCGAAGCACATGAGCGCAGCCAGTGCATGCGTCAGTTCATGTCCCAGCACGTAAGTGTAGATGAGTATGGCCTCAACCAGGCGAAAATATTTCAAGCTCAGAAACACGAGAGCCCCCAGCACGCTGTACCACACGGGTATACTCTGCCAGAAATCAATATTGCTCACCACGGGCGCGGCATTGTGCAGCTGCACCATGAGAGCAAACACCATGACCACCGATAAGGGCAGCAGCAGGAGCAGCCCGATAGCCCGGCGCACTTTGAGCTCGAATCCACTCACTCCGCATTCATACGAGGTATCGGCATTCTGCCAGTATTGGTACTGCACCTTCAGCCGTTTGAAAACACCGGGACGGGGCACCTTCATGTGCTCGACCTCTGACGGATTATCAACAACTACCCTCCAGTCGCCGAACTCGGGATGGGAGAGGCGGCGATGCGGTCTGCGCTTCACTGCTGTGCGCGGTTGGCTCATATACAAGAGGCAGGTCGGATATCCTGAATCGAAATGGAAAGCGTGGTGCGGCCTCGCCACACATTGCGGTCAATCGTGAACGCGATATCCCACGGAGGGTCAGGCAGGCGCACGGATCCGCCGTTGAAATACATGGCGTCGCACTCGTGGGAGCCCTGGCGAAGGCCGAGCCGCAGGTGGTTGCCCTGCAGGTGGCGCGGCGCATCAGTCAGCATCACATTGCGGCTCATGAAGACAGGCTGCGGATTGGAATTACCGAAAGGCTCGAGCAGCTCGTAGCTGTCCAGCAAATCCAGCGTAAGCTCGGGGAATGTCACCTCGGCATCGATGCTGAGCATGGGCTTGAGCTTGTCGGCATCCACGTTTTCGCGCACAAAGGCATCGAAGCGGGCGCGGAAAGCATCTATCATATCCTCGTGAATGACGAGACCCGCTGCCATATCGTGGCCACCACCGGAAATAAGTGTGTCTGAGCAGGCATGAATGGCCTGCACCAGCGATACTCCGGGAATAGAGCGGCCGCTGCCCTTGCCTATACCATTCTCATCCAGGGAAATCACGAAGGTAGGCTTATGATAGCGGCGCATGAGCAGGGACGCAACAATGCCCACCACGCCGGGATGCCAGGTGCGCGAACCCAACACAATCACGCTGTCGCGGCTGGGAGAGAACGAGCGCGAGAGCATTTCCATGGCCTCGTTGCGAATCTTCTCTTCCTCCTGCTGGCGGGCGCGGTTGTGCTGCTCGAGCCGCTCGGCCAACTCCATAGCCCGTGCGGTATCGCGGGTCATGAGCAGGTTGAGCGCATCCTGCGGGCTGTCCATGCGACCTGCGGCGTTCAAACGCGGCCCGATTCGGAAGGATACATGGCTGGCACTCGGGCGGCGGTTCAGATTCGTGACGCGGTTGAGTGCCTGAATACCGATATTGCCGCCGCTTTCCATCACGCGTAGCCCGTGGCGGGTGAGCAAACGGTTTTCTTCCACCAGCGGCACAATATCGGCCACCGTGGCAATAGCCACCACGTCCAGATAATTCTTGAGGTCGAACTGCGGCAGGCGGCGGCGCTTGAGCATGGCATGAGCCAGCTTGAACACCACACCTGCGCTGCACAAGTAAGTGAAAGGGCTGTCCTCCTCGAGCTTTGCATTCACAACAGCCACAGCAGGGGGGCGCCCCTGAGTGCTGGCCTCGTGGTGGTCAAGAATCACCACATCAATCCCCTGCTCCTGCAGCCAGGCTACTTCTTCCACAGATGAGGTGCCGCAGTCCACCGAAATAAGCAGACCGGGCTTGCCGCCGCACTTGGCAATGGCATTGGCCATGCCCTCCTCGCTCAGGCCGTAGCCTTCGCGGGTGCGCACGGGAATAAAGTAATCGGTGCGGATGTTGTAGGCCCTCAGAATCGTGTGCAGCAGCGTCACAGAGCTCACGCCGTCCACATCATAGTCACCATAGATGCAGACGTGCTCGCCGTTGTCTGCCGCGCGGAAGATGCGCTCAACGGCTGCATCCATCTCCCGCATGGCGAAAGGGTCCCCCAGATCCGCTAGCCTGGGTTTCAGGAACCTTTGCGCGCTTTCCCTTCCGGAAATGCCTCTCTGGGCTAGTAGTTTCCTCACTAGCAGCGGTAGCTGCCGGTTCAGTTCCTCGCCAAAGTCCACACTTCCGTCCAGCGGGCGCAGTTCCCAACTGAACTTAGTACTCATGGCGCAATTTTACCACTCTCCCCCCCTGCCCGTCAAGCTGGAAATAACAGGCTGCATGAGCGGATTCCCGCCGCGCATTGCCTCAAAAAAAATCGAACCCAACGAGGAATCGCCGTTTCGCCTACAGTGATGAAAATTCTTGGTTGCCTCAAAATTAAGAGCACTATAATACCTACATGCACTTAATGATGAGCGGGAAAGAAAAAGAAAGG
>JBGVNQ010000061.1:0-46716 GCA_045125705.1 Akkermansia sp. | reverse complement strand
GTACTTCAAATACATAACACAGGGCATGGTAGGAGTTATCTCCTCCATGCTCAATGTTTTTCTGCACTTTCTTAATACTTTTCTCCTTTGTCTTTTCTTCCTCGCGGGGCTCATTCCACAATTATTGCAGAAGAGCCGTTTACCCCTTGCGCCAGCAAGGGGCGAGGGGGCGGACGCGGGTTCTTTTCACCCCACCAGGGGTGAAACACGCACCATATCCCCGCGTTGTTCCCGCACTCCAATCGGAGTGCCTTTTTTCGTGTAACCTCGCGTCGGGTCTCAATCACCCGTGACCTCGCAAGTGACCATGGTTCACCATGCGTCACGGATGAGGCTGGAAAGCCCGGTGGGCTTTCCAGCCCCTCGCCAGCCAGACACCTCTGGCTGGTTTACCCCTTGCGACAGCAAGGGGCGAGGGGGCGGACGCGGGTTCTTTTCACCCCGCCAGGGATGAAACTTGACACATCTGCACTTATTAATTATCATAAACACCACTACCATGAAGCATTCCCTACCTACCCTGTTACTCTGCTCCCTGAAAGGCAGCATGCCCGGCTTGATTTTTGTACTTGTGGGCATGGTATTCATTTACATCGTGCACGGTGTCTATGCCAAACGCCAGTATATCCTTGACCACGGAGTCCGGACAGAAGCCACCGTGGTAGATGTCAAGACACGCAATAGCCACAGAAGCAAAGGTGGTAGCCATACCAGCTATTACCCTGTGCTCAGCTTTACCGATTCCCAGGGTTACCCCCAGCGAATCGAATCCCAGCAGGACTACTACAAGAAACGCGGCGAGCGGGTCCAGATCTGCTACCTGAAAGAAAATCCTCTGCAACTGGAAATCCTGCCGCCCAGGAAGATGACCGCACTGTTACTTATCATCGGCGGTGGCGGTATTTTCTGTCTTGGTGGTGCCGCCATGATGATTGCCGGTTTCCGCCATCACCTGAAAAAGGCTGAACAGAATAACAACACCGCATCCTGAGCCAGCCCCCTCCCTTTACCAGCAACTCCCGCAGGAATCGTCACCTCCTCATCTAACAGCTTAATTATTCCGCATTGTAAACCTATCCTGACATCCACCATGGCACGCCGCAAGAAACGCACAAAACTCGCCGACTGAATTCCGGCCATCGTCTGCCTCCTTGTAGGCATCGGCGTCCTGATTCTCGGCAACCACGCACGCCAGAACGAAAACCGCTTCATGGAGTATGGGCAGCAGGCCGAAGGCACCGTCATCGAAGTGAAGCGCGTCAGCAAGCGCTCCGGAAGAAAACGCAAGCGAACCACCACCTCCTACTGCCCCATTGTCAGCTTCACCAATGCAGAGGGTCAGTTGCAGCAAGCCCCCAGCCTGCTGTCCACAAAAGACCACAAAAAACTAAAGCCGGGGGACAAAGTCACCATATACTACCTGCCGGAAAATAAGGAGGAAGTCCTGCTGCAAGGCGATTCCAACAGCGAGTCCTACCTCATGTTTATACTGGTGGGCGGCATCTTCACCGCCGTGGGCGGCGGTATCATCATCCGCAATATCCGAAAATAATCATCCCACACCCGCAGAACTCAAAAAATCAACATCCACAATGCCCCCTTCCCTCCTTCGCCCTGTCCGCAAGAAAACATATGACCCGCTTTTCGGCGGGCATTCCATGGGCATCATCTTCATCTTCGTGGGAATCCTGCTCGTCGGACTGTATTTCTACCTCATGAGCAGCCACCAGCAACTGCTGGATACAGGCGTCAGAACCGATGCCACCGTGGTCAAGGTCATCGAAAATGATTCAGGCACAGGCCGGAAGAACCACACCTTCTACTACCCGGTGGTCAGATTCACCGATACCGACGGCAATGAGCAACTTATCCAGATGACCACCAATACAGGGCCCGGATTGAAGAAAGGGGATACCGTGAGCATCGTCTACACCCCCGGCCATCCGGAAAAGATGGACCTGGAGCACCCTCTCGCCACCAGCAGAGCCTTCATTCTGGCCATCGCGGGCGGTATCTGCGTCCTTGCGGGACTGGGCATCATCGGCGCCAATATCCACCAGAGCCGAAAAGCCTGATATGAGCAGCCAGAGCGTAAGCTCAAGTAAAAACTGAAACTCGAATCCTTAACCAAAAAGACATTACTCCCGCAGCGACATGTTTTCCAAGTTTCATTTTAAATCCAGTAAGGACTCGTGGTGGATATCCCCGGTTCTGATTCTGCTGGGTATCATCAGCATTCTCCTTGGCTGGAAACAACAGCAGAAAAGCGACCAGCTTCGGCAAACCGGCATCTGCACCACGGCTACTGTTCACCGGGTTATCGCAGACGACCCGAGCCATGTGGATGCGGGAGGCGTGAGAATACGGACGGGGGCAACCAGGAAATACGCATCTAAGAAATACATACCCCTACTCCGGTTTAAAACCACAAACGGACAGGAGCAAGACGCATGGGGAAGTCGAGCCAACAACGATTACAAAAACCTACGTCCCGGCGACAAACTGCAGATTGTATACAACCCGAACTCTCCGGATAAGATTGAGATTCTGGATGAAACCGAAGAAAAGAACAACACCTGCGTGATGATTGTTGGCGGTATCTTTATCCTTGCCGGACTGTTTACATTCCGGTCTTGCTTTCGTAAAAAACACAGACACTCATGAACGAAGCGAACTTAAAGCCCAAATTATGCGATTTGCTCGGCATATGTCTGGTTGCGATGCTTTTCATCCTCGTAGGCGCAACCGCCATGTATTTCAGTCTGAATGAATACTGCTCCCGCAAGCACATCATCGACCACGGTGTAAGAACAGAAGCCATCGTGCTGGATGCCATGCAGGCAAGCACCTCAAAAAAACGGCACAAATCCGGCACTCGTGTCCGAGTTTCGGAGGCAAAATATTACCTGGACCTGAGTTTCACAGATACCCAAGGGCGTACTCTACGAGTTCAATCAACAAAATACGATTACAGGGAACGTGGCTCAAAAGTGCAGATTGCACACTTGGAGGAAAATCCACAGCAATTTGAAATCATCCCACCACAGGGCATGACCCTGCTGCTGATTATCGCCGGAGGTGGCGCATTTTTCTGCATCCTCGCCCCCTGCGTGCTGATTGCAGAAATTCGCCGACACATGAAAAAGCGTTGATTCACCATGGCCGACTACGCTCCCAGACTTGACCAGCGGGAATCCCTCACGCAGCGGGAGCGGAACATCATCGACCGCACGCTGGGCATGAATGAGCAACTGCTGCTGGTCACGAGGCCGGATCCCAGCATCCTGAAGGTGGAGCTGTGCATTCATTTCGGGATAGCAGCATTCATTCAGATTTCAAGCGAGGCCGAGCCGTTCCTTCTTCCGTTTATCCTCCTGCTCTGTCTCCTCCCCTGGTTCAGGAAATGCTACAAACGCCGCACCCTCTATCTGGTCAACGACCGCCGCTGCATCATCCTGACACCCAGACTGCTGCTGGGCATGAAATGTAAATCATACCCCCTGGAGCCCAACCGCATCAAGGAGTACGAGGTATTCAGCGGAGGCATAGGTAACATCGTTTTCGATTACAACGATGGAGTCAGGGGTGCAACTTCGCACGATGACGACCGCATCCCCGAGGGCTTCCTCGACCTGCCGCAATGCAAGCGAGTGGTCACCCTCATCCGCAAGCAGATAAAGAAGCTGCACCAGCTCGACCACTTGCCACCCGCACCTCCGCCACAGGAGGAATCCTTCGCCGACACCGGCGGATATGTCCCCTTCGCCGGGGTAATTCAGGACAATATACAAGGTATCAGGGTAGAGAAAGATCCGGAGTGATATCAAAGCCATGATTTCAGATGGGGAGAGCGGCAAATTCGTCGGAGCACGGGACTTCAGTCCCGTTTATGTTTTCGGGACTGAAGTCCCGTGCTTCGAATAGAACCAGTGCTTGCATATCCCCAATTCCCAAAGAATAAATATTTTTTCTGTTCATCTCGGCATTAACGTGCTAGAATACCCTCAGCCATGAGTGCAGGTGACGGCAGAGAAGGTAAGATACGCGTGGCTTTGGCGAAAGGGAAGCTGGGCGGAAAGCTGGCAGGCATGAGTCTGCCCCGCCAGATTGTGTCCATTGCGCTCTGGCCGCTGCTGGAGCAAGTCATGAGCTTCATCTGTGCTTCCACCTCGCTGGTGCTGGCCACCCACATGGGCGACCACGGCGAGAAAACCGCCCAGATTGCCTCGGGCATCGGCGTGACTTCCTTCGTGATGTGGCTGGGCTTTGTGATGCAGGGTGCTGTAGGCATGGGTGCCACCGCCATCGTGAGCCGCATGACGGGTGCCCGCAAGTTCGGCGATGCCAACTATGCAGCCAACCAGGCGGGCGTACTGGGGCTTTTCGCCGGCATTCTTTCTGCCCTGCTCATGTACGGCACGGCGGATTTCCTGGTATCGGAAGTACTGAACCTGAGCGACTTTGCCCGCGAGGTAGCCCTGCGCTACATGTACACAGGCTGCTGGGTAGCCATTTTCTCCGGCGTGGTGTTTGCCATCAATGCCGCACTGCGCGGTGCGGGCGACACCCGCACGCCCTTCATCATCATGCTGGTGGTGGATGGCCTCAACATCGTCTTCAGCCTGTTCCTCGTGCATGTCTGCGGCATGTTTGTGGAAGGCCTGGCACTGGGCATGATTGGCGGCATGGCCGCTGCAGCTGCGGTGCTCCTGGGTATCCTGGTCAAGCGCACGCTGGACATGAAGCGCGAAAAGGGAACGCAGGACCTCGACACCTATTGCGAGGCACAGGGCAAGACCTACGCCCCGCCGCTGTTCCTGAATAAGAAGTCCCTGCTGCCGGACTGGAAGATGATGTACCGCATCCTGAGCATCGGTGTGCCGCAGGCCATCGAGGTGGGCGGCATCTGGCTCATCCAGATTTACGTACTGCGCATCATTTCCTCGCTGGGCGATGCCGCCGTGGGCGCACACAATATCGCCATACGCATCGAATCGCTGAGCTTCCTGCCCGGCTTCGCCATCGGTATGGCCGGTGCCACGCTGGTGGGCCAGTACCTGGGTGCGCGCAGCGTGCGTCTGGCGCTTGAGACCGCGCGCAAGTGCGTGCTCTACAGCGTGTTGTTCATGGGCTGCATGGGCGTGGTGTTTGCCATGTGGCCGGATATCTTTGTGGAGATTTTTGCCGCAGGTTCGCCTGAGCTCATGGCCACCACGCGCCCCGTGGTGCAGGCCTTCCTCATCATCGAGCCCTTCTATGCCGCCATGCTCATCTGCAAGATGTGCCTGCGCGGCGCCGGCGACACCCGCCGCGTGATGTGGGTATCCTACGGCGGCATGGGCTTCTTCCGCGTGCTCTGCCTCATGGTGTGGCACTGGCTCTGGCCTGAAACCCTCTCGCTGGTGGGCATCTGGATGCTGATTGCCTGCGATATGCTCGTGGAATACCTGATTCTGCGCAAGATGCTCTTCGGGCTGCGCTGGGCACGTAAGAAAGTCTGATTTACACAAGCGATGAAACAAGTCTGGCTCATCCAATCCCCGGGCAACCGCCGTCTCATCCTCTTCATGCTGGGCTGGGGAGCCACGCCCAATGCCGTGCAGCAGCTTCCCTTCCCCGAAGGCTACGATGTGCTCTGCTGCTATGACCACCGGCAGCTCGCCCCGCTGGCAGCCGAGGATTTTGCAGGATACGAGCGCATTTACCTCTTTGCCTGGTCCTTCGGCGTGTGGGTGGCGGAGCAGAGCTGCCAGGCGCTGCCGCTGCATAAGGCCGTGGCCATCAATGGCACCCCCTACCCCGCCAGCCAGCAGTATGGTCTGCGCCTCAAGGTGCTGCAGCGCACCATCCGCTCCGTCGCCGCCATGGGTGGTAATCCGTTCAAGGATGAGGCGCATCCCGAAAAATACGCCCCCGCCGGCGATTTCGAGGAACCCGGTCCCGACCAGCAGGTAGAAGAACTGGATTTCCTGGCCGAAGCCTGCCAGACGCTTCCCGAGCAACCACATCTCCCGTGGACCCGCGCCTACATCGCCACCATGGACGAGATTTTCCCGCCCGCCCGCATGCGAGCCTGGTGGGGCGAGCTGGGCGTGGATTTCGAGAGCTATCATTTCCCCTTCTACAACGAGTCGATTGTCCTCGGCGAGTTGTAGGAATCTCCATGCTCGCCAAAGCATGGAAATTAACTCCCGCGTAGCGGGAAATTCTCTCTGCAAAGCAGAAATTATCTCGCCCAAAGGGCGAAATTAACTCTGCGTCTCAACGCAGATGATACCCTTTCATCCTGCTGCGCCGCAGGCGCAGGATTATTTTACTCGCATGTTCGCTTTCTTGGTATTCAGCGTTGATACCAACATGCGGTGAATGCGGTTCCTCTTATAACGCAAATCTTTCACTACATCAGGATGCAAGATTTCTGCACCCTCTATAACATCCAGCCAATAGCCTGTTTCAGCGCATTCTTTCATGGACGTCTGCATCTTGAATATAAAATCATCATCGCTGTATCCATACTGAGCCTCCCGTATATTCGCGCCTATACTTGTAGCAGCGCGAAGAATCTGATCTTTCACGATACCACAGCCCCGCACAGGCCGCATGATTCTCACTATATCAATGGCAAATTGCAGAGATTTTTCAGCTAAAGGAGAGTTCTGAGTCGACATGGTGCAGATTATAACATCTTTCCACAGCCTATTTCAAGCAGGTTTTAATTACCCTGCACCTGCGGTGCAGCTCATTTTCACCCCCTCATCTGCGCCAAGGCGCAGAGTTAATTTCCCGCTTTGCGGGAGATAATTTCGCCCTTGCAGGGCGAGTTAATTTCTGCTGACGCAGAGTGAATTTCGCAGGCTGGCGACTGCGAGATAATAGGCTTGCTAAGGCAAGCCTATTTTGGTAGACTTACGCGCATACAAGCACCATGGTCACTACAGTATACCCCTACGGCGAAGATTTTCCTATTCTCAAGATTGAGACCTCACTCTGCACGGCTGAAATTTCCCTTTACGGCGGGCATGTGCTGAACTGGGCACCCACTGGCCACAAGCCGGTTATCTACATGAGCCCCAAGGCCGTATTCAAGAAAGGCAAGGCTCTGCGCGGCGGCATTCCGCTGTGCTGGCCGTGGTTCGGCAAGAACACGGAGGATGCCTCCCTGCCCGCCCATGGCATTGCCCGTATCTCCACCTGGCAGGTGGGTCGCTGCGAGGAAGGCGAGGATGGCCGCGTGAACCTGCTGCTGGCCCTGCCGCCCACCGATGAAATGATGCCGAGCGGTGCACTGGCCATGGAAATCGGCAACGAGCTGACCATGAGCCTCATCACCCTCGATGTACCCCGAGCCATGCCCTACTCTGCCGCCATGCACACCTATTTTGCCGTGAGCGACTACGAACAGGTGGCCGTGACGGGGCTGGAAGAGCTGGCTTTCACCGAGTTTGCCGACGACGCCATCCCCCACCCCGAGGATCCCCTCATTCCCCTGGGTCACATCGACCGCATCTACCACCCCGTGCCTGAAAACGCCGAAATCACCATCCACGACCCCGCCTGGGAGCGCAGCATCCGCATCTGCCGCGCCGGCAGCGGCTCCGCCGTGGTGTGGAATCCCGGTGCAGCGCTGGCCGCCGGCATGGGCGACCTGGGCGAGGGCAACGAGCGAGGCTTCCTGGCCGTGGAAACCACGGTGGTACCGGCAGAAAACATCATGCTCCGCTGTGGAGAGACCCACGAGCTGACCACCCGCATCCAGGTATTCGGAGTCAACTGAAGCCATGCGCAAGTTCCGTAAAATACTCTGGTCTGTCCTGAAGCTGTGCAGCTTCGTGCTGATTTCGCTGTTCATCATCGTGTGCGCAGCGGAGGTCTACACCAATGCTCTGGCCAATGACTACTGCCACAAGAGGGTGAGCGACTGCCGCGATGGCGATGTGGCCGTGGTGCTGGGCTGCAGCAAGCTCTTCAGCAAGGGCAACCCGAGCCTCTACTTCAAAGGTCGCATGGAAGCCACCGCCCGACTCTGGAAAAGCGGCAAGCTGCGCTGCATCATCGTTTCCGGCGACAACCGCGAGAAGTACTACAACGAGCCCCGCGACATGAAGGACGCGCTGGTGAAGCTCGGCGTGCCGGAGGACAAGATTGTGTGCGACTTTGCCGGGCTGCGCACCTACGATTCCGTGGTGCGCGCCAAACGCATTTTCGGCGTGAACAAGATGACCATCATCAGCCAGACCTTCCACGTGAAGCGCGCGGTGGCCACGGCCCGCCACCTGGGTATCGATGCCCAGGGCTACTGCGCCCCCCGCATCCCCTTCAACCGCCCCACGCTGCTGCGCCAGTTCATGCGCGAGCGCGCCGCCCGAGTCGCCATGATGTTTGACCTGCTCATCGGCACCGAGCCGCGCCACATGGGTGAAAAGGTTACCCTGCCCGAATAAGAACCTGCCACGAAACTCCTCTCCTGCTCTCTTCCCCATGTTCTCCCTCATCTCATGCTCTGCCATGGCCGGTATCGCCGAATGGGTATGCTGCCCCGGTGAACTGAATGTCCCCCTTTACCGAGCCTTGGCCGATTGCCCCGTGGTGCACCGCTGGAGCGTGGCCGATGACCGCGCCGCCGCCTTCTTTGCGCTGGGCCGCGTGCAGGCCACTGCCCGCCCCGTGGTCGTAGTGGCCGGCAGCGGGTCTTCTGCTGCCGCCATGGCTCCCGCCGTGGTCGATGCCTACTACCAGCGCCGCCCGCTCGTGGTGCTCACCATGGATACGCCCACCGGCAGCGGTGGCACAGGCGCCCCGCAGAGCGTGGAACAGGAAGCCCTTTTCGGCATGTATGCCCCCACCCTCGAGGTGAGCCTGCCCTGCCCCGTATCTGACCTGCCCAATCTGGTGGAAGCCCTGAGCGAGGGCTTCCCCCTGCACCTGCATGTGCGGCTGGATGTGGATGCCGAGCCGCCCTGCTGCGATTTCAGCACGGTGGAGGTAGGCGAGGCCCCGCCCGCCCCGCGTTTCCGAGGTTCTCTGGTGGCGGTGTCGCAGATGCTGCGTTTCCGCTCCATGGAAGGGCTGGTGCTGCTCATCGGCGGGCTGAACCCGGATGAGCAGGAACCCGTGCTCTGGCTGGCTCAGACCCTGCGCGTGCCCGTACTGGCCGAAGCCAGCAGCGGCCTGCGCGAGGAGCTGGCTCCCTACCTGCTGCATGGTGGCGATGAGCTGCTGCGCCAGAATCCGCCCCGCTTTGTGCTGCGCGTGGGTGATGTGCCCACCGGCCCGTTCTGGAAAGCGCTCGAAGACATGCCGCAGACCGAGGTTTTCTCCATCACCCGCACAGGTTTCTCCGGTCTCAGCCGCAAGAGCAACGTGGTGGAAGGCGAGCTGGAGCAGGTCATGAAGGCGCTGGGCGATGTGCCCCACGTGGGCGACACCGAGCGTCTGCTCTCCCGCAGCCGCCACACCGCCGCCCGCATCGAGGAGCTGCTGCTGGGTTACCCCGAATCCGCTGAGGCCATGGTGCGCGCGTTCTCGCGCTTCGCCTGCCTCTCGGAGGTCATCTGCGTAGGCAGCGCCACCACCACCCGCCTCTGGAACCGCTACGCCCAGAACCAGGTGCCCACCCTCTACCTGCGTGACCTGCACACCACAGGCACGGATGGTGTGCTGAGCACTTTCCTGGGCAATGCTGCCGATGCTTCTCTGGCCTGCTGCCTCATCGGCGACCTCACCCTGCTTCGCGATATCAACGCCGCCGCCATCATTCCCCAGCTACCGGCGGGCAAGCGCGTGGTGGCTGTGCTCAACAACGAAGGCGCCGCCGCTGCCCAGCACGCCGCATCGAACGACCCGGAGCTGGAGCGACTGCTTGTGCAGCCCCAGCCCTTCCGCATGCAGGAAGTGGCTCGTCTCTGGGGCGCTGAATACCACGCCATCTACTCCGAAGCCGACCTCGAGCTCCTCGACACCCTGGAGGACAACGCCTTCGTCCTCCTTGAGCTCATCCCCGACGGCTCTCTCGGCTGCTGATTAAGACTCCTTTGAGAATAACTGTGTAAAAATCGGAAGACTCTAAAAAATCGAATACAATTTGGCGAGCCGAAGGCGAGCGTAACTTTGAGTCCACGGAAGTGGACGTAAGAAAGAAGGCCGGGGTAAGAGCGCGTCAGCGCTCGCAGCCCCGGCTGGTCTATAAAACGTTTTCAGAGCCCGCGAGAGCGGGTGACAGAGCGGAGGCCTAACTCATTGAGGCTGCTGTTTCACTCGTGAAACGAGCTCCATTATGTTTTGTTTGTCAGCAGGGGCTGCCCCCGCTACGCGGGCTGGCCCCTGCCTTCCATCTTATGCCCACTACGTGGGCTTTCGAATATCGCTCGCCAAATCGTAAACTATGAGATTTTAGGGGTGCTCAATTCGGGAGCGCATCTTGCCATCGCTCATTTTCTATCCGGCCAGAGGAGCCGTATAGGGAGAAGTCCGCGGAAACCGTGGATATGCTGGGCGGGACGGGAGGCGGAGTTCATGGTGAGGGAGGCGGCACCACAAGGATAGTGGTCGATGGATTCCAGCCCACGCTCAAAGGTGTGAACGCCACCGGAGTTCACATAGCACACGCGGCGGTCGGTGATGACATAGACGGATTTATCCGACACAATGAAAACCGGAAATACCAGGAGGGTTATGAGGATATATATGCCAGCCACGATGCACCAGCCCACACCGCTACCCTCACCCGCAAGTGCCGAGATACAGCAGCAGACAGTAGCCGAGAGCGTGAGGAACAGTATCAGAATATAGTTGAATCTCTCCCGCGAGGTATGCATCTCGATCATCGGGATAGGGCAGCCCGCCCAGAGCATTTGCTCACCGGGTTCAAGATTCTCCTGCAGCGTGTCTCGGGCAGCCGGCGGCATGGCATCGAGCGCCGCACGGCAATCCGGTAACCCCGGCAGAGGTGGCACCTGCTCCGCCAGCTCATTCAGAAGGGATTCCACCCGCTGGGGCTCGGGCACAAAGGCGAGGCAGTCTGTATCCTGAGAGGGTTCCCTTTCCTCATCGCCATCGCGCACAGTCCGGCGGATATAGAGATGCCCGGTGCCATCGTTCCGCAGCACCACGCGGCTCAGCATTTCCCGGTGCAAGGGATATGTCATCAGCACCTCGCCGGGGCGCAGAATCATGGCGCGGTGGGTGGTAAGCAGATAGACAGACTGCAACACACGCTTTCGCACACCAAAGGCCAGGGAGTTCAGCAGACGCCCCACCAGGAAGAACAACACCGACCAGCCGTATAACGACACCAGCCCGAGCGTATCCACACCATCGCGGAAGCAGGCATAGAGAAACACCAGCGTGGTTCCCAGCAAAAAGCACCACCAAAGTACCGCAAGGCAAACCGCCAATATCTGTCCTGCGCTCAACGCAGCAAAACGCCCGACGCAGGGCTTCGAAACATAACGCACTTCCTCGCCGGGAAGCAAGGCCTGCTGCACCTGTTCACGCGCATGGGCGGGGAGATTGTCCAAGGTCATCATCATATCACGGGCAATTCAGTTTTTTCTCAGTTTCATCAATCAGTCGGGCGACACGCATGGCATCGGGCACATTAAGGATCACTTCGCAGCAGCATCAGCACAGGAAGAATATCGGCAACATATTGGATGTCCTGTGGGTTCTCCTCATCCGATTTCAGATTGATGGTAACAGCGCCGGTGGAGCATTGTTCGATGGATGTGAGCTCACGGGAGAAGGTGAGCACCTCCTTCGGCGTGATACTGCACACGCGCCTGCTGGTGATGGCATAGTTCGATTTACCCGAGCCGAACGCACACCAGAGAAGAAGCACAGCAATCCCCAGGTAAATGGCAACCAGTATCAGCAGGAGGGGTTGCTGCACGGCACACACACCGGCACAAATGCAACCAGAAAAGACCACCAACGCCCGGTAGCAGAACAACCGCCGGTCGCGAGGCGGCACCGCTTGCCGCGCGGGCAGGCTGCGCCCCACCCACAGCACCTGCTCATCCGGCTCCAGGTTTTCCTGCAAGCGCTTGCGGCAGGCGGGCTCCAGAATCTCCCAATCCACTGGGGGACACTCCACCGGCGGCAGTGGCTGAAGCTGCCCGGCCAGTTCGTTGATAAGCGATTCCACTCGGCGTACCTCCGGAATAAAGGCAAAGCTCTCGTCTACCAGCAATTCGTCCTTTTTCTTTCCGGAGCAGAAATAAAGAAACCCCGAACCATCCGGTCGCACCTCCACATGCGAAATCAGCTCCGCAGAAAGCGGGCGGGATATGAGCATATTCCCTGGACGCAGAATCATCACGCGCCGCGTGGTCACCAGATACCATGCAGACTTCAGATACCGGACATCGCTTGTTGACAGGTTCGCAATCAACCACCCGGCAAGCACAAAAAGCAGCAGAATGGCATATACCGATATCAGGAAAATAAGCGGTTTCGTCCCCACCAGAACCTGCCACGCAAAAACAGACAGACAAAGCAGAATAAAAAGATTCCAGAACATGCTGAAGGCAAAAAGCGCCCAATCCCCCCGCAGCATCACCTCGACAAAACAGGTTTTCGGGCGGCTTACATAGCGCACTTCCTCGCCGGGCAGCAGGGCATTTTCCACCTCCTGCCGCACATGGACGGGTAAATCATCAAACTTCATCATATCATCAGGGGCAGTTGAGCTTCTTCTCAGCCTCGTCAATCAGGCGGGCCACGCGCAGGGCATCGGGCACGTTGAGAAAGCCTTTATCAGGGGAAATGCGGCGGCCGTAGGTATATTCCATAACCAGGTCCCCCCTGCCCCCAGGGCGCTGCACGCGGGCGGTGATGATACCCGGCTCCAGCGGCCAGGCGTGGCGCTGCACGCCGCGCCACCAGTTAGAGCGGTACACCAGAATACGGCGGTCAGTCACCACATACAGCGTGCGGCGAAGCCGACGCTGCTGCATGAGCGGAATCAGCAGAAGCAGCGGGCACAACACAGCCAGCAGGAAAAGCGGCAGCGTGGCACTGTTCACCACCGGCAGCTGCGGGCGACCATGCCACAGCAGTGTTTCTCCGGGCAGCAGCTCTGCCTGCAGCCGGGTCTGTTCATCGGGTGTCATCATCATTTTTACAAAGCTCCTGAATCAACGTGGCCACATGCTCCACCTCCGGTACAGACTGCAGACCGAAAGGCACAGTGCGGCCGGTGTGGCGAGTGCTGCCCACCTGCATATTGTAGCCGAAAATCAAATCACCACTGCCGTCCTCCTGCACCGTATAGCGCTGCAGCAGACCGGGGCGAAGCTTCCAGCCATCCATCTTCACACGACCAGTCCAGCCGGGATACAGCAGCATCACCCGCTCAGTTGTGACCAGAAGCAGGGTACGGCGCAGCCTGCGTCTGTGCCGCCAGGGAGCCGACAACAACAGATACGTCCCCCACCAGGCGGGCAGCGAACACAGGCCGAAGCCCCAACCGACCTCCTGCGCCAGCCATACCCAGCCTACACAAATGGCCAGAGCCAGCACACCACCCAGCATCGACATGACCGTATCCACGGTGAACAACTCCGGCGCAGGGCGACCCCGCCAGCGTATTTCCTCGCTACTGCGGAGCTCCTGCTGCAGATATTGCTGTTCCGACAAAGTCATCATGAGTTTTCGCGTTCAGCTATGGCCTTTTCCAGAATCTCCTCCACCAGCCGCACATCGCGGATATCCATAAAACCGACACTTTCATCCTCCATCAGGCCAAAGACCAGGTTTCCGCAGCCGTCCCTTGCCTGGTCATTGCTGAATACCATATCCGGCTCCAGCGGCCAGGATTTCACCTCCCAGCCGCATACAATCGCCCGACGATTGGTAATCACATAGACCGTACTCCGAAGTCTGGCGGCATGCATCCGTGGAGCGATGATACACGCAACGATGGGCACCATGAAAAACACAATGGCCATTACCCAGCTGAGAATCTCGCCCATCATTGAGTCCGTGTTCACTCTATCCTGCCAGAGGAAATACAGCATCACTGCGCCGAAAAGTCCGAAAAGAGAGAAAAAAAGCCCCACCACCACGCGGTTCACTCTGTCGGTCTCAAAATGCCTGATAACAGGCTGCCCCGCCCAGCGCACCTGTTCGCCAGGCTGCAGGGCTTTCTGCACCTTGCCACACAGTCTGGGGCTCAGCCCGAAATCTCTGAGGTCGGGGGATTTCATGCTTTCACCCTTTCTGCGATAGCCTTTTCCAGGATTTCCTCTACCAGCCGCACATCACGGAGATTCATGAAGCCCACCTCATCAAAGAGGTGTTTGCAGTCAGGATCGGTGCTGGGACGCAGGGCAAAGGCCAGATTCCCGATACCCTTTTCATTCTGGAGATTACTGATCACCATATCGGGAGTAAGCTGCCATGATTCATCCGTCTTAGCGCAGACCAGCACACGCCGATTGGTGATGGCATACACCGTGCGGCGAGCTTCGCGCCGGATAACATATGGCAGCACCATAAGCCCCAGCATCGCAGGAAATGAGGTCAGGATAAACAGCCCCGGCGACTCCTCCAGGCTGGCTCTCCAGCACACAAAGGCAGCCAGCCCCATGCAGAAGCATACACACCAGTACAAAAGAGGGAGGTTAACCCCGAGATATGCCGGAGCCCCCGCCCAGTACAAGCGCTCGCCGGGTTGCAGGCATTTCTGCAACCTGTGACACTGGAAGCGGTTCAATCCGAAATCTCTGGGGTCTGGGGACTTCATACCTTTTTACGTTCCGCAATGGCTTTTTGCAGAATTTCCTCTACCAGGCGCACATCGCGAAGATTCATAAAACCGTACTCAACAGTACGCCCCATTCCCTTGGGGCCATCCTCCCAGCGTGTGGCAAAAACCAGATTTCCGCTGCCATCCTTCCGCTGAACATTACTGGCCACCATCCTGCGGCTCAGAGGCCACGAATCTGCCCCGGAGCCGACAATCACGGCACGGCAATTCGTGATAACATAGAAGGTATTATGCAAGAGCCACAAGCGCACAAACGGAGTCAGCACGGCTGCCACGAAAAGCAACACGAAGATGAGGGATAAGCCCAGAGCCAACAGAAAGCCGGAACCGCCGATTTCCGTTTCACCGGTCACCAGATGATAAAAGACAAAGCCTCCCAGGCTGCCTAACACACCCGTGAAAAGCCACGCGCCGACACAGTTTCCCCAGTCGATGCTCCGGAAAGCCATGGGCTGCCCCACCCAGCGCACCTGCTCGCCGGGGTGCAGATTAGCCTGCACCATGGCGGAATGCCTGGCGGACAGTCCGAAATCTCTGAGGTCAACCGGCATTATTGCTCCTCGGTCAGCTCATAGAGGAACTGCTCCACGCGTCGCACTTCGGGCACATTCATGAATCCCTGTGCCACAGTGTGCGTGCCGTTCTTGCTATGTCTGGTCTCATACCCCAGAATCAGGTCACCGCTGCCGTCCTTACGCACGGTGCAGGATTTCACCATGCCGGGTTCCAGCGGCCAGACGTGGGACTTCATGGCACCAAAGAAGCCGGGATACAGCTCCATGGCGCGGCGATTCGTGATAACAAGCACCGTGCGCTTCTGTTTGCGCAACCCCAACCAGGGAGACGAAGCAAGCCCCAGCCCCACCAGCCAGAAAGGAATGGAGAAACAGGCAAAAAGCGCGCTGGCCTGAGAAGCTCCCCAGGTCCAGAACGCCACAAATGCCAGCCAGGGCAGCGAAAAAATAAACGAGCCCAGCGAGCCTGCGCTGAACAGTCGGGGAATGGGCTTGCCCACCCAGAGCACTTCTTCATTCTTCATCAGGTTGGCTTCCACCATCTGGCGGTCGGCGAAGGACAAATCGGTATCGGAGAGTTTCATGGCGTTTATTTGGTTTGAGATTCTTCAAGCTGCATAATAAGAGGTTCCACCACGGCGGCATCCTCTGCAGAGAGGTTGAGGAAGCCCTCGGGGTCCGGCACACCGTTGGTGCGAACAATCGTACTCTTGCCCAGCACCAGGCTCACGAGCCCGGCAGCGGGCACCTTGCGGTCTATCAGCATCACCTTAGCCACAGGAAATACCATCTGGCTAAGCTTCCAGAACAGGCAGCGGAACACCAGAGCCCGCCGGTTCGTAAGGGCATACACATGGCGCTTCTGCCAGCCCAGCCCAATCCAGGGCGAGGCAATCAGCAAGGAACCTATCACAATGAAGGGAATCGCAAAAAGCAACATCTCGATATCAGCGCCCATCACGAAGAAGAAAATCGTGCAGTCAAAGCTCAGGAATACGATACCCGTCAGCATCATGATAATGCTCGCGGGGGTCCACAGACGCGGTACAGGCTTGCCTGTCCACAATAATTCCTCGCCGCGCAGAAGCGAGTTCTCTATCATCTGGCGTTCATCTACAGTCGGTTCAACAGATTGGGTATTCATAACGATTATGGGGTTTGGGAAGATTCAAGCAGCCGGATAAGGGGGAGCACCTGCTCGGCATCTGCCGCCGTGATTCGCAGAAAACCATCGGGGGCCAGTTTGCCCCAACCGCCACGCACGGTTGCGATATACGGATTTTTGCCCAGCACCAGGTTCACCAGACCAGAGGGAAGCTCCTCCCGGGATTTTATCATCCCCGGCACCGGCACATAGGACAAGGAAATGTAGCCCAGCGCAGTATACCTCAGCACCCGGGCGCGCTGGTTGGTGACAGCATAGACGGTGCGCTGCTGCATGCGTTTGTTAATCAGAGGGGCAAACAGCATCCCGATAAAGGGAATCAGGGCGAAAATCATCGCAGGGATTCCCCCACGGCAGATGACATAGAGCAAGGCACTCACCCAGAACGCGCCGAAAAACACGAAGAAACCAGCAGGCGAGGCCCAGGGCTCCGGCACAGGTTGCCCCACCCAGAGCAGCTGTTCATCATCGAAGAGGCTTTCTTTCAATTTCTGCCGGCAGGCGGGGGAAAGATTGGTATCGCAAAGGTCCATAGGGGTAGGTGGTCTAAATCAACAATCAAAAATCCAACATTCAACATCAAAAAAGCCACCCCCGCAGGGGAAATCCACGGGGGTGGCGCCGGTTGAAAAGCGATTAGTGAATGCGCTTCAGAAGCCAGGGCAGCAGCTCGCTGATAGCAACGCGCTCCTGCTCCATGGAATCGCGGTGGCGGATGGTCACCGTGTCCTTGAGGGCGGGATCACCTTCCTCGCCCAAGGTCTCGAAGTCGACCGTGATGCAGAAGGGGGTACCCACTTCGTCCTGGCGGCGGTAGCGGCGCCCCACAGCACCGGCCTCATCGTAGAACACGTTCATGAACGGACGCAGCTCGGCCTCGATTTCGCGGGCGATGCGCACCTGTTCGGCGTTCTTCTTGAGCAGCGGGAAAATAGCGGCCTTGATGGGGGCCATGCGGGGATGGAAGTGCATGACGGTGCGGATGTCGCTCTTGCCGTCCTTGCCCAGTTCCTCTTCATCGAAGGCTTCGCAGATAACGGCCAGCACAGAGCGGTCGCAACCGGCAGAGGGCTCCACCACGTGGGGGATGAAACGCTCGCGGGTGGTCTCGTCGAAATACTCCATGGGCTTGCCGGAGCCTTCCTGGTGGCGGCCCAGGTCATAATCGGTGCGGTAGGCGATACCCATGAGCTCCTGCACGCCGAAGGGGAACTCGTACTCCAGGTCGTAGGTCTTCTTGGAGTAGAAGGCGCGCTCCTCATCCGGCACGTCGAGGATGTGAATCTTATCGCGGGAGATACCGATGTTCTCGTAGAACTGCAGGCTCTTCTCCAGCCACTCGTCGGTCAGGCGGAAGCCGTCCTCGCCCTTGCAGAAGTATTCCACCTCCATCTGCTCGAACTCACGGGAGCGGAAGGTGAAGTTGCGCGGGTTGATTTCGTTGCGGAAAGACTTACCAATCTGGGCGATACCGAAGGGAATCTTGTTGCGGGAGGAATCAAGAATGTTCTTGTACTGGCAGAAGATGCTCTGTGCCGTCTCGGGACGCAGCCAGCCGGTGCTGGCGGGGTCGTTCTCATCGGAGGTGGCACCGATGGTGGTCTTGAACATCAGGTTGAAGGAGCGGGCCTCCGTCACCAGGGAGCCATTGGCGGGGTTGTAGCGCACGGAGTCGGTCACCTCCTCGGTGCTTTCCTCGATGAGCTCCAGGTCGGCGGGCTGAGTACCCTTGCCGGCAATCTGGCTGTAGTACTGCAGCGCCCCCTTGCGGGCAGTTTTGGCGCTCTTCTCATCGGTGCCTTCCACCAGCATGGAGAACTCCTTCTTCGTGCTCCAGGAGCCATCCTTGCGGGCAGCACCCTTCCACCAGTAGGCCACGCCGCTCTGGGCGGGAATCTGGTCGGCGCGCAGGCGTTCCTTGGTGAGCAGGCAGTCGCACAGCGGGTCGCAGAAGCCACCCACGTGACCGGATGCCACCAGCACCGAGTTGTGTGTGAGAATGGAACCATCCATACCCACGATATCGGGGCGTTCCTGCACGTGGACACGCCACCAGTAATCCTTCAGATTGCGCTTGAGCTCAACACCCAAGGGACCGTAGTCCCAGCAACCGTTCAAGCCACCATAGATTTCAGCGGCCTGAAAAATGAACCCTCTGCGCTTGCAAAGGCTGACGATTTTTTCCATGCGGACGGGATCAGTCTGTGTACGGTCTGCCATAACGCGGGATATTCTACTATAAAACCTCGTATTTGCAAGCCCAAAAGAAATGCAGAATGCAGAAGTCAGAATGCAGAATAAGCAGTTCGGGCGAGGCTTCCGCCTCGCTGGGTATAAAAAATCCTGAGCCGAGCTCAGGATTTTATGACTAAAGGTCTTGTTCCCTGCCTTTGGCCAAAAGGCGGCGGTGCACCGTAATGGCCGATGTTGTCATAATGGCGGTCAATTGATTTGCCTCATCCCGTATGGCTTCGAGCTTCTTTACGGGTACCATTCCGGAATCCGCAAGGAGAGACAGCCAATAACAACTTTCATCGGCTTCTTCCTGGCAAATGCGTATCTTGTTCAGAAAATCACGGTCACTTTTTCCAACCGTTGCAGCACGATAGTTTGCCCCGATTGAAGTGCCACAGCGCAATAATTGCTTACCAATAACCTCATATTCTATTCCCTTGGGCAAAGATTTCCACAGATGAACAATGCGTAACGCAAAATCATAGGTGCGTTGTCTCAACTCTCCTCCACGCTTACGATAATCTACTTCCATCATGGTGCCAGTTTACAAGAAAGCCCTGCTTAACGCAACAAAAAGTCTGAGCAGAGCTCAGGCTTTTTGTCCTATCCGGTGCAGCGGTAGCTGCACACTCACTGATTATTCTGCATTCTGACTTCTGAATTCTGCATTCATAGCACATATGTGCTGATAATCCGGCACAACTCGCGGATATCGCAGCGGCCGCGGAGTTCGAATCGGATCTGGCCGATGCCGCTGTAGAACAAATCCAGCTCGCAGTCGAAGTCGAAGGTGCCGGCGGTTTCGATGGAATAGGCCTGAATCTTGCTGTATGGCAGCGAGGTGAAATCCACCTTCTTTCCGGTGATGCCCTGCACATTGCAGGCAATCACACGCTTATTGGTGAACACCACAGAGTCGCGGATAGTTTTGAACGCGGCCACGATATGCTCGCCGTCTATCAATAGCGGGCCGACACGGTCCATCTGGGATTCGGGCTCTACGGGGGTCAGCTTGAACAGGCTATCATTCTTAAAGTCAATCATGGTATGTGTTGGGGGTTAAACTTCGTTGAGCTGGGAAACTTCGGCATGCTGAGGAGCAGTCGTGCCGGGGATAGCCCACACCAGCTCATGCAGACCGGGTTCCAGGCGATAGAGCGCAAGGGCATTGAAATCCTTGCCCTTGCCGCCGCCGGCATAGACAAGCGCCGTGCCCTGCTTACCCTGGGTAATGAGCTGAGCGCCTTCAAAATCCTTAATCGAAAGCAGAATGGCATATACCCCACGCTGCGGCACCTGCAGAACCAGGCTGGTGGCCATGTAACCCTCGGTGTTCGATTTACGCCAGCGCAAGGCATGATTCTGCGGCTTGCGCTGGGCATGGTGCAGCCCGGGGGTGGCGGGGCGATACTGGCGGCGCAGCTCGCGCTCGCGCCAGGCCTTGCGAATCACACCAATGGTCACGAAAAGCAGCACCAGCAGGCCACAGCTCAGCCAGCTGTATATCGCCAGGGCCGAACTGGCCTCGCTTCCCCAGAAAAGAATACCCACCAGCGCCGCACAGAAAGCCAGCGTAATGGCCATGCCCGCCTTGTACCCGAACACCATGCCGGGGAACAGCAGGAAAAGGATAAGATAACGCAGAAAGAACTTCAGGTTCAGCGGCGTACTCTGCAGCAAATCGCGCAGCAGCACCTGCTCACTAAGTTTCAGTAATTGTTCCTGTGTGGTGTGGGCATCAATCTTCACGCAGAGAAGATTAGCACAAAATCCCCTGCCCCGCAAGCGCGAATCAATCTCTCTTCTTAACCGGCGACAAGCACAACACCCCACATGCCCAAGGCATATATCGTCGCACTATCCAATATCCCAGCATAAGTACAGCAAAAATGCCAAACGGCACCATGGCATACGCATGCTTACTGACCGGATGCAAAGTAAAGAACCAGCGACACTGAATCACCAGCATTTCCTGCACCATGTATATGAAAAAGACACCAGCACCAAAAGCCCCGAACCAATTCGAAAAACGCGGCAGAGTGACACACAGAGCCTTCGATAAACTCAACACATAAATAATTCCCCAAACGTCAGAAACAAAGTTCCCTTGAACAAAAACAACATGTGAATGAAATCCTGCTAAAGTCAATGAAATACCAACACCGACCAGCAACCACGTAATACCAATTACATATGCATATATCTGGCCTATCCAGTTACTTATGTCGGATATACTCATTCCTCGCCGAATCAACATGCCACACAAAAAATACGCAAGGCCGCTCAATGCTTTCGAAGAAAAGAAATATGGCATCCACATAACCTCATAATCCGCAGCCGCCAGCAAAGCAGAAAGGGCGGCAAAGCACAACAGCAATGCAGAATGCAAACGATGAAGCAAACCTGACACCAATACCATGGGTATCAGCACTTTCAGAAACCAGCAATCCCAGGAACCCGGAGTCGATACAGAATTCCAAGCTCCTAACACGCCTAAAAGTCCATCCACTCCAAAAAACTTGTATTCACTCCCAAGCAGAGCACCAAACCAGAAATACCCCACCACACACCAGAAGAGCATCGAACGAAAAATCTCCCATGATCTTTTCCAATTGAAATTCCCTTTTATGGGCTTGGCGAAATAACCGGCCATGAAAAAGAAAAAAGGCACACCAGCATATGCGGTAAATTCTACCAATATGCACAACAAAGAAGACCAACCCTCCCCTTGGGGCGTTCGGATATTTACATGCCCCATGATGATAAATAGCATGGTCAAGAGGCGGGCTACATCAATAAAGACATCTCGCTGACCCGAAGTAGAAACTGAAAAAATTGAACTCATAACCATCGTAGTTTTCTATCATTTGAAACTCATCACCAAGCGCGAATCAGCGCAGCAGCACCTGCAGCTGCGTTGCAACGGTGCAATACCCATTCACGCCAAGCCGATGATACCCGGCCTCCAGCCTGAAAGCCATTCGCAGTTCTGTCCGCAACCCGGGCAACTCATCCTTTTCCACCAGACAGGCGCGGTCATCTCCATGCAGCAACGCAGCGCCTTCGTAATCATCCACCCGGCATACCAGCACGTACACCCCACGCTGCGGCACCTGCACCACCAACTCAAGGCTCACCTCCTCATCCACGGGTAATTCCAGGCATGTTCCGGGCTTTAATTCCGCACTGAAAGCCTCCTCTGCCGCCAGATAGCGCCTGCCACGCACATACCGGCGCACACCGCCTACCAACTGAAGCAGAAGCGCCAGCACCAGCGCCAGACACGACCACAGCATCCAGAACCCCAGAAAGGCAGTCATGGCCTCCGGCGTCCCCCACAGCCAGAGATACGCCAGCACTGCCGACATCCCGACCGTACCCAGCAGCCCCAGGGGGCTTCCCAGCACGGCACATGGCATCAGCAAATACAACAAGGCAAACAGAAATACCCGGGGCAGGTTCAGCGGCGTGCTGGCCAGCAGCTGCCACAGCAGCTCCCTATCCGTCAGCTGCTGCAGTTGGTCTCGCGTTAAATCCGGCTTCAGTTTCATGGCAGTAAAAAACAGAAAGCACCAACACTTGATTGCGTTGGTGCTTTCCTCAGCGGAGCGGGGGGGATTCGAACCCCCGGTACTGTTTAACGCAGTACGTCCATTTAGCAAACGGGTGCTTTCAGCCTCTCAGCCACCGCTCCAAATGCTGTGTGCCGCCAACGATACCAGCTCCCCCGCATTTCGTCAACACCTTTTTGTATCATTTTCTCACTTTTTTCAAAAAAATGACACCAGCCGCGCAGAACGCACACTTTAGGATTGACTCTGACGGGGTATCGCTTAAAATACTCCGCGTTATGAAGAAACCCGTAACTGTGACCGTGACCGGCGCCGCCGGCAACATTTCCTATTCCCTTCTGTTCCGCATTGCAGCCGGTGAGATGCTGGGTGCTGATCAGCCCGTGATTCTGAAGCTCCTCGAAATCACCCCCTGCCTTGAGAAGCTGCAGGGCGTGGTGATGGAGCTCGAGGACTGCGCCTTCCCGCTGGTGAAGGAAATCGTGGCTACCGACGATCCCGCAGTGGCTTTCAAGGACGCCGACTGGTGCATGCTGGTGGGTTCCGTGCCCCGCAAGGCCGGTATGGAGCGCAAGGACCTGCTCTCCATCAACGGCAAGGTATTCGTGGGCCAGGGCAAGGCTATCGCCGAGAACGCCGCCCCCGGCTGCCGCGTGTTCGTGGTGGGCAACCCCTGCAACACCAACTGCCTCATCGCCCTGCACAACGCTACCGGTCTGCCCAAGGAGAACTTCTTCGCTATGACCCAGCTCGATGAATACCGCGCCAAGAGCCAGCTCGCTGCCAAGGCCGGTGTGCACGTGACCGAGGTGACCAACATGACCATCTGGGGCAATCACTCTGCCACCCAGTACCCGGACTTCACCAACGCCAAGATCGGCGGCAAGCCCGTGACCGAGGTCATCTCCGACATCGAATGGCTCAAGACCGACTTCATCAAGACCGTGCAGCAGCGCGGCGCCGCCATCATCCAGGCTCGCGGCCTTTCCTCCGCTGCCTCCGCAGCCAACGCCGCCCTGATGACGGTGAAGAACCTGACCACCCCCACCGCCGAGGGCGACTGGTTCTCCGTGGCTTCCTACACCGACGGCACCAAGTACGGTCTGCCCGCCGGCATCATCTGCTCCCAGCCCACCCGCACCAATGCGGACGGCACCTACAGCATCGTTGAGGGTCTGCCCATCGACGAGTTCTCCCGCGCCAAGATCGACGCTTCCTGCGCCGAGCTGCTCGAGGAGCGCGCTGAAGTGCTGGGCGAGTAAATCCCGCTTCACATCCCGCCCCGGAAACTCCCCGGGGCGGGATTTTTACTTTTACCCTCCAAACTCAACTACACACACGCATATGCCTAAGTCCCGCCTCGCCTACATTCTGCTTGCCATCCTCCTTGGCACACTCGGCATACACAATTTCTTTGCCGGTTACACAGGTAAGGGGATTGCCCAGCTGCTGATAACTCTCATTTCTTTCGGATTCCTTGGTCCGGTTGTATTCATCTGGAACCTTGTGGAAATCTGCACGGTAACCAAAGACGCCCAAGGCGTTGATTTCATCAGCTGATTTTCAGAAAACAGCCCATTTTTTGCACACCCGCGCAGCACTCTGCCTGCGCGGGCATTTTTTGTGCGTGTCATAGCGGGCATTCTGCGTGTCTTGACTACTTGACTCTACCGTGCGCCTATGTTACATTGGCACATAAGCACGACTATGGGTAAGACATTATACCAAAAAGTATGGGACGCGCACACGGCGGGGACGCTGCCGGATGGGCGTACGCAGCTGTTCATTGCCACCATGTACCTGCACGAGGTGACCTCGCCGCAGGCCTTTGCCATGCTGCGCGAGCTGGGGCTGCCCGTACTGCACCCGGAGCGACTTTTTGCCACAGTGGACCACATCATCCCCACCGATGACCAGTGCGAGCCCTTTGCCGACCCCCGCGCTGCCGCCATGCTCAACGAGCTGCGCCGCAACTGCAAAGAAAACAATATCCGTCTTTTCGACCTCGCCAGCGGCCGCCAGGGCATTGTGCACATGGTGGGTCCGGAGCTGGGCATCACCCAGCCGGGCATGACCATTGTCTGCGGCGACTCCCACACTGCCACCCACGGCGCCGTGGGCAGCATTGCCATGGGTATCGGCACCACTCAGGTTCGCGACGTACTGGCCACCCAGACCCTGGCCATGAGCCCGCTGAAGGTGCGCAACGTGCGCGTGGAAGGCACCCTGCGCCCGGGCGTGACCGCCAAGGACGTGGCTCTGCACATCATCGGCAAGCTCGGCGCCAACGGCGGTCTGGGCTATGCCTACGAATTCGGTGGCAGCGCGATTGAATCCATGGATATGGATGGCCGCCTGACCCTCTGCAACCTGGCCATTGAAGGTGCCGCCCGCTGCGGCTACATCAACCCCGATGAAACCACCTTCGAATACCTGAAGGGGCGTCCCTATGCCCCGAAGGGTGCAGAGTGGGATGCCGCCGTGGAGCGCTGGAAGAGCTTTGCCTCTGATGCCGACGCTGTGTACGACGACGTGGTCATCATCCCCGCCGAGGAAATCGAACCCACGGTGACCTGGGGTATTTCTCCCGATATGAACATCGGCATCGGCGGCAGCGTACCTGCCCCCGAGGATGCACGCGATGACGAAGGCCGCAAGGCTTACACCACCGCCCTCGAATATATGAAGCTCACTCCCGGCCAACCCATCAAGGGGCTTCCCGTGGATGTGGTCTTCATCGGTTCCTGCACCAATGGTCACATCACCGACTTCAGAGCTGTGGCTCCCTACCTGAAGGGTCGCAAGGTGAAGCCGGGCATCAAGGCTCTGGCCGTACCCGGTTCCCAGATGACCGCTGTGCAGTGCGAGGAAGAGGGCATTGCCCAGATTTTCCGCGATGCGGGCTTCGAGTGGCGCCTGCCCGGGTGCTCCATGTGCCTGGCCATGAACCCCGACAAACTGGTGGGCGACCAGATTTGCGCCAGCACCAGCAACCGCAACTTCAAGGGTCGCCAGGGCAGCCCCACAGGCCGCACCCTGCTCATGAGCCCCATCATGGCCGCCGCCGCCGCCGTGACCGGCACCGTGGCCGATGCCCGCGAGGTGTTTGACATTCAGTAAACCATAAGCTTTCTACAACACATGCCTCTTACCAAGATTATCAGCATCAGCGGCAAGGCCGTTCCCGTAGCCGGGGCGGATATGGATACTGACCGCATCATCCCCGCCCGCTTCCTCAAGTGCATCACCTTCGATGAGCTGGCCGGCACCATGTTCTACGACGAGCGCTTCAACGCCGACGGCAGCAGCAAGGGGCACCCCATCGATGCTCCGCAGCACGCCGGCGCCACCATCATTCTCGGCGGCGAGAACTTCGGCTGTGGTTCCTCCCGTGAGCACGCCCCCCAGGCAATCAAGCGCAGCGGTATCCAGGCCATCGTGGCCGAGACTTTTGCCGAAATCTTCTTCGGCAACAGCAGCGGCATCGGCCTGCCCTGTGTGCGCGCCAGCCGCGAGGATCTGCTCCGCGCCATGGAAATCACCACCTCCGCTCCCGATACACAGTGGACGGTGGACCTGGAAAGCATGACCCTGAGCTGCCCCACCGCCAGCTTCCCCATCACCATGCCTGCCGAGCCGCGCGAGGCTCTCATGCAGGGCAAGTGGGATGCCGTGGTGGAGCTCATGAATGCCCCCGAGGCAGTGGCCCGACTGGCTGCCACCCTGCCCGCCCCCAGCAGCAAGTAACCCTTTATCCGTCGTCTCTATGCTCGCCCTTATCACACCCCTCATCACCCGTGGTGTTATTGATAACACCACGAAGGGTGTGACACACCTCACCCTGTGGGGCGTGGATAATGGCGAACCCATTGATTTTGTGCTCGAGGGCAACTGCCTGCGCGATATCGCCGGCTGCCGGGTGGATTTCACCAACCACATGTGCGCCGACCCGCAGGAAGCCGAGCACCCCGTGCTGGCCAAGCTGCGCACCAGTTCCCAGGGAATGGTACAGGCAGGTGATATCACCCTCTCCCGCCGCGTGCCGGAGCAGGACAACCGCCGCGCCATCAGCAACCAGCTCTCCATCGAAATCTTTGTGCAGCGCGATACCCGCCTGCTCATTGAAACCGCGTCCTTCACCTACGATATTTCCCTGCCCCAGTGGGAGATGACCTGGCAGGAAGCCAATGCCCAGGCCTTCATGAACATGGAGGCACTGCGTGACCATGTGGCCTGCAATGTGGCGCAGTTCCAGGGGGCTGCCATGCTGCTCATTCACTCAGAAAAACTGCCTTCCTGCTCGTGGGATACCCGTCTGAACCGGGCCGAGGCTTACATGGCCATTCACCCCACCATCCGCGCCAAGTACTGCTTTGAACCCGGTGGTCAGATGTCGGAAGCCTATGTGATGGACCGCAATGACCTGCTGAACCAGATGGCCGCCGAGGACGAGGCCCACATGCCCCCCGAGCCCGGCAACAACCGCCACTGGGATGTGCTGGACTTCGTGCCCGCCGAGCATGCCAAGGCGGTGAAGGCAGCTATGCGCCACTCTCTTTTCCTGGAAACCTCGCGCTTGACTGCTCTGGTGCAGAAGCGCCTGATGATTCGCGAAAACGCAGGCAGAGCCGAGGCAGAGGAGTTTGTGAAGCACTATGCGGGCGTGGTCTCCTATATTCTGGCCACCATTCTGCTCACCCTGCAGTCTTCCTTCCCCGTGGATCTTGCGAGTCGCCGTGTGCAGATTATCCACCGCCACATCGGCCAGCTCTGCGCCGACTGCCGCCGGGTGGATGAAGACATTGCCGCCGTTTTCCGCGAAGCCTCCGGCCTGCTCACCAGCAAGCTCGATGAGTTTGCCTCCACCTTCCAACACTGATTTTTCATTTCTATGTATGTGGCCCAGGAGAGACGTGCGTACATCCTGCGCCTGCTGCAGCAGCGCGGCAGCATACGCTCCGCCTCACTGGCCCGAGAACTGGGCGTGACCGATGAGACTATCCGCACCGATTTGGTAGACCTGCAGGCACAGGGCCTGCTGCAGCGCGTACACGGCGGCGCCCGCTATACCCTGCCCGTGGGCGGAAAAGATGCCTCCACCCGCCCGGATTGCCAGCTGGCGAGGCTGGCTCTCAGCCACATCAAGAATGACGCTTGTATCTACCTGGACGATGACCCGCTCGCGCTGGTGCTGGTTTCGCAGCTGCACGGGGTAAAGGCTACGCTGGTCACCCCTTCGCTCAAAATCCTGTCGCAGCTCACCGCAGCCAGCCTGCCGCACCAGGTTATCTGCCCCGGCGGTGTGCTTAACAAGGAGTGCGGCCTGCTCGACAGTCAGGAGGCGCGTGATTCCCTGCTCACCAATATGAAGCTGGATGTAGCCCTGCTCTGCCCGCCTGCCGTGCGCGGTGATCTGGCCGCCTACCACCACCCCACGCGGGCAGCCTGGGCCCAGGCAGCAGCCGAAGCGGCAGATAAATGCCTGATTATGGTACCCTCGCAAGCGCTGTATGCGCATGCCCCCCACGCCTTTCCCCTGCCGGAGGGCAACTCGCTCATCACCGAAAACAACCTGCCCCCGCATTTCCACCACCCCGATGTAGAACTCATCCCCTACATCTCAGAGGAAGACCTGCAGCAAAGCAGCGGCTTTGATTATTGAAAACTATTCATTAATCCTTCTACAAAATCGCCCCGGTCGCCTTATAGGCAACCGGGGCGCTTCATTCAAAGGATTAGCAGAAATCTTTACTGCTGAGCAGGCTTAAGCTGCTGCAGCCAGCTCTGAATAGCCTTGCCGGTCTCAGTCTGGGGCTGGTAGGGCTGAACGGAGGTCTGCGTGGGAGTGGTCACGGGCTGAGCCACGGTGTTCGTGGCAGAAGCGCCGTTCAGCAGGTTCTGCAGCTTTTCCACAAGGGAGTTACCCACGGATTCGGTGAGGCACTCACGGTAAAGCTTGCCGCCCTGCCAGTTGTTGAAGGTGAAGCGGGCGCTCTCAGGGAGGCACTTCTCGCTCTTCAGCACGCGGTAGCGGGTATAACCGCGGGTGAAGTAGTCGTACTCAGCGTCGCAGCCGTAGTACTTCATATCGGTCAGCTCGCTGCTATTCATGGCAGTGGACAGCGTGGGAGTGAGCAGTTCCTTGCGGGTCACAGTCTTCACGGCGCAGGAGCTAAGCCCCAGAGCCAACAGCAGCATAACGGGAATCAGTTTCTTCATCTTGTCGTTTTATTGCTTTAATTGTTGAGACGATTGTTGATTACACCAGGGTGTAAAGCACATAGGCCCAGTGTGCCACCACGGCGGCCACCAGACCACCGATGGTGTGGGCGAGAATGGCCTTGGATGTCAAGTGACGGTAGCCCAGCGTATCGAGCATGGCGGTGTGCGTGCTCAGGTAGCCGCTCCAGCACATGCCGATAGCTGTGAACACGGCGATGGCGTTGCCATCCACCCAGCCGGCGGCGATGAAGTTCGGGATCAGCCCCAGAGCGGCGCCCACGGCACCAAGAGCGGTGATGGGGAAAGCAATGAGATGCGGATCCTGGAAGCCGAACAGCCACTCGAACACCACGCCGAGCTTGGAGCCAATCCAGGGCAGAAGCTCCACACCCTCATAGGCAGCCCCCGTGAACTGACCACCGGCAGCGGGGCCGAAGGTAAGCAGCATCACCAGAGTAGAAATAATCAGCACACCGGGAATAATAGCAATACCCACATCCACACCGGTGCGGCCACCGTCCAGCAGAGAGTCCAGAATACGCTGGAAAAGAGGCTTGGTGTACTCGTCAACCTTGGCTTCGGCCAACTCTGCAGGTTCGCAGGCGGCTTCCTCGGCAAACTCGGGGAACTTCTTGAGCACGGCACGCTGCATGAGGCGGGTGGAAACGATGCAACCGCACACCGCGCCGAACAGTCCGATGAAAGGAGCAGCATAGAAGCCCTGCCCCACCATGAACACAATCACCAGCAGGCCCATACCGAAGGCCGTGCCGAAGTTTGTCAGGGAAATGAACTGGTACTTCTTGAAGTAGGAGCTGAATCGCTTATCCTGCGCCAGCGCGATGATAGCGGGATTATCGGACAGGAAGGTAAGCACCGCGCCCAGCGAAGCCACGCCCGGCAGATTGAAAAGCGGGCGCATGAGAGGGCGAAGCAGCTTCTCGAGCAGGCTCACCACACCGAACTCCACGAACAGGCGACCGATAGCACCCGTAATCACGCAGATGGCCATGAGGTAGAAAACCGTGTTGAGCAGCAAATCATGCGCAGTTCTCATGATGGTGTTGAGCATCTGCGGCGTGCCCATCTGGGAAGCAATGTAGGCAAAGATGCCAAAGACAACCACAAGACAGATGATGCCCTGCGGGATATAACTGTTCAGCTTACGAAGTGTATTTTTCATAATGATATAAGCCCCGGTGTAATGCGCCGGGGCTTATATCATAATTGTCTGTTATGCGCAAGCGTAATGTGCGCTTACAATTCGTAATACGTGTACCCGCTCAGACCAGTACGGTAGGCCTCCAGGGCGTCGCGGCGCTGACGGGGGGAGATGAGCCCCTGCTCCACACCGCGCTCTGCGAGGGCGCGGAACTTGGCGACCAGATCCTTGGCATCGTACTTCACGTAGGAGAGCACATCGGCCACGCTGTCGCCCTCTTCTTCATGGGTGAAGACGGGGCGCCCATTCTCGAGGTGCACGCTCACCACGTTGGTATCGCCCAGCAGGTTGTGCAGGTCACCCAGCGTCTCCTGATAGGCGCCGACCATGAAGATGGCTACGTAATAATTCTCCTTGGGGTCCACCTCGTGCAGCGGCAGAGATTTGGCCACGTCCTCGCGGTCGATGAAGTGGTCCACCTTGCCGTCGCAGTCGCAGGTGATATCCACCAGCACCGCCTTCTGCGTGGGGCGCTCGCACAGGCGCTGAATCGGCATCACAGGGAAAAGCTGGTCAATGGCCCAGGAATCCGGCAAGCTCTGGAACACGGAGAAATTCGAGTAGTAGTAGTCCACCATGTTGTCGGACACTTCCTTCAAATCCTCGGGAATCTCGCTCATCTCGCCGATGCGGCGGGAGATAAGCCCCATGATGTGCCAGTAGATGGCCTCGCCCACACCGCGCTCGCGCAGCGTGGCATTACCATGGTGGAACATGGCGCGCAGCTGGTCGCGGTAATAGATGGCGTCGTTATAGCACTCCTGAATATTCTTACGGGTGAGCATGCGGTGCGTCTCATCCAGCGCAAGAAGGATATCATTCGCATTCTCCGGCAGAGCGGGCGGCTGTGCCTCGCTGCCGGGGGCGCTGGTCACATCCAGCACATTGAACACCAGCACTGCGTGGTAGGCCGAAACAGCGCGGCCGGATTCCGTCACCAGCGTCGGGTGTTCCACGCCATGCTTGGTGCAAAGCTCACCCACCACCTCCACAATATCTCGGGCATACTCCTCTATCGAATAGTTACAAGAGGAGTGGAAATTGGTCTTGGAGCCATCATAGTCCACAGCCAGACCGCCGCCCATATCCAGCGTGCCCATGGGTGCGCCCTCCTTCACCAGGTCGATGTAGATGCGGCAGGCCTCGGTCAGGCCGCCACGAATCACCGTCACGTTGGAAATCTGGCTGCCCTGGTGATAGTGGAGTGCTTTCAGGCAATGGAGCTTGCCCGCAGCCTTCAGCGTATCCACCACATCAATGACCTGTGCCGCATTCAGACCGAACACCGACTTATCACCGGCGGACTCGCTCCAGTGGCCGGCGCCCTTGGAAGCCAATCGCACACGCACACCGAGAATCGGCTCCACGCCCAGCACCTCAGCGCGGCGCAGAATGGCCGGCAGCTCATTGGGCATTTCGAGAATCAGGCAGATTTTCATACCCATGCGCATACCCATGAGCGCCAGGTCAATGAACTCATCGTCCTTATACCCGTTGCACATGAGGAACGAATCGGCATCGCGCATGTAGGCCATGGCGGCAATCAGCTCCGGCTTGGAACCGGCTTCCAGCCCGTAGTGGTATTTCTGGCCGTGGGCCACCACTTCCTCCACCACCATGCGCTGCTGGTTCACCTTGATGGGGTACACCCCGCGGTATTTGCCGGTGTATCCGGCAGCCTTGATAGCCTTGGAGAAACTCTTGTTCAACTCATCAATACGGGCGTGAAGCAAATCACGGAAGCGCAGCAGCACCGGCACATTCGTGCCTCGCTCCTCAAGACCCTTCATAATCTCAGGTAGGCTCACCTCCTTCGTGCTGCCATCTGTATCCACCAGGTGCACATTTACCTCACCCGCGCGCGACACGCTGAAGTAATCATTACTCCAGTTATCGACCCCGTACAGTTCGGCAGAATCGGCGGCTGTCCAGTTGCGGACCTTGCGTTTAATGGATTTTTTGCGGGCGGGCATAGCGCTGGTTTTGCTGATGGTTTGCGCGCGTTATATACTACACACCCCCGAATGTCAATCCGGAAGTGCAATACATGCACACATTAACCCCTCAATTTCGGGCACTTTTGAACCCCATTTGCAAAAAAATGCAGCAAAATGTGAAATTTGCATTGCCAAGAATCAAAAAATCGTGTAGACTGTCGCACCCACCCGAGCCGGGAGGCTCACTGAACATTTACTAATTACAAGAAGGAGACAAGATGAACATTCTCGACACTATCGGAAAAGAGCAGATGAAGGACGACGTGACGCCCTTCAACGTTGGCGACACCGTGAAGGTGCACTGCCGCGTGATTGAAGGTGGCAAGGAACGCGTGCAGATCTTCCAGGGCATCGTGATTGCCAAGCGTGGCGCCGGCATCAACGAGGCTTTCACCGTTCGTAAGATTGCCTACGGCGAAGGCGTGGAACGCTCCTTCCCCATCCACACCCCCAAGATTGCCAAGATTGAAGTGGTGACTCGTGGTAAGGTTCGCCGCGCCAAGCTCCACTACCTCCGCAGCCGCGTGGGTAAGGACGCTGTGACCGTGAAGACTGTCCGCTAATACCGGATTCCTCACCAAACGTTTTCATGACTCAGGCCATTCCGATAAGGAATGGCCTGGTTTGTTTTTAGTCTCGCCCGGCAGCTCTGCAGAAGCATGCCCCCCCGCTCCACCCCGCAAAAATGCAGAATTGTAGCGCTTTTGCTATTTTTTTATTTATTTATATCGCATTTATATTGACTTCTGCACTTATTTTGCTATATTGAAGTCAGCCTGATTCGACACAAGTCTCACCAATGAGACACAATCAGGGTAACCCATCACCAAATTATACCTACCTCAAAACAGAAAGGATAACAAACATGAAGAAAATAATGATGACTCTCGTAGCCGCCTGCGTAACCATCAGCGGCTTTGCTATCGGCGCTTCCACAGACGAACGCCCCTTTGACTGCAACGTTAACATGCGCTGCATCTTCTGCAACGGCAGCGGCTTCAATGGCAATTTTAATTGCGTTCACTGCAGAGGCACAGGCCGCAACAGCGAGTATTAATACAAAGGTTTCAACCTTTTCCGGGGCAGGTAGCGGAAACTCCGTTGCCTGTCTCTTTTTTCCGGGATATGAAATGCTGGCTGACTCTCTGTATATTGCTGAGTTGCTCCCAGTCGGGCGCAACGGAGGCAGTTGCGTGCGCGTACCAGAATGCAGAAATGGGCTACACGCTGCTGGGATATTCAAAGACGCTGAATACCATCGTCACCACCACGCCTGAGCAAAACTGCATACGCATTCACACTGGTGATTCCACGCATGAGCTGAGCTGCGATATATCAGTCCAGCAAGCCGTATTCCTTAATAACGGAGCATTGTTTCTCTTTGGCTCCGATAAAGAGGGGAAAAGTCAACTCGGCACACTTTCTGCAACAGGCAGTCTGCAAATCAGCACCCCAGCTGACGCACCGGAATGGTTCAGGCTTACGCATGTGCGAGAACATGCAGGAACCGCCGAATTCACCATTCAAGGAGCCGTGACACCTACTGCAGATGCCCCACTCTATAAAATCAATCCTCACGCATCATCTCTCTCTTTTCAGCCGTTTCATGATACAGCACCGGGCAGCATCGCCTGGGCTATGGATGGAGACGGCATATTGAAAGCCGCCTTGCGCTGGAATAAGGACGGCTCTAAAACGCTCGAATATAAAGCGGGCAGCAGTACATTCACCCCCATATTGCAGTTACCAACAGCAAACCGCCTGCAACTGGTCGGCATCAATGACCGAGGTCGCATACTTCTGCTCCATGATTACCAGACAGAGCATGCAGTCCTGGCAGAGTACGACCCGGCCACCGGCCAGCTGAACAATATCAGCAATGGCAAAAACGCAGAAATATCCGGCATTCTCCCCCGGACCGACGGCACAGTATTAGGCTACTGTACCATGCGTGAAAAACTGCAATACCACCCGCTGCGGCCATGCGGCCTGGTATCAGACTTTCTCCGCGGACTCCCCCAGGAATCATCAGCCCGCATGGTAGCCGTATCCGATGACGAATCAAAACTCCTTGCCTGGGTAAGCGAAAACTCCGGTCCCTTCAGACTGATGATGTATTCCGCCGGCAAAGGCTGTGTTCCGTTAGAAAGATCTGCCGCACCAGTGCCACCAACCCGGCCCACACAATTTGCCGAATACCCCGCAGCAGACGGAACACGCATTCCCGTCTACTACACCCTGCCGGATGGCAAAGGCCCCTTCCCCACAGTCATTTTCGTGCATGGTGGCCCGCGCATGCGGACAGATGATTCATACGACTGGCGCGTGCAGTACCTCGTGAGCCAGGGATTCGCCGTAGTGCAACCCCAATTCCGCGGCTCGCGCGGCTGGGGCAGCAGCTTCATGCATGCCGGAAACCGCCAATGGGGCAAAGGCTGCATTCAGACAGATGTGAATGATGCCATTCCCTGGCTCATCCGGCAAGGAATCGCACAGCCGAATAAAATCGCCATCTTCGGTGGCTCCTATGGAGGCTATGCCGTCACCGCAGCGCTGGCATTCACCCCCGGTCTGTACACCTGCGGAATCTCCTTATTCGGCCCCCAGGACCTCATGCTTCACCTGCAGAAAATGAATGGCATGGATGCCCCCTTTGCTGGAGAAGATTCCCTCACCATCGGAGATATCAGCACAGCGGAAGGCAGAGCTCATCTGCGCAGCATTTCTCCCGTGTACCACGCGGATAATTTCCAGGAGCCGCTCCTGCTGTACTACGGAGGCAAGGACACCCTTATTCCCCCGGAGCATTCCCAAAGGCTCTACAAGGCTCTCCGCGCAGCGGGCAAGGATGTCACCCTGGTCACCTACCCCGATGAAGCCCACGGCTTTGCCGACCCTGCCCACGAACCGCAACTCTACGCCCGGCACATCATACCCTTCCTGAACAAACACCTCAACAAACACCCCCTGCCATGAACGCACGCGCCCTCATCATCAAATTCTGGTTCCCGATTCTGCTTATCCTCCTCCTCATAGGTGGGATAGCCGCCGGCCTTCTGTTCCGGCATGCCTCTCACGAACATCAGCACCACTGCACCGACCCCGCCTGCCAGCACCACTGAAAGGCCTCAGCCCCCTGCCCTCATCCAGCTCCTTCTCCCGGCACCGGCTGATTCGTAACTCGGGAATCTCTAAAAAAACACAAATGACAGTTTGACGGGTAGGTGTAATCTCTGAGCCCGTCCCAAACGGGGCGAAGTTTCACAGCAATGCATAAAATCCTCGCCCGAGGGCTCGTCAGTGAAATCGGTAGTCTGGCGACTACCGGTGAAACTTCGCGGACGCTCATCGAAATCTTGCCCCCTTTCGGGGGCTGCGGCGAAACTTCGCAGCTTACGCTGCTCAGAGAGACAAAAATTCCCACCTCGTAATTCGTAATTCGTAACCCGTCCTTCCCTCTTCGTACCTCCCACCTCGTACTTCGTACTTCAAAATGCTTTACCGCTACCTCCAGTTCCTCGGCTACCTCCTTGCCTTCATCCTCCTCTTCGCCGGAGTCCTCTACGGCCTGCTGTGCATCTGGAATTAATCAGCAGGAGCCAGTTTCTTCATCTCGTGCAGCAGGCGCTGAGCATCCTTGAGGTGTTCTTTCACCGTTTCGGAAAGTTTGGTGGCATATTGGCGAGCATCTTCCCAATAATCCAGGAAAAACTCCTCGCGAACAGCCTCCACCGCCGTCGAAGCTGAAGAAGTGCTTCCGTCGGCCCTGAGCATAGCGCGTGAGCACCTGCCGCGGCGGGTGGGCGCTATGTAGCAGTCCCAGAGTTCATCCATCCAGCTGTCAATGGAAAGGGGATGCCATTCGTAATGGTAATCCTCATGGAACATTCTTGCCGTATCGTTGATGATGCGCGTGAAGAGCTGCTGTAAATCAGCCGTCATGGCATGCATCAGATACTTCCGGTTGTAGAGGCCGAGCCACCGCCGGATACCGCATGGCTGATATTTCCGGATAAGACGCTCCACGGCGGGTCTGTATTCCTCAAATACGGAATCCTCCGGGTTAGTGACCGGCAGCAGACTCATCAATACAGGGGCGTGTTCAGCCTTGCCGGAGACTTTGCCGAGATGCCGGACCTGTATCTGACACGCTGCCAGCAGAATCTGGTATTCTTTTGCCTGGTCACCCTTGTGCGTGTTCACAAAAGCGGGCAAAAACGTATCCCTGCACATTTCCGGGTACCGCTCATCTCCCTTCATCTCTGCCAGAACAGTGGATTTTTCTACCAGAGCCCCCCACTCCCGCAGCTGTTCCAGCAGCTTCTGCCGCTGCTCTTCGTAGTGGACAAACGAATCCTGATTAAGTTCTTTTTTCATCGCATGGTGTATTGTTGAAACGTGATAAAGAAGCCCCCGGCCGCTCAGCTCAGTGCATCGCGTAACATCCGGCGCACCTCCGGGCTCATGGGGGTGGGGTAGGCCAGCATGGCCCGCCAGACATCTACCTGCACGGGTGTAAGCTCCGGCACCTGCCATTCGAGAGCCTGCGGTTCATGATTGCTTTGCCGGGTGGGCTGGTATAATTTGTTTACCAGGAATTTACGGACGTAAAACCCGATGACCACACTCAGCAGGATACCACCCAGGGCTGGCAGGAATCCTGCCCCCAGCAGAGCGGCTGCACCGCTTCCGGCGTGAAAGCACCACAAAGTACTTTACACTTCTCAAACTGAGGGCTGCTGACCATTAACGGATACATGGTATTGTTTCATAGTTGTGAAAGCTTACATATATTTCTGAAGCAAAGATTTCATAGTTTCAGAGGAAGCGTGGGGCATGGTCTGCTGAATACTTGCGTTGTGAACGCCTAATTTAAGGCATTCTCTTGCGGCAGATACATGATCGTTTGAAACGGCAAGCATCAATCTATTTGCTAATGCTTGCTCAGGGGCGCGTCCGACAAGCTCGAAATACTCTTTCAATTGAGCAATGACAGCAGGAATACCTTGATTCAGTGCAGTTGACAAAGCTTTCTTAGTTGCTTTAATATCCACTTGGAGTTCTTCTGCGCTGTCTTCTTTTTTCGTCGCGTTTTCGATTGCTTTACCTAACTTCGCCCCGGCATAGGCACCGAATGCTCCAAATAATCCTAACGTGGCAACCCCTAAAATACCACCGGTCACACCGCCTATGATTTCACCTTTGGTATATTCGGAGAATTTATAATTGATACACTCATGCTTGGCTGCAATGAGGGGTGTGCAGAATGACTCTACGATGGGTCGGGACATTTGCAATGCTATAATAATCTCCTGAGTTTCCTGATACCCGTTGTCCAGTAATAGAGTTGTCAGTTTTTTGGAAAGCGTCTGAACATGATGGAAGCATGTACCAATTTGTTTATGGACATAATTTTGGACTTGCTGCTTTAATGCGTTATAATCGGTCTCTGAAAGTACAATGGCCGACCTTTGATTAAACTTGCTCTGCAAGTCTGCCATGGAGGTCTCAACAATATGCATGTATGTTGAACCGAGGTCCTGGGAAGTCTGTTGTGGACAAGGCTCTGATACGCAGGTGTCGTTCAGATTCTCATCCATCACCCGTTTGCCTGAGAGGATTTGTATCTGCGCCCTGCACGTTCCAGCATACCAGCCGCCACGCAATCATTCACCCTCGTCTCTGCTGGAAGATTAACAGGAGCCGAGTCAACCAGCCCCTTTGCATCGGCAAGCCCTAGTTGGGGGTAAATATCCCGTAATGTACGAATGACAGCAATTTTATTATTACCCGAACTAAACATTTTGAGTCTGCCGGATTGAGCATCCAACTCATTTTCTTCACTTGCACGTTGAGTAGACGAAGTCAAAGAGGGAACATCCTTATCATTTTCCGGAACAGAACCTGCGGATGAGTTGACAGTAACAGTCGCTCCAAGTTTTCTGAGCTCTGCACAAAGAGAATCTGCCTGTTTTTTCTCAACATCGCAAAGAAGGGTGGAGGGGGTGTTTTCAACAAGTTCCATGGCCTTTACCATATCCAGCCCTGGAATAAGAGTAGGCAGAGCTCGTAAGATGCCGAAGGGGGAGACGCCGGCATGGGTGAGTTCCACGGAATGAAGCTGAGCGACAGCTCCGGACTCAACGGGGGCGGTGTTCCACAATGCCGCGCCCATGGCTACAGCTTCACGTGAGTATTGCCACTTGTGGACAGGAAGCTTACATACTTCCTCCAGTTTTTCCTTAATCAGCGGAATCTGGCTGCTACCGCCCACCAGCAGAAGCATTTCCGGTTTATGCTCTGCGGGTATGCGCTGAAGCAAGGCTTGCACCATCTGAGCAGCTTTGTTGATGTATTCTGCAATGAGTTGGTTGAAATCTGCCCGGGAAAGCGGCATGGGCGGGCAGACGCCGGCCTTGCTGCTCAGGCGCAGGACAATGTTTTCCTTTGAGGTAAGCTGTTCCTTGCCACGGCGTACCTTCGGCATCTGGGTAATGTGATTCAGTTCCTCGACGCCTTGCTGCTGGAGCGTGGTTTCCACATACTCCCAGAGTTTTTCGTCGAACTTTTCACCGCCCATGGTAGTATCGCCATCTGTGAGCGTGCTGTGGGTGCAGATGGTATCATTCTTGCGGCTGACGAGTGCGAAGTCGAGCGTACCGCCGCCCCAGTCGACAATGAGCGCGCTGTTTTTGAAAGCATGTGCGGCATTGAGGCGACAGAAGGCCAGGCCTGCGGCTTCGGGCTCAGTGGTAAACTTCACCTCAGCAAAGCCGGCTTCGTATGCAGCTGCCCGGAGTTCTTCGCACTGCGCCGGGGAAAACCCGACCGGGCGGGTGATGGTGGCGACCGTTACGGGCTCTCCGAGGAAGACGAGATCCTCTACCTGGGTGCGGATGTGTTTCAGATATTCCTTTACCAGTTCTTTGGCGGTAAAGAGGCGCTTTGTTCCGGCGGTCAGGAAGACGTGCAGAGGCAGAGGGGAGCCTAATTGCATCTTGAAACCGCGCAGGTAACGCCCGCCGGATTCTGACTGCATCATGTCGTCTGCCGCATCGCCGAAGTGAATTTCGCCTTCTGCGTCTATATAGACCGTGGTGGGCAGGTAATCGTGACCGTCGCCAAGGTGTACGCGTTCCGGCTGGGTTGCGTGATCCGGCAGGTGGCTGACCAGAGTTTTGGTGGTACCAAAGTCAATACCAATAGAATGTGTGTTCATGAGAAATTGTGAGAGTTATTGTTGTTGACTGAACCATTGCATCAGGCACTGGTGAAGTCTGGCGGACATAGCCTTATCCTCTACGCGGGGACTGGCATCAAGGCGGTTGATATAGGGCAAAAGCTGCATCAGCTTTTCCACTGTGAGTTCCTGAGAGGCAATGGCATTGGGAAGCAACGCCTTGAGAAAGGCGGTAAAATCCCCGGCTATGCTCTGGCTGATGCCGAGCCTTTCGTAATCTTTAAGCCAGGCTGTGAGGTCATGAGCATTGATGATGGCATCTGCCCAGTTCCGGACACGGATGCGCAGGCTGTCAAGGTTCCGGTACGCTGAGGTGAGGCTTGCGTGCTGCATTTTCATTTCGCCCCGTTTGCTATCCATCCAGCAGCGAACTCTGGAGTTTGCACTGTCCAGGAGTTCGTAGACTTGTTCCATCATATCGATGTCGGTCTGATGGCGTTCCAGCTCCTGCTCAATGGCGGTGTAAACATCATCCATCACCTTGCGGGCTCTGGCGCAGTTCTGCTTCTGCTGAATCACGGAACGCATGGAGAATATCTGGCGGTCAAGCAGGGTTTCGAGCTGTTGAAGACCGCTGAGTTCATAGATACAAGCTGCAGCATCCTCCTCCCGGTGGCGGTAGAGATGTCGCAGCATGATGCGGAAACTGGCCAGCGGGCAACCCAGCGCTTTGGCTTTCAGATAGAGGGCTTCGCGGGGTTCCTCCTCGTCCCATTCGTCCTGGTCTCCCAGGGTTTCGCACAAATCTTCATCGCTGCTGAATGTGCTCAGCACTGCATGGCAGGAGCTCCAGAAGGCGGCATCAGCCGTTTTTGCCATCATGGCGAGCGGTGCACTCACAGGAATGACCGCCGATACCGTATCCTGCATAAATGATTTCACCCGCTCTGCCTTGGCGCGGATGGAATCCATATTGTCTTCATCCCAATAAATATGATCCCATTTATGCAGAACAGCCACGCTGTTATCCAGCGAGGAACCGGGCAGACAGCCTGCACGGAAAGCTTTTAAATCGGACTCATCGCTCTCGCGACCGGTTGGCGAAAATACGTAGAGCAAGGCATCTGCCGATTGTCCATTGATAAACTGCTTGGCGATGACTTCGTGCTCTTCTGCTGTGGCACCTGTTCCGGGAGTGTCGGTAATGTGGATATCCCTCAGAATGGGTGCGTCTGAATAGAGCTCCAGCCAGGCGGTACGACTGATGCGTTCCAGCACTTCCGGAGTCTTGCCGCTCCAATCCTGCTGCAGTCGCTCCAGTTGGAAGGTTTCCGGCTGCGCATCCTGCCAATGAACAGTAAACTGGTTCAAACGCTCACTGCCTGCGTATGTGAGGCGGTTGATCGTTGCCGTTGCTTCCTCTACACCGGTGATGGCCAGCCGCCTGCCGATAAGAGCATTGATAAGGCTGCTCTTACCGGTTTTCATGCGACCAAAGATGGCTACATTGAAGGGCGATTGCAAATTGTCTGCTACGGCGCGCAACTCATTTTCCTTCTGTCGAAGGAAAGGGTAGGCGCTGATCGCATCTGCCAGTTGCAGAAGCGATGTCCGGTATGTAGTATGTATCTTGTTGGCGCTTAACAATGATTGAGTATTCATTTGGTCTGAGTCGGAGTCCAGGGCTCAATTGCTTTCATGATGGAACGCAGCTGAGCTTCATCCTGTGCCAACTGGTTTTTAGCAGCAGATAATTCAGAGGCAGTCATTCGCGCACGTTCTACGAGGTTGGCGTGGGCGTTCTTCAGAGCTTCAGAATGGAGTTTCAGCGTTGAATTCAAGGTGCTGTCAATATCGAAATTAAACTGGGTAACCAGATCCTTAAGCTTCATGTTGATATCACTGTACATCGAAGTGAGGCTCTTACCTAATGCGTTGATTGCATTGGCTTTTCCCTGTTTGAGGGTTTGAACTCTCAGAATTTTAACAGCCTGATAGCCGCCATAGGCTATAATAATCAGCGGAACTCCCGGAATAGGAATGAATGAGCCCAACGTCGCACCCACGCCAGCACCGGCAAGACCTTGGCTTATATATGACCAGTACTTGCTGCCCTTGTTGCCCTTGTTGATTTCGCCAAGCGCGTTTGCCAGATAGTTGTTTTCTGTGAAGGTGATGGTGCTACCTGTTTGCTGAGAGGAAGTGTTGTTCTCCACGGCAGAAGCCCCTGTTTCCCGGCTGAGCGCGAGGATGATTCTCCTGACACCCTTTACCAGCTTCTGGTTCATGTCGTTCATAAGAGCAGCGGCCGTCTCCGGAAGCTGAGTCTGAATTTGCTCTACTATGGCCTTTAGAGCCTTTTGACTCTCTGCATTCTGGATGGCATCCTCCAATCGGGCATGCAATTCTCCATTGGGGCGGAGCTTCACGCTGTCGTTTTCACACTCCGACCTCAAAGCGATAAAGTCACGGTTAATTCTGGTACGCAGTTCTGGCAAACACTCTGTCTGCCATTGCTGCAGCTTTGTTTCGGCTGCCGCAAGTTCCTCCTTTGTCTTCTTTTGCTTTTCCTCTGTGTCTGCCGCCAGGGTTTCCCTGCGCATGGCGATATTTTCCTCGATTCCCTTAAGAATGGGCAGAGCCATGCTGATTGCCTTTGTGGCAAGGATGCGGTGTTTGTTCGGAAGGAGTCTGGCGTTGATATAGGCCATGAGTTCGGGATACCCGCTTCGCTCCAGTTTTTTGAGGTTTATCGTATTATCGGCTTCAAACTTGCGCACGGAGTCTACCACGAAGTAGGGAATCTGGTTGGCCGGTGTGTTGAAAGCCTGGGAGAGAATGCTGAGATTGTTCTGACGGCGCGCCTCGCGAGCATCCTTATCGACAGCAGAGGCTTTGGTCTGCACAAAATACAAATGCTGCGTGATTTTTGTGACCGTCTTGAGATGCTCGATTTCTTCCAGCCCAATGGGGGATTCCACGCTATCTGTCACAAAGAAAACAGCATCTGCCTTGGGCACATAGCTCCAGGTGATTTTTTTGTGCTCTTTGAATAAGCCTCCCAGCCCGGGGGTATCGATAATGACCACCCCTTCTTTGAGCAAGGGTGCCGGGTGAATCACCTCAATGAAATCAACCTGCTTCGCATTGCCAGGGTTGCCATTTTCTGTGCCGTAGCTTGCAAGTTCTACGGCCTCGATTTTCTGCGGTTCCTTGCCTGTTTCCTTCTCGAAATGCACGCGATACCCCGGGACGGAGCCATAATGAATCTTGAAAACGGTGGAGGTAGCTACATCTGAAGAAACCGGGACGAGGTCCTTGACCCCGAGAAGTGCGTTGATGAAAGATGATTTACCTTTCTTGATTTCGCCCATCACCACGAGACGGAAAATACCTGCACCCAGGAATTTTACCTGACGTATAAAATCTTCGCTCACAGGAGCCCCGGTGAGTTTCTGGTGAAACTGGGCTGCGTTGAGAATAGCATTAGTTACTTGTTCCATAGTATATAAACAATTGATTTTGCGAGTTAAAGGGTGGCTATAATTCCTTCTTCGCCGAATATATCATCCAGCAAACGTGCGGTCGATACGGCGTTATGATATCCATGTTCCATTGCTGAAATCAGATCTCCTGATTCGTTATATTCGGCAGCTCCTGAATATCCAGCAACGAAGGAACCGACCAAATCGCCAATGCTGCAGCCCAGTGACATATTGCCCAAGGCTGTATTCATGTCAGCCATAGAGCCATGTACTGCTCCGCTCGGCAGGGGAATATCTGTGGCTGTGTAGTAACAGTTACTATCTTCCCAGCATTGCAGGAACTTTTCCATGGGGTAGGCCACGCCCTGTCCATTGGGAATCCCTGAGTCATTGATGATGACCATGGGATTACCGGGGTCGCTTACATCAATGCCCGTGACGACTACGGCATGGTTGGCCGATTCATCACCGAAATCTGCCCCAGTATTGGTGCTGAGCCATTGCCTGAGATCAGCAAGCGGTCCTTGATCCCACAGCTCGTTTGAGTCAACACCTACGATAACGCCGTGCCCCTGTGCCAGTTCCTGGGCGAGGTCAGCCACAGATGCATTGACGACCGTGTGGTTGGGGATGTCGTACAAATCCATCATCTGACCGATGTTTTCGGGGGAGGTTCCGCTCCCTGGCTGGTACCAGCCGTGCGAGGATGATATATGCATAGCCTGATGCTGGTCAAGAGGCGCATCGACAAACATGTTGATGATAGAACGCTCTGCTTCAACGGCACAGTTATCTGGTTCGCATTGAAACTCACATTCCAGAAGAAAGGGATCTCCTATGGTGAGAGAGTCGTCTATAGACATTGTGGATTCAAACAGCATACTGTCTTCCGCGGATGCCAGGTAGTCCATATCGGTAATTGGGGTGTAGTCTGGTTCAAACATAAGGCTGTACAATAGGGGAAATTTTTATTGTTCTTGGCGGCTTTTGTTCAGCGCAACAAGTTGTTTACGGAGGATTCGCCCGTTCATTTTGAGTCCAGAGGCAAGTTTTTCTGCGATACGAGGGGAGGCTCCGTCTTCGAGTGTATATTCCACCCTGCCGATTTTCTGCACCTCTGGATTCCATGTATCAGAATTGATAATCTCACAGCTGTGGCGAGCTAATTCCCTCAGGAGTTCGGCATGTATGCTGCTGAGTGCAGCTGCGTTCTGATCTTCATAAGCCTCACCCATCTGCGTGATTTCATCTGTCAGCACAACTGCGCAAAGAGCCTGCGAATCGAGGCTGGTTTTCTCATCAATCTCATCCATACGGTCTAACAACAGCAGACTTAAATCTTCATTGTCGATCGCCTGAGCTATTTTTCTCATTTCAGACGTGTTGAAATAGGAAATGTCGCAGACAGCCGCTTTCTCGAGTAGCTCTTGTGAAACATCAGTCTCTTCCTCTTCCCTGGCGGAGGATATCTCTATGGGAGTTTTATCCTTCTGGATTACCTGGGGGGCGGACAATTCATCTGCCCAGGCTGGTATGGCCTCGGTGGAAGTTTTGTACTCAGGGTTCTTGCGATGTTCCCAGCCATGGTTCAGAATATCGCTAACTATTTTTTCGGCTGCATTAATCTCGGCCTCATCATTGGCCTTTTTATCAGACCTTCGAAAATAATTTACACAGATGGCACCTGTGCATCCGGCCACTGTGCCTAATGCCAGACCTGCAGAGAAGAACAGAATGGAGGGGGTGATAATCATGGTTAAATAGGGTTGTTATTGAGTTTTTATTCCGCCAGCAACACGGAGCCGGCGGGGGCGTGGTGGGCGGCCAGGATGGCGGCGCGCTCGGGAATGGTGAGGGTACCGGGGTGCGGCGGGGTGAGGGTGATGCGGCGAGTGGTACCGTCCGGCTGGCAGATGGTGGCGGTGATGCTGGGCAGCGGTGCATCCCCAGGGGTGCTGAGAACGCCGGCGGCGGCTACGTGGTCGAGCGTCTGCCAATGAAAACCGCCGTTGGTGTCATGGTTGGGGATATCCGGGTAGCGGCAGCTGGCGCAGCGGTAGCCCAGGGTGCTGCCGCGCAGTTCCTGGATGCTTCCGCTGGGTATGCCTGACCACTCTCCGCCGGCCGTGCGCATGAGGGTAATCGGCGTGCGGTGGACGGCTTGCTGGATGCTCATGAGTTCATGGCTGCCGCAGGCTGGGCAGGTAAAAATGATATCAGTGGTCATAAGGCTACTTCCTGTCAGATAATATGTAGCAAAAGCGCGAAAAAGTCAACTTTATTTGCAGGATGCAGGTTGATTTTCGGGTAAATTGAACACTATCGGCTTGCAAAAGTGTGGCGAAAATGCTACTTTTACACCGTGGAGACGCAAGACCAGTCCGAGTTGAAGAAAAGCATCAAAATCTGGCTGAAGGCAAACAACTACAGTTATGCCTGGCTGGCGGAGCGTTGCTATGTATCGGAGGCAACGGTGCGCAATTGGATGGCTAAGAAGCTGATACCGGCCGCCAAGGTGCATATCATCCGCGAGATGGTGAAGGAGCTGCCGCTGGTGATGCCGGGACGCGTGCAGGTGGAGGAAGAGACGAAGATAACGCTGAGTCTGGATGCCACTACGCGAGCTGCGCTGGAAAAGCGCGCCTTTGCACAGGGCAAGACGCTTTCCGAGTTTCTGGCAGATGAGGTACCACGCCTGGGAAGTTGATATTCTTACTGACGAGCTACCCGCATGAATAATTCAGTAGATGCTTTGCCGCCCGGCGCGCAGCTGGGGCAGTACCGCCTGATAGAGGCCGCCTCTCAGGGTGGTTTCGGTATTTTGTACCGCGCCTGGGATGAGAAACTAAACCGTCCGGTGGCGGTGAAGGAGTGTTTTCCTGCCTCTATCTGCCGCCGCGACCCGCAGACCGGGGTGGTGCAGCCGCACACGGAATCGCTGCGTGCGAATTATGAGACAGCCATCAATGATGTGTATGAGGAGGCGCAGACGCTGGCGGGGCTGCACCATGCGCAAGTGGTGCCGGTATATGATATATTCCGCTCGGCAGGGAGTATGTTTTATGTGATGCCCTGGCTGGAGGGCGGCTCCCTGCGCGATAAGATGGCGGCGGGGAAAAACGTGGATGCCGAAGAATCGACCCGGTGGCTGGTATCTATCCTTTCTGCCCTGGAGTACCTGCACAGCCGCCAGATTATCCACCGCGATATCAAGCCGGGCAATATCATGTTCGATGCAGACGGCAACCCGGTGCTGGTGGATTTCGGCTCGGCGCTGAACCGGGCTACGAAGGTGGATACGACCACGCAGGGCGAGTTCTCGCCGGTCTACGCCTCGCCCGAACAGGTAAGCGGCAAGGGAAAAATCGGGCCGTGGACAGATTTGTATTCCCTGGCGGCCACCTGGTATGAACTGCTGACCGGCAACGCGCCCGAACCGGCCCAGCAGCGCCTGGTCTCAGATGACCTGGCTCCCCTGCCCTCCGGCGCCACCATGCTGGAGCAAAGCATCATGCAGAATCTAGCGCTCTCGCCCGAGGAACGCTGCCAGTCTGCCCGCGAGTGGCAGGATTGGCTGCTGCGAGGGGCCTCCCCAGTGGCGGTGGCGAGGAGACATCGTTCCCGACTGTTGTGGGCCATTCCTGCGGTTCTGCTGGCGGCAGGCGGGGCATGGTTCTTCAAATATGAGCCTTTTCATGAGACTCCGGCAAAGCGAGCTGAGACGATGGCCAAGCCTACGGCATCTGAGCCCATTGTGGTGAACGATGATTTTTACAGCAAAGTCTGCCAGCAGATGGGGATTGCTTCGCTGGCGGAGGAACTGCAGGAGATAACGAAACAGCGCAATCAGCTTATTGCGGATTATAAGAAGCAGGTGGATGCGTTGTTGCAGCAGATGCAAAACCTGCGCGATAGCGGGAAGGATGAGCAGGAAATCCGCAGCTCCACCTTTGCGCTGGGGGATCAGATTGATGCCCTCGCATATGCGACGGACGAACGTCTGCAACAGTCGGCATCCCTCGGGAGTACATGTAGTGCGAAATTACAGGATTGCTTTTACAGTCCGGAAGAGGTCTATCCCTGGAAAACCCAGGAGGAATATATGCAGCTTCTGAAGCTGAAACCTATGTTGGAGAGAGACTTCAAGCCGGTTATGCAGGAATTTCTCAGTACAATGTATGAACCGCCTGCTTCTTACAAGCTGAATGAAATCATGAAATGCAAGATTCAGTGCGGCGCGTACTGAGTGGTCTGTATGCCCGCACGAAGGATGATGTAGCGTGTAAAATTTCAAGTACAACTTGCAATTTTACACATCCAAACACAACTAATTGAATACAAACGAGGGGGCGGCGG
>JBGVNQ010000060.1:0-47788 GCA_045125705.1 Akkermansia sp. | reverse complement strand
GTACTTCAAATACATAACACAGGGCATGGTAGGAGTTATCTCCTCCATGCTCAATGTTTTTCTGCACTTTCTTAATACTTTTCTCCTTTGTCTTTTCTTCCTCGCGGGGCTCATTCCACAATTATTGCAGAAGAGCCGTTTTTTAAGCTCCGGGACGTTCCCGGGACTGCAAAGGACTAGGGGTACAGGATACCCCCTCACCTCCATTATCAGGCATAATCTGCATAGATTCAGTGTCTTATGAAAATTATGGAAATTTTCTCTTCTTGTAATTCATATATATTGATTGTAAACGCTTAGCGACAATAATTTAACCAGAGTGTATACAGCCCTGCCTATCTTTAGCCCAAAATCGTCCTGCTCTGTGCTAAATCAACCGCAAATTCCGGGAGGACTGTAGGGGCTCAGATTGACCTGAAATCGCTTCTTAAATCATCCTGTAAGCGATTGAAAATAAATAAAGAAAAAGTAAAAAACGCTGGACATTTATCGTGAGTTTGCTATACTCTACAACGAGAGTTGTTAATGGGGCACTTTCAGTGAGAACTTGTGAATCTTATAGTTCATCATTCTTGGGGATACACCCAATTCGCGTCCGGTTGCGGAAATGTTGCCGTGATGTCGTTCCAGAGCTTTCTGCAGGATTTCCTTTTCGAAATTAGCAAGCATGGAGGAAAGCGAACCGGTTGCGTTGACAGAAGCCGGAGTGTTATCAGTTTCGGGCTGAAGTGATGGGGGCAGATTGTGCACGCGGATGCAGTCATCCTGCGCGGTCAGGACAGCACGTTCCATGCTATTTTCAAGCTCACGAACGTTCCCCGGCCAAGGATAGTCCATCAGGGCATTCATGGCGCGGGGTGAGATGCGTGTTATGTTTTTGGCGTAGCGAAGATTCATTTTTTCAATGAAATGCTCCGCCAAAAGGATGATATCGCTCTTTCTGGAAGCAAGCGAAGGCATGATGATGGGAAAAATGTTGAGGCGGTAGTACAAATCTTCGCGAAAAAGATTCTGAGCCATCATTTCCTCCAGATTGCGGCTTGTTGCAGCCAGTATGCGCACGTTGGAATGTAATTCCTGATTGCTGCCGACGCGTGAAAAGGTACGCTCTTGAAGGAATCGGAGCAGCTTCACCTGAGTTTGCGGCGTTAAATCGCCGATTTCATCGAGAAAAAGCGTGCCGCCATCTGCGGCTTCTGCCCGCCCGATGCGCCGCGTAACCGCCCCAGTGAACGCACCTCGCTCATGACCGAAAAGCTCACTTTCAACCAGGGCTTCGGGCAGAGCGGCGCAATTCAGCGTAACGAAGGGTCTCCCTTTTCTGTCGGAAAGCTCCACAATGGCCCGCGCTAGCAGTTCCTTACCGGTACCACTGGCGCCACGAATCAAAACGGTTGCATCGCTGGGGGCGACCTGTCTGAGCTGAGCATAGACCTGCTGCATTTCCCGGCTGGAACCGACCATGTGCCCGGGATTTTCACACAATTGGCTCCGCAGGCGCCTATTTTCATCCAACAGGGCAGAGCGTACCTCGTGAATTTCAATGCATCGCGCTGCCGCATCGCCTGTAATGCCGGCCACAATTTCGAGGATAGCGGCATCCTGTTCCAGATTAGAATCGGACTCTACCTGCCGATCGATGGAGAGCGTACCTATCACCTTGTTATGCTGAATAAGCGGCACACAGATGAAGGCAACCTGATAGGGATAAGTATGAGAGCCGGTTCTGTTAAGGAATCGGGCATCTTTGCGCAAATCCGGCACAATGCAGCGCTTCCCGTTCTCGGCAACCATGCCGGTTATCCCTTCCCCCATACGGTATTGCCCCAGCTTTTGCCGCCGGGCCTCAATGCCGTGCGAGGCCTCGATAGCCAGCGTGTCACCAAACAGCAGGGTGAACGTTCCGCGCATCATTCCCATGCGCTGAGCCAGAATACACAAAACCTTGTTGAGCAGTTCCTCGACATCCTTTTCATGAATTACGGCAGAACTGACTTCCTGAATCATCAAAAATTCCGGTGAAATTTTCATCCGCTGCGGATACTATACCATTTTTTGTAGAGCTTTTGCAAGACTGATTAACTGAACTTTTTTACGAGAGGTTCTGCAGGAGCTGCGAGCTGAAGAGCCCGGCGATATTCAACCGGGAACACACGCACGAAGCGGGGGCGGTAGTGCTGCCAGTTGGCAATCATGCGCTCCGCAAGCACGCTGCCCGTTTCCCGGTGGTGTTCCTGTATCAGTGTCAGGAGTTCCTGTTCCGCATCTGAATCGGCCGGCACGTTTTCGAGGTCAACGCACTCCGTGTTGCAATGGAGATCGAAATCGCCGTTTTCATCAAAGACGTAGGCAATTCCCCCGGTCATGCCGGCGGCGAAATTAACACCGACTGCGCCCAGCACGGCGACACGCCCGCCGGTCATGTACTCGCAGCCATGGTCGCCCACGCCCTCTGCCACCAGGGTGGCACCGCTGTTTCTGACTGCAAAGCGTTCACCTGCCCGGCCGTTGATAAAAATGCGACCGGAGGTGGCGCCGTAGCCGACCACATTGCCGGCAATCACGTTATCCTGAGCCCTGAAAGCGGATTCTGCCGGCACCCGGATACTGATGCTGCCGCCGGAAAGCCCTTTCCCCACAAAGTCATTTGCCTCGCCAACGAGCCGCAGCGTGACTCCCTTCACCAGGAAAGCTCCGAAACTTTGCCCGGCTGTTCCCCGCAGATTGATGCAGAGCTGGTCGGGGCGCAGCGCCGCTGCCGGCTGAGAGTGGGCAATCCGCCCGGAGAGTGCCGCGCCGATGCTGCGGTCGGTGTTGAAGACTTGCGCCTGTATGGTGGTGGGCCGTTCCGAGTTCAGCGGGAGATGGGCGAGATAGCTCTCATCAAATGAGTTGACTGCCACCGCGTTGGTTGCCTTTTCGCAGGCTGCGGGGGAGGGAACCAGCAAGGCGGATAAATCAATCCCATAGCGAGCGGCGTCGTTCTTAACGCAGAGCAAGTCGGCGCGCCCGCAGGCTTCGTGAAGGCTGTGCAGCCCCAGCGAGGCGAGGATCCTGCGGACTTGCCCGGCGACGAGTCTGAGGTAATTGACGATATATTCAGGCTTGCCGATGAAGCGCTTGCGGCGTTCCGCATCCTGGGTGGCAACACCCATGGGGCAGGTGTTGCTGTGGCACTGGCGAATCATGGCGCACCCCAGGCACACCAGCAGGGTGGTGCCGAAGCCGAACTCCTCCGCGCCCAAGAGCGCGGCGATGACCACATCGCGGCCGGTTTTGAGCTGTCCATCCGTCTGGAGCCGAACCCGGTTGCGCATATTGTTGACCACAAGAGTCTGGTGCGCTTCGGCCAGCCCCAGTTCCCAGGGCAATCCCGTATGGCGGATGCTGGTGAGCGGAGAGGCACCGGTGCCGCCATCGTAGCCGGAAATCAGGATGGTATCCGCACTGGCCTTGGCCACCCCTGCGCACACCGTTCCCACGCCCATTTCAGAAGCCAGTTTGACCGAAATGCGGGCCCTGGGATTAACCTGCCGCAAGTCATAGATAAGCTGGGCAAAATCCTCAATTGAGTAGATATCGTGGTGCGGCGGCGGAGAAATGAGACTCACCTGCGGAATGGCGTGGCGCACCCCGGCAATAAACGCATCCACCTTAAACGCAGGGAGCTGGCCGCCCTCGCCGGGCTTGGCACCCTGTGCCATTTTAATCTGGATTTCATCTGCGTGGCACAAGTAGTTCGTAGTGACTCCGAAGCGACCGCTGGCCACCTGCTTGGTGGCGCTGTTGAGCAGCGTGCCGAAACGCGAGGTCTCCTCACCGCCTTCACCGCAGTTGCTGCGTGCTCCTATGCTGTTCATGGCTGCGGCAATGGCATGGTGCGCCTCAGGGCTGAGCGACCCCAGCGACATCGCGCCCGATACAAAATGCTTCATTATCTCACCTTCGCTTTCCACTTCCTCCAGCGGAACCGGTGGTACTTCGCGAAAATCCAGCAGGCTCCGCATCGTGCACGGATGCGCTTCCTGGTGGTCAATCAGGGCACTGAATCCGGCCATCTTCTCTTCATTGTTTTCCCATACCGCTTCGCGGAAGAGCTTGATTGCCAGCGGTGTCCACAGGCGGGACTCGCCGTCCTTGTGATACTTGTAAACCCCGCCCGGCGGCAAGGCCCGGGAAGCGGATTGCGACTGCGCCAGGCGCGCTGCCGCATCAGCCGCGATGCGGGGCAGCCCTGCGCCGCCTATGCGCGTCACCGTGCCGGGCAGAAATTCGTTGATGAAATCGGAGCTCAGGCCCAAGGCCTCGAAGGCCTGCGCCGAGCGGTAGCTGCGGAGTGTGGAAATCCCCAGCTTCGACATAATCTTGAGCAGACCTTTATCAAGAGCCCGCACATAATTGCCGGCCGCCGTGACCGCATCGCAGTTCACCTTGCCGGAGCGGGTCAGTTCAGTGATGCTCTGCAAGGCCAGCCACGGGTTGATGGCGGTGGCACCATAGCCCAGCAGCAGCGCGGCGTGCATGACCTCGCGCACTTCTCCCGAGCTGACGATGATTCCGGCCTCAGGCCGCAGGTTGTGCTCAACGAGTGCCTTATGCACAGCGGCCGTGGCGAGGAGAGAAGGAATGGCGGCGCATCCGGCGGGCAGCATCCGGTCAGTAAGCACAATCAGGCGCTGCCCTATCTTCACGGCCTCGATGGCATGTGCGGAGATGGCCTGCAGCGCCTGCCTGAGTGCCGATCCATCAGCATCCGGCACAAAACCGCAGCAGATTTCGGCGGTTTCGTAACCATTTCTCTCCAAGGCGGAAAGATGCATCAATTCGTCATCCGTCAGGATGGGGCGTCGCAACTTGATGAGCCTGGCGTGTTCCGGCGTTTCTTCCAGAATATTTCCTTTGTTGCCGATGTATGTCATGAGGCTCATCACGAGTTCCTCCCGGATGGGGTCAATGGGCGGATTCGTAACCTGCGCGAAGCTTTGCTTGAAGTAGTTGAACAGCAGCTGCGGCTTGTCGGACAGCACCGCCAGCGCTGCCTCCATCCCCATGGAGCCTATGGGCTCGGTGCCTTTGTCCGCCATCGTTGATAATATGGTATCAACATCCTCCTTGCTGTATCCGAACAGCAGCTGGTTTCTCAGCAAATCAGCCTCCGGTTCTGACGCCGTTATCTCAGTAAACAGCCCGCGCACCGATAAGCGGTTTTCCTCTACCCAGCGGCGATAGGGCTTGCTGCGGGCCAGGGCAGTCTTCACCTCGGCATCCTCCAGGATGCGTTGCCCGGGGATATCCAGCACCAGTATGCCGCCCGGTTTCAGGCGCCCCTTTCGGCGGATTTGTTCCTGCGGTATATCCAGCACCCCGGCCTCACTGGCCAGAACCAGCAGACCATCATGACATTCCGTGAAGCGCAGGGGGCGCAGGCCATTCCTGTCCAGCAGGGCCACGGCTCGGCTACCATCAGTTGCCACGATGGCTGCGGGGCCATCCCATGGCTCCATCAGCGCAGAGTGATACTCGAAAAACGCGCGGACATCGCGCCCCATGTGGTAGTTCTCGCCCCAGGCCTGCGGAATGAGCATCAGCAGCGCATGCTCCAGCGGCCGCCCGGCTGCCACAAGAAGCTCCAGCATATTATCCAGACAGGCGGAGTCGCTCTGCGCTTCGTTGATGAGCGGGAGCAGTCTGCCCAATCGATTTCCGAGCACGTCGCTCTTTAACAGATTCTCGCGGGCTTTCTGGGCATTCAGGTTGCCGCGCAGTGTGTTGATTTCTCCATTGTGCGCCAGATAACGGAACGGCTGTGCCAGAGCCCAGGTGGGGAAGGTGTTGGTGCTATAGCGCTGGTGCACCACCACCAGAGTCGATACCATGCGGGGATCCTGCAAATCCGGGTAAAAGGAATCCAGCTGAGCACCCTGCAGCAGCCCCTTGTATACGATGGTGCGGGACGACATGCTGCAAATGTACAGGTCCGGGATGGCTTTTTCGAGGCAGCGCCTCATGACGTAAAGGTTGATTTCCTGCTCCCCAGGGGCTTCCGTGTTGTCCGCAATGAATAACTGGCGGATGCTGGGGACGGTATCACGCGCCACCTTGCCGATACTCTCCGGGCAGACCGGCACCTGTCTCCACCCGAGAATCCTGCCGCCTTCCTGCTGTATCACGTCCTCGATGGCTGCTTCCTGCCCCACTCCTCCGAACATCATGGCCACGCCATACTGCCCGGGCGTTGGCAAGGGAAAATCAACGATTGCCCGGAAAAAGGCATCGGGCAGGGCAATCAGCAGCCCGGCACCATCGCCGGTATCAGGGTCAGCACCGGAGGCGCCTCTGTGCATCAGGCGTTTCAGCACCGTTATTCCCTGTTCGATAATGCGGTGACTTGCCTCACCCCTCATGTTGGTCACCAGCCCGACTCCACAGGCATCATGCTCAAACCGGGCCTGATAAAGCCCCTTGTCTTCCGGTACGTATAACTGCGTCTTCATACACACGGTAAAATGAATCTCTACTCTTTTTCTTCAGCAAAAACCGTGCCAACTTTGAAATCCGGGCTGTCGCACCTCAAAATTTGAGCAATGAACGCGGGAAATTGATGTTTATCAGGCTGAAAGCCCGAGGAATTTTGAGCCCGTCAGGGTGACATACCCATAGCGAGCGTGGTGAAGCGCGACACGCGTCAGCGTGGCGGGCGGAACCACTCGTACACCCCAAAAAGAAACCGGAACTCCGACGTAGGTCGGGGTGACAGAAAGCAATGCAACGTATTGATACTACGCTTTCTGCCGCCCGCTCCTGACGCCGGGGCTCTGATCGTTTTTTTTGTTTACGAGTGGTTCCGCTGCTCACGCAGCTCCACCACTCGCTATGGGTATGTCGCCCGTTTCACGGGCTTCAAATTCCAATTTATCGAGATAATAATGGGCTGTTCCCGGCGTTTCGATGCTAGTTGAACGCACCGCCTGTTACAATTTTGTAAAACCTGCTGCCGCAATTTTACATTTTTTACCCGTCACGGGGCGTTGAGAAAGCTTGTCGGAGTACGGGGTTACAGTTCCGAGCCGCCGAAAACCAGCAATTTTTAGGGTGCATTGAAAAGTTGGCACGGTTTTTGCTTGTGTAAAAAGTAGAGCCACCGGCTCGACCAAACAAAGGAAGAAACCATGAGAAATCTCAATCGCCAGAACGCAATAAGAGACATATCCACATCGAAGAGCCCGATTGTCCCGGATTCAGTACAAGCCGGCATAGCCGATTACGGCTGTGACGTGTTCAACGCCGAGGTTATGCGCGACTACCTGCCCAAGGAAACGTGCAGCAAATTATTACAGACCATAGAGAAGGGAAAGCCGCTCAATCCTGCGATTGCCGGAGATGTGGCACATGCCATGAAGGAATGGGCCGTGGCCAGGGGCGCCACCAGCTATACCCACTGGTTTCAGCCGCTCACCGGAGGGACTGCCGAAAAACATGATTCTTTTCTGGAGCCAAGTGGCAGCAAGGCCCTGTTTGCGTTTTCCGGCAAGAACCTCATCATAGGCGAGCCGGATGCCTCCAGCTTCCCCTCCGGTGGCCTCCGCTCCACGTTCGAAGCGCGCGGTTACACGGCATGGGACCCGACCAGCCCGGCCTTTATCAAGCGGCATGACAATGGCGCCACGCTCTGTATTCCCACGGCCTTCTGCAGTTATACCGGTGAGGCGCTGGATAAGAAGACACCGCTGCTGCGCTCCATTCAGGCTCTTTCTGCCGCCACCCGGCGCCTGATGCAGTGCTTCGGGTGCTCCGGCAATGGCAAGGTGACTGTCACGCTGGGCGTGGAGCAGGAGTATTTCCTGATCGACAAGCACTTTTTTCTGCTGAGGCCGGACCTCATCCAGACCGGCAGGACCCTGTTCGGCGCGCCGCCCGCCAAGCACCAGCAGCTGGAAGACCACTATTTCGGCGCCATCCGTCCGCGCGTGCTCAACTTTATGAGCGATGTGGAGCAGACCCTCTGGAAGCTGGGCATTCCGGCCAAGACCCGCCACAACGAAGTGGCACCGGCGCAATTTGAGCTGGCTCCCGTCTTTGAGGAGGTGAACCTAGCCTGCGACCACAATATGCTGGTGATGGAAATACTGCGGCAGACGGCAGAGAAGCACGGTTTTGTCTGCCTGCTGCATGAGAAGCCCTTTGCCGGGGTGAATGGCTCCGGCAAGCACAACAACTGGAGCATCAATTACGAAGGCAGAAATTTGCTCAATCCCGGCAGCAATCCGCAGGACGATGCTATCTTCCTGACGGTGCTGTGCGCCATCATCGAAGCCGTTGACCTGCATGCTGATTTGCTCAGGAGCGCCGTAAGCGGAGCCGGCAATGACCACCGGCTCGGTGCCAATGAAGCGCCTCCGGCCATTATCTCCGTGTATCTGGGCGACCAACTGGAAGCCATCCTGGAGCAGTTGGAGCAAGGCAGCGTGCAGGATGCCGCCGATATTGCGCCCATGAAGGTCGGAGTGGATACGCTGCCGCCTCTCCCCCGCGATGCCACCGACCGCAACCGCACCAGCCCCTTCGCCTTCACCGGCAACAAGTTTGAGTTCCGCGCGCCGGGTTCAAGTCAATCCTGTTCCGGTGCAAATATCATTCTCAATGTGATTGTGGCAGAAGCCTTTGACCGCATGTCCGATTTCCTTTCCGGCGTGAAGGCTGCGGATTTCCATGAGAAGCTGCAGAGCCACCTGCAAGCCATTCTGAAGGCACACAAGCGCGTTATTTTCAATGGTGACGGCTACACACAGAGCTGGTTGGAGGAAGCAGCACGCCGCGGCCTGCCGCATACCCGCACCACGATGGAATCGCTCAAGTGCCTGACCAGCCCGGAAAATGTGCAGTTATTTGAGAAATACCGGGTTTTCAGCCGCCGCGAACTGGAATCCCGCTTCGAGGTGGGGTTGGAAGATTACCACCGTAAGATACGAATCGAAGGCAGAACGGCGCTGGAAATGGCGACCAGCCAGATTATTCCGGGGGTTCAGCAGCAGTATCTCGCGGTGCTGAACAGCCTGAAACTGGCGCGGGAGACCGGCGTAAGCTCCGGGCTCGAAGCCCTGCGCTCTCAGGCTGCTGTTCTGGGCGAGGGGCTGGATAGCCTGCAGCAGCACTGCGATAAACTGCGTGTCGCGCTGGGCGGCTTGCACGAGGAAATACTGGCGGCCATGCAGAATCTGCGCCGCGTAGCAGATGAACTGGAGGCGAAGGTGGCCGATGAAAACTGGCCGCTGCCGAAATACCATGAAATGCTCTTCATCTACTGATTAGCGCTTTATCGACTTATGTCTGACGCCTTAAAACATGAATGTGCCGTGGCCATGGTGCGCCTGAGAAAAGACCGCTCTTACTACAAAAGGAAATATGGTATAGAGAATTACGGTCTCAGCCGCCTCATCCTTCTGCTCGAAAAGCAGCACAATCGCGGTCAGGACGGTGCGGGGATAGCGGCGCTGCATCTCCACCCCGAAGCGGGCCTCCCAGCGTATCAGCTGGTGCGCTCGGCCGCCGATAATCCGCTGGCGGATGCTCTGCGGCAGGTTGGCGACGGGGCTCGATTCCACAGTGAGCTGCTTCTGGGGCACCTGCGCTATGCGACCTTCGGGCGTAACGATGTGAGTTGCTGTTATCCCTTTGTGCATGAATCGACGCAGCTGGGCCGCATGCTCCTGCTGGCCGGGAATTTCAATCTGACGACTAATACAGAAATGTATGAGCGCTTCCTGGCCACCGGGCATCACCCGGCGAGTCATGCAGATGGGTATCTGTTGTTGCAGACCATAGCGCACTACTTGGACCGCGAGGAGTCCCGCACCCCCGGAATGGTCAACCTTTCTGGGGTGCTGCGGGCTGCTCTGCAGCCCTTGGATGGAGCATTCACGCTCTGCGGCATGACCGGTTCTGGAACCGTCTTTGCCATTCGCGATGCGCACGGTATCCGCCCCGGGTATTATTATTTCGATGATGAGGTGTTTGTGGTCGCCAGTGAGCGCCCGGCAATACAGGCGGCCTTCAACTGCACGACCGGGGAGGTGATGGAACTGCCCGCCGGGAAAGCCGTTGTGATGACTGCGGATGGGCAGCTGGAAGTCACCGACTGTCTGCCCGAAGCCGAGCCCCGCGGCTGTGTCTTTGAGCGTATCTATTTCTCGCGCCCGAATGATGCGGACATTCACCGGGAGCGCCGCAATCTGGGGCGCCACCTCATGCCGCAACTGTTGCAGGCTGTCAGGGATGATCTGGCTCATACCTTCTTCAGCTATATCCCCAACTCTGCCAGAGTCGGCTTTTTCGGGCTGCAGGAGGAACTCATGCGCCTGGCTGCCGAGCGTGGCACCTGTATGCGCTCCGGACAGATTGCCGTCAAGGATGCCAAGTTGCGCACCTTCATTGCAGATGCCGCCAGTCGCCGCGATTTGTACCGGCATGTGTATGACCTGACCTACGGCCTGGTGCAACCGGGAGAAGACACGCTGGTGGTATTGGATGATTCCATCGTGCGCGGCAACACCATGCGGGACGCCATCCTCCCCATGCTTGACCGCCTGGACCCGGTTAAAATCATCGTTGCCAGTACGGCGCCCCCCATCAAGTACCCGGATTGCTATGGTATCGACATGTCCACCGCCGGTGAATTGATTGCGTTCCGGGCAGCGGTATCCCTTCTGCGGAAGAAAAATGATACGCAGACGCTCATGCGTGCCTACGACTGCGCCCGTGGGCAATTGCAGCAAAAGCAGAGCTGTATCAATTGCCTGGCTATGGTTTATGCCGCCATTCCGGATGAGGAATTGATTGCAGAGATTGCCCGGCTCCTCACTCCGGAAGAAATGCGGGCCGAGGTGCAGGTGGTGTTTCAGAGCTGCGACGCGCTGCGGGAATGCTGCCCGCACCACAGCGGTGACTGGTACTTTACGGGGCGATATCCCACACCAGGCGGTTATCGGGTAGCCAATCAGGCTTTGGTAAACTTTGTAGAGAATAAAAATGAACGAACCTATTGATATGGAATACAGATGGAAAGCCGAAAGAGAACGGCGTGCCTTCCTGGCTCTGGCAGATGGCACGGTGTTCAGGGGCTACTCCGTGGGTGCCCCGGTGGATTCACCGGGAGAAGTGGTCTTCAACACCGGCATGACCGGCTACCAGGAAATCGCGACCGACCCATCCTATGCCGGGCAGATTGTGACCCTCACTTCACCGGAAATCGGAAATTACGGCTGCGCGGCGCAGGATGCCGAGTCCCGGGGCTGTTTTCTGAACGGGCTCGTCGTGCAGGAACTGAATCCGCCCGCCAATTACAGGGCAGAGGAATCGCTGCAAAGCTATCTGCTCCGCCATGGTATACCCGCCATTGCCGGGGTGGATACACGCGCGCTTACCCTGCATCTGCGCTCGCACGGCACCCAGCGGGCCTATCTTCATGTCAGCGAAATTCCTATGGATGAAGCCACCGCGATTGAGCATGCTGCGGCCTGGGAAGGACTGGATGGGCAGGATTATGCCTCGCGTGTGACCACTCCGGTCGCATACGAGAGAAACCCGCAGGGAAAATACAGAATTGTGGCGTATGATTTCGGTATCAAATACAATATTCTGCGGAGCATGCAGCGGCAGGATATGCAGGTGCTGGTGGTCCCGGCGCATACTTCTGCGGCTGAGGTCCTGCGCCTGCAGCCGGATGGTGTTTTCCTCTCCAACGGCCCGGCAGATCCCTCTGCCTTGGGCTACGCGCAGCAGACAGTCCGCGAATTGCTGGGCAGGGTACCCCTGATGGGAATCTGCCTAGGGCACCAGCTGCTGGGGCTTGCATGCGGTGCAACGTGCCACAGGCTTACCTTCGGGCACCACGGATGCAATCATCCGGTGCTGAATGTGCAGACCGGTCGCGTGGATATCACCAGTCAGAATCATAATTTTGCCTTGCGGGATTTGCCATCCTCTCTGGAACTCACTCATATCAACCTCAATGATGACAGCATCGAGGGCATACGCCACCGTTCGGAACCGGCCTTCAGTATTCAGTTCCACCCGGAGGCGGCTCCCGGTCCGCACGATGCGGACTCCCTCTTCCTCGATTTCCGAAACCTGATTGAACACTCATGAGCGTGTCCCTCTATCAATTTAATGCGCTGGCCGTGTTTCAGCATATCGAAGCGCATTTCCGGCGCTGGACGGCAGAGACCGGGGCTGAGCAGTTTGTGGTCGGGATAAGCGGCGGCAAGGATTCCGCCGTTGTGGCAGCCCTGTTGGCGCGTGTTTTCGGCTCGGAACATGTGATCGGGGTCCTCCTGCCCAATGGATTGCAGACAGATATCCGCGATGCCCGCGAAGTTGTGGAACTGCTGGGAATCCGCAGCCTAGAGGTCAACATCCGCCCATGCTTTTCCGCTTTGCTGGACGAGCTCCGCCCCCGCTGCGACATAAGCGAGTCCTGCCTCATCAATCTGCCGGCCCGGTTGCGCATGTCCGCCCTGTTTGCCATTGCTCAGTGCGAGCCCCACGCCTTTGTCATCAACACTTCCAACCTGTCTGAAGATATTGTGGGTTACGCAACCCAGTTCGGTGACAATGCCGGATGTTACGCGCCTGTACAAGGCCTCACCGTCACCGAGGTCCGGGCGCTGGGCGATTGGCTGGGGCTGCCTGCTCACCTAGTTCATAAAACTCCGGCCGATGGCTTGCAGCAAAGCTCCGATGAGGAGCGGCTCGGGTTCTCATACTCAGAACTCGACCGCCTCATCCGCCTCAACGAAGGCAGTGCGGAGTTCCGGGAAAAGGTGCAGCACCTTTACCGGATAAACCGATTCAAGCAGGACATTGTGCAGATGCCGCACCCGCTCTTCCCTTTCCCTAATTTTGTTGCATCCCCACAAAACTAACTATTCATTCTTATGCCCAGACGAACAGATATACACAAGATTCTACTCATTGGTTCAGGCCCCATCATCATCGGTCAGGGGTGTGAGTTCGATTACTCCGGAACCCAGGCATGTAAAGCTCTGAGGGAGGATGGCTATGAGGTTGTGCTGATTAATTCCAATCCGGCCACAATCATGACTGACCCCGACATGGCAGACCGAACATACATTGAGCCGTTGACTGCCGATATTGTGCATGAAATCATACGCAGAGAGAGACCGGATGCTCTTTTACCTACACTTGGCGGACAGACGGCTCTCAATCTGGCCATGGAGCTGGAGGAAAGCGGCGTATTGAAACGCTACAACGTGGAGCTCATCGGTGCTTCGGCTGCGGCAATACGCCGTGCGGAAGACAGGCAGCTTTTCAAGGAAACGATGAGCGGGCTCGGGCTGGACATGCCCCGCTCCGGAACGGCCCATACTCTGCCGGAAGCCGAAGCCGTAGCCGGCACCATCGGGAGATGGCCGCTCATCATACGCCCCGGCTTCACCCTGGGCGGCACTGGCGGCGGCATTGCTCACACGCCGGAGGAGTTTGCGGACATTGTGCGCCGGGGATTGGCAGCCAGCCTGAACAGCGAGGTACTCATCGAAGAATCTCTGTTGGGCTGGAAGGAGTTTGAGATGGAAGTCATGACGGATAGCGCGGGAAATAGTGTGATTGTCTGCTCAATCGAAAATCTGGATCCGATGGGGGTCCACACGGGCGACTCGATTACCATTGCTCCCATTCAGACTCTTTCCGATGCAGAGTATCAGGCCATGCGCGATGATTCGCTGCGCGTGTTAAAAGCCATTGGCGTACAGACCGGTGGTTCTAACGTGCAATGGGCTGTGCATCCGGAGACCGGGCGGCGAATCATTATTGAAATGAATCCGCGAGTAAGCCGCTCGAGTGCGCTTGCCAGCAAGGCCACGGGATTCCCCATTGCCAAAATTGCCGCCTTGCTAGCAGTTGGTTATAACTTACCGGAACTGAAAAATGATATAACAGGCCACACCCCTTCCTGCTTTGAACCGGCGCTTGATTACGTTGTCACCAAAATCCCGAGATTCACTTTCGAGAAGTTCCCCAACGCAGACAGCTCTCTCGGCACCCAGATGAAATCCGTGGGAGAGGCAATGGCCATAGGGCGGAACCTGAAGCAGAGTCTGCAAAAAGCCTTACGCTCATTGGAAACAGGCCGTTTCGGATTCGGCGCAGATGGTAAGGACACCCCATTTGAACAGGCTTCGGACGTTCAGTTGCAGGCCGAATTAACCCGACCGAATGATGGGCGGCTTTTCTACATTCGGGCGGCATTCCGCCGGGGCTGGTCTGTGCAACGCGTTCAGGAACTTACCGGGATTGATTCTTATTTCCTGCGGCATCTTGCAGAGCTTGCCGCTTTTGAGGATGAATTGGTATCGGCAGGCACATTGTCCGGATTAGAGGCAGATATTCCGCTTTTCCGCCAGGCCAAGGAGCTCGGATACAGTGACAGGCAGATTGCTCACCTGCTGAATTGCAGCGAGCTGGATGTGCAATCTGCCCGCAAGCGCATCAACCTGCAGCCGGGATATGCAGCCGTGGACACCTGTGCCGGAGAGTTTGAGGCTCTCACCCCCTATTACTACAGCACATACAACACGCAGGGGGAAGCGCCACGCGTATCCCCCGGGAAGAAAAGCATCATGATAATCGGTGGCGGTCCCAACCGCATCGGGCAAGGCATTGAGTTTGATTACTGCTGCTGCCAGGCGGCTGCGGCTCTGCGGCAGGCCGGCTATGAAGTAGTCATGGTGAATTCCAACCCCGAAACCGTTTCAACAGACTACGACACTTCTGACAAGCTTTATTTTGAACCATTGACCCTCGAAGATTTGCTGCCCATTTACAAGCGCGAACAATGCTGCGGTGCAATCGTTCAATTCGGCGGACAGACTCCATTAAACCTCGCGCAACAACTCAAAGATGCCGGGGTAAACATCATAGGCACCTCACCGGAACACATCGCCCTAGCAGAAGATAGAGACTATTTCCGTAATCTGGCAAAAGAAATCGGTATCCGACAGCCCGACAACGGCATTGCCTGCACAGTAGATGAGGCGTTGAGCGTGGCTCGGCGCATCGGTTACCCGGTGCTCGTTCGTCCATCGTATGTACTGGGCGGTCGCGGCATGGTGATTGTCTACAAGGAATCGGAGCTCCGTTACTTTGTGGAGCAAGCGGCCATCGTGTCAGAGGGCACCCCCATTCTGATAGACCGCTTTCTGGAAAACGCCGTAGAGCTGGACGTTGATTGCGTATCGGATGGAGAAGTCACCGTCATCGGCGGGATTCTGGAACATGTGGAACCGGCCGGTATTCACTCGGGGGATTCAGCCTCTGTGCTGCCACCTGTCACCCTCTCGCCGGAACTGCAGGACAAGGTACGCTCCTTTGCTCATGCTTTCTCGAAGGCTCTGCATATTTGCGGATTGATGAATATGCAGCTGGCCGTCAAAGACGGAGAGCTCTACATGATTGAAGTGAACCCCAGGGCCTCGCGCACTGTTCCCTTTGTGAGCAAGGCGATAGGCAAGTCTCTGGCCAGGCTGGCAGTCATGTGCATGGTCGGCGTCAAATTAGCACAACAGGGGTTCACAGATGAGGTAAAACTCCCCTATTATGCCGTCAAAGAGGCCGTATTTCCCTTCATCAAATTCCCCGGGGCAGATGTGACGCTGAGCCCGGAAATGAAGTCGACCGGTGAAGTCATGAGCATCGACAGGGATTGGGGGCTGGCTTATCTCAAAAGCCAGATGGCCGCCGGAACTGAATTACCGGACTCCGGCAGCGTATTCATGTCCGTCAGGGATAGCGACAAGGAATTGTTTGTACCGCTCGCCGCCACGCTCCAACGCTATGGTTTTACGATTTACGCAACCATCGGCACCTCAACCATGCTGTACAATGCCGGTATCAAGACCAGAGCGGTCTATCGTATATCCCGGGGGCGGCCCAACGTACTGGATTTGATTCGGGATAGAGAAATCAACTGGATTATCAACACCTCCGAATCAGGAGCCACCCCCATGCTGGATGAAACCCAGATGCGCTCGCAGGCGGTGGCCGCCGGAATCCCCATCACGACAACGGTCTCCGGCGCCGTGGCTGCTATCGGCGGATTAGAGGAAAAAATGGCGTTTGGACGGTATGAGGTATACAGCCTTCAGGAATACCACAGACACCTCATCCCCACGGGCAGCAAGCTGAATGAAACACCAACCACAAGCCAACAATGATTATTCCGTTCTACAAAATGACCGGAGCCGGAAATGACTTCGTCATGGTCGATAACCGCGACCTCGCCCTCAGTCACATCCTGACAAGGGAAAACATTGCCCGGCTGTGCAACCGACGTTTCGGCATCGGGGCAGATGGGCTCATCGCCATCGAGCCGCCTCAAATTAAGGCAGATGTGCGCATGCGGTATTATAATGCAGATGGCGGGGAAGCCGAAATGTGCGGCAACGGAGCCCGCTGTTTCACGGCATTCGCATGCCATTTATCAGGAGGAAAAACAACGACTCTCTGCTTCGAAACCATGGCAGGCATAGTCCGGGGGCAAGTGAACCCTGATGAGGATGTCACCATCCGCCTGACAGAGCCGAATAGTCTGAAGCTCAACATCCTGCCGGCGGATAACATTATTCCCGCGCCGGTTCATTTTCTGAACACCGGGGTGCCGCATGCCGTTGTATTCCTGCCCGATGTGGAAAACATCGATTTGATCACGCTGGGTGCCTACCTGCGCTATCACCGCACCTTTGCACCGGCCGGCACCAATGCGGACTTTGCAACGGTGCTGTCTGACCGGCACCTCAGGCTGCGCACCTATGAACGCGGAGTTGAGGGAGAAACTCTGGCCTGCGGCACAGGAATCACGGCTACAGCCCTGCTGCACGCCGCCCTTACCGGAGCCGCAAGCCCCATCAAGGTGGACGCGGCCGGGGGGGATACCCTCTCGGTAGCGTTTACCCGCATCGGGAGCACGGGATTCTCCGATGTTACCCTCACGGGGCCGGCAACCATTGTCTTCCGTGGGGAAATCTCCGTTCCTTCGTGATAACTGCAATCCGTTTTTTCATCATCAACCCAACATTTTTATATCATGGCCAACATAAACCAACATTTTCTCAAACTTCAAAGCGGGTACCTGTTCCCGGAAATCGGGCGCCGCGTAGCAGCATTTGCCGCAGCCAATCCGGAGAAAGCACCCCACATCATCCGCTGCGGCATTGGCGATGTGACAGAGCCGCTCCCCCAAGCCGCCATTGATGCCATGCACAAATCCGTGAATGACCAGAGCAAGCGCGAAACGTTCCACGGATACGGGCCGGAACAGGGGTACGCATGGCTGCGCGAAGCCATTGCGAAAGTCTCCTACAAACAACGCGGTATTGAAGTGGAAGCCGATGAAATCTTTGTATCTGACGGGGCAAAGTGTGATACCGGCAACATACTGGATATCTTTGCACACAATAACACCATCGCCATCCCGGACCCGGTCTACCCGGTGTATGTGGACACCAACGTGATGGCAGGCAACACCGGCTGCGTCCGTCCGGACGGATCCTACGAGGGGCTGGTGTATCTGCCGTGCACCCCGGAGAATGATTTTGTGCCCCGTATCCCCGCACAGCATACCGACCTTATCTATCTTTGCTTTCCGAATAATCCCACAGGGGCAGTCGCCACATATGAGCAACTGAAGGAGTGGGTGGACTATGCGCTGGCAAACGATAGCATCCTGTTATATGACGGCGCCTACGAGGCCTTTATCACCGATGAAGGCATACCCTCCTCCATCTACGCTATCCCCGGAGCCCGGCAGTGCGCCATCGAGTTCCGCTCGTTCTCCAAGCAGGGCGGGTTCACCGGCGTGCGCTGCGGGTATGTTGTGATACCAAAGGAGCTTAGGGGCAGAGATGCGGCGGGGAACAAAATTTCCGTCTCCGAGCTCTGGAAGCGCCGTACCGGCACCAAATTCAACGGTGCAAGCTATATCGTTCAACGCGGAGCTGCGGCACTCTTTACCGACGAAGGTTTGGAACAGACAAAATCACTCATTGACTTCTATCTCAGCAATGCCGGGCTGCTGCGAGCCGCCTGTATGTCCGTCGGCCTGAACGTCTGGGGCGGCATCCATGCTCCATACATCTGGGTACAAACCCCGGAGGGCATGAAAAGCTGGGATTTCTTCGATAAAATGCTCCGCGAAGCACTGGTGGTCATCACCCCGGGTGCAGGGTTCGGTGCACATGGTGAAGGCTTCTTCCGCATTTCTGCCTTCAACAGCCGGGACAATGTCGAGGAAGTATGCCGCCGCATCAAACGATTCCTGTAAGCCGTCCACCCACAGGAGTCCTTTACAATCAGAAAAGGTGTTCTTTCATTGTGTGACGGTACAGAATTTGTCAAGGGGCGGATGGCGAAAAAAGGAAAAAGACCCATCATAAACCCATTTGATGATTTATAAAGCACTTATAAATGATGTGTTGTGATTTCTTGCTTTTCATTCATATCCTCGGAGACGTACCCTTCTCAAAGGGTATCAAGGCTGACTTCGAAAGAAGTCAGCCTTTTTTTCGTTTGTGTTGATTTCAGGTTGACATTGATTCCGTTAATCTGATACCAATAAGACATGACTACCGCAGAAATTGTCAAGTTTGTAGAGTCTTTTGGTCCCAGGAAAAAAGCTTGTTCAGAGGCGCTTTTGAAGAAGCTGCTGGCAAATGAAGTGACCATGGAGCAGCTGGAGGAAGCCATAGGCTATGGGAGCGCAGCGTATCCTTGCGGATATCCACACAAGGACATGACGGTTGTGGACCCATCCTTTCTGGCGGTACTTTCGGTGAAACTGGCCAGGGCTAATGGAGATACCAGCGCTTTCGCTTTGTGATGGTATCATTCGCGCAGGGAAAAGAGTTTTCTGGAGAATGAAAAAGGCTGACTTCGAAAGAAGTCAGCCTTTTTTCGAGTATAAATTGCCGGCTCAGGCCTGATCGGGTTTGTAGAAGCGGTTGATGATGACGGCGAGGGCGCCGTCGCCGGTCACGTTGCAGGCGGTGCCGAAGTTGTCCATGGTGATGTAGAGGGCAATCATGAGAGCCTGCTCGTTGTCGCCGAAGCCAAGCATGGAGTGCAGCACGCCGAGGGCTGCCATGATGGCGCCGCCGGGTACGCCGGGGGCGGCGACCATGACCACGCCCAGCATCAGGATAAAGCCGGCCAGGTGGGTGAACTCCACGGGATTACCCTGCATGAGCATGAGCGCAATGGCGCAGGCCACAATCTTGAGCGTGCTGCCAGAGAGGTGGATGGTGGCGCAGAGCGGCACCACAAAGCCGGCCACGTCCTTGTTCACTCCGTTGGCGATGGTCTGGCGCAGGGTCACGGGGATGGTGGCGGCGCTGGACTGGGTGCCCAGGGCGGTGATATAGGCGGGCAGCATGCGCCAGAGCATGAGCAGCGGGTTCTGGCGGGCAATGAGCCCTGCCACGCAGTACTGGAAGAGCAGCACGCCGATGTGCAGCAGGAAGATGATGCCGATAATCTTGATGAATACGTTCAGGATGCTCAGCGCCTGGCCGGAGTACGACATGTTCAGCACGATGCCGAAGATGAAGATGGGCAGCAGCGGGATAATCACCTTGCCGATGGTGCGGTAGATGATATCGCGGAAGTCGTTGAACGCGGCGTGCAGTGCCATGCCGCGCAGGTTTGCCATGCCCAGCCCCAGCACAAAGGCGAGGATGAGCGCCGTCATCACGCCCATGAGCGGTGCAATCTCGATGCTGAAGTAGGGGGCGGCGTCCTGCCCCTGGGCGGTGGCGGTGCTCAGGGAGCCGGCCTCAATGAGCGAGGGGAAGATGCCGTCGGCGGTGAAATAGGCCGCAAAGCCCGAGATGATGGTGGCGGTGTAGGCCAGGGCGGTGGTGCCCAGCAGCATGCGGCCTGCCTTCTTGCCGATATCGGCAATGGCAGGCGCCACCAGCCCCAGAATGAGCAGGGGAATGATGAAGCCGAGGAACTGGCTGAACAGCCCGTTGAAGGTGGAGAATGCGCGGATGACCTTGACCGGCAGGTAGCCGCCCAGCAGCATACCCAGAATCATGGCAATGATGATGCGGCCCACTAAGCCGATTTTGAACTTTCTCATACTGGTGGCATTTTAGCACTACTTTTGCTCAAATGCAATGTTGTTTTGCTGAAAAATACTGCAGATAGCCAAGGCGGAGCGAGTAATCAGCAATCTTCAAACTCGTATTTGCGGAGTTTCATGAAGGTGGGGGCAGGGCGGCGGGAATCCCAGAAAAGCAGGAGCATGGCGCCGAGCAGCAGGAGCCGCATGCCGGTATCGAAGGGGTAATCGGTGATGGTGTGGGAGCTGCCGAGGCAGTTGCAGCTCAGCTCGAGCCCGCGCATCCAGCCTTGGAAGTAAAGCAGCAGGAAGACGCTGCACATTACCACTCCCCACACCGTGGCTCCTCGGTAGCTGCGACGGGTGAGCAGGCACACTGCCACCACCAACTCCATGGCAAGGCCGATACAGGCCAGGGGCATGGAGAAAAACGCCGGTAAAATGCGGCTGCGGGTCAGGAAATCCGCCATTTCATCCATCCCTGCCAGCTTCTGCAGCCCTGTGAGGAGAAAGAATCCCCCCAGCCCCAGGCGGAGCAGGAGCAGTAGGAAGTTGATGAAACGGCCGTTTTTCATGTGCGGCTGAGTCTACACCACTGCGGCATTCTCTGCAAGCCCGAAGTAGGTGCATCTGGTAAATATCCATACGTGACCCAAAGATATGGCACACGTGGATTTACGATTTTTGATTTACGATTTACGATTCGAAAGTTAGCGGCTTACGCCGATATGCTCGAGAGCGAATACTTACTGCTGATGGTGGGACAAGTGATACCCCACTACGATTTTTCACGCAGAACACTATGCCTTTATGTCGTTTAGGACTATTTGCCCATAATCTTTTGGACACATGTGGTAAATATCACCATGTGGCTTTCGGTCGATAGACCACGTTTGTTATGTCAAATTGTGAATAACTTGTGAACAAGTTGTTAATAACTTTTGCTTGATATTAGCCTCGATGGGTGTAGAATAAGTGCATACTTACTATGAACTCTCTCTTTAAAATCGGTTTTGTGGGCGCGGCTGCGTGTGTTCTGGTATCCTGCTCGGATAACGTGGAAGGCGTGTGGCAGGGCGAGTGCCGGAATGAAATGGTGGATACCACCTCCGGCATGAAGATGACCATCAAGCAGGAAGGTGAGAAGGATGATAAGCTGGTGGGCATACTGATGCTGACGGGTGATTTGTACGGCAGTGGGAAGCTGACCGGCTATGTGAATGGTAAGGATGTGACGATTCATTCCGAGGGTGACAAGCAGACATTTGTGAATATCATCTGGACAGGTCGCATCAAGGGTGATACGTTCAGCGGCACCTACCGTGTGGAGCCCACCACCTCTGCAGCTTTGCTTGGCCGTGGGGTGCAGAAAGGGACCTTTATCATGCACCGCCAGTAAGGCGGAGTCATTCGGCATTGACATGCCGCCATGGCAGGAGTAGAATGCGCGCTCATGAGTACCAATGAGCGCGCAGGTTTCGTTTCCGGTGTATTTCTGATGGTTCTTTTTGCCTGTACTGCCACGTATATAGCGGGGTTTGAGTGGGTGAAACAGATGCGGTTCAGCCCGCTGATTGTCGGGATTGTCGTCGGCATGGCTTATGCCAATACTCTGCGTCGGCATGTACCTGTAGAGTGGGGCCCTGGTATTACTTTCTGCTCCAAGCAGGTGTTGCGCTTTGGTATAGTGCTGTATGGCTTCCAGGTGACCCTGGGTGATGTGCTGGACGTAGGCCTGCCGGCGCTCGTGGTGGACGTCCTGATTGTGTCGCTGACTCTGGTGATAGGTGTTTTGGTGGGTAAGTTGCTGAAGATGGACAGCCAGACAGCCATGCTCACCTCGGTCGGGAGTTCCATATGCGGTGCTGCTGCCGTGCTGGCGGCTGAGCCTGTTGTGAAAGGTGAGCCGTATAAGGCTGCGGTGGCCGTGAGTACGGTGGTTATTTTCGGTACTATTTCCATGTTCCTGTATCCCGCCTGTTACCGCGCAGATATCTATGATATGGACGCGCGGCAGATGGGAATCTATACCGGCGCCACATTGCACGAGGTGGCACATGTTTATGGCGCCGGTGAAGCGATGAACGGCACAGATGCCCAGCAGGTATCTGCCTGCGACCGCCTGCATGCTGCACAGGCAGAAATGAATGCGGCTTTTGAGCAATATAAATTGCAGAACCCGGAGGGATCTGCCAGCCTGGAAACTACGCAGCACCGTATAAATACCGACTGCGATGCATTGGGCGCAGCAATGCACGGAAACGGAGAAACTGCTGCACAGAATGTAGACATCAAGCAGCCGGCGGTCATTGTGAAGATGCTGCGTGTGATTCTGCTTGCTCCTGTGCTGATTGTGCTCAGCTTTATCCTGAGTCGTCGTGCTCAGCAGAGCGGAGGATTCGCCAAAGTGCAGGTTCCGCTTTTTGCAGTGTTCTTTCTGCTGGTTATAGGCTTTAATTCGCTGAATCTTCTCCCTGCTTCCTGTGTAACAGCCATACGCAGCGTGGGTACATTCCTGCTTACCATGGCTATGACGGCGTTGGGTGTGGAAACGAGTTTTGACAAGTTCCGCAAGGCTGGTTCCAAACCCTTTTTGCTGGCGCTTATGTTGTTTGCCTGGTTGGTCTTTGGTGGGTACTGGCTTGTGAAGGGAGTGACTGCCATATGGTGAAGAACATCTCCCAGCCTCGAGCCCACCTGATAACCCTGGGGGCATTTATCTGCTTTGGCCTTATGAGCCCGCTCTGCAAGTGGGCCATGGAAAGCGGAAACATCACGGGAGTGAGCATGGCCTGTTTCCGCCTGTGCGGTGCGGCGCTGCTGTTCTGGCTTATTTCTCCGCTGGTGCCTCGCCAGCAGATTGAACGGGGTGATTGGAAGCACCTCGTCATCATGTCGCTCTGTGGCATGGGCATCAACCAGTTCTGCTATGTGTTGGGCGTGCAGTATACATCGCCGACGAATGCCTGCGTGATTACCACCAGCACCCCGGTGTTCACCTTCGTGCTTTCGGCCTTGTTCCTGCATGCTGTGGTGACTGCCCGCAAGGTGCTGGGCCTCGGAATTGCGGCCACAGGCGCGCTTATCCTCATCCTGGGTTCGCAGATGCAGGGAGGGCGGAGCGGCAGTCCGCTGGGCGATGCCATTTGCCTGTTTTCGCAACTTTCGGCTTCCTGTTATTTTGTGTTTTTCAGCGGGGTTATCCGTAAGTATCACCCTGTGGTGCTTATGCGCTGGCTGTTCCTGATATCGGCCGTGCTCACTTGCCCCTTCTGGCTGCAGGAAGTCTGTGCGCTGCCGTGGGCGCAACTGGGAATGCCGGAAATCCTGGGCTCTGCCTACGTGGTGCTCTTCGGTTCTTTTGTGAGCTACTTGCTCATGATTGTGGGTCAGCGGCATCTGGAGCCTTCCACCGTGGCGGCGTATAATTACATTCAGCCCATCATTGCTGCTACTGTCGGCATACTGCTCGGGGTGGATGTACTCAACTGGCAGAAAGTGGTGGCAGTGCTCTGCATTGCTGCCGGTGTGTGGGCTATTTCCCGTAAGTCTGCTTGACCCGCGGGGGCAGATAGCCTATAATGCCAGAGTCGTGATACTGGCCTCTTCCATGTATAAATTGTTTTTGTCGGGCGTCATGCCGCTGGCGGCGCTGGTGTGCCTCTGGTTTGCCGTGGTGTGTCTGTACCGGGGGCTGAGCATGCTGGTGCGGCGCATCCGTCTGCACCTTACCGGACTGCATGCCAGTAGTGCGCTGCGCAGGGGGGCGAATCGCTTTGTTCCCGTTTTTACCTATATCGGCAGCCGTGGTGAGGAGCTGGATATTATGGGAGGCAAGGAGTATGCCACCGAACAGGAAGCCCTGCAGGCCAGCCGCCCGCTTGTGTTTGATGCAGAGCGCCCGGATTCCGGCATGGCTCGCAATGCCTTTACTTATTTTGCCCGCCCCGTGGTGCTGCTGGTGCTGGTGGCCGTGCTGGCCGAGGCGGCGCACCTTCTCTTACTTTACACCCCCGATTGATTTATATGAGCTATCTTCCTGCCGGGTATAGTATGCGCGTGGCGCAGCCTGCCGATTTTGCTGCTGTGCGCGCTTTTTACGATGCTCTTATCGATGATTTACTGACTCGCCCGCACCACCCCATGTGGAGCCGCGACGGTCACCCTGCGGATGACTACCTGCGCTCAGCCATCGGTGGCGGTGAGCTCTGGCTTGCAGAGCAGGGCGGCGAGATTGCAGGCGCCATGGTGGTGAACCACGCCGCCAACGATGGGTATAAGGGTGTGCCCTGGCAGGTGCAGGCCGAGCCGGAGCAGGTGGCCATCGTGCATGCCTTCGGGGTATCTGCCCGCCACCAGGGAAAGGGGCTTGGCTCGGCCATGATGCGGGAGACTATCGACCATTGCCGCACTGCCGGAGATAAGGCGATGCGCCTCGACCTCATTGATTTGAACCGACCTGCAGAAAAGGTTTACCTCAAGCTCGGCTTTGTGCATTGCGCCTCGGTAGAGCTCTATTACGAGGAAGTAGGCTGGCAGTTCTTCCACATGTTTGAACTCTCGCTCTGAAAACGCGAATACAGAAAAGCGCACCCGGTTTCCCGGGTGCGCCCTTTCGTCTCTCTTTGTTGTGCTCTTACAGAGCAGGCTTTTTCGGGGTCGGGGTGTCGCCGGTACCCTTGAAAGTTGTATTGGGCAGCCAGGTCTGGTTGCGGCCCAGGAAAGCAATCTTGCCACGCACGATGAGGTTCTTGCCTTCGCGCCACATCTCGCAGCCGTACACCTTGCCCTTGGTCGGGTCGAGGATTTCGCCGCCGCTGTAGCTGTCGCCGTCCTTCTCCAGGTCCCAGATGATGGTCAGGCCCTTCACAGAGGGGCTGCCCTTGATCTTAGCCTTGGCGGTCTTGTCCTTGAGCAGCTCTACCACGCGGCCGTAGTACTTGCCCTGGTATTCGTATACCTGCACCACGCTCTTGGCTTCGTTGGTCTCGTCGTCAATCGTGGTCCAGTAGCCTGTGATGTTGGCCGTGGCCTGCATAGCAAGGGCGCACAGGCTCATGGTGGCTGTCAGTAGAAGTTTCTTCATGTGTGTGTGTTTCTATTGGTATGGGTTGTTGTAGATGCTAGAGTATACTCTACAACCGGAGAATAGCTTAAATCTAGAGTATGGTCAAGCTTTAAATTTGAAAATGTGAACTTATTTATAGAAAGAGGCTCATCCTCAATGTGGAAGATGAGCCTTGAATTTTGAAATAGGTGAGGGAAATTATTTAACCCTCCTGTTCATTTCGGCGTTTGACCAGGTTGTGAACGAAGTAGAGGGGGAGACCAAAGATGAGGATGAGGAGCAGGGGGGTGAAGACGAAGAGGTAGAGGCGGAGGTAGAGGGTGCAGGTGGAGTCGCCTGCATCGGCGCCGGTTTTCCACCAGTGGTAGGTGGCGGTGGGATTCCAGACCACGGGCGAAGTGGGGTCGAGGTGAAGGAGACCGCGGCGAGCCATGGCGGCGGGGTAGCCGCGGTTGCTGGCGGTGATGTAGTATTCATCTGCCAGGGCGGGTTCGCCCACGCTGTCGTAGTAGCGGCCCAGCTCGTAGGGAGCAAAGGGACTCTCGAGCCCGGAATCTGCGTACTGGAGAATTTTGAGCCCCTCGGCAGAATCTGCCTCTACTCCCTCACCGAAGATAAGCATGGAGCCCGCCTTGACAGCGGCATCGGCGTGGCCCTGCTGGGCTGCTGCCAGGTAGGCATTCAGCGCTTCCTGGTGTTTCCCTTGTTCCTGCAGGAGCCAGGCGTGGTGGTAGAGCGCAGCAGGCACGTGGGCGGCCACGGCTTTGCTGAGGTACTGCATGCCTTTATCAGTATCCTGGGGGATGCCTTTACCTTTCAGGTGCGCGTCGGCCACCACATAGGCCATCTGGGCGTCCTTGCCCTGATCGGCCAGCATGGTTGCGTAGAGCAGTGCCTTGGCCTCATCTGCGGGGACGGAGCCGATGCCCTTGGTGTAGATTTTGAACAATTGGTAGGCAGCGCGCAGCTCGCCGGCGGCGGCAGCCTGTTCGAGCTTGGCGATACCTTGTGGGGGATTCGAGGCTACACCCAGTCCGTTGGCTTCCATGTAGCCCTGCCAGTACAGGGCTTCCTTATCGCCGGTTGCTGCCATGCTGCTGTATAGATTGTAGGCCTTGGCGTAGGCTGATGCAGCGGCTTCCGGGCTGTTCTGGCGGGTGTAGAGGTCGCCCAGCATGAAGGCTGCGGAGGGTTCACCTGCGGCTGAAAGGCGGTTGAACCATTCGAGGCTGCGCTCCATGTCTGCGGGGATAACATTGTCGCCCTTCAGGAAAAGGCGGGCAAGCATCCACATGGCCTTCTGGTCGCCGGTCTGTGCTTTTTCGGTGAGATTGGCGATGAGCTTATCTGCCCAGGCTGCGGACTGGACGCTGTGTCCCTTGAGCGAGTATCGCAGGTAGAGCTGGCGTTGGGAGTAGGCATCGCCCTGTTCGGCAGCTTGTTTCAAATCGGCCACGCTATGCTCCATTTTCTCATCGGGGCAGGCAAGGGGAGAAGGAGCGGGAGTGGTGTCATCTGCCAGCAGTGGCAGGGAGAGCAGGGCTGCGAGTAGCCAGAACTTTTTCATCATATTATGGAGTGGATGATTGCTGAAACGGGGCTGTTGAAAGAAAAACCGGTGCTGACATGGGGAATCAGCACCGGCGAAAGGTGGATTGACGGTGCGAATTACTCACCGCGGCGGAAGCCACCGTTGCGGTTGCCACCACCTCGGTTGAAGGGCTTGCGCCCGCCGAAAGACGGCTTGCGATCTCCGAAGGATTTACGCTCGCCGAAAGACTTGCGCTCACCAAAGGGCTTACGGTCGCCGAAGGACTTACGCTCGCCATCGAAGGAGCGACGCTCACCGAAAGACTTGCGCTCACCAAAGGGCTTGCGGTCGCCGAAGGACTTGCGCTCGCCATCGAAGGAGCGACGCTCGCCGAAAGACTTGCGCTCACCGAAGGGCTTGCGGTCGCCAAAGGAACGGCGCTCACCATCGAAGGAGCGGCGTTCGCCGAAAGACTTGCGCTCACCGAAGGGCTTGCGGTCGCCGAAGGAACGGCGCTCACCGAAAGAGCGGGAATCGTCGCGGCGGTTGCGGGGAGCGCGGCCAAAGGGGCGACGGGAATCCTCGCGCTCGGGCTCGTAGGCTTCGCCATCGGTAAACTTGGTGGCGATGCCCAGGGCTTCCTCCTCAGTTTCGAAGTCGGCGGGATTGAAAACATAGCCCTCGTCCTCGTCATCCTGCTCGGGCTTGCCGGCAGCGGGGGTGGGACGCGGTTTGAACACCTGCTTGGCACCCATGAGCCCCTTGCGGCGGCGCGGGTTGGTGCCGGCATCGGCAATCTGCTCGGGGGTCATGAGCTGGCAGTGGCCGGGCTCGAGATCACCGCCCCAGAGGGAACCGATACGCACACGCACCAGCTTCTTGACGCGCAGGCCGAGGCAGGCGAACATCTGGCGCACCTGGCGCTTCAGCCCCTGCTCGAGCACGACGCAGGCGCGGCGGGCAGACAGGCGGGAAACATACTTGGCCTTGGCCTGGCCTTCGGGGATGCGCACACCCTTCAGCAGCTGGATGAGCACGCTGCTGTCGAAAGCCTGGTCGAGCGTCACCCAGTATTCCTTCTCTACGCCACCGCTGGGGTGGGCAAGGCTCTGGCCTATGCTGCCGTTGTTCGTGAAAATAATCAGGCCTTCGCTGTCGGCATCGAGGCGGCCTACATAGTTGGCATAGCGGTACTTGGCGGGCAGCAGGTCATACACGGTGCCGATGGCACCCTGAGCATCGCGGCTGCACACATAGCCACGCGGCTTGTTGAGCAGGATAACCACTTCCTCCTGCGGCACGGCGCGGCGGCCGTCCACCTTGACAAAATCGGTGGGCATCACACGCAGACCGGGGGTATCCACGGCCTTGCCGTTCACTTCCACGCGGCCTTCGGCTATGAGACGGTCGGCAGCGCGGCGACTCTCGTAACCACACGAAGCCAGAAACTTATTCAGGCGCACGCTGCCCTCCGGGGCTGCGGGGTAGCCATTATCTTCAGACATGGTAGATTTCTCTAAAAATTAAGGGGACAAAAGAAGCCCCGCGGTCGCCACAACCGGGGGCTCCAGAAAATGTGAGTACCCTCTCGTGAGGGGCGATTAGGCTTCGAACTTGGTCTTGGGCAGGCCGATGGGGCTCTGACCTTCCTTCCACTGACCGCGTTCCTTCATGAGCTTCACGCGCTCGAAACGCTTGAGAACAGAACGCTTGCCGCCGACGGTACCAGTAGCCTTGAGTGTGGAGTGCTTGGACATAATGATGTGTTGTGTAAAGGTTAGCTCCGCATCACTGCGGATTTGTGGTCGCCACTTATACAGCAGAACCGCCCAAATTGCAAGCCAAATTTCTGACTTTTTTGCTTTTCTTTACGTCAACATGACTGCCCGGTGCGCCTGTATGGTTGAGGAGAGTGTGTCTTGCAGCATTATCGCGCTTGACTCCTACTAGCTTCATTGGGTATACTCCCCGCGTATTCAGATTATTTCTAACACCAAAATAATTGATAGCATTATGAAAAAGAACTACATCGTTACAGCTCTTGTGGCCGCTTGCGCTCTGCTGACCACCTCCTGCTCCACCATGGTGGACGGTAACAACGTATCTGCCGACAAGGTGGGTTACGGTGCACAGGCTTTCCCCGCCACGGTGGTAGCTGCCAAGAACGTGAACATTGAGACCACCAGCACCGCCAGGAACCTTGGCACGGGCGTGGGTGCTGTGCTCGGCGCTGCTTCCGGTTCTCTTCTGGGCGGTGGTACCGGTCAGGTTGTTTCCGCCGCCGGTTTCGGCGTGGCTGGCGCTCTTGCCGGTCGTTACCTGACCGACGCTATGGGCAACACCAAGGGTCAGACCATCACCGTGCAGATCGACGGCACCAGCCAGCTGTACTCCGTGACTCAGCCCGTATCTAAGCAGTACGGCTACATCCCCGTGGGCGCTCGCGGTATGTACTACCACGGCACCAACAACAGCCGCTTCGAGCCCTTCGGCATGTAAGTTTTTCCCCTATAGAGAATCAATCAAGCACCCCGCCGATAAGCGGGGTGCTTTTTTGTATCTGGGGAAAATGTAAATTGGGTTTTGACGAGTAGGCGCTGATTCTATTCGAGCACGGGACTTCAGTCACGAAAACATAAACGGGACTGAAGTCCCGTGCTCCGAAAACACAATCACCTGCAATTTTGCATTGGCTCAATAAAAACCACCCGCGGATTATTCCGCGGGTGGTTGCTATACACTTCTGTGAACTTTTATCAGGCCTTGTTTTCCTCTGCTTCGAGGAGGGCGTAGGCCTTTTCCTCATCGGGGTCGGGGCCGTGGTGCCCCTTTTCGATCTTGGAGCGGAAGAGCTTCATGATGAACACGAAGGAGCAGGGGATGAAGAACACGCCCAGAGCAGTGGCGATACTCATACCCACCACCACAACAATACCGATGGAGTTACGGGCAAGAGCGCCGGAACCTGCGGCTGTCACCAGCGGTACGCAACCGAGGATGAAGGCGAACGAGGTCATGAGAATCGGGCGCAGACGCATGCGGGCGGCAGTTACTGCGGCATCGATGAGGCTCTGCCCACGCTCCATCTGCAGCACGGCGAACTCCACGATGAGAATGGCGTTCTTGGCTGCAAGGCCCACGAGCATCACCAGACCAATCTGGGCGTACATGTTGAGGTCGAGCCCGGTCATCCACAGACCGACGAAGGCGCCGAGCACGGCAATGGGTACGGTCAGGAAGATAGCGAGGGGAAGGGTCCACTTCTCATACAGCGCAGCCATGATGAGGAAGGCGAACACGGCAGAGAGGGTGAAGATGGAGCCAAGGCCGAGGCCGTCCTGCACCTTCTTTTCCTGGAAGCTCATGTCCACGTATTCCAAGGCGAACTTGGTGGTGTCCATGTTGGCATTGAACACCTCCTCGATGGCGGCCATGGCCTGGGCTGAGGAGTAACCCTCCTTGGGCTTCACAGAAATCTTGGCTGCGTTGTAGTTGTTGTTGCGCCACACGAATTCGGTGTCGGCGATATCCTTGATGGTGACCAGCGTGCTCAGCGGCACAGAGTCACCCTTGGAGTTGCTCACGTAGAAATTGGCAATCTGCTCGGTGTTGGCGCGGCTCACACCGGCAGCCTGCAGGTACACCTGCCACTGCTGGCCGAACTGCGTGTAGTAGTTCACGAAGGAGGAACCGTTGAAGCACTGGAGCAGCGAGTTGGCTGCGGAGTAGTCCACGCCCTGAGCCAGGCACTTCTCCTTGTCGATGGCAATGCTCTTCTGCGGCACCTGCGGCAGCATCATGTCCGAAGCATTGGCTATGGCCTCGTGCTCCATGAGGGCTTTTTCCAGTTTCTTGGCCTGCTCGTAGAGCACGGCAACGCCCTGACCGTCCAGGTCTTCAAGAGCAAAGGCAATGTCGTTACCCACACCCACGCCGGGAATAGCCGGCGGGCTCACGAGGAAGCTCACACCGTCCACGCCGCACATGGCCAGCTTCTGCTGCACGCGCTTCTGCACGTCATCTGCGGTGGGAATCTCGCCGTTCTCCATGACGGGGCGCTCAGCATAGGGCTTGAGACAAACGAAGAACGAGAGTGCGTTGGTGGTCTGCACACCGATAACCATGTTCATACCGATGATGGATACGGCGAAATCGGTGGTGGGTTCCTCCAGCAGCACCTTTTCCACGGGAACCACCTGCTCAGTAAGACGCTGCAGGGAAACACCGGGCTTCATGATGACGCCGCCGATGAGGAAGCCCTGGTCTTCTGCGGGCAGGAAGCCACCCGGCACCTGCTTGGAGACCGGGATGATGCAGGCGGTGATGCCGGCCAGCAGTGCCATGGCTATCGTCAGATGGCGGCACAGCCAGCCGCAGGCTGTGGCAAACTTCTCAGCCACGGCATCGTAGGCGCGGTTGAAGGCATTGTAGAGCGGGGTGAGCAACGAGCGGTGCTCTTTCTTGGGCTGCAGCATGATGGCCGACAATGCGGGGGAGAGTGTGAGTGCATTGAAGGCTGAAATGAGCATGGATACAGCAATGGTCACGGCAAATTGCTGGAACAGCGTGCCGGTGATGCCCGGCAGAAGTGCCGTGGGCAGGAACACCGCGGCCAGCACCAGAGCAATGGCCACCACGGGACCACTCACTTCCTTCATGGCCGCGAAGGTGGCCTGGCGCGGGGTCATGCCGTTTTCCATGTGCGCTTCCACGGCTTCCACCACCACGATGGCGTCGTCCACCACCAGACCGATGGCCAGCACCATGCCGAGAAGACAGATGGTGTTGAGCGAGAAGCCCAGCATGGGGAAGAAGATGAAGGTGGTCACCAGCGACACCGGCACAGCGATGAGCGGGATGAGCGTGGCGCGCCAGCCCTGCAGGAAGACGAACACCACGAGAGCCACCAGCACCATGGCTTCAAACAGCGTGTGGGCGATTTCGGAGATGGAGTCGCGCACCGTGGTGGTGGTATCCAGAGCCACAAAGCCGCGCATGCCTTCGGGCATGACCTTTTCCTTCTCGGCCATGAGCTTCTTGATATTGTTCACGGTTTCAATGGCGTTGGAACCGGCGGCCTGGTAAATACCCATGGCGGTACCGGGACGGCCATTGATTCGGCTGGCGAGGGAGTAGCTCTGTGCCCCCAGCTCAATTTGGGCGATGTCTTTCAGGAACACGGCTTCGGTGCCCTGCTGGCGCACGATGATGGAGTTGAACTCTTCCACCGAGGTCATGCGGCCCTGGTTGCGGATGGTATAGGTGAACTCCTGGCCATCGGGCATAGGCTCAGCACCCACGGCACCGCCGGGGTTGATGGCGTTCTGCGTGGAGACAGCGCTCTGGACTTCGGCTACGCTGATGCCTTTCTGGGCCATCTTGTCGGTGTCCAGCCAGATACGGATGGCGAAGCGGGCACCGAACACCTGCACGTCGCCCACGCCTTCCACGCGCTTGAGCGGGTCCACCAGGTTCAGGAATGCGTAACCGGTGAGGCTGATAGGTTCGAAGAAGCCCTCGGGGGAATCCAGCGCATAAATCATGAGCGGTAGACCGGAGGACTGCTTGATGGTGATACCCATCTGCGACACCGTGCTGGGCAGCTGGCTGGTGGCCTGGCTGTAGCGCATGTAGGTGTTCTGCTGGTCAGTATTCGGGCTGGAACCGGCCTCGAAAATCACGTTGATGCTGCAGGAACCGTTGTTGGAGGAGGTGGAGTTCATGTAGTCCATCTTCTCCACGCCGGAGAGCTGCAACTCAATGGGGGTTGCCACGGATTCCGCCACCTCGGTGGCATTGGCACCGGGGTAGGTCGCGCTCATGGCGATAGTCACCGGGGTGATGTCCGGGTACTGCGAGATGGGCAGTGCCGACATGCTGATGAGACCCAGCAGGGTGGTGACCACTGCAATAACGCCGGCAATGATGGGGTGCTTGATAAAGAACGGAGACATATTCTCGTGTTAATTAGTGGTTTATTCGTACTGGGTTTCTACCTTGATGGGATCAGCCGTGATGGAGGGCGTCACTGTCTTGGTGGGGATGTAGATAAATGGCCGGGGAGTCAGCTTGTTAATCGGAGCTCCGGCTGCTTCATTGGCTGCGTAGGTCTGGGCGGCCTGAATAGAGCCTTCCACTACGACAGATACATCCGTTGCGCTCTTGAAGCCCATGCCTTGCACAACCATGTCCATGAGGGACTTGCAGCCCTGCCCATAGGCAATGAGGTCGAGCTCGTCCTTGGCATTGGCCCCGCGGAGCACCAGCTCGCGGAAATCCTGAGCCGCCATTCGGCGCAGCACCAGGGCTTCCCAGTTTGCCACGCCGGCTTTGGCCGGGGCATCGTCTGCAGCGGTTTCACCGGTAATCATATCGTAGAGGGCGCGGAAATCGGCAGCACCGCTCTTCTTGAGGTAGAGCTCGGCCCAGCTCTGCACCTTGGCGCCACCGAGCACGATGGCTTCAAGATTCGGAGCCTTGGTTTTGGCCAGCATCATGCCGGTGACCAGACTACGGCTGGGCTCCACCACCTGCATGGGCTGCAGGTATTCCTTGCCATCGCCGTTATCGAGCTTCAGGTTAATCATGGGACCCTTGGTGATGGGAAGCATCTGCGGCGTGTTGTCGGGCTTCAGCAGCACTATCAAATCCATGCCGTTGGCATTGAGCGGGGCACGGGCGGGCACGAGGCAGGCGTTCAGGATGGGCTTGAGCTTGGCGCGCACGGTCACCGCCATGCCGCTGCGGAGCAGGCCTTCCTCATTTTCCACATGGCCGATGACATCGAGCGTGCCGGTGCTGGTGCTCAGTGTGTTATTGGCAGTGATAATCTGACCCTTCTTCGGGTAGAGCTGGTTGTCATCCAGAATGATTTCAAACTCTGCCGGGGTGGCCGTGCGGGGATCTGCCTTACGCACGCGGTAATTGGTGAAGCCCTGGATAGCACCGCGGCCACTCATGCCGAAGTCCACACGGATGGGGTTCACGGAGGACAGGGTGACGAGCGGTGTGGCATCGCTGGGGCTGACCAGCGAACCCACGGAAACCTTGTGAATACCGATGCGTCCATCGAACGGTGCGGTGATGGTGGTGTATCCGAGGTTGATTTCAGCCTGGTTCACGGCGGCCTGCATCTGGGCGATGGTGGCCTCGGCCTTGCGCACAGCGGCTTCGTTGGTGCTCACCTGGGTCTCGGTATCGGTGACCACCTTGTCGGAGATGGCGCCGGGAGTGGTGGCGATGAGCTTGCGGTAGCGCTCCAGGTTGGTGCGGCTCATGGTGAGCTGAGCCTCGGCCTGTTCCTTGCTGGCCTTGGCAGCCACCAGATTAGCACGGGCTTCGTTCAGGGTAGCCTCGTAAGGGGCCTGGTCGATGGTGAAGAGCACATCGCCCTTCTTCACCATCGTGCCATCTGCAAAGTGCTGCTTCATGATGAATCCGCTCACCTGAGCACGGATGTCGGTTTCATCCACACCACGCAGGGAGCCGAACCACGTGGCGGTCTCGGAGACGTCCTGCTGCAGCATCTTGCTTACCTTCACCGGGTAGGCCGGGCCGGGCTTGATGTCCTTCTTCTCAGCAGCGGGTTCCTCAGCTCCCTCTGCTTTCTTTTCGGCGGCAGCGATGGCCGGGTTGGGGGCAGGCTTGAAGGTGAACTGTTCCGTCTTGATGGTGGCAGGCTTGGCGTCCTTGGGAAGACGGCTGTTTTCTGCAGAGATGGTGACGGCACGAATGGCGTTTTCGGCATCGGTCACAATCAGCGCCTCTTCCGGGTTCTCATACCCCATTTCCTTGAGCTGGTCGGCAATGCTGTGTGTGCCATAATCCTTCACGGAAACCATGGTCTGCGTGGAGTGATAGCCGTTGGCCTCCTCCACGCGGATGGGGTATTCGCCGCCCACGTTCACGGGAATCATGTGCGGCACGCCCGCTTTGTCCACCACGATGATGAAGGTGTTGAGCAGCACGGTACGGATGGCAACCTTGGGAACCAGGAAAGTCATGCCGGAGTTCAGCGGTACCTTGACTCGCACCGGCATGCCGCCGCGCAGCACGCCATCCGGATTCGGAACGAGACCTTCGATATTGGCCAGCCCGGTAGAGGTCAGTACGCTGTCCATGGCAACCATGGTGCCCTTGTAAGGAAGCTCGGAACCGTCTTCCATGAGCAGGTGGAAGCTGGGCGGCTTCGGGGCATCCTTCGAATTGGTGCTCACCATGCCGTATTTGCGGAAGGTCTTCAGCAGGTGGTCGCCGTTGATGGAGAAATCCACGCGGATGGGGTCGATGGAAATAATGTTGGCCAGCTTGGTGGCGGGACTCACCAGGTCGCCGATGGATACAGTGGCATTACCCACAATGCCATCGTACGGGGCGCGGATAACAGTGTAATCCAGATTAATCTGGGCTTTATCCACGGCGGCCTGCTGCTGGCCTATCTGTGCCTTGGCTGCTTCCACCTGTGCCTTGGCGGCGCGGTAGGTCTGCTGGGCGTCGGTCAGGTCTTTTTCAGACACAGAGCCGGACTGCACAAGCTGGGTATAGCGCTTTACGTCCAGCTCCGCCTTGGCGGCAGTGGCCTCGGCCGCAGTGAGCGAGGCCTCGGCTGCCTGCAGGTTGGCCTGCGCACTCTGCAGGGCAGCTTCAAAGAGCTTGGGGTCGATGCGGAACAGCACGTCACCGGCCTTGACCCGGGTGCCGTCCTTGTACTCCTGCGAAACGAGGAACCCGGTGATACGGGGATGGATGTCGGTGTCCTGTTCACCTCGCAGGTAACCGAACCATTCACCATAGTCGGTCACCTCCTGGTGGCGGAGATTGAATACCTTGATGGCCACGGCCTCTTCCTGAGAGGTAGTGGCGGTATCCTCGGCCGGATTGCAGGCTGTCAGTGCGCTGAGCGTAAGGCCGCCCATGGCAAGTGCCAGAATTGAGTTTCGAGTCATAATAAAAGTATGTGATGAAAGTTGAATCAGGAGCAGGCGCGCAGGAGCATGATGATGCCGACCAGCGAGAAGATAATCATGCCGATGCCGATATTGCCTTCCTCCTCCTGCTTGGCTGTGTTTTTCTTTGGCCCGATGCGCAGGGGCTTTTGTTCTGCCTGGGTTGGAGCCGGATAATCAAGCTTCCAGTCGTTGTTTGCGGGTTTGCGTGTGGCAGGGGGTGGGGGAGTGACCTTTGCTCTTGCTTGTGCTGCGTAGGTCGTGGTATGAATGGCTGGAGCCGGTGCCTGCTCTACCTGCTGCGGAGCCTGGGAAATAAGCTCGGGTTTCGGCACCTGCGGTACAGGCAGGGTGGAATGGTGCTGCTCAGAGAAGATGCGGACGCGTTCCTCCTGCTCGCTTATCATGGCGTTGAGCTTGTGCACCAGCTGGGCCGACATAGCTTCCAATGCCAGTCGCTGGGCTTCTGTGCTCACATGGTGCTCTGTCTCGTTGCCGCTCATGGGGAGTAGATGAGGATGCTGAACTTAGTGGCTCGAGGTCTGTGCGTTCTCGTTTCTCGCGGCCATTTCCTGGTTGCGCATGGCGTTGAGCACGGCACTGACAAGACGCTGGCGGTCGCTGCGGGCGGCAGCTGTCAGCTGCAGGAAGTCAGCCAGATGGAATCCGCCGTGGGTGCGCAGGAACTCGCGGTCCTTTTCGTCTCCATACATCACATTCGGGTCAAGACTGCCGAAAAGTTTGGCTTCGGCCTTGCGGATGATGCGGGGCAGGTAGGCGATTTCCTGGAAATCGTCTGTCTCGGCGGGCAGGTCAGCCGCGGTGATGGTTTCGATGGTGCCGGATTTGCCGCGCATGGAAATGAGGAAATAGCCGCGACGAACAGCAGCGATAAGCAGGGCTGTGGAGGGACTGGGGGCTCCTTTTTCTGCATATTCCTTCACGTATCCATGCATCTCTGCCGGTTGGTAACCAAAGGTTTGAAGAAAATCCTGTTCTTCAGGCAGATAGAAACGCTCCGCAGGTGTCTGCGGGTTGAGCAGGTAACGCTCTACGGCTTCCCTGAAAAGCTTCATGAAGCGGTCATTCCATTCCATGTCGCAATTATAGTTTCTGCGTGGAGGGAATGCAAGCTGAAATCATGCCCGCAAACGGCATAACATTACATAGTTGTGTCAATTCCCGCTTTTTCTCCAGCAGAGCCGTATGAGTCCATACACCAGCCCGCCCAGAAAGGCACAGGAGATGAGACATCCCAGCAGCAGTTCCAGACAGAGCATGAGGAGATTGACACGTCCGAGAACTGCCAGCGACGCATCTATTCCATCGGGTGCGGCAGCCGCGGCATCACGGATGAGGTCAATATCCACCCCGCTGCCAAGGCTCAGGCTGCTGAGCAGCACGGCGCCCACGTACCATTGGATAGGCCAGAGGAAGACCTGGTAGCCGGGAATGGAAATCCAGCAGGTGGCCACGGTCATGGGAATGTTGCCTCGTGTCCAGATGCTGCTGAGCAGGGCAAAGATGGTCTGCATGGGCACGGGTGCAAATGCCCAGGCAACACCCCAGGCGGAGCCGGTGGCCACACCGCGAGGTTCCCAGAGCCAGAGCTCGGGGCGGAAGAGCTGCTCAGGCAGCATGATGCGCCACATGCGGCTTTTACCACGCTGCTGGCGCAGGTAGGTGTCTACTTTTGTAACAAGTTTGTTGTAGTCGAACTTCATGCTGCGCCGTACAGGGTTTCCACCAGCTCCACGCTTCGGCGGGTAGCGCCGGAGTGTACATTCAGCGCATGGTAGGCGCGCTCTACGCGTGCTGCGGTGGCTTCGCTGCCATCGAGAGCCTGGGCAATGGTGGCGCCCAGCTCTTCGGCGGTGCAGCTGAGAATGGCATCGTCATTCTTCAGCAGGGTGATGAGGTCGGCAAAGTTGGTCATGTCGGGGCCGATGACAACGGGCTTGCGTGCGGCAATGGCCTCCACGGGGTTCTGGCCGCCCTTGGCAAGGAAGCTCTTGCCGATGACGACGGCATCTGCCAGTGCGGTCCACTCACGCAGCTCTCCGGTGGTGTCGGCCACGTAACAGGTATTCGGCTGGATATCCGCCGGAAGCTCACCTGCCGTGCGCAGGATGGGCGTGAACCCGGCCTGCTGCAGGTCTGCTACAACCGTGGCGCGGCGCTCCGCGTGGCGCGGGACGATGAGGGGGAAGGCTCCGGCCTCGCGGATGGCCGTGGCAATGAGTGCTTCCTCGCCTGCGTGAGTGCTGGCGGCAAGCACCACGGGCTTATCCTGGCGGAGCGTATCGAGGATGCTGCGGAAATCCTCTCGCAGATTCTGCGGTGCATCGCCCATAACATCGAACTTGATGCTGCCGGGGGCGGTGATGATTTCGGGCTTTACGCCGATGCGGGCAAAGCGGCCTTTATCGTTCTCATTCTGTGCGCCCAGGGCAGTAAGTCGTTCGAAGAGCAGGCGGGTGATGCCGCGCACCTTGGCATAGCGGCCCTCACTGCGGGGCGAGAGTCGGGCATTGAGCATGACCATGGGGATGCGCATGCGGTGGCAGGCCTCGGCAAAGTTCGGCCAGAGCTCGGCCTCAATCAGGACCACGGCCTTGGGTGCAAAACGCTTCAGACAGCGGCCGGAGAGCCCGGGTACATCCAGCGGCGAATACAGCGGGCGCACATTGGGCAGGGCGGCATCTCGCACCACCTGGTGACCCGTGGCGGTGCTGGTGGCAAGGATGACAGGTTCACTATGCGTCTTGCACCACTCGCGGATGAATTTGAGAGCGATGAAGACTTCGCCCACGCTCACGGCGTGTACATAGAGTCCGCCCTTGGGCTCCACAGAGGCGGGGCGGTTGTAGATGCCGAATCGCTCGGAAAGCCCGGTGCCGAAGCCGCCGCGCTTCTTCATTTTGATGAGGTAGCCCGGTATGGAGATAATCAGGAATACGGGCAGGAGCAGATTGTACAGGAGGAGGAAAATGAAGCGTTTCATACGGATTCAACCTGGTAGAAGAGAATGACGTTTTTGCCGTAGTTTCGGGTGTCCACAAGTTTCCAGCCGGGGAACTCGCGGCTGTGGCAATCACCCACACCGTAGCCTTCCTGGGCCTCTGCTATGAAATAGCCGCCTTCGGCCAGCAGCTCGTGCAGGCGGTCGGTCATGAGCTCGGCTATCATGTCGCGGTCGCCTATGGCTTTGGCATAGGGTGGGTCGGCAAAGATATAGTCATAGCGCCCGGCATCGCGCTTGACAAACTGGAGACAATCGCTCTGCACCACGCTGCCGCCCACCAGACGCGAGCGCTCGAGATTCTGCCTGGCCATGGCGCAGGACTGGCGCGCGGCATCCACCATGCGGGCGCTGGCGGCGCCACGGCTCAGAGCCTCTATGCCCACAGAGCCGGAACCGCAGAACAAATCCAGCACGCGTGCTCCCTGAATGGTGGGGCCGAGGATGTTGAAGAGTGCTTCACGCACACGGTCCTGGGTAGGGCGCACTTCGCCCTGCGGCACTCTGATGGGGAGACCTTTGGCTGCTCCTGCGATGATTCTCATGGTGTGATGTTTGTCTCATGTAAAACGGGAGCCATTGGCGGCTTTTGCCAGGCTCCCGTTGTGTGGGGTAAAACGTGTTGTCCCTTTACTTCTGCCCGGGTCGCGTAGCGCGTGCGCTGGCAGTGGTGATGGGGAAGATGATGGTGTAGCCGTGGTTTGCGATGACCGTGCCTCTCAGTGCAGAAAGCTCCGTCAGATTGTAGGTGAGGTACACGGCCTTGCCATCCGTGGTTTTGGTGAGACGCAGCATCTCGCGCAGGTGGGTGAGGGAATCCTTCTTCTCCATGGACCACTCATTGCCTGTCTGTGCGCCGTAGTCGAAGTTGGCATCGGCAGAGAAGGGCTTGCCGGTCAGCTCGCCGTTGTTGGAAATCCACACATTGCGGCCGGCGTCATAACGCAGGGAACCGATGGTGAGCGGCTGAATGTTGCCGTTGGCCAGACGGGTGCCGGAAAGTACGGTGAAAATCTTCTCGTCATCGGTCTTCAGACCCACCAGCACCTCGGCGCGGCGCACCAGCTGAGACTTCTTCCAGGCTTCCACATACTTTTCATATTCAGCCTTGTCCGGCCACAGGTCTGCATCGTAATCCATGAGGCGGTCAGGCGCACTCTTCGCATTGATGGCTTCCTGTTTTTCCTTGGGGAGCTTGGCAAAACGCTCGATGACAGCGCGGTGCAGCTCTACGAAGGATACATCGCGGGCGGGCACAACCACAGAACCCTGAATCGTCGTGCCGTTGCAGGGCAGATAGTCAGCAATGGCCTGAGGAGCGGCTTCAGCAACTGTGGCGCTGCAGAGTACCACGGGTGCTGCCAGCATGGCAAGGGAAAGACGGGAAAGATTCATAACTTACGCCCTTACTCTAGCACCGATTTTTTTGCTTGGCAAGCATGAAATTCGGTGGTATTGTCATGCCATGAAAAGCAGGCTCGCATCTACCTCGGTTATGCTGGCGGGATTGTGTGCTGCCATGTTGGCATCATGCCAGACCTCTACCCCCATGAGCCGAATCACTAAGAACCCCGTGATGTATAGTGTGCTGAGCCCGGAACAGCAGCTCATGGTGCAGCAGGGGCAGATATGCGAAGGTATGAACAAGGATGCCGTGTTTCTTGCCTGGGGTAATCCGAATACCGAGCCTGTGATGGGTCAGCAGAATGGCGTGAATTACGAGAAGTGGGTGTATCTCATCTACCAGCCTGTCATGATGAATACGGTGGGCTTCTCTGCCGGATGCTGGGGGCGCGGCCCGTGCTACGGCCCTGCTATGGGAACCTCCACTGCCTATGTGCCGCAGGAAGCTGCCTGGGTTATGTTTGAGAACGATAAGGTGACTTCATGGGAGCGCCGTAGATAACGATTTTTTTATGGAAACTGCATTATATACACTTAAAACACCGGAAATCAGCGTGGTGATTACCAATTTTGGTGCCCGCGTGCTGAGCTTCGAATACCAGGGTACAGACTGCCTGTTCGGCCCCAAGACGCTGGAGGACCTGCCCTCTGATACCTGCTATTGCGGTAGTATCTGCGGGCGTGTGGCCAACCGCATCGCTGGCGGTTCCTTCGTGCTGGATGGCAAGGAATACAACCTGGCGGTGAATAATGGCCCGAACCACCTGCATGGCGGCCTGAAGGGCTTTTCCGATATGCCCTGGACGGTTGAGGCGGCCTCGGATTCGCGCCTCGTGCTTTCCCTCGTATCGCCCGATGGACAGGAAAATTACCCCGGCACGGTAACGGTGCGCGCTATCTATACCGTAGAAGGTCGACGCCTGACGCTGGAGATGGAGGCTACAACCGATGCTCCCACGCTGGTGAATCTCACCAACCACGCCTACTGGAATCTCAATGGTACAGGCACGGTGGATACCCACTGCCTGCAGGTGAATGCTACGGCCTACACGCCCATGGTGGCGAATATCCCCACGGGTGTCATTGCTCCGGTGGCTGGCACGCTCTATGATTTGCAGCGCCCTGCTTGTCTGGGTGAGCGCAATGCGGCCGATGCCATTGCCGGCGGTTACGATGATAACTATGTGCTGCCCACCGCGCCCGGGGTGAAGCTGGCTGCCGTACTTACCAATGGCCGCCGCACCCTGCGCGTGCTGACCGATGCGCCCGGCCTTCAGGTTTACACGGGTGATTACCTTCCGCTTCCGCGCGGTGGTGTGGCTCTGGAAGCACAGAACTTCCCGGATTCTCCCCATAATCCGCATTTCCCCACCATCGAGCTGCGCCCCGGCCAGGTGTATGCCCGCACCATCGCCTGGGAAATCGATTAAGTATATTTCAGATATATCGCTGAACCGCACCCGTGATTGCCGCGGGTGCGGCTTTTTATTGCTCTGTCTGTGGCAGAAATACGATTATTATTCAGGAAAACTTAAATATCTCTTGACTAAACACCGAGTATCTGGTATTTAGTCGCTATGCGAATCGTCATGATGGCAACCGGGGATATTGCAATCCCCTCATTTCAGGCTCTTGCGGACACAGGCAATGTGGTGGCGCTGATAACCCAGCCGGACCGCCCGGTGGGGCGTCATATGGAGCTCACGCCGCCTCGCGTCAAGGTGCTGGCGAATGAGTTAGGTATCCCCGTATTCCAGCCGGAAAAAATGCGCGATGCCGCCGCTGTGGAACAGCTCCGCGCCTACGAGCCCGATATCGTCGTTGTCATGGCCTATGGGCAGATTCTTTCTCAGGAGGTAATCGATGTACCCCGCATCGCCTGCATCAATGCTCATGCCTCGCTGCTGCCCCGTCACCGTGGCGCGGCCTGCATTCAGGCTGCCATCGAGGCTGGTGACGATGAGACCGGCATCACCATCATGCATGTGGTCAAGAAGCTCGATGCGGGCGATATCATCTGCCAGGTGGCCATCCCCCTGCGTGGCACTGAGACCGCCGAGTCTCTGCACGATGACCTGGCCCAGCTGGCACCCGAAGCGCTCATGGAGGCCATTTCCCAGCTGGAAGAGGGCGTGGATATGCGAGAGGAACAGGATGAGAACCTCATGACCTACGCGCCCAAGCTGCTGCGTGCCCACGGCCAGATAGACTGGACCCAGCCTGCGCTCCAGATTTCGCGTAAGATTCGTGCCTACCACTCCTGGCCCGGCACCTTCACCATCTATCCCTCCGTGAAGAGCGGTCAGGACAAGACGCTCAAGATTTATCCCCCTGTGGATCTGTTCTCCCACATCCGCAAGCCGGCCGATGCCGTGCCGGGCATGGTGCTCGAGGCGGGGCCGGATGGCATGCTGGTCTCCTGCGGTGGCCGCAGCGGCGGTGCCATCCGCATTACCACCATGCAGCCCACAGGCGCACGCAAGATGAACGCCGAAAGTTTCTTCGCTGGTCACAAGATAGTGCCGGGCACTATTCTGGGCCTCCCCTCCACCCCCAACGCTTGATTATACGCCATGGCACCCCGACAGAGAGCCGAAAACAAGAAGATGCTGGGACTGTATGTAGACAGCGCCCTGGTAGAGAAGTTCCAGAAGGCCTGCGCCTACTACGGCCAGACCATGACCTCCGCCGTCACCCTCTTCATCGAGGAAACCGTGCAGGAATACGAGGAACTGCTCAAGGAGGAAGAAGGCGAGAGCTGAACAGCCGTCATTATTGATTCGCCTCGGCAGGCTGCACCTGCTCCTGCTTAGCCTCTGTCTCCTTTGGTTCCTCATCGGGGAACCAGAAAGCGCAGATGGTAATCACCACATACACGGGGGTGAGGATGCATCCCACCGTGTTGACGATGGTGCCGATGATGCGCCAGCGGGTAATGAGCGACACGGCAAGCACCACCAGGGCAATGACGAGCCCGATGGCCATGATGCCGATGGTGGAGCCGATTTCGTGCTCCTCGGTGAACACGTAGTTCATGGCTGCCGGCACAGCAGCCAGCATGAGCGTGGCGCCAAAGCAGTCCCAGCTGTTGAAAGCGTTGATGTCGTCCTGTCCCGAGTTCATGCGAAGGCAGTATAGCCTGATGCCGCCGCCATGGCAATTCCTTTTTTTGCTTAGTGCGTGCGCATCGTAAAATTTGCTTTACAAATGCGATATATTCGGGCATCCTCTGCGCCGACTATGACCTTTTCCGAACTTGGTATCTGCCCGGAGATTCTGGAAGCCATCGAAGTGCTTGGCTTTGAAACCCCGTCCCCCATTCAGGAAGCTGCTATTCCCCCGGCCTTGAGCGGGGCAGATATCCTGGGCCTTTCTCATACCGGTTCCGGTAAGACGCTCGCATTCTCCATCCCTGCGCTGGAATGCATCGACCCCGCTCTGCGTGCCGTGCAGGTGCTATGTCTGGCCCCCACCCGCGAGCTGGCCGTGCAGATTTGCCGCGAGGTGGATAAGCTGGCCCTTTTCCTGGATGGTGTCTCCGCCGTGCCTATCTATGGCGGCTCCTCCTTTGCCCCGCAGCTGGCTGCGCTGAAGCGCGGCGTGCAGTTTGTGGTGGGCACCCCCGGTCGCGTCATCGACCTCATGGAGCAGGGCGAACTCAAGGCCGACAGCATCAACATGCTTATCCTCGATGAAGCCGACGAGATGCTCGACATGGGCTTTCAGGAGGATATCGATCGCATCGTGGCCATGCTGCCCGCCGAGCGCCAGACTCTTCTGTTCTCCGCCACCATGTCCCCCGCCATCCGTGGCCTGGTGGAATCCGTGGCCCGCGACCCGCAGGAGATTTCCATCGAGCGCCCGCAGCTCACCGTGCCCACCTGTGAGCAAATGGTGTACGAGGTGGTGTTCTCCTCCCGCATCGAGGTGCTCAGCCGCCTCATCGAGATGGGCCGCATGAAGCGAGGCCTCGTCTTTGCCAACACCAAGCGCGTGGTGGATGATATCGTGGACGGCCTCCTGGCCCGTGGCTATGCCGTCGACCGCCTGCATGGCGACATGCCCCAGAACCTCCGCGAGCGCGTCATGGATTCCTTCCGCAAGGGCAACCTCAATGTGCTCGCCGCCACCGATATCGCCGCCCGCGGCCTTGATATCGACGATGTGGACACTGTGGTGAACTTCGAGCTCCCCCGCGACCCCGAGGACTATGTGCACCGCATCGGCCGCACCGCCCGCGCAGGCCGCAAGGGCAGGGCTGTATCCTTCATCGGCCGCCGCGATTTCTCACTCCTCGCCCGTCTGGAGCGCTTCGTGGGTGTGCGCATGCAGCGCGAAAAGGTCATGACCGCTGCCCAGGTGGAGGAAGTGCGCCGCGAATCCCTGGTGGATGAAATTCTCGAGGCCGCTGCCTCCGTCACCGAGCTGCCCGAGGCCCTGCAGGATATCGACATGCCTGCCGAGCAGCTGCTCGCCAGCATGTTCAATCTGCTTGTCTCCAAGACCAGCCGCGAGATTCAGCCCATCCCCGAGGATCGCCCTAGCAAATTCTCCCGCAATGCCCAGCCTGCAGCCGCAGATGCCGCACCCGCCGTGGAGAAGGGCAACGACTGGAGCAGCCTGCAGCAGAGTGTCACTCTCTTCATGAATGGTGGTAAGCTCCTCGGCCTGCGCCCCAAGGACATCGCCGGCCTGTTCTACAACGAAGGCGGCGCCCCTAAGGGCACCGTGGGCGATATCCGCCTTTTCCTCAAGCATTCCCTCATCGAGGTCACGCCCGAGATTGCCCCGCAGCTCATCGAGCGCCTCGGCACCTGCGAAATCTGCGGCTACGAAGTAAACGTGCGAGAAGACAAGGGGCGCCCCGAAGCCGGAGCCAATGCCCCCTACGAACGCGAAATCCGCCCCCGCGAGCGCGAACGCCGCGGTGCCTCCTACGCCGGCCGTGGTAACTCCAACTTCCGCCGCGACCGCGAAGAGCGCAGCAACTTCCGCGAACGCCGCGACCGTGGCGACCGCAACGAGCGAGGAAACCGCAGCGGCGTCTTCTACGACAAGTTCAGCCGCCGCCCCCGCCGCCGCGATTAATTTCCCCATATTAGTCCGAACAACGTGAGGATATTGCTTGCCAAGCCATAGCAGTCGTCAGACTGCGACGGCTGGTCTGTACATCTCTCGAATTTCGTTCCCAGTTTTCCGTGGCTCTGCTAGTCCCAATCCATTGTGAAAACTGCAATCCCAGCTGCGCGCTAACTTTTTAATTTCGTGCTTCGGAATTTTCTAAATACTATACAAAAGCAAAGGAATATTAACCAATTGCATTATATTCAAACAGTAGCTGATTCTATTCACTGGAAAACTTCATCTTCTGTGTAATTTATTCCTCTACATCAATCTCTTTCATGCTTGACTTGCGGTTTCAGAAAGCGTATCGTATGGCAAAATTATGAAGGAGAAGATGCAAGGAACGAATAGCGCCGAGTGTTCTTGTTGTGAGAGAAATGCTGGAGTTTCAAAATATGGTCACATGGCTCGAGGGGTAGGTTATGCTGTTTCTTTTCTGTTGCTGATGGGTATTTTTCTGTGTTTATTTGTGGCAACGAGAGAATATCCAAAATGTTCCGATGATTTTAGCTATTCTTATGTTTGTGGAGCTGGTAATTGTAGAGTCTCAACGATAAGTGATATCATTGCGTCTCAAATTCATCACTATACTGTGTGGGGGGGCGCTTTTGGACACATTGTGTAGTACAATGGTTGTTAATGTATGACAAGTTGCTTTTTGATTTGTCTAATGTCATTGTATATGGAATCTGCACATATTATATTTCTCGGATAGGTAGTAGCGGTTTTAGTATTATACGCTGGGCGATTGTTGCAATGGTGTTTTGGTGCTTGATGCCGATTCCGGGGAGTACTGTTTTGTGGTTGACTGGTAGTGTGAACTACTTGTGGGCTGCGTGCTTGAATGTAATATTTCTGTATGTGTTTATTTCCAATAAGATTAATTTATTTTGGGCTATACCATTGAGTTTGATATCAGGAAATACACACGAGGGAATTGCGTTGGGCGTGGCAGGTTTCATATTTGGCATGTTGGTGTTTAATCCTCCGATGGGTAGTAAACGCGCGATTCTAAGTGTCTTTTATGTGACAGGTGCCTTGACTAATATTCTTGCTCCTGGCAATTTTGTTCGTATGGAGGTGCTTTCTGGGGGCTCGAGTAATACATCCGTGTCCGATTTTGCTGCAAATCTGTACATCCAGATAAAAGGAATGATAGCGATGCTAACGGAGACTAATGATATTGCTGTTAACTTCTCGTTTGTTGCTGTCTGTATATGTTTTTCTTTAGTTGTTAGCATGCTCATGATGAGAAGGAAGCGAGATGTGATAATTCCTGCATGCTTGCTTTTGGGCGCGATATGTAGCATAGCCTTAAATGTTGTCACAGGAACATTGTATTCCAGAGCTTTGTTTGGGTTCTGTTTCCTTTCGTTCTTAGCCCTCAATGCAGCGATTTTTGCTGTTGCGCCGCCTCATTTTGTAAAATACATATTGGCTGGCGGTTTATGTGCGTCCTTGATGCTCAACATGCGAGAAATGCCAAGAGCATGGAACTCCATTGTAGCTCTGCACGGAGCAATAGAGAAAATCAGAAGAGATGTGGAGAGGGGAAAGGAATTGATAGTTGCGCCTGAAAATTTGCTTAATAATGATCAGCGGTATATGGAATTGTACGGTATAGGGAGTGACATAATTACAAATCGCCCGCTGGTTTGCTATTATGGCGGTGATGATTTTTGCGTGTTGAAAGAAGATGAGATGAGTGTTGTGGTGAACAATATGGAATTAATGAAGGCAATGAAGCCTAATTGCATAGCGCACTTGTCAGACAGTTACCACGCGGTCAAGCTGATAGATAGGCCTTGCAATGTAGAGGTTTGGCTTCCACCGATGGAACTTCCATATAAAATAAAACTGGTTAGAGAATACGTTAAAAAGAAACAGAGAAGCATATCCCGCATTGTCCTCAAGTATGAGGGGGAGTATTATGTGCTGTGGAAGTCGGCAGAGCTTCGCGCTAGATTACAGGTGAAAAATGGAAACGGTGAAGAAGTTGAGATGTGCTTTTAACTCCTTTGTTTCTGAGGTTAAACGCTACAGGAGCCTTGATAAGGGTTAAAGCGTGTTTTGCTCTAATTGGCGTGTAAATGTATAGGTTAGGGGAGTAGCGGAGGATTTTGAAAGCATGGAAGCTCGCTGCAGCGATGCTGCAGATTTGGAAAAAGGGGAGAAAAATATTTTTCGGTTCTAAACTCCAAGAAAATGTGTGGGTTAGGGCAGGGTGGCCGAAAATTCTCAAACTTTTTTCCAAAAATGAGCTTGACGTTTCGCCGTGGTTCTGGTAAGCTCTGCCCCGCACCCCGCTACGGGGTTGCCCGAAAGGAAAGCGAGCAACGCTTACTTCTCCCACCGGGCGAGGCAATTTTCCAAGTATGACTTTCCGAGGCGCCGAGGGCTGCGGTAACGCGGTTCACTGGCTTAACAACCTGCCAGGCGGGGCGCCGGAGAGGATAAAGAGAGGGAAGGAAAAGGTCGTGACGCGTGCCGTGGCCAACGCCGAGATGAAGTTCTTCGGGACTTCGGAGCGGGGTAACACGGCACTGTCAGAATTGAATGAGCT
>JBGVNQ010000059.1:0-81547 GCA_045125705.1 Akkermansia sp. | reverse complement strand
GATGAATAAATACCCCAGAAAGTTGCATGATGGTAGTTCTGCGTGGCAACTTACAAAGGTCTATTCTTACCATTTTAACAGAATCTCCGCTTAACTACGACTTTTTTCCTTCTATGTCGCTTTTAACCTTGCAATTCACAGCCAGCAACCGACTGCGGCAGCGAAGAAACCCACGAAAATTATTTTTTCCTTGCAGATGGCCGGAAGCATGCTAGAATGCAGATTATGTTCAAGAAAGCTTTGAAAATCTGTGTATTGGCCGGGGCTATACTGCCCTGCTGGGCCGGTGGTGAAGAGAAAGCCCTGCCCGCACCGGTGATGACGGGCGGCATGCCGCTCATGGAAGCCATTGCCCAGCGCCAGTCTGCCCGCGATTATGATACCACCCGCGCTATTGATGACCAGACACTGGCCGAAATCCTGTGGGTAGCCTGGGGCAAGAACCCGCACGGCAAGCGCACCATTCCCACCTCGCGCAACCTGCAGAACATGCAGCTCTTTGTGCTCACCCCCACAGGCACCTGGGAATATGACGGCATGGCGCACAAGCTGATTAAAATCAACGATAAGAACCTCATCCCCCTCTGCGAGCGCCAGGATTTCGTGAAGAACGCCCCGCTGCACCTGCTCTACACCTGTCTGGATGACCGTGGCGGCGAGAACCACGTGGGCTCTGCCTACCAGAATGTGTACCTCTACTGCACCTCCCGCGGGCTCTCCACCGTCATCCGCGCCATGATTGACAAGGAAGGCCTCAAGCAGGGAGTCGGTCTGCCGGCCAACCACAGCGTCATCGTGCACCAGTGCATCGGCTGGCCGAAGCAGGCAGAATAAGCCTGCGGAACCCGCTGAATTGGGGGAAATTTTACCAACTTAAACTTGCCAACAGCACTGAATTGGTGTAGAGTGTGGGGTAGCACAAGCCCGTTCTCGCACGCTCACGCGCGAGGTGGTGCGCCCCGGCGCGCCCGAGATGTGCTGAGAATACAATCCAAACAGCTATGTCTCAAGTAACGAAAACAATCATCAAGTTGTTGGTCGTGCTGCTGATAAGCGGCAGCATGTTGTTCATGCCCTTCGAGGAATGGGGCCTGCCGGTGAACCCGATTCAGACGCGCGTGATTGCGCTCTTCGTGTTTGCCGCCCTCATGTGGATCCTGGAGGTCATTCCGATCTGGACCACCTCGGTGCTCGTCATTACCCTGGCTCTGCTGGGCACCTCGAACACCTCGCTCAATTTCCTCAAGGTCGACAAGTTTGACGGCAAGGCCGTGGCTGCCATCGTGGCAGATGCCTATGGCCCCGGCGCTGATGCTGCCGTGGTGAAGGCCACCGAAGCCAGCGTGGCAGAATCGCTCAAGAAGGCCACCAACCTCACCCCGGATGTGGTGCGCAGCACCATCAACACCGCCATCCTCAAGCCCGTGGTGAGCGGCAAGGCTGACGCCGCCCAGGCCACCGCCCTCAAGGAGGCCGCCGGCCGCCTGTACGACGGCGAAATCAGCGCCCGCATCTCCAAGCTGGACCTGACCAACCTGACCCAGCAGAAGAGCATCTTCGCCACCTTTGCAGACCCCATCATCATCCTGTTCCTTGGTGGTTTCTTCCTGGCAGATGCCGCCACCAAGTTCCGTCTGGACATCAACCTGGCCCGCGTGCTGCTCAAGCCCTTCGGCACCAACCCGAAGTATGTGCTGCTGGGTCTCATGAGCGTGACGGCTCTGTTCTCCATGTTCATGAGCAACACCGCCACCGCCGCCATGATGCTTGCCCTGCTCACCCCCGTGCTTGCCCTGTTCAAGCCGGAGGACCGCGGCCGCGCCGCCTTCGCCCTCTGCATCCCCATCGGCGCCAACGTGGGTGGTATCGGCACCCCCATCGGCACGCCTCCCAACGCCATCGCCCTCAAGTTCATGCAGGAGAATGGCTGGAATGTGACCTTCGGTGACTGGATGATGTTCGGCATTCCCTTCGTGGTCATCATGCTGCTCATCGGTTGGTTCATCCTGCTCAAGATGTTCCCGATTGACCAGAAGGCTCTGGACCTTGCCAAGGAAATGAAGGGCAAGTTCATGACCACGCCCAAGGCCTGGGTGGTGTACATCACCTTCATCGTGACCATCCTCCTGTGGGTGATTCCCAAGCAGTACCATGGTCTGGACGCCAACAGCGTGGCCATCGTTCCCATCGCTGTGTTCTCCGTGACCGGCGTTATCACCAAGAAGGATCTCAAGGCCATGAGCTGGGACGTGCTCTGGCTCGTAGCCGGTGGCTTCGCCCTGGGTGTTGCCTTGGGTGAGACCAAGCTGGCCAACGACCTCATCAACTCCATTCCCTTCGCCGAATGGGACAGCCTGGCCCTCATCGTGGGCTCCAGCCTTATCTGCCTCTTCATGGCCACCTTCATGAGCCACACGGCCACCGCCGCCCTGCTCATGCCCATCATGGCCTCTGTAGCCGCCGGTATGGTGGCTGGCGGCGCCATGGATGCCCCCGGTGCCATCGGCCTGCTGGTGACCATCGCCTTCGCTTCCTCCCTGGGTATGGCTCTGCCGATTTCCACTCCCCCGAACGCCATGGCCTACGCCACCGGCCACGTGGAGCAGAAGGGCATGGCTATCTCCGGCACCATCCTGTGCCTGATTGGTCTGGCTCTGTCCATCGGCCTCATGTACCTGCTGGGTGCCATCGGCTTCTTCGGCTGATAAACCAGAAATACAATGATTCATCTGCCTGAACAGATTATTGAACCGCTCAACCGCATCAATGCGGTGTACTTCAGCGACCCCGGGCGCACCATCGAGCTTGCCGAAGGCGAGCAGCTGGTGGGCCAGGGCGAGGAGTGCCACCGCGTCTACTACGTGAAGAAAGGGTGCTTTGCCGCCTTCCGCCGGGCCGATTCCTACGCCGGGGTCGACCTGCCGGTGGAAAGCAACACCCGCGGCTACGAAGTATTCCGTGCGGAAGAAGGTTCCTATGTCTGCGTGCAGGCATTTTTCTCCCGTTCCTACCACAGCTCCAATGACATTGTGGCGTTGGAAGACTCCGTGGTGACCTATGTGGACGACACCACGGAGGTGGTGGAGCCGGAGAAATACGGTTGTTTCGAGCGGCAGTTCATCCCCGTGCTGGTGCATGAACTGGCCGCCCGCAACTCCCGCATCTTCACCAAGACCTCGGAAAAGGAGGAAGCCCTGCGAGTGCTGCAGCGCGCTGAAATGGCCGGCACCCTGGCCCAGCTGTCTGCCGGCATAGCGCACGAGCTCAACAACGCCGTGGGTGTGCTCTCCCGCCGCACCGAGTTTGTGGCCGACAGCCTGCAGGAATACCTGGAGGACGAGGACAAGAACAACGCCCAACTGTTCGCCTACGGATTCGAGGATAATTCCTTCGTATCCGCCAGCGAGCTGCGCAGCGCCGCCCGCTACTACGAGCGCGAGCTCGACCTGCCGCAGGAAGCTGCCAAGGTCATGGCCCACATCTTCCCGAACACGGACGAAGGCCGGAAACAACCCGGCAAGTTCATCCGCAACGTGAAGAAGAACTACCGCTTCTGGGAGCTCGGGCACGACCTGCGCGACATGCGCATGGCCTCCAAACTGGCCACGGGCATTGTGCGTGCCGTCAAGCTGCTGGGCGGTGGCAACAGCACCCGCGAAGCCGATGTGAGCGTGGAGCAGAGCGTGACCGACGCCCTGAACCTGCTGCACAACAAGCTCAAGCGCGTGGAAGTGCAGACTCACTTCGCCCCCATGCCCGGCATCACGGCAGATATCACTGAGCTGGTGCAGGTGTGGAGCAACATCATCAAGAACGCCACCGATGCCATGGAGCACGGCGGCACCCCTGCCCCGCGCATCCGCATCAGCGGCGAGTGCTGCCATGTGCAGGGTGTCCACCTGTTACCCACTGAGTATATCTCCGTGACCATTGCCAACAATGGCCCGGCCATTGATGAAGAGAACCTGAACAAGATTTTCAACCCCAACTTCACCACCAAGAAACTGGGCCTCGATTTCGGCCTGGGTCTCGGGCTGGCCATTGTGCGCCGCGTGGTAGACAGCTACAACGGCACCATCGAGGTGCGCAGCAATGACCAGGAAACCTCTTTCACTATTAACCTACCAACCTCTCAAATTCATGGAAACGCTTAATATCATTTGTGTAGATGACCAGCAGGAAGTGCTGGATTCCGTCATGCGCGACCTGCGCCCCCTCACCACCCATGTGCGCCTGGAGGAGGCCTCCAGCGTGGCAGACTGCATGCAGCTCATTGACCAGATTGACGATGACGGCGACCACGTGGCCATCGTGATTTCTGACCAGGTGATGCCTGGCGAGACCGGCACCGAGCTGCTCGGCAAGGTAGCCGCCGACCGCCGCTTCGGCAAGACCCGCAAGGTACTGCTCACCGGCCAGGCCACCCACGCCGACACCATCAACGCCATCAATGACGGCCACATCGACAACTACATCGAGAAGCCCTGGCAGGCCGAGAAGCTGCTGGCTGTGGTGAAGCGCCTGCTCACCCTCTACGTGCTGGATGCCGGTCTGGACCACACCGAGTACATGCCCGTGCTGGATCCCACCACCCTGTTCTCCAAGCTGCGCTGAACTGTATGAAACGCGCTCTCACTCTCGCACTGGCCACCGCCGGCAGCGCCGTGGCTGCCGATGCCCTCACCCTGACCACCAAGCCCGCCACCACCGACTGGGTGGAGGCTGTGAAGCAGGCCCTGGTGGTCTACGAGAACAAGGACACCTTCGTGACCAAGGTAGCCCTGACCACCCGCCAGCAGTGGCAGATGGCCAGCGTGCAGCCCAATGGCGGCAACGGCGGCTCCCTCAAGCAGGGTGCCACACCCTACAACGATGAGTTCCGCCGCAACTGGATCGGCGCCAATGTGTTTACCCGCACCGGCACCCAGTTCCACACCTACGTGCGCATCGGTGGCCTGCCCATCCGCGACACCTATGCCGGAGGCCGCACCAGGAAAAACTACAGCTACACCGGTTTCTACGATATCTGGCTGAAGCAGAATATCGACGCCGTGAAGGGGCTCACCATCCGCGCCGGTAAGTTCGCCCCCAGCTTCACCTCCGATTTCCGCATGTCCAACGCCAGCATGCCCTGCGTGGAGCGTTGCTATGTGGCCAACCAGTTTGCGCTGGATACCAACTGGGGTGTGGAGGCAAACTACACCTCGCCCGATAAGAAGAACATCCTCTACGTGCAGGTCTTTGCCAACGACCGCGCCAGCAGCTCCCACAGCCTGGCTCACAGCGACAGCTACGGCCGCGGCCAGGGCTTCGAAGGCGAGTTCGGCTGGGAAGACAAGTGCTTCGCCATCATCGGCGCCACGCACAAGTTCAACGTGACCGAAAACGGCTACCACGCCATCTCCGGTGAATACACGCACGACTTCAACAACGCCTACCACGGCCGCCGCAAGCCCGGCGCCAACAACTACGGCATCGATTTCAAGGACGCCGTCTCCCTGGGCTACGAAGTCAAGTACAACAAGCTCACCGTCATGGCCAACGCCGTGGCTGCCTTTGAGCAGCAGGACGGCAACGGCACCAACAACGTGGGCTTGGAGCTGCAGCCCGTATACTCCGTGCACCCGAATGTGGACCTCGTGCTCCGCTACAACGGCATGACCGGCAAGGGCGCCTGCAAGCTCGGCGCAGACCGCTACATCTGCACCCAGACCACCAGCCCCGCCTGGGTGGACAGCCTGCACGCCTTCTACATCGGCGCTAACGTGTACGCCTCTGCCAAATACAAGGACGCCGCCAAGATTATGTTCGGCGCAGAGTACACCACCGCCCGCAAGGACGGTAAGGACTGCTACAACGGCTGGGAGTTCACCACCGCCCTGCGCTCCAACTTCTAAAGCGCTGTCGCACAGTTATCCCCCCCAAGCCCCTGCCCCACCACGGCAGGGGCTTTTTTGGCCCTGTTTCAGATTTGCTGCTCCTCGCAACAAATTATGCGTTGGCATAATAAGGCAATCATCGACAAATCGGCAATTGGCGAGCAGAAGTTTGGGCCCACGTAGTGGGTGAAAGATGGAAGGCAGGGGTAAACCCGCGAAGCGGGTGCAGCCCCTGCTAATCAAAAAAAGTACGAAAGGAGCCCGCGGAGCGGGTGACAGAACAGAGACGATGCGTTAGACCGCCGCTCTGTCACCCACTCCGTGGGCTCTGATTATTTTTTGTGCCAGCCGGGGCTTGGGGCTTCGCGTCTCGCTACGCTCGCTTGCTACGCCCTCACAGGTCGAGCGCTGACGCGCTCTTACCCCGGCCTACTATCTTTCGCCCACTCCGTGGGCTCAAATTTCGTAATCTTTACCGCCCAGACGTAAAGATTTTCAAATTCTTTCTTGCTACGGCGTAAAGAATTTGCTACTAAGTCACAAAGCTCTTTATGTATCGTCTTCATTTTCGCCTGTTTACCGCTGTCCTGTGTGCTATGGGGCTGAGCGGGTGTTACACCCAGCTGCACCAGTATGCCTGGCAACGCGCCAAGGTGGTGGACGAAGCCTGGTTCCAGCCCGCAGAAGCGGAGCTCTACCAGGCAGGCGACACGTTTTATACCAAGGCCTACCACGGGCCCGGACGCGGGTGTTACGCTGGCTACCCCTTCCACTGGGTCATGCTGCGAGGCACCGGTATGGCTACCTTCTGCCCCGACGAAGAGAAGGCGGAGGCCGTCTACCTGCCGCTCACAAAACAAAGTGCGGCAGACGTGCAGAACGCACTCGATAAAGGCGCGCCCTATGTGATACGCGTCGAAATCTGCGAAGATTCCGGCGGCGACCTGAAGCAACTTCCGGATTCCGCCCGCCTGCTGCCCGTGAAAACATTCTGCAATCTCGGCGTAACAGCTGACCGCACCCTGAGGAATCACCGCATGCATCCCCGCACCGATGCGCACAAGTACTACGCCTACCCGCTCGGCGCCCTCACTGCCGTAGCGGTGGATGCCCCGCTCAGCATCGCCGGCACCGCAGCCACCGTGGCCATCGGGGTTGTGTCCCTGCCCATCGGCCTCACCTACCGGCTTATCGAATCCTGCACCACCCAGGAAGCCGAATCCCCCTGAGCGCAATGTTAGCAGTTGAGGAGAATTATACTCCCGGGTCAGGATTCAAGGGCTGGAACGCATAGCCCACGCCTCGTTCGGTAGCAATGCATTCGGCATACATGCCCAATTTTTTACGCAGGCGCTTGATATGAGTATCCAGCGCGCGGGTCTGTGTGGTATCTGAGTGCCCCAGGATGACGTGCTGCAGGTCGTAGCGGTCCTGTACTTTGCCGGGGTGTTCCATCAGGTAGGCCAGCAGCTTGAATTCGGCAGCCGTCAGCTCCAGGTTCCGGCCACTCAGCGAAGCCTGGTGGGTAATCTTATCGAGGCACAGTTCCTTGTGCTGAAGCATCACCCTGGAAGCTCCGTTGTTGGCTCTGTGGAGGAGGTTTCGTACGCGCAGCACAAGTTCCTTGCTGCTGAACGGCTTGGTTACATAGTCATCTGCCCCGAGCCGCAACCCCTCCAGGCGGTCATCCAGCTCACTGCGGGCCGTAAGAAACAGGGCCGGGATATTCCGGGTGGCATCATGCTCCTTCATTTCCTGCAGAATCTCCATACCATCCATACCGGGCAGCATCATATCCAGAATCACGCAATCGGGCACAGCACTGCGAATCTGCTCCCAGCCCTCGGTCCCATGGTGCAGCAGCGTGCATTTCCAGCCCTGCCGTTCCAGATTATAGGCAACCAGTGCCGCGATATCCTCGTCGTCCTCAACAATTGTGATTTGTACAGGCATATTCTTGTTCGCCTTATTATACCCCACCGGTGCAGGCACACAAGAAAACGAATGTGACTTAAAAGTCACACATACTGTGACTTTTGATTCACCGTGGAAATCTTGAAAATTTTCCGGCTGCGCGATTTACTGAAGATGTCGACCGCAACACAGGTTGACACCAAACAAAAGAAAAAATACGATATGAAAAAGAATACCATCATGGCACTGGCCCTGGCCATCGGGGCCGCTCCGCTCTCCCAGGCATCTGATTTCAGCCTCGCCCCGCACATGAAGGATGCGTTCAAGGTATTTGACGCAAAGCGCGATAATGCAGAGAATCCCTACCTGCAGGAACTGACCCTGAAAATGCGCGGCCAGTACCAGTGGGGATATCTGGATCCCGCCGGCGGTGATGACCGCGTAAAAGGCGACCGCAACGACAACAACGAATGGCGCCGTTTCCGCCTGGGTGCCCAGGCTAAGGTGCTGAATAACTTCACCATCAAGGGAGTCTGGAATATCGGCGGACTCGATACCCGCAACAAATACAGCGGTGGTCAGTGGAATCGCTCCCACACCGAAGGCACGCTGGATGAATTGACCATTTCCACCAGCATCAAGCCGGTTACTCTCACAGTTGGTAAACACAAGCCGGCCTACATGGCCGAATACCGTACCTCCAGCGCCAAGCTGATTACGCTCGAGCGCTCTGCCCTGGTGAACCAGCTCAAGGCCGAAAAGCTCTACGGCATATCGGTGGCAAATTCCGACAAGAAGGCCGAATGGGGCTGGAATGCGGGTCTCTGGCTGAATGGCCAGCGCGACAACACCTGGCTGGAACCTTCGTTCAACAGTGATGACAGCGCCACTTTCGGTATGAGCATCTCCCGCGCCACCGGCAGCAACGGTCGCCTGCAGCTGGACTACATGCACAGCTTCCACAAGGATGGTGATTCCAACCCCGGCTCTGAATATGCCGGTCCCGGTGCACAGGATGTGGTAGCCCTGAGCTGGGAGGGTAAACAGGGGAATCTCACCCTGCTTACTGAAGCTCTGGCCGGTTTCAATGTGTACGATGGCCAGGCGGGTGCTGAAAATGTATTCGGCCTTGTCATCATGCCCAGCTACCGCTTCTCCCCGCACTGGGAAGGTGTGCTGCGCTACCAGCTGGCCAGCGGCAGCAACGCGGTGAAGGGCGACAGCCGCTACTACACCACCAACTCCACATACTCCGGCACGAGCGACCTGCTTCAGGGGCTCTACATGGGTGCAAACTACTACGTATGCCCGGAAAACCCGCACATGCTCAAGCTGATGCTTGGCGCCGAATACCTCAACTCCGCAGGTACCGATGCCAAGGGCAACAAGGGCTTCACCGGCTGGCAGCTCTCCTCTGCCGTCCGCTTTGATTTCTGATAACTCTAACCACTTAACCATAGAAAACACATATTATGTTCAAGAATCTATTCATTGCCGCTATGGGTCTGTGCACGCTTGCGCAGGCAGAAACTACCATCACGGGTGCCGGTGCCTCATTCCCCGCCCCAGTATACCAGAAATGGACCTACGCGTACTCCCAGCAGAATCCGGGTACCCAGGTCACCTACCAGAGCATGGGCTCCGGCGCGGGGCTCAACCAGATCAAGGCCGGCACGGTGGATTTTGCCGGGTCGGATAATCCGCTCACGCTGGAGCAGCAGGAGGAGGCCGGGCTGGAGCAATACCCCATGCTGACCGGTGGTGTGGTGGTCATCGTGAACCTCCCCGGTGTGAAGAACAACCAGCTCAAACTCAGCCAGAATGTACTGGCCCGCATTTTCCTGGGAGAAATCACCAGCTGGAATGACCCCGCCATCAAGGCGCTGAACCCGAAGCTCAAACTGCCCAAGCTGAAAATCACCGTGGTGCGGCGTGCGGATTCCAGCGGCACCTCGTTCATCTTCACCAACTACCTCTCGAAGATTTCCGCCGACTGGAAAAAGAAGGTGGGTCAGGGTTCCTCGGTGAAGTGGCCGGTGGGCATCGGTGGACAAAAGAACCCGGGCGTGTGCAACAATGTGGCCCGCACCCGTGGTGCCATCGGTTACACGGAATACACCTACGCGGTGGAGGCAAAACTGCCCTGCGCCATGCTTGAGAATGCCAGCGGCAACTATGTAGCCCCGAACCAGGCCAGCTTCTCCACCTCCGCCGCCGCGGCCGACTGGAAAAACGCCCCCGGTTTCTACATGGAGCTCACCAACGTGCCCGGTGCCACCAGCTGGCCCATCACGGGTGTCACCTATGTGCTCCTCCGCAAGGATACCCCTGCCGATAAGAAAGCCGCCTTGCGCAACTACTTCATGTGGTGCTACACCAAGGGTGCCCCCACCGCTACAAAGCTCAACTACGTGGCACTGCCGGATTCCGTGGTGAAACTGGTGGAACAGGAACTTTAAAACTACCCCGTTTTGTTCATATAGAGAGTGAAGTCCTCCGCAGGAAAACCTGCGGGGGACTTCTTTTACTACTCAACGGTATGGACGGCACCTCATCGATAAATCGGCCATTGGCGGGGGCATATCTGTCGGAGCACGGGACTTTAGTCCCGAAAATATAAGTATTTTGGGGACTAAAGTCCCCCGCTCCGAATAAAATCTGCAGCTCGACAAACTCGGATTTATCGAGCAGAAGAACATAGCATCCTCTCATTATGCCAACGTATACACGATAAAAAATCACACACAGCACAAACTGTGTGTGATGGCAGGGAGGCATTGTTTATCTTATCAGCGTTCTAGCAGGTGGAAAGACGGAATTGCAAGTTGCTTTGCGTGGTCTCCGATACGTTCTATTGAGCGGAGAATGAACAGCAGACTCGTTCCTGTGCGGAAATCCAGAAACATGCTGTCTGCGGCCTGCCTATAAATATTCTCCATCTCCTGCAGGTAACGGGCATCCAGATCGTCGTCCATGCGCTGCACACCGTAGGCCATTTTCTCATCTCCGCGCAGAATGGAAAGAACAGCATCTTTCAGTTGCACCTCTGCCATCAGATACAAAGGTTTGAATGCAGCAACATCTTCAGCGGTCACTTTGCCACTTACCTCGTGTATGCAGGTGGCAATACTACGCAGCTGGTGTATAATGCGACCAAGCCGGCCACATCGCTGCGCTTCACGCACAAATGCCAGCCTCATGGACGATGACATAATCCCGGTGCCTACCATCAGTTCTGCGTTGCACCTGGCTTCGGCTTTGCTGATTTCTCGTCCTAAGGTGTCACAATTGGCATTCAGGCGAAGTGCCAGGGGTGAGTTAAGCGTAAAAAGTGCTTCTCGCACTCTATTCATCATGTCGAGAGCTTTCTGACTCAACTCAACAAACATATCCGGCATTGCGATTTCGTCGCGCGTGTTCATATTTTCTTATATTGTTTCTCTATCTTCTTTTTGCATCATATCGTCAGGTATTATCCCTGTCGACATATGCATAATGAACCAGATTTCGTTACTTTGCAATACTATTACGGTGACAAGAAAGTCACACTCTATGTGTCAAATCCGCCATATTGCAAACAAATATGGAATCAACGCGTTGGAATAGGAGCGCTTTTGACGCATACACAACGTAAAACCTCAATAAACGCAGAGTTCCACAAAAAAGCCAGGGGAAGAGCATTCCTCTGGCTTCTGATATTGATGCTGGATTCGTCTGTTATGACGAGTGCCGCGTAATGCACCCGGTGCGCAGGTAGATAATCTGCTGGCAGATGTCTGTGGACAGATCAGCTATGCGCTCGAGGTCGCGCGCCAGACCGATGCAATCGATATAATATTCTGCAGCCTCCGGGCAGAGCACACAGGCAGCGCGGGCATGAGAACGATGCTCGCTGCGCATAGCATCCACCGCATCGTCGCGCTCTATCACTTTGTGCGCCAGCAGAATATCTGATGATTCGATGATGTGCAGTGTGTCGTGCAGCATCTCCAGCACCAGATGTTCCATGGGCATGAAATCAAAGATTTCCTGCTCCGGAATCTCCTGCAGCGCCGATAGATGCAGTGCGCGCTCGGCCATGTGGCAGGCAAAATCTGCCATGCGTTCCAGTGCGGCATTGATTTTGATGCAGGATACTACCGTCCGCAAATCACCGGCTACGGGTTGATACAACGCCAGCACCTTCAGGCATTCCTCTTCCAGCCGGATTTCCTCGCAGTCGATGACGGCATCGTGCGCCATAATGCGGCGCGCCAGCTCAGCGTCTCTGTTCTGGAAAGCCTTGATGGCCTGGCCTATCATCAGCTCTACCGCTGCGCCCTGGCTGCAGAGCAGCCTGCGCAGATTGGCAAGTTCGTGAATAAAATGGTTTTTCATGCTTTGAGTATGTGGGGTATGAGATTGAATTACATCAGCCAAAACGGCCGGTGATGTAGTCTTCCGTCTGTTTATGAGCGGGGTTGGTGAATATTCTGGTGGTGTCGTCGACCTCCACGATACGGCCTTTGTAGAAGAAGGCGGTGCGGTCTGAGATACGGGAAGCCTGCTGCATGTTATGCGTCACGATGACGATGGTGTATTTCTGTTTCAGCTCCAGCACCAGCTCCTCGATGCGCAGGGTAGCCACAGGGTCGATGGCGCTGGTAGGTTCATCCATCAGGATAACCTCCGGCTCAGCAGCCAGAGCACGGGCAATGCACAGGCGCTGCTGCTGACCGCCGGAAAGGGCCATGCCGCTGGATTTCAGCTTATCCTTCACCTCATCCCACAACGAAGCACCCCGCAGCGCAGCTTCCACACGGTCATCCATCTCGCTGCGGCTGAGCTTGTAGTGCAGCTTCAACGGATAGGCCACATTATCGGCAATGCTCATGGGGAATGGCGTAGGCTTCTGGAAAATCATGCCCACCCGGTGGCGCAGCGTGAGTAAATCCACACCCGGATCCAGAATATTCTTCCCATCCAGCAGCACCTCACCGGTAGCTTTCTGGTTGCGGTAAAGTTCAAAGATGCGGTTATAGATTCGCAGGTGCGTGGATTTGCCACAGCCGCTGGGTCCGATGACGGCAGTAATCTTATTGGCGTGAATATCGAGGCTGTTATCAAACAATGCCTGGTTCTTACCGTAATAGAAGTTCAGGTTACGGGTGGATATTTTAATGTTTGTTTTCATGGAAGATACAACGGGTTGCAATATTGATAATCAGGATGAAAGCAGCCATGATAAGGGCAGTACCCCAGCCCATGGCATGCATGCTCTCAAAGGGAGAATTGGTGGTGTATTCCGTAATGAGCACAGGGGCACTGGCGGTGGGTTCTGTAAAGAAACCGCCCGGCCAGGTATCGGCAAACAGCGCAGTGAACAGCAACGGAGCCGTTTCGCCGCTGACCCGGGCCAGCGAAAGCAGAATACCCGTGGCCAGCCCATTGCGGGCACTGCGGGCCACAATGCACAGCGTGGCGCGCATACGCGACATACCCAGCGCCAGAGCCGATTCCCTGAGGGTATCCGGCACCATGAGCAGCATATCCTCTGTGGTGCGCAAGATAACGGGGAACATGATGATAGCCAGAGCCACCGTGCCCGCCATGCCCGAAAAATGCCCCGTGGTCACCACCAGTAAGGCATAGACGAACAAGCCCACCAGAATGGATGGCAGCCCCATGAGCACATTCGCGCAGAAGCGCAGTAAATCGGCCAGCCGGCTGTTCTTGCCGAACTCAGCCAGATAGATACCACCGGCCAGCGCCGGCGGCACAGCCAGCAGCGTGGCACCCAGGGTCATCAGCAGGGTACCGAGCAGGGCATTGCCCACACCGGCGCCGGGTTCCCCATAGGGTTTTGAGGGCGCGATCAGGAACTCCCAGCTGAGCACCGGTGCTCCATTCTGAATCACGGTGCAGAGAATCCACCCCATGCCACCCAAAGCCACGCAGATAGAGCCCAGCGCGAGGAGATTAAGCAGATGATTTGATAATTTCCGGAAGAATACAGGTCTTGGAGTCATAGAATGAATAGTGGTTTAAGCGTTCTCGCCTCTTCCGGCACTGGTGAGGGCCAGGTAGTACCGGGTGATGAGCTGAATACTGAAACTCATGAGCAGCAGCACAAGCCCCAGCGCAAAGAGCGCACTCTGCTGCAGCCCGGTGGCCTCTGCAAAGTTGTTGGCCAGGGTGGTGGCAATTGTTGAACCACAGGAGAACAGCCCTGCGGGGCAGTCCATCATGTTACCTATCACAAAGAGTACCGCCATGGTTTCACCCAAGGCTCGTCCCATGCCGATAAAGATGCCACCAATGATTCCGCGAATACCGTAGCGCAACACGACATCGCGCGTAGTTTCCAGGCGGGTGCAGCCCAGCCCGTAGGCGGATTCACGGAGCATAGGCGGAGTCATGCGGAATACATCGCGCATCACCGCGCTCATGTAAGGCAGAATCATGAGAGCCAGAATGACCCCGGCGGTCAGGAACCCAAATCCGCTGCCGGCACCATCCTCACCCAGCAGCCAGGCACCCCCGGGCAAGTGGATGATACCCAGGGTATCCGCCAGAAAAGGCTGCACATATTCCTGCATCAGCGGAACCAGCACAAACAAGCCCCACATGCCGTAAATCACCGATGGGATAGCCGCCAGCAAATCCACACACTGGCTCAACGGGCGTTTCAGCCACTCCGGCGACTCAGTAATCAGCAGCGCTACGGCAAAGGCAAGCGGTATAGCCAGTGCCAGTGACAGGCCTGTGGTAAACAGGGTACCCAGTATGGACGGCAGCGCTCCATAGATATCCATGGCAGGGTCCCAGTCAACACCCCACAGAAAGGAAATCCCGAAATGCTTCCAGGCATCTGCTGAGTGAATCAGTAACTGGGCGAATATGCCCACCATCAGTAGCAGTGACACGAATGCCCCGGCTTTACAGATTGCGCAGAAAATAGTATCGCGTTTGTGCATAATGTGCGGTTAACTGAAAATAGTTAAGCACGGTGCACCGCGCTCTGCAATGGTGCTTCGGTGAAATAAAAGTCACACTCCTTGTGACAAAATATTCACATTCCCGCGCATTGGCATTAGAGGGCAATCTGTTAATCAGCTCGAAAAAAACGAGATTGTTGTTTTCGAGGCACGGGACTTCAGTCCCGAAAATCATGGCGTGTTTCATCGGGACTAAAGTCCCGTGCTCCGACAGATATACACCCCACCAATACCCGATTTGTCGATGATGGGTTAATGGTGCCAACGCTTTCATTCACATCTCCGGTGCTTCCTTAACTCACACTAACAATTCGAATTTACAACAATCTCTGACAGCAGAACTTGAAGTACACTCTACCTGGTGGTAGAATAGAGCTATGAAAGCCAATGAACTCAAGTACCCCGGTTCCCGCCGCATCTATGTGCCGGGCGCATTATTCCCGGAAATCAAGGTAGCCATGCGCGAGGTGACATTGTCGGATTCTGTCTTTCCCGATGGCACCACGGAGCCCAACGAGCCGGTAAAGATTTACGATTGTTCCGGCGCCTGGGGTGATGAGGGTTTTCATGGTCAGGCTGAACAGGGGCTTCCCCGCCTGCGTGAGGAATGGATACTGTCCCGCGGAGATGTATGCTGGGATGCCGGCGGCGCCCTGCAGGCCACAGACCTGAAACAGCCCCCCACCCAGCGCGAGTATGCCCGCAGAGGCATCATCACCCCGGAAATGGAATATGTGGCCATTCGCGAAAATCTGGGGCGTGAAGCGGCTTTCAAAGCTATTTACGACAAGTTTCCCAGCGCCAAATCACGTCCGGAGCAGGCTCAGCAGCTGCTGGATGAATTAGGCACAGGCATGCCGCGCCCCAGCGAACTAGAGGCCATACCCGGCTTTTCCCCTGAGAGTCTGGAGCGCCGCTCCCAGCTGCACTACCAGCACCCGGCAGAACAGCGCGGGGGCAACATGCCCGCTTTCTTCACCCCCGAGTTCGTGCGCGATGAAATTGCCGCCGGGCGCGCGCTCATTCCGGCCAATATCAACCACCCGGAAGCTGAGCCCATGATTATCGGGCGCAACTTCCTCTGCAAAATCAACGCCAATATCGGCAACTCCGCCATTACTTCCGGCATCGAAGAGGAAGTGGAAAAGCTCCGCTGGGCCATCCACTGGGGTGCCGATACCGTCATGGATCTGTCCACCGGCAAGGACATCCACAAAACGCGCGAATGGATTCTGCGCAACAGCCCGGTACCCATCGGCACCGTGCCCATGTACCAGAGCCTGGAAAAATGCAGCGGACGTGTGGAGCACCTGAGCTGGCCTATCTTCCGCGATACCCTCATCGAGCAGGCCCGCCAGGGTGTGGACTATGTGACGGTGCATGCCGCCCTGCTGGAGCGCTTTGTGTACCACACGGCCAACCGCGCCACGGGCATCGTCTCGCGCGGTGGTTCCATCATCGCCAAATGGATGATGATACACAAGCAGGAAAACTTCCTGTACACGCATTGGGATGAAATCTGCGATATTCTCGCCACCTACGATGTGGCCATCTCCATCGGCGATGGTCTGCGTCCCGGCAGCATTGCCGATGCCAACGACTTTGCCCAGCTGGCCGAGCTGGAAGTACAGGGAGAGCTGACCCGCCGCGCGTGGGACAAGGGGGTGCAGGTCATGAACGAAGGCCCCGGGCACGTGCCACTGCACCTCGTGCCGGAAAACATGCACAAACAGCTGGAGTGGTGCTTCGAAGCCCCCTTCTACACCCTCGGGCCACTGGCCACCGACATTGCCCCCGGCTACGACCACATCACCGGTGCCCTGGGTGGCGCCATCATTGCCCAGAGAGGCTGCGCCATGCTCTGCTATGTGACCCGCAAGGAACACCTGGGCCTGCCGGACAAGGAAGACGTGCGCGAAGGCGTGGTGACCTACAAGCTGGCTGCCCACGCAGCAGACCTGGCCAAGGGGCACCCGGGCGCCCAGCTGCGCGACAATGCACTGGCCAAGGCCCGCTTCGAGTTCCGCTGGGAGGACCAGTTCAATCTCTCCCTCGACCCGCACAAGGCCCGCTCCTACCACGACCTGACCCTGCCGCACGCCAACGCCAAGCAGGCGCACTTCTGCTCCATGTGCGGCCCGGATTTCTGCGCCATGAAGCTGACCCAGGAACTCCGCAGCAGCAGGAAGTGAATTACCAGGCGGCTCCGCGGATGGGGATTTAGCAAATGCAGAATGCAGAGTTCAGAATGCAGAATAAATAGCTAGCGCGCCGTCTATCGACCGCGCGAAGAAAGGAAAACCACCTGAGAAAATCTCAGGTGGTTTTGTTTACAAGTGAGGCGAAAGCCGAACACAAAATCACTATTCTGCATTCTGACTTCTGAAATCTGCAATCCTGCAAACTGGAATTATTGCCGGGCCTGCTCCAGCTGCCGGATAACCGACTGCGCTGTGGCGGCAATATCCTCCTGCTGCAGGAGCCAGGAAACAATGACCACGCGCCCGGCACCGGCCTGCAGAACAGCCGGCAGGGTGGTTTCATTGATGCCGCCTATGCAGAACAGAGGCATATCGCCCGCGGCATCCTGAGCGGCGGTAATGTCAGCCAGCCCGATTGACTTGCGCCCTGGCTTGGTGCCGGTCGGGAACAACGGGCCGAAGCCGATGTAGTCGGCGCCTTCCTGCATGGCCTGCATGGCCTGCTCGAGACTGTGGGTGGAGCGGCCGACAATCACGCCTTCGCCGACCACCCTGCGCACTTCGGCCAGGCTGCCGCCATCCTGCCCCACGTGCACGGCATCGGCACCGATTTCTGCCGCCATTTCGGGGTAATCATTCAGCACAAAGATGGCTCCGCGGTCGCGGCAGATGGCCTGCATGGCCACGGCCCAGGCCTTCACCTGTGCCAGCTCCACCCCTTTGGCACGGAGCTGGATGATTCTCACGCCGCCGTCGATGAGGGCATGCGTGCGGGCCTCCACCTGGTCCGGCTTTGTGTACCCCATGTCAACAATCCCATAAAGGCGGCAGCTTGAGAGAATATTCTTCATGGCAGAACTCTGCCACAAAGGAATCAGCGCTACAAGAAAAAAGCGCCGGGTCCGGCTGATATGTCATGGATATAGCTTGCGGAAAGCGGTCGGAGAAACTATGCTGATGAGCATCATGGAGACACTCGTATCTAGCGGAATTATTGAGTCGTATTTCAATAAATTGCAGAGCAACCTGGTGCTGGACGCAGCCATCGTGGGCGGTGGTCCTTCCGGTATTGTTGCTGCATACTACCTGGCCAAGGCCGGCCACAAGGTGGCCTTGTTCGACCGCAAACTTTCCCCCGGCGGCGGCATGTGGGGCGGCGCCATGATGTTCAATGACATTGTGGTTCAGGAGGAAGCCATGCCCATCGTCCGCGAGCTGGAGCTCACCTACAAGCCGTATAAGGACGGCACCTACATCATCGATTCCGTGCATGCCACTGCCGGTCTGCTCTACAAGGCTACCCAGGCAGGTGCCACCATTTTCAACTGCTATTCCGTGGAAGACGTAGTCTACAAGCAGGGCCGCGTGGGTGGCGTGGTGGTCAACTGGACCCCCGTGCTGCGCGAAGGTCTCCATGTGGACCCGCTGACCATCATCTCCAGAACAGTGCTCGATGGCACCGGCCATGACTGCGAAATTGCCAAGACCGTGGCCCGCAAGAACGGTGTGAAGCTCAACACGCCCACAGGCGGTGTGGTCGGCGAAATGAGCATGGACGCCGCCGAGGGCGAACGCTCCACCATCGATAACACCAAGGAAATCTACCCCGGCCTCTTTGTCTCCGGCATGGCCGCCAATGGCGTGAGCGGCAGCTTCCGCATGGGCCCGATTTTCGGCGGCATGCTCATGAGCGGCAAGAAAGCAGCCGAACTCATGGGCGCAGCCATTTCCGCCGGTTGTTAATCTCAGCCCCGAAGCGGGGAGTAATTATGAGCCCACTCCGTGGGCGGTAGCCAATAGCCCAGCATGAAGCCGCGAAAGCGGCGGAATGCTGGGTAATACACAAAAAAAGAACCAGAACCCCGAGCAGAGCGAGAGGGTGACAGAAGTCGTGGCTTATCATTACATCCAAGCTCTCTGTCACCCGTTACCACGGGTTCCAATATCTTTATTTACTTAACGAGTGGTTCCGCTGCTGGCGCAGCTTCACCACTCGCTATGGATATGTCGCCCACTTTCGTGGGCTATAAATTTCGTTCGCTTCACTCACCTCTTTAGGTTCTTATTCATCAATCAACATTCACCCCACCAGGGGGAAAAGGAGAGAGACGATAAAGATATCGGCCGCCAGGATAATGATATCCATGGGCAGGCCGACACGCAGGAAGTCGGCAAAGTGGTAGCCGCCGGGGCCATAAATGAGCATGTGGCGCGGTGAACCTATGGGGGTGGCAAAGCAGCAGGAAACTGCTATCATGAGTGCCACACAGAAGCTGAGCGGGTCTGCCCCCACAGCCAGCGCGCTGCGGTAGGCGATGGGGAAGAAGATGGCCGCTGCCGCCGCGTTGCCGATGAACTCGGTGATGAACAGCGCCACAGCACACACCGCGGTGAGCATAATCAGCGGCTCTGTGCCGCAGAAGCTCAGCAGCAGGGTGGCGGCATCGGCCGCCAGGCCTGTCTTATCCATGGCTGTGCCCAAGCAGATGGAACCGGCAAAGACCATGAGCACATTCCAGTTGATGCTCTCATGCGCCTGCTGCACAGTACAGCAGCGGCAGATAAGTGTGGCAGCTGCCGCCAGAAACGCCGCCTGCAGCAGACTGAGCACACCCAGGGTACTCAGCAGCATCATGCCTGCCATGATGATACCCGAAGCCACCGTGCGCCAGCCGGCGCGCGATTTGTGGCGGCGGGTCACATAGTGCACATCGGGCCCCAGGTCTGGCGGAGTGCTGCTGTCGCTCTCAAGCAGCAGGGTATCGCCCACGCGAAGCTGCACCTGCCCCGGCTCGGCCAGCAGCTGCTCGCCGCGGCGCACCACACCCAGCAGGTGGATATTGAGCTGAGCCTCAAGCCCCGTCTCTGCCAGCCTGCGGCCGATGAGGCGGCTGCCGAAGCGCACATAGGCCTTGTGGCGGTGCTGCATACCCGCCCCCGGGCCGAACACACGGCGAGAGGGGCGCCGCTCGGGCAAAAAGCGCTGCAGCACCTGCATGCTCACCAGCCCCACCACCAGGCAGAACAAACCCGCCAGCGTGGGGGTGAAAATGCTCAGCGTCATACCTGTTTCCTGCGTATAAAGACCGGAGATAATCAGATTCGGCGCACTGCCGATGAGGGTGCACACACCGCCCAGCCCTGCCGCGTAGCTCAGCGGTATCAGTAAACGGCTCGGTGCCACACGCAGACGGCGCGACCACAGCTTCACCACGTGGATGAAAAGCGTGGTCACCGTGGTATTGCCCAGAATGGACGCCATGCCAGCCACAGGCAGCATGAGACGCAGCAGTGCCTGCCTGTACCCCGCAGGGCGCCCCAGCACATGCTTCTCCACCCAGTGCAGCAGGCCGGTATGCACCAACCCCGCCACCACCACAAAAAGCAGCGCCACCACGATAACCGAACTCGAGCTGAAACCCGCCAGCGCCTCCCGCGCATCCAGCACCCCCGTGACCAGCAGCACCGCCATGCCCCCCAGAAACACCAGCTCAGCCTGCAAACGGGTAAACAACAGCAGCAGAAAAATAGCAACGGCTGTGAGCAGGGTCACCCACTCACCGAACGACAGGCCTGACATCATCACATCGCTCATACCGGCATCCTGTATTATACGCCCGTTGCAAGCCTGAAGTCAACTAAATTGCTTTCGTAACAAAATTCAAGGAAAGCCGTGTCTTTTATGCTTGACTTAACTCCACCTATGGGGTAACTTGTACTCAAGCATTATGACAAACCGTCGCATAGTTATTACAGGTATGGGTGCCCTTACTCCGCTCGGCAACAGTGTGGCCGAGACGTGGGACGGCATGAAAAACGGACGCTCCGGTATCGGCAAAATTGAAAGCATTGACGACAGCGCGCTGAACATTCACATCGCTGGTGAGGTGCGTGGCTATGACCCCGCCCCCTTCTTCAAGAAGGATCCCAAGTCCGTGCGTCGCTGCGACCGCTTTGAGCAGCTGACCATGGGCGCTGTGGCCGAAGCTCTGGAGAACGCCCAGCTCGACCCCGAAAGCGTAGATAAGACCCGCGTGGGCGTGATGATTGGCTCCGGCATCGGTGGTCTGGGTATTCATGGCGATGGCTGTGCAGCCCTCCTGCAGTCCGGCCCCCGCCGCGTGAGCCCCTTCTGCATTCCGTACATGATTACCAACATGGCCTCCGGCATGGTGAGTATCGAATACGGTTTCGGCGGCCCCAACATGAGCATTTCCACCGCCTGCGCCACCGCTAACCACTGCATCGGCGAAGCCTGGCGTATCATGAAGTTCGGTGATGCCGACGTGATGATTGTGGGCGGTGCCGAAGCTGCCATTCTGCCCGTGGGCATTGCCGGTTTCGCCAACATGAAGGCTCTTTCCACCCGCAACGACGACCCCACCACCGCCTCCCGTCCGTATGATGTGGACCGCGACGGTTTCGTGATGGCCGAAGGTGCCGGTATCATCATTCTCGAGACTCTTGAGCACGCCCAGGCCCGTGGCGCCAAGATTCTGGCCGAGCTTGTGGGCTATGGCCTCAGCGCCGATGCCTACCACCTCACCTCCCCCATGCCGGAAGGCGAAGGTGCTGCCCGCTGCATGGATATGGCCATGAAGCATGCAGGCCTGAAGCCCACCGACATCCAGTACATCAACACGCACGGTACCTCCACCCCTCTGGGTGATATCTGCGAGACCAAGGCCATCAAGGCCTCCTTCGGCGACTACGCCAAGAACGGCCTCGTGGTGAGCTCCACCAAGTCCATGACGGGTCACCTTCTGGGTGCTGCCGGCGCCATCGAACTGCTGGCCTGCGTCATGGCCATTCAGGACAACTTCGTGCCCCCCACCATCAACGTGTTCAACCAGGACCCCGAATGCGACCTGGACGTGTGCCCGAATGTGGGCCGCAGCATGACCGTGGATGTGGCACTGAGCAACTCCTTCGGCTTCGGCGGCCACAACGCTTCCCTCATCGTGAAGCGCTATGTGGATTAAGTTGATGCTTAAGTCATAATACATTACAGACGGCGGCTGTGGGCACCCACGGCCGCCGTGCCTGTTACCCAGCAGAATGAAAAACCACCTTGCCAGACTCCGGAACCGCCTGCAGCGCCTGCGCAGCCCGCAGCAGATGACCCGCACCGACCACTTCCTGCTCCGCTGGGCGCTGCTCAGCTTTGCAGTGCTGGTGCTCATCATCGTGCTTACCCTGCAGGGCACCATGCAGCAGCTGGAGTGGGAGCAGATCCGTTTCCTGGGGGGCAGCCCCTTCTACATCGGCGCAGAGGAAGCCCAGGTGAACCTGCTGGGGCCCGCCGGCATTTTTGCGCTGTGCCTGGTGGTCACCTTCTACCTGGCGCTGGTGCTGCTGCGCGAGCGCAGCTTTGCAGGCCGCCTGCAGGTGGCCCTGCTGGCGGTGGTGGCGCTGGCGCTGCCGGGCATTCTCTGCGTGCTCTGGGGCGGTGTGCTCAACATGGCCGCCCCTGTCATCTGCGCCCTGGCCTGCTGGCTGGGCAGCGAAATCATGCACCTCTTCCGCCGCCGCTCATGAAAGCCCAGGATTACCCCCGCCCCGTTCTCGATATGATAGCCGCGCTCAAGCGCATGCCCGGCGTGGGCTCGCGCGGGGCCGAGCGTCTGGCGCTCTGGTTCCTGCAGCAGGGGCGCAACGAGGCCCGCCAGCTGGCCGGCGCTCTCACCACCGCGGCTGATACCGTGGGCAACTGCCCGGAATGCGGCTTCTTTGCCGCCAAGGGATGCCGCTGCACCGCCTGCGACGACCCCACGCGCGATTCCTCCCTGCTCTGCGTGGTGGAACAGCCCACCGATGTGCTCCCCATCGAGCGCTGCGGCACCTTCCGCGGGCTCTACCACTGCCTGGGGGGCAAGATTTCCCCGCTCGATGGCATCATGCCCGAGGATCTGGCCATCGAAAAACTCGTGGAGCGCGTGAAAGCCCATCCCGGCTGCGAGGTCATTCTGGCCGTAGGCAGCGATGTGGAAGGCGAAGCCACGGCCCTTTTCCTGGCGGAGGAACTCGGCAAGCTCCCCTGCCGCTGCACCCGCCTGGCCCAGGGCATGCCCGCCGGCGCCGGCCTCGGCCATGCCGATGCCATCACCCTCATGCGCGCCCTCGCCGGTCGCACAGGAGTGTGAAAGCTGAGCATTGAAAATTAAGGTAAATGGTCAATCGTCAATAGTCAATAGTCAATTAAGATTGACACCCAAGGCGAAAGCCTGTATACTCCCGCGCGTTATGGAGAACCAGACCGCCAATATCGATCTCTCGGCGCTCGACACGGAAGCCATGCGCTCCCGTCTTTCCGAGCTCGGGAGCTATCTTTGACCTCGGAAGCCTTGAATCTAAAGTAGCAGAACTGGATGAGCGCATGAGCGCCCCGGATTTCTGGGATAACCCCGAGGCCGCACGCGCCCTCATGAACGAGGTGAACCCCCTCAAGCGCCGCCTGGAGCAGTTCCGCTCCCTGGAAAGCGGGCTGGAGGACGTCGAAGTGGCCGTGGAAATGGCCAGCGAAGACCCCGACATGGCTCCTGAAGCCAAGAGCGAGTACGACGCCTGGTTCAAGCGTCTGGAAGAGTTTGAGCTGCTCACCCTCCTGAATGGCCCGCACGACAACGCCGGCTGCTATGTGACCATTCACGCCGGTGCCGGTGGCACCGAGGCCTGCGACTGGGCCAGCATGCTGTTGCGCATGTACCTGCGCTACTGCGAACGCCAGGGCTTCACCACCGAAATCATGGAAAGTACCGATGGCGACGAAGCCGGTATCCGCTCCGTGACCATCAAGATTGACGGCGAATATGCCTACGGCTACCTCAAGAACGAGCGCGGCATTCACCGCCTGGTGCGCATGAGCCCCTTCGACTCCGCCGGCAAGCGCCACACCTCCTTCTGCTCGCTGGATGCCACCCCCGATATCTCCGACGATATCGAAATCGAGGTGAAGGAAGCCGATGTGAAGATGGACACCTACCGCTCCGGCGGTAAGGGTGGCCAGAACGTGAACAAGGTGGAAACCGCTGTGCGTCTGACCCACCTGCCCACGGGTATCATCGTGGCCTGCCAGACCCAGCGCTCCCAGCTTCGCAACCGCGAAGAAGCCATGCGCATGCTCAAGGCCCGCCTCATCCAGCTCGAGGAAGACCGCAAGCGCGCCGAGGCCGACCGCCAGTACTCCGAAAAGGGTGATATCGCCTGGGGTAACCAGATTCGTTCCTACGTGTTCCAGCCCTACCAGATGGTGAAGGACCTGCGCACCGGTTTCGAATGCGGTAACATCCAGGACGTGATGGATGGCAACATCGACGGCTACGTGGAAGCCATGCTGCGCCACAACGCCAACGCCTGATAAAGTACAAATTACAAAGAACAAAGGACAATTGGTGAAGTTCCGCTCGCGCTGCTCGCCAATTGTCCTTTGTAAATTAGACTATGCTTAAAATCGACGTTCTCACTCTTTTCCCTGAGCTCATCTCTGTGCCACTGTCGCAGAGCATCATGGGGCGCGCTGCCGAGGCCGGGCTCATCGAAGTGCGTGCGCACCAGCTGCGCGACTGGACGCATGATAAATACCGCCGCACCGATGATTACCTCTGCGGCGGTGGTCAGGGCATGCTCATGAAGTGCGAGCCCATCTTCGAGGCCATCGAAGAATTGCGGCAGGAGAACACGAAGGTCATCCTCATGACCCCGCAGGGCCGCGTGTTCCGCCAGCCCGTGGCGGAAGAGCTGGCAGCTCCCTGCATGGAGGGCGGCGATGCGCATTACATCTTCCTCTGCGGCCACTACGAGGGCGTGGATCAGCGCGTGATTGATACGCTGGTGGACATGGAGATTTCCATCGGCGACTATATCCTGACGAACGGCGCTATTGCAGCCGTGGTGGTCATCGATGCCATTGCCCGCCTGCTGCCCGGCGCCCTGGGCGATGACCGCAGCAGCGTGGAGGAATCCTTCTCCAACGGCCTGCTGGAAGCCCCCGCCTACACCAAGCCGAATGTGTTCCGCGGCATGGAAGTGCCCGCCGTCTTCCTCTCCGGCAACCACAAGGCCATTGAAGAATGGAAGCTCGAAAAATCCATCGAGCGCACCAAGGCCAACCGCCCGGATTTGTACGAAGTCTGGGCCGCCGCCCACCCGGAATACTTTGCCCCAAAAAAGCGCAAAAAGACGAAGCTGACCAGCTACAAGCCCCGCAAACCGCAGGTGGAGGCACCGGAGGAAGGTGCTGATAATTAATACAATGCTCCACGCCCGCTTCTTTCTGTTCATTCCTCTTCTGCTTGCAGCCTGCACCCCCGTTGCGCAGCAGCAACAGGCCCGCCTCAACCAGATCCGCGCCGAGTGGAGGCAGCAGCAGCACGCGCGCGACATTGCGCAACACTCAGCAGCATTCAAAGCCTGGAAAGCCGCTCTCTGTAATGTGACTGCGGCAGAACTGGTACACCGCGCCCCTACGGAAGAGAACCCCACTCCCACCATCACGCGGAAGTTCAGCCCCGATGAAGTGAAGGAACTGGTGGCAATTCTGAGTGAAGCGCTTCCCGGCAGAACGCCTCAACCAAGACCTGACACAGAGCCCTTTGTGCTGAACAAGCAGGGCGAAATAGTCGACTGCCCTGAACGGCAGTTTACCAACTACAGCTTTATTGATGAGCGGATGGATTTTCTGCATCTGTACGATGCCGACGGCAACGAAATCGTGCCCGAGCTCAGCCCGTATGAGGATGACATCAGCCCGCTTTCCAAGGTCCACGTCCTCGACCTGTGCAGAAAAGACACCCCACCCTGGGAGGAACCCTTTATCCTTCTGCGCGATGATGACTGGCGGCGTTTCTGCCAGCTTCCCACGATGCTGAGCTTCCTCGAAGCAGTGAAGAATATACCTTAAGTCTTCGGCAGGAAGTAGCTGCGCTGCTTATCATTAATGGGCAGGCCGGCTATTTCCATGACGTTCAGCATTTCTTCCCACAGGCGGCGGCGTTCGCCTAATTCGCGGGTTCACACAGTGTACCCAGCTGGCGCAGCGACAGACAGCTCATGGAAGACTGCAAGCGCGCCGATATCCACCGCCTGGATTTATACGGATTATTAGGTTGATAATGCTATAAACCCTTTTGAGGTAATTTATACGGGTACACAAACACAATAGTTCGTACCCATTGGCAGGGAATCCGTATGCCCAATTTCCATATCGCTATACCGGCAACCATGAAAATAATATGCGCAAGAGGCATAATCAGTGGCGGGGGAGGTGGTATTTCAAAATAAGAAGCAAAATCTGCGTAAGCCGTAAACACTGGCCAATGTGAAACATAAAGAAAAAATACAGCCGGCGCGTATTGTGCTAATTTCCATGCAAACTTTGGAACTAATTTCTCCAGCATTATAGATACGCCAAATATAGACATCAATCCAACTACTGGAGTTAGTGCATTATTCACAACCGTAGCAGGTAATGAGTAACTGGGGAGAAAGGAAATGAAAGGATGATAGAACAAATATACAGTAACAGGAACAAACCAAATGGCTGTCTTCTTAAAAAAATCACACACAGCAGCCTGATTCATATTTTTAGCCACCGTGCCGGCAAAAAAGAATGAAATATTGTTTGCGTAGTGACTAAAGCCCCAAGTTGCCCGGTCATAATGGCAATTTCCAAGCCACAATAAAATCACGATAAGTGATATACGAAAATAAAATGGTATGCGATGTATAAGTGGTAACAATAACGTGTATCCAGCCAACTCTATCAAAAACCACAAAGGCTCATTAAGCGGATACCTTTGCCAGATACCTATGCGCATCAATACACTTTTCCAATTATGCAATAAATCCAAATTCGCCGCCACTTGCATTAAATTCCAGAATACAATGACTGGCAAAAAGAAGAAAAGTACCTTCCTCCACTCAAAATATCGTGATTTTGGATTCTGAAACCAACCAGACAAAAAGAAAAACACCAATACTGGCACAATAGGGCGAGTCATATCATAACTTGGGCCCATAATGATACCATGCCAAGGTGAGAAATACCCTTCCGGTAAAAATATGCTGTGCTGAATAAGTACGCTGAAAATGCATACAATTCTACAAATATCCGCCCAAATAACACGACCCTGTGCTTCCTGAAATGTTCGGCTCATAGAACTTTTTCTTTATAAATCAGACAATTAATTAATCCTGGAAATAAAAATTCTACTCAACTATCTTCGGCAGGAAGTAGCTGCGCTGCTTTTCATTGATGGGCAGGCCGGCTATTTCCATGATGTGCAGCATTTCTTCCCACAGGCGGCGGCGCTCACCTAAATCACTGGTGCGCAGCAGGTAGCTGGGGTGGTGGGTCACGATTACAGGAATACCGTTGTAATTCCAGATGCGCTCCTGGTAGGCGGCCAGGGGCAGATTACCCTGCTGCAGCAGACCACGGGCGGCAATGACACCCAGCGCCACTATCACACGGGGCTGCACCAGCTGCATCTCAAAATCCACCACGGGCAGGCTAAAGCGCAGCTCCTTGTCGCTGGGCGGGCGGGTGTTGAGCGTCTGGCGCGGCTGGGCGGGCCGGAACTTGAGCATCTGGGTCAGGTAGACCTGTTCGCGGGTCAGCCCCATGGCCTTCAGCATGCCATCCAGCTTGCCGCCGGCCTCACCCTGGAAGGGCAGGCCTGCTTTCTCATCGTGGAAACCGGGGGCATCGCCCACAAAGGCAATAGCAGCGCGCGTATCACCCTGCGGCAGCACCACTTTGTCGCGCAGCGTACCCAGCTGGCGCAGCGGCTGCCAGGTGGGCAGAATGCGCTGCATGTTGGCCCAGGCTTCCTCGGCATTTGACCCGCCGGGGCGGAAAAACGGTATCTCCTCCATCGGCTGCTCCTCCACAGGCACCGGAGCATCCAATTCAGCCCCCAGCGAGGCGCCCACAGGCTCTACAGCAGCCTCCGGCGCAGGAGCCGCAACAGGTGCAGACCCAGCAGCCACAGGCACCTCAGAAGCCACCTGAGCAGGCACAGGCGGCAGAGGACGCCCACCGCCACGCTTGGCCGCCAGCATCCACTCTCGCAGCACCCCACGCGCCTCATCATCCACAGCCAGCCGCTGCACCCCCCTGGCTTGCAGGGTATGCAGGTAATCAAGAACTAGACCGCGGAGATTCATGGAAATTTTGAATGTTGGATTTTGGATGTAGAATGTATTAAATTCCGTTCGCTTCGCTCACCTATGAATTGAATTTGAGAGATTTTGTGCCAGCGGTAAACATGGCCACAAACTCCCGGGCTTCGTCGACGAGCGCCTGCATTTTACAGGCTTTCATCACATCGGTATTCACCAGCAACTGCAGCCAATACAGCGTTTCGTCTGCCTCGCCTTCGCATATTTTCAATTTCGACACAAAATCTGCAGAAGATTTACCATGGCAGGCTTCCCGGTAATTGGCACCAATGGAAGTTGCGCTTTTTGTAAGCTGCTTTGCAATAACATCTTCTGTAATTCCTCGCGGCATGGATTTCACCATACGCACCACCCGAACGGAGAATTGCATAGTTCGCTCGTACATTTCCTCCCTGTTCATCCTCTTCTCCATGTGAGCGCAGCGAACGGTACTTTACACATTCAACATTAAAAATTCTACATTCAACATGCACTTGTTACCACCGTGCCTTATTGAACTTCGCCACCTCGCGCTGCACTTCGCGCATTTCGGCGCGGGCCTTGAGGTCGTAGCGCTGGTCGCGGTGAGTCTTACCGCGGCCGATGCCGATTTCGGCCTTCACCTTACCGTCTTTCCAGTAGAGGCGCAGGAGGGGGAGGGCAAAGCCTTTCTGGGCCTGCTGGATTTCGAGCTTCAGGATTTCGCGCTTATGCATGAGCAGGCGGCGGGGGCGCTTGGCTTCATGCTGGAACCACTTGCCGGCGGTCTCCCAGGGCTGCACGTCGCAGCCGTAGAGGAAAATCTGGCCTTTCTCCACTCGGGCGAAGGCATCGGCCACGTTCACCTTGCCTGCGCGGATGGATTTCACCTCGGTACCGCGCAGCTCGATGCCGCACTCGTACCGGCCCATGATTTCGTAATCACGGCCTGCTTTCTTGTTGCTGGAAATAAGGTTGCTCTGCGGGGCGGGTTTCTTGGCCATAGGAATGTGGGGGTTGGGTGGAAAAAGCTGCGACCCGGCGCTACCGTTCTGGGGAGCCTGCCGGGTCGCGCTGAAAGGGGATGCGTCTGTGCTTTACAGATCAGGGGTGATGGTGAGGGTATCGGGCTCGGAAGGAGCCATGTTGGCGGCGTCCTTGGCAAGCTCGGCAAAGGGATCAGCCTCGACAGCCTCGCCCTTGCTGGCGGCAAGCTCCTCGGGGGTCATCTCGTGCCAGGTGATTTTGCCCTCGATAATCTCCGTGAGAGCGATATCACCGCACTGCATCTCGGGAGTGGTGACGATGAAGGGGTCAGAGCCGTGGTTGAGCTGCTGAACGCGCTTGGATACGATATTGACCAGCAGCTGGTTGTCGCCTACGATCTGAGCGGCTTTTTCGATAAGTTCAACTTTCATGGGAGATAAAATGGTGATACCCCGCTGCCTGCGGGTGTGCGGATTGTACAACGTAACGCCGCAGGATGCAAGCCTATATTCACGTCAGCAAGGGAATAAAAGCGCCTGAATACCACATTTTTGCTTGTCAAGGCCGCCACGGGCAGGTAGGATAGCACCATATAGACAGCGCCGGCACTCCTCCGGCTTTTTTACCGAAGCATAACACACAACGAGTAAATATGGCTAATTTGAACAAAGTAATGATTATCGGCAACCTGGTCGCTGACCCGGATGTGCGCACCACCCCGCGCGGCAACACCGTGACCGAGCTCCGCCTGGCAGTGAACCGCGTGAGCAGCGGCCCCAACGAGGGCGAGCGCCGCGAGGAAACCACCTTCCTGGATGTGACCTGCTGGGGCCGCACGGCAGAAATCGCCGGCCAGTACCTGGCCAAGGGTCGCCCCGTGTTCATCGAAGGCCGCCTGCAGCAGGATACCTGGGAAGACAAGCAGACCGGCCAGAAGCGCAGCAAGATCCGCATCGTGGCTGAGAACATGCAGCTGCTCGGCGGCCGCGAGGGCGGCGCTCCCCAGCAGCAGGGCGGCGGCTACCAGCAGCGCTCCAACAACTACAACAACGGCGGCGGCTACAACCAGGGTGGTTACCAGCAGGGCGGCAACTACGGCGGCGGCTACAGCAACGGTGGCGGTTACTCCAACGGCGGCTACCAGCAGCAGCGCCCCCAGCAGCAGACGCCTCCTCCCCCCATGCCCGCCGAAGAGGACGACGACATCCCGTTCTAAAGCCCGAGCGGCAGCGAGGATATCGTCCTGCCAACGGCAGGATTTCGTCACAAAGTGATTTCGTCCAGCCCCGCAAGGGGCTGGATTTCGTTTTTAGTGCTGTTAATCTTTTCTTGGTCATTATCAATCATATTTACGGGACTAAAGTCCCGTGCCCCGACAGATTTACGAACGCCATATCACGATAAACCACAACGTTTAACTAAGCCTTTTCCATTCCCGCTCGGGAATAAAATTCAGACACTCTCTCAATTTTTACAATTTCATTCCCGTACGGGAATGAACCCCCATTACCACCGGGAAGGATATTGCGGGAACGCACCTGCAGGAGGTTAATCTGTTTACCTCCCGGACTTGTGCAGGTATTGATGAAATTTGGCTGGCTCATCAGGCAAGGGCACACCATAATCCACAGAAAACTCCCCCTCCAGCACCTGGCAGAGGTAGTGCACCAGCTCCAGGTGCGGCGCTATGGGCAGGCTCAGATTACAGGCAAACAGGTAAATGGCAGGGCAGCACTGCTCCTCGGGATTCGCGCGCCACAGCTCACCCAGATACTGCGCTATGGCCTCTTTCTCGGTCACCTTGAACTTCCGGGGCGGTACGCCGGACAGGTGAATACAGACCTCATCTGCGGCATCCGCCCCAAAAAAAAAGTCCGGAGCAAAATGATTACTCGGCCGCAGCATCAGCACATCCAGCACCTGCTGGCGTCCCTGAGTATCCTGCAGCACAATGGGGCGCTGCTGCCAATCCTCCCAGCCATCCTTCTGCGGTAAATACCAGCGGCGGATAGCATCCTCCATATCCTGGTAAGTAGACCCCGGCTGCACACAGAACACAAAGGGAGTCATAGAGGATGGTACCGCCGCCCAGCCCAGAGCCAGCACAAACAGCACCAGGTACACCCACGGTCGCCAACCCACCTTTTTCAGCAGTTTCTGTATCGACTTCCTGCGCATCGGCATCAGAATTCTACACGCCCACAGGTATCTTCGGCTGGAATCACGCTGCCATCCACCTCATGTTCATGGTGATACACACTCTTACCCGAGGGAGCAACCATCGGCACAGCGATATCCAGCTCAAACATCGGTTCCACACCGCCACAGAGGTGAAACAGCAAATCCAGATGCTCCGCAAAGCAGAGCTCCATGCTCATGGGCACCAGATAAACAGCCGAATGATAGTCTACACCCCCGTTTTCCACATGCCGCCGATACGCCCGGAGCAGGTAATCTGCTATGGCCTTCTTCTCCGTGAGCCGGAACACGCGGAAATCCCGCCCCAGGTATCCCTCTGCGTGCACACAGACCCGCCCTGGCCGCGCCGGCTCGAAAAAGAGGTATGCTTCATACGCTCCGATGCTTCGTTGCATCCCCAGATTAAAGACCATCTGCCGGCCCTGCGTGTCCTCCAGCATAAAAACCGGCGGCGAATCATCAAAGTCCACCTTATGGAACTCCCGGGCCGCCGCAGTCAGGTCCAGGTAGCTGGCATCCTCCGGCACACGATACAAAAAAGTACGCTCGGGCTCCTGCACCACGACCGGGATTTTTCGCGGCAGCAGCAGCCCGGCCAGCAGCGCCAGACACCCCACCAGCACCACGCACAGCAGTTTCACTACCTTCATACCACCATCCTACCCCGCAAGCAGCACACAAGCAAGCAAAAAAAACCGCCGGAAACAACACCCCGACAAGCGTGGTCTGAATACCGTTGCTACCTCTCGGTCCTGGCGGGGTTTTCCAGCCGCGCATCCGGGGGTGTTCCCGGCGGCAGGTGTGAGTATGCCAGCTAAGCCCCGTGGCGTCAAGTATTTTGTCCGTACATTCTTGACATTACCCCGCCGGGGCAGTATGATACACAACAACAAACCAACACATAGAAACACACACGATTATGGGACTTCTTCAGAATCTTGCCGCTATCGCCATCCGCAACAAGGTCATGGGCAACCTGCGCGACAACTGCCCCGAGGGCATCAAGACCGAGCTTGAAACCCTGCTGGCCAACAAGGAGGCCGTGGGTATCATCCAGAAGTTTGTGACCGAGGCCATGAAGACGGGCGGCAAAATCCAGGCCGAGGCTGTGACCACCCTGCCCTTCCCTGCTGAAATCCAGCAGCTGCTGGCCGATACTCCCAAGCTGGTGACCTACCTGGTGCTGGCCGCCCGCATGGCCGGGAGAAAGTAACTACCACCTCGCGCAAGTGAGTGCGCAGCAAACCAGAGTCTGCTTATGAGTGAACACCCGGACATCGTGGTGCCCGAGGGGGCGGGGTTCATACCGCCTGAGGGTGTGGATTTCGTTGTGCCTGAGGGGGAGAAACTGCTGTGGATATGCCGCAGGCCAATGCCCCCGGCAACGTGGGACTTGGTGACGCTGGGTGTCCTGCTGACTCTGGTTGCCGGGTGCGGTATCATCTATTGCCTGGCCGAGGCGGAACTGACCGGCAAACTGGCGCTTATATTCGGAGGCCTGTTCCTGTTCATTATCGCCGTGGGGCTGGCGAGTCTCGTACACCAGCGCAGGGTTGTCCGCCGCACGACGTATGTGCTGACGGATAAGAAAGCCTACATTCAGGAACGCCTCGACAAGGCAGCTGACAAGTGGCTGGTCATCAGTTTCGAGGTGCACCCGCACATGATCCACAAGGTAAAACACCGCCGCAACGGCACGGTGGATTATGTGCTGGGCAAGGAACACCGCGGCAGCTTGACTCTCAGCACGGGCTTTCTATACTTGCCTCCGGAGCTGGATCCCGCTGCCATCTTTGAACAGCTGAGTGCCACGATGCCAGTCAAGGGCGAGAAGAAGCGAGCCGTCTGTGAATACAAACGCCCCACTCCGGCGCTGCTCAGTGTCTTTGGCTATTCGCTTCTTACCTGTTTCTTTGCCACTGGCTTTATTCTGGGATACGATAACCACGGTGCAGACCTCTATGTGCTGGGTGAGGAAACCACTGCAAAGGTGGTAACATACGAGCAGGGAACTGAGAAACGCGGCCGCCGCAACAGGCGTGAGGTGACGGTGTATTATCCCATCATTGCTTTCCATACAGCCGATGGCCGTACCTGTGTCACGAACAGCCAGACAGGCTATGACAAGAGCCCTGCATGTGAACCAGGGGACACAGTACAGATATTGTACCATCCCGATGAGCCGCGCTATGCCACCATCAAGGACGACAGTATCCTCATACGTCCCCTGGTGATGCTGGGCGGCATTATCTGGGCCTTGTGGAGCGTCTGGAAGGAGATGAGACGCTGGCGCAGAGAACGCCGGAGTGCGGTCATTGAGGTGGAATGCTCCAGCAGGGCTGAGTAATGCTGCTGCCTTCGAATTTGAAATAGCGCATACACGATGAAATCTCCCTTAAATCCCCTACCGTTTGAGTTGAAACAAGATGAGCATCTGCTCTGGAGCTACACCGCAGAAAACAAACCTGCTCCCGCCGGCAAGCGCAGATCTCTGTGGCCTCTGGCTATTCTATTGCTGGTTCTGGCATTGGCGGGCCGCGCCGTAGAATGGTTAAATATCAGCGATGAATTCTCCTTTCTGGCCCGTACATGCATGTATCTGGCTGTGATTGTAGCCCTGGTAGCAAAAACGGAACGTAACACAGGGAGATACGAGGTCTATGCTCTCTCTAACAAACGAGCATACATTATCGAGCATTCCACCAGTAAGAAGCATGTACCTGTCGTGTTGTCTTTTGCTGTGCATCCGCAGATGGTGTACAGGATACTGCACCGCTCAAACGGCCACATGGACTATTACCTGGGTTCTGAGCAGATAGGCAAGGAACCTATGCCCCGCGGGTTCATCAACTTACCTCCGGAACATGACCCTGCCTCCATCTTCGGGCAACTCGGCATAGTACTGCCGGCAGAAAACGAAACACTGAAGCCGCGCCTCATTCGGCGTCCGAAAATCAAATACACGATTTCGTGGAAAAAAATCCTGATTTCCTGTCTCCTGGCGCTGGGGTTGTGGCTGCATTCCGGTTATATCTACATGTACTTTGCAGGGCAGGAGACCACTGCTACTGTCGTAGACTATGAAAAAGAGGATGACGAGGACCCGGAGTATACCATGTTCTTCCCTGTGGCGATTTTTACCACCGTGAGTGGCGACGTGTGCAAAAGCACCTGCATTCAGGGAACTTCGGGAGCACCCGAGTACGAAATCGGCGCGCAGATTCCCCTGATATACGACCCAGCCAACCCCGAATACGCCATGATTAATGAGGATTCCCTCATTGCCACACCTGCCATTATCGCGCTTGTCTTAATCTGTCTTCTGTTGTCGCTAAGGAAGGAGGTAAGCGAGCGCCGGAAGCTGCTTAAATCGCCCTATATCCTCGTCGAAACCAATTGATTCGGACACCACGTGCCACCTGCCGGTGGCACGCTTGCTTTAGATTCTTCATTTTGCCTTCTGAAAATCAGCATTTTGCTTGACATTCAACCCCTATGGGGGTATTCTCTGCGTCCCCGCTGATGCTGCAATACAAACAACGGAGGGCTGGGGGCTAAGCGCAGCACCTTCCAAAACCCCGTGTATCCTGACGCAAGGTTACACACAACATACATACATAAAATGATTAACGAACTCGTTACGAAGATGGTGGAAGCCGGTGTTCACTTTGGTCATCAGACCCGCAAGTGGCATCCGAACATGAAGAAGTACATTCTCACCCAGAAGAATGGCATCCACATCATCAACCTGGAAGAGACCGAGAAGTGCCTCGACAAGGCCAGCTCCTTCGTGGGTGAACTTGCCGCCAAGAACAAGAAGATTCTGTTCGTGGGTTGCAAGCGCCAGGCTCAGGAAGCCGTGAAGGAAGCCGCTGAGGCTACCGGCCAGTACTACGTGAACTTCCGCTGGCTTGGCGGTATGCTCACCAACATGGCCACCATCAAGAAGAGCATCGCTCGTCTTGACTACCTCGAGAACCTCGACAAGCAGCCCGAGTACAAGAGCATGTCCAAGAAGGAGCTCGCCGCTCTGGCCCGTGAGCGCGAGAAGCTGCAGCGCAACCTGCAGGGTATCCGCAACATGGGTGGCGCTCCCGACGTGATGATCGCCATCGGCGCTGACCACGAGGACATCGCTATCCGCGAGGCCCACATCCTGGGCATCCCCGTGATCGTGCTGACCGACACGAACGCCGACCCCGAGACCGTGGATTTCCCCATCCCCGGCAACGACGACGCCGTGCGCTCCATCCGTCTGATCCTCTCCGTGCTCGTAGAGGCTATCAACAAGAACAAGCCCGCCTAAATCTTAACCCCTTTATTCCAAGACAATGGCTGATATCACACCCGCAATGGTGAAAGAGCTGCGCGTCAAGACCGACGCCGGCATGATGGACTGCAAGAAGGCCCTCATGGAGTGCGACGGCAACATGGACGAAGCCGTGAAGTACCTCCGCGAGAAGGGCATCGCCAAGGCCGCCAAGAAGGCCGACCGCGAGGCTAAGGAGGGTATCGTGACCACCGTGGTTGAGGGCAAGGATGGCATCATCCTCGAAATCAACTGCGAGACAGACTTCTGCTCCAAGGGCGAGAAGTTCCAGTCTCTGGTGGCTCAGGTTGCTGCCACGCTGAAGGCTTCCTCCGCCGCTACGCTGGCTGAGGCTCTGGAAGTGGCCATGGAAGGCACCACCGTGGAGAAGTACATTGCTGAGCAGTGCGCTGCCATCGGTGAGAACATGAAGCTGCGCAAGTTCGGCCGCTACACGCTGGCCGGCGAGGGCACCGTGACCTCCTACATCCACATGGGTGGCAAGGTGGGCGTGCTCCTGCAGGTGGAGACCGGCAAGGCCGAGACCGCCGCTGCTGAGGCTTTCGCCACCATGTGCAAGGACATCACCCTGCACATCGCTGCCTGCGCTCCCAAGAGCGTGGACTCCTCCTCCCTGGACCCCGCCTTCGTGGCCGAGGAACAGGAAATCGCCAAGGCTCAGCTCATCGCTGAAGGCAAGCCCGAGCACCTGCTGGAGAAGATTCTTCCCGGCAAGCTCAAGGCTCTCTACAAGCAGAGCTGCCTCATGAGCCAGGAGTTCGTGAAGGACCCCTCCATGTCCGTTGAGGCTCTCGTGGCCGCCACCGGCAAGGCTCTGGGCGACACCATCACCGTGAAGGCTTTCGAGCGCTTCCAGCTCGGCGCCTAATCGCTGAAGGTTTCCATTACCTTACAAAAAATCCCCATTCCGCACGGAGTGGGGATTTTTTGCGTCCGACCACCGGGAGGATATCGTCGCCCACAGGGGAGATATCGTCCCCGTCAGGGGATATCGTCCGGCGCAGCCGGATATCGTTTCCCTTTTGTCAGGGGTATGTATTTTTCCCTATTATTGGGAAAAAGATAATCCTTCCAACCTCTCGGAAAACGAAATCCAGCCCCAGAGGGGCTGGACGAAATCACTTTGTGACGATATCGCGGCTTTGCCGCGACGAAATCCTCACTTCGTTCGGACCTTACGGATAGCGGCGCCACTTGCCATCACCCACGGAAATGACCTCTACCGTCACCGTATCAAGCCCGCGCTCGTAGAAGCCGAGCTCCTTGGCCACCTTGGTGCCCACATCGATGAGGCGGCCTTTGATATACGGCCCGCGGTCGGCCACGCGGACGATACAGCTCTTGCCTGTGCGGTGGCAGGTGATACGCACTGTGCAGGGCAGCGGAAGGGTGCGGTGGGCAGCGTAGCGCTTGTGACGGTACAATTTCTGCCCGATAGCGCCAATATCGCCATCCGCCTCATAATGAGAGGCAATGCCGGTGGCCTTGTAATGCAGGGCGCTTTCCACGCTCATGGGCACAAAGCGCGTACCTTTCACCGTATAAGGGGCTTTCTTGTAGCCCTTATATTCGGGCCAACTCGGGTGCAACACCTGCTGGCAACCCACCAGCACCAACATGGCCACAGCCGCTATGCAGGAAAGAAAACGTATCATGCCCCACAATCTAGCACAAATCCCCTGCCCCCGCCAGTTATTTCTGCATCTTATGTCGCTCTGCCACTCTGCGCCGCTCAAAAAGGACCACCAGAGCAAAACCGAGGGGGTAAAAGACCAGCCCCGCAAACCAAACCACTATAAACGGAATCATGGCCAGCTGGGTACAGGGAACCTTTTCCGCGGAAGGATACAACACCTCCACCACCATGATTCCCGCCGCAACAGCCCCGCTTAACGGTATTGCCAGCCCCACCAGCTGCATCAGAGTACCATAGCTCGTGCGACTGGGTATAAGCAGCATTCCTGCACCCAGCAGAAACAACAAGGCAAACTCCGCAGAACCAACACCATAGCAACAGCAAGCAACCAGAACCCACAGCATGCACACCCCCACAAAGGCAAGCACAAAGCGCCGCCGCGGCCTCACACAGGGATGTAGCTCCTTCTCCATTGTCTGCAATTCCTCTTTACGAATCAGTCTGTGATTTCTGTTTCGAGGCCTTATACCAGAGCGATACACAAGCCCAGATAAGGAGATACGGCACCATTCCAACCCAGAACGTCAGCGCAACCGGATACATCACCATGTATTCCCAATGCGGGAAATACACGCCCATCTCCTCCAAAATGCTGAATCCAATTATCACCACCCCACAGCCGGGCATAACCAGACCCACCAACTGCATCAGTGTACCATAACTCGTGCGGCAGGGCAACGCCAGCAGCAGCAGCTCCGCCAGGAATACCGCATAAAAATCCAGTTTAAAAGTGCCAATCTGGGCAAAGTCCATCAGCACCAGCAGCAGGCATACCCCTAAAAAGGCAAGCACAAAGCGCCGCCGCGGCCTCACACAGGGATGAAGGGTATCAGTCATGATTCACGAGTACGGCGCACCAGTTTATCGAAATCCGAATCAATGAGCTGGGTCCTGTTGAAGATATCATACTCTGCGTGAGCCTTGGCTTCTGCCTGAGCGTGCGAAATACGGCCTTTATCCGGCAGCAGCTCGTAACGGCGGAAAGCCAGGAACTCATTCACACTTTCGGCAAACTGAGCCATGTTGAACGTATTCTCGCGCTCCACCAGGTCCTCGATATAGTCAAAGAAGCCCGTCACGGCGCGTTCCAGTCGGCGAATCTGCTTTTCATCCAGATAATTCTTGGCCACGGTCACATCCGATTTCAGGATGCGACCCTCCGGAGCGCGTTTCCAGGTGAGAAGCCCCATATTTTCCTTGGTATGGTCGGCAGAATCATACACAATCTCTGCGGCTGTCTTGCCCGTGATAGCAAAGTGGAAACGATTCTGCACCAGAGCATAGAAATTACGGCAGGTCTGCGACTCACGGTCGTAATCGATGCTGCATTCTGCAAAAATGTCGGTAATCTGCTGCCAGATGCGGCGCTCGCTCGCGCGGATGGAGCGAACGCGCTCCAACAATTCGCGGAAATAATCCTTACCAAAGGCCGTCTGCCCCTGTTTCAGACGCTCATCGTCCATCACAAATCCCTTGCGGATGTACTCATTGAGCGTGCGCGTAGCCCATTGGCGGAACCGCGTAGCCTTGCGCGAATTTACTCGATACCCCACGGAAATAATGGCATCGAGATTATAGAAAAACATATCTTCTTTTACCGCACCTCGAAAACCACGATTCACGACAATTGCAAATTTTGCAATTGTCGATGATTCTTCTAACTCTTTTTCCTCGTATATATTTCCAAGATGTCTTGCAACTGACGATGGGTGAACATCATACAACTCAGCAATTGTTTTCTGAGTAGCCCAGATTGTATCATCCTTGATGACCACGTTTATGTTGTTATTTTCAGACGGGTCATCGTACAAAAGAAATTGAAGCTCGGTATTCATAGGTGCAGAAAACTATTCACTATTCCTTATTCACTATTCACTTCATAGTGTCGGCACAGCGGCCAGCAGGGTCTGGGTGTATTCCGCCTGCGGGCGGTGGAACACATCATCGGCCGTGCCGTATTCCACAATGCTGCCACGGCGCATCACGGCGATATCATCCGCCAGATAATGTACCACACCGAGGTCGTGTGAGATGAAAATCATGGTGATTCCCATATCCTTCACCAAATCGGTGAGCAGGTTGAGAATTTGGCTCTGGATAGAGACATCGAGCGCAGAGACCGGTTCATCCGCCAGCAACAGAGCCGGGCGCGGCGCTATGGCACGGGCAATGGCGATGCGCTGGCGCTGGCCGCCGGAAAACTCATGCGGGTACTTATACATGTGCTCAGGGCTGAGCCCCACGCGCTCCATGAGCTCTGCCACGGCATCCTCACGACCGCGACGGGGGAGCGGCTCGCGCTGCCCCAGCGCCTCGGCCAGGGTGGAAAAGATACTGAAACGCGGGTTAAGCGAAGCATAGGGGTCCTGGAACACCATCTGGAAATCCAGACGGCGGCGGCGCACCTCGCGCGGCGGCAGGGCTGTGAGGTCTGTGCCATCCAGCACAATACGCCCGCTCGTCACCGGCTGAAGCTGCATGATGGCGCGGGAAAGGGTCGACTTGCCGCAGCCGCTCTCGCCCACCAGGCCGAGGATGCTCCCGCGTCTGACCGAGAGGCACACATCATCCACCGCGCGCACCACCTCACCGGTGGTGCCCCAGGTATTGCGCACAGGAAAATGCACACTCACATGCTCCAGCTCCAGATATGCCATGCGGAAGCATTGTAACAAATCGGGAAGCAGAATGCAATTTTCAATTGAATCATGCGAACTGAGGGCTTGAAACACCGGGAGGCTTGGTATAGAATACCCACTATGCCGACCAGCACACAGAAACCGCGCCGCAGCACCACACGCAAGGAATCCCGCCCCAGCTACGGGGTGAAGGCTGTCATTTTCCTGGGAGCCGATGCGGTTTCGATGATGGTGGCTGAGCAGACGGCCCAGGGCACACGCGTGCTGGATGTACTCTCGCAGCCCGTGGAGCTGGCCTACGATGTGTTCACCGCCAGCTGCATCTCCCGCGACACCATCGACCGCTGCGTGCAGATTACCCAGGGGTACAACGAGCTGCTGGCCGAATACCGCCTGGCCGGCAAGGTGGAAGTGCGTCTGCTGGCCACGAACATTCTCCTGGATGTGCGCAACATGGACACGCTGGTGAACCGCATGCAGATTACCTGCGGCCTGCAACTCGAGGTGATGGACGATGGCGAAATGACCCGCCTGCTCTACCTGAACACGCGCAACCTGATTGACAACCACAGCGAGCTGGCCGAGAAGCGCGTGCTGGTGCTGCATGTGGGTCCGGGCAACACGCGTCTGCTGCTGTTCGACAAAGGCCGCATCAGCTACTACGCCAGCTACCGCATGGGTGCCCACCGCACCGGTATTGCCATCGGCGATGCTGCAGAAATGGCCGGCACCGAAAGCGAAAGCGCCCTCATCCGCGAGCACATCCGCGGTATCATGGAACAGGTGAGCTACGATATCGAAGATGACCTGCCCGAGCCGCCCGATGCCCTGGTCATCTACGGCCCCGATTTCCACGTTATTTCCTCCCCACTGGCTCAGGGCGACCAAGTGAGCATCGACAGCCTGACCCGCCTGGCACATGAGATTTCCGCCACCCCGCCCTCGCAGCGCCCCGCCCGCTACAAGGAGGACTACGCCAGCGTGTGCGCCCTGCTGCCCGCAGCTCTGATTTATCTGGCTGTGGCGCGTGATTTCGAGCCGCGCAGCATCATGTTCCCGGCAGAGGAATTCTCGCATGCCTTCCTGCGCAACCTGATGCCCGGGCGCCACGATGACCTGGCACTGGAGGAGGAAGTGGTGCACTTCAGCGTGCTGCTGGCCAACCACTACCGGGTGGACAAAGCCCACGGGCAGCAGATCCGCCGCCTGACCATGACCCTCTTTGACCAGCTGCAGGACCTGCACGGCCTCACCCGCCACGACCGCCTGCTGCTCAAGGTGGCTGCCATTCTGCACGAGGTGGGCAGCTACATCAACCCCAAGAAACACCACCAGCACAGCCAGTACATCATCCTCAATTCCGAAATCTTCGGCCTCTCCCGGGCAGATGTGGAGGTGGTGGGGCTGCTGGCCCGCTACCACCGCCACGGCGCACCCACCATTGCCGAGCCCACCTATGCCCTGCTCAACCAGGCAGACCGTCTGCGCGTGCAGAAACTGGCGGCCCTGCTGCGCGTGGCCGAGGCCATGGAACGCGCCCACTCCCGCCGCATCCGCAGTTTCAGCGTGCGCACCAATGCACGCAGACTCGAGCTGCTGGTGCCGGATGTGAGCGATCTCACGCTGGAAAACCTGGCGCTGCGTACCAAGGGCGCCCTGTTCACCGATATCTTCGGCTACGATATCATCCTGCTCCCCGCCAAGGGCTGATTATCCGAAAGGATGATAGATTTGACACGAGAATTGCGTATTCATGAATACGCAGTATCAATGCGTGCTTGCTACGGCAGGGCGATTGTGATAAGCTGCGGGTTCAATTTTCCGTTATTCACATGCTCAAAGCCGTATTATTCGACATGGATGGCACCCTGGGGGACACGCTTCCGCTCTGCGTGGAGTCGTACCGCCAGTGTGTGGCTGAGCTCACCGGGAACACCCCGGATAAGGACGAAGTTGTCTCCCACTTCGGGTTGAGCGACCGCGGGGTGCTGGGTGCGCTGCTGGGCATCGCCCCGGATGACCCTGCCCTGCCCATCGACCGCTTTGTTGCAGCCTACGAACGCCTGCACCCGCAGCTGGCCCCTGCCCCCTTCCCCGGCACGGTAGAGATGCTGCAGGCTGTGAAAGCCACCGGCATGCGCGTGGGTCTCATCTCCGGCAAGGAGCACTACACCGCCATGCCCACTATCAAGTACTACGGCATGGAAGGCATTTTCGAATGGTTCGGCCTGGGCCTGCCCACGCACAACTGCAAGGCCGAGCGCCTACAGCAGGTCATGGAGCTCTGGGGGCTCACCCCGGATGAAATCATCTATGTGGGCGATGCGCCCAGCGATATCGAGCTCTGCCACAGCGTGGGCGTGCGCATCATCAACGCCGGCTGGGCCGGCACCACCCAGGGCGATGCCGAGGCCTGCCTGGCACTCAAGCCTGAATACCGACTCGACAATTTCAACGATTTACTTCCCCTTATACTCAGTTTATGAAAAAGCAACTATTGACCGCCCTGACCGCACTCTGTGCGCTGGTAGGCCCCGCTGCTACCGCTTCCGACATGTGCACAATATACCCCACACCGCAGAAGGCAAGCCTGCATGAGCAGTCTACCCCGGTGAACAAGCTCACCGTAGAGCACCGCACCCCGCAGAGCCAGGGTGGCCTGTGGGACCAGCTGCCAAATGTATCCGGCGGCTACGCCATCGAGGTGACGCCTGAGGGCCACGTGACAGTGCTGCACAATGATGATGCCGGCTGGTTCTACGCCAAGCAGACCCTGAGCCAGATGATGGTGAATGTGGCCGGTTCGCAGGATGCCCACAAGGACCCCTTCCCCCACCTGAATATCCGCAGCATGCTGGAGCTGGGCGATATCACCGTGGGTACGGTGGTGGACTGGCCCGACCTGCCCTACCGTGGCACGGTGGAAGGCTACTACGGCATTCCGTGGAGCTTCGAGGGCCGCATGAGCCAGTTCCGCTTCTACGGCCGCAACAAGATGAACCTTTACATCTACGCCCCGAAGGATGACCCCCTGCACCACGGTGAAGGCTGCTACGAGCCCTACCCCAAGGGCAAGGCCTATGAGCTGGCTGCCCTGGTGCGCTGCGCCCAGGAGAACCGCGTGCGCTTTGTGTGGGCCATTCACCCCGCCAACACCGTGAACTGGGACGACGAAGGCGGCCGCAAGCAGCTGGATGGCCTGTGCCAGAAACTGCAGTGGATGTATGATATCGGCATCCGCGATTTCGGCGTGCTGGTGGACGACTCCTTCGGCGAAATCGGCAAACCCGAGCGCCAGGTGCAGCTCTGCAACTATATTCTGGAAAACTTCATCCGCAAGCACCCGGATGTGAACCAGGAGCTCATCATGTGCCCCACAGGCTACAACAAGAGCTGGACAAATGAAAAGTTCCTCACCACCATCGGTGAAGGCCTCCACAAGGATATCCACGTGATGTGGACGGGCGACACCGTGGTGCATGATATCACCATGAAGGGTCAGCAGTGGGTGAACCCGCTGGTGAAGCGCCCCACCTTCATCTGGTGGAACTGGCCCTGCAACGACTTCAAGCCCTCCCGCCTGTCCATGGGCCGCACCTACGGCCTGGACCAGCACCCTGACATGAAGAACCAGATGAGCGGCTTTGTGGCCAACCCCATGGAGCGCAGCGAAGCCAGCAAGGTGGGTCTCTTCGGCGTGGCCAACTACACCTGGAATATCCAGGGCTTTGACTCCGACAAGACCTGGAAGGAAGGCATTGCCCGCATGTACCCCTGCTGCGCCTCGGCCATGCAGACATTCTGCGACCACAATTCCTACCTGCTGCCCAACACGCACGGATACTTCCGCGAGGAATCCGTGGCACTGGGCGACCTGCCCACCCGCTTCCGCGAAAGCGTGGTGAACGGCGCGCCTGACACCCAGCTCTGCAACGAAATGCTGGTGCTTTACAGCACCATAGCCAGCGCTGGTGAGAAAATAGGCGAATGCTCTCACCTGGGCACGCTGCAGCGCGAAATCGCCCCGTGGCTTTCTGCTTTCCGCACCATGGGCATGGCCGGTATCGACGGCGTGCGCGCCCTGCTCACCCACAGCCTCCAGGAACGCATGGACACCTTCTTCCGCATGGTGGACAGACTCGCCTCCATCAAGGCTCTGCGCCGCGACGCCTGGGTGAACGGCAAGGTAGAGCGCGTAGAGGACATCCAGGTGGGCTCCTACTCCATTACCCCCACGGTGATGGCTACCTACAATTACCTGAACGCCAGCATCTACTCCGATATCTCCGGTGGTGATTTCCGCGCCCTCATGCCCACCTTCAGCACCAACATGGGCAACGAAAACGAGAATATCGCCAATATCAATGACAATGATTTCAACTCCTACTGGCTCTCTGCCCGTAACCAGCAGGAGGGTGACTGGTTCTGCCTGGATTTCGGCCGCCCCATGCCGGTGAAGACGGTGAAGATGCTTCTGGCAGACCGTGTGCGTCCCAAGCATTACCCCGTGCGTGGCCAGATGGAATACTCCACCGATGGCCAGACCTGGACCCCCATCGGCGAGGAGAACAAGCGCGTATCCCTGCTGCTCGACCTGAGCCTGAAGCCCATCACCGCCCGCTACCTGCGCTACCGCGTGGTGGAACCCCAGCAGAAGCGTCGCCTGGCTATCTGCGAGTTCTCCGTGAACAAATCCCTGCCCGTGCGCCTGAGCAACACCATTGCGGGTCTGAACAGCATCTCTGCCTACAACGATGAAACCCACATTGCCCTGGTGCGTATCATGGAAACCGCCAAGGCTGCTCCTGGTCAGAGTTTCAATATCTCCCTGCCCACGCCGGTGACAGGTGTGGAGCTGAACGTGAACCTGGACAACAAGGACCTGCTTAAGTGGGGCGAAATCACCTTCACCCTGGAGGATGGCACTACTGAGAAGGCATACCTGGAGCCGTATTACGATGAGTTCATCGTGCAGAAGAAGTACATGCCCACCAAGCCTATCAAGGCCATCACCTTCACCAACGTGAGCAACGAGGAGCACGAGCTGCGCCTCAATGCTTTCCAGCTCACCATTCCGAAGATTGACACGGCAGCCATGGTTTCCAGCCTCACAGACTGTGACTTCGCCACGGCCTACAACACGGGTGAATACGAGCTGGATACCAAACTGGCTGTGCCGGAAGGCTCCCGCACGCTCACCATCGTGGGCTCTGCCAGTTGCCAGGTGGAGAACGCCACCTATGCCGGCAGCAACGGCCTCATCCACACCTACCGCGTGCACAGGGGCGCTCCCAGTGTCCGTATTCAGGCCAGGCGCCAGTACGGCACCAAGGTGTACGAAGCTATCTTCCGCTGATAGCTGACCAACCCGGTTTTCCAGGCGGCAGAGGGCGCGTAAGTCTCTCTGCCGCTTGTATTTTTAGATTTTCTTCCAAATTTCTTGCATATTAGTCTTGCAATTTAGGTCGAGTTGTGGCATATATCTGCAAGTTTACACTTGACCATGCCTAAAGACACATCTATCAAGAAGATTCTCGTCATTGGCTCGGGCCCCATTGTTATCGGTCAGGGGTGTGAGTTTGACTACTCCGGAACTCAAGCCTGTAAGGCTTTGAAACAGGAAGGCTATGAAGTAGTGCTGGTTAACTCCAACCCGGCTACTATCATGACCGACCCCGAAACCGCTCCGCGTACTTACGTGGAACCGATTACGCCCGAATATGTGGAAAAAATCATTGCCCGCGAGCGCCCGGACGCCATGCTGCCCACCCTGGGTGGCCAGACGGCTCTGAACTGCGCCATGGCACTGCACAAGAACGGCACGCTGGAGAAGTACGGCGTGCGCATGATTGGTGCTGATGCCGAGGCAATCGACCGCGGCGAGGACCGCCAGAGTTTCAAGGATGCCATGATGCGCATCGGTCTGGACCTGCCCGCCAGCGGTGTGGCCCACAACATGGCCGAGGCCTGGGATATCGCCAAGAATGTGGTAGGCAACTACCCGATGATTATCCGCCCTGCCTTCACGCTGGGTGGCACAGGTGGCGGCGTGGCCTACAACAAGACCGAGTTCGAGGAAATCGTTTCCCGCGGTCTGGATCTTTCCCCCGTGCACGAGGTGCTCATCGAAGAGAGCCTGCTGGGCTGGAAGGAAATTGAAATGGAAGTGATGCGCGACGTGGCAGACAACTGCATCGCCATCTGCTCCATCGAAAACCTTGACCCCATGGGTATCCACACGGGCGACTCCATCACCGTGGCTCCTGCCATGACGCTGACTGCCCGCGAATACGCCATCGTGCGTGAGGCTTCCTTCGCCATCATCCGCGAAATCGGCGTGAAGAGCGGCGGCAGTAACATTCAGTTTGCCATGTGCCCGCGCACCGGTCGTCTCGTGGTTATCGAGATGAACCCCCGCGTGAGCCGCTCCTCTGCCCTGGCTTCCAAAGCCACGGGCTTCCCCATCGCCAAGTTTGCCGCCAAGCTCGCTGTGGGCTACACGCTCGACGAGCTCCGCAACGATATCACCAAGGTGACCCCCGCTTCCTTCGAGCCCACCATCGACTACGTGGTGGTGAAGGTGCCCCGCTTCACCTTCGAGAAGTTCAAGAAGGCTGACGAGCGCCTGACCACCGCCATGAAGAGCGTAGGTGAGGTAATGAGCATCGGCCGCACCTTCAAGGAATCCCTGCAGAAGGCTCTGCGCTCTCTGGAAACCGGCCGCTGGGGCTTCGGTTTTGACCTGAAGAACCCGAAGAACCCGACCCGCGACGAGATTGCCGCCAAGCTGGCTGTGCCGAATGCCGAGCGTATCTTCTGGATTCAGACTGCTTATGTGAACGGCTGGACGCTGGAGGAAATCCAGGATCTGACCGACATCGACCCCTGGTTCCTGGACCAGCTCAAGCAGCTGGCTGAGGCCGGCATGAAGCTGAAGGAGCTCGACCTACTCGAGGCCAAGAAGATGGGCTTCTCCGACCGCCAGATTGCTCTTGCCCGCAACTGCAGCGAGGACGATGTGCGCGCCGCCCGCAAGGCTCAGGGTGTAGTGCCCTGCTACCGCCTGGTGGACAGCTGCTCCGCTGAGTTCGAGGCTATCACGCCTTACTTCTACTCCTCCTACGGTGAGGAGAACGAAGCCCGCAAGACGGACAAGAAGAAGATTATGATTCTGGGTGGTGGCCCGAACCGCATCGGCCAGGGTATTGAGTTCGACTACTGCTGCTCTCACGCCTCCTTCGCTCTCAAGGAGCTGGGCTACGAGACCATCATGGTGAACTCCAACCCCGAAACGGTTTCCACCGACTTTGATACCTCTGACAAGCTCTACTTCGAACCGCTCACTCTGGAAGATGTGCTCAACATCTGCGACCAGGAAAAGCCCGATGGCGTGATTGTGCAGTTCGGCGGCCAGACCCCGCTGAACCTCGCTGCCGCCCTGCAGGAGCGCGGTGTGCCCATCATCGGCACCAGCCCCCGCAGCATCGAGCTGGCTGAGGACCGCAAGTACTTCTCTGCCCTGCTGGACGAAATCGGCCTGAAGCAGGCTGAGGCCGGCACCGCCACCAATGAGGACGAGGCTGTGGCCGTGGCCAGCCGCATCGGTTACCCGGTGCTGGTGCGTCCCTCCTTCGTGCTGGGTGGCCGCGCCATGATGATTGTGTACGATGAGCAGGAGCTGCGCACCTACATGCGCGAAGCTGTAGATGCCTCCCCAGAGCGCCCCGTGCTGGTGGACCGCTTCCTGGAGCACGCCATGGAGATTGACGTGGACGTGATTGCCGACGGCGAGACGAGCGTGGTGGGTGCCATCATGCAGCACGTGGAGCCCGCCGGTATCCACTCCGGTGACTCTGCCTGCATCATCCCGCCGAACCGCGTTTCCGTGGGCATGCACAAGGAGATGATGCGCGCCGCCAAGGAGCTGGCCGCCAAGCTCAATGTGAAGGGTCTCATGAACTGCCAGTTTGCCGTGAAGGACGAGCAGCTCTACGTGATTGAGGTGAACCCCCGCGCTTCCCGTACCGTGCCCTTCGTGTCCAAGTCCATCGGTGTGCCGCTGGCTAAGCTGGCTGCCAAGGTGATGAGCGGCTGCAAGCTCAAGGAGCTCGGCTTCACCAAGGAAGTGGTGCCGCCCTACTACACCGTGAAGGAAGCAGTGTTCCCCTGGAACCGCTTCCCCGGCATCGACGTGGTGCTGGGCCCGGAAATGCACTCCACCGGTGAGGTGATGGGTATCGACGCTGACCCCGAAGTGGCCTACCTGAAGAGCCAGATTTCTGCCTTCAACGCCCTGCCCAAGGAAGGTCTCGTGTTCATCTCGGTGAACGACCGCGACAAGCACCTTGTGACGGATATTGCCCGCACGATTGCCCAGGCCGGTTTCGACATCTGCGCCACCAAGGGTACCATGATTCACCTGCTGCAGAACGGCATCGAGTGCGAACGCGCCTACAAGGTGCATGAGCGCCGCCGCCCCGACATCGTGGACCGCATCAAGAACGGCGACATCGTGTTCGTAATCAACACTCCCGGCTCTCACGATGCGCGTGAGGACGAGGTGAGCATCCGCGCCGCTGCGGTGAGCAGCAACATCTCCTACGCCACGGACCTCTCCAGCGCCCGTGCCTGCGCCGCAGCCATGCTGCACGCCAAGAACAAGGAGACCACGGTGCGCACGCTGCAGGAATACCACGCAGAGGCCGCTGCCGAGTATCAGAACTGATACCACTGAACCCTGATTTCCCAGCACCCCCTTCCCTATTCCGGAAAGGGGGTGCTTTTTATTATTGAAGCACGGAACTTCAGCCCCGTAAACAGACTGACAGAAGAAAATTAACATTTTAATTGACTATCAGTGCCCGCTCATGCAGAATACCGCACCTCATGCGTTTCCCTCTTTTACTCATCAAGAACCATAAACAGGCTTACCCGGAGCTTATCACTGCCCCCTGGCAGCTGGGTCAGCCCGGGCTTGATGTGCTCCAGAAACGCGATATTTGGGTGGGCTCGAACTGCTACATGGACGGCTCCCACAGCCGTATCATCGGCGTGACCAGCAAGCGCAAGTGCGGTTTCCTGGAAAGCCTGCTGCACCGCAGCAAGCCTGCTTACTGGAATGTGCAAGTGGAAATGACTCCTGCCCAAGGCTACGAACTCGACGTCATCAAGATGGAGCTGATGCAGGCTGTGGAGGAGGACGACGGCAATCTGACCGAGTTCTATTCCCCCGAATGCATCACCTACCTGATTAACCGCTGCAACTCCTTTGCCGAGATTCTTGTGGTGGGTGCTCTCACCGGTATGTGGGATGCCGCCAATTCGAGCTCACAGCTGCCCTCCCTGCTCCGCAATGAGGAAATGCGGGATTGTGTCCCCTGCGTGACTGCTCCGGGCTACAAGGGCCCTCTGAGCCCCGAGAATATAGAAGAGCTGGCTGCCAAGGTTGTGTTTGCCGACCACGACAGCCTGTTCGAGCAAATCGTATCAGCCTAATTGCTGCGCTATACGCTCAGCAACCTCACGGGCTGTCTCCCCTGCCTTCACCTCTACAGGTGTGAGCCACTTTTCACGGCGCAACCAGGTCCGTTGACGCTTCGCGTACTGACGCGTGGCCAGAGATATCGCAGAAACGAGCTCAGAGCGCGTTAAACGGCCTTTCAGGTAATCTTGGACCTGCGACAGCCCAAGCGTTTTTGAGGCCGTTGTAGACAGCGTCAGAGCCTCCAGAGCGGCAACCTCCTCTATCGCACCGTCGCGCAGCATCTGTTCGGCACGGCGGGCAATGCGGGCATCGAGCTCTTCCGTATCACGCACAATGCAGAATCCGGGGCCCGCAGGCTCCTGCCAGTTGTTTTTCCAGTAGGAAAGCGGTTTACCCCCGAGAAGCACTATCTCGAGGTTGCGCACCACATAGCGCTGATTGTGCAAATCGGTGTTCGACGCCCCTTCAGGGTCGGCTTCCTGCAGTTTACACACCGCTTCCTCGAGCGAAAGTGCATTTAATTCCTCTCGCAAGACCGGATCACTAGGTGGCGCAGGGGAAATTCCGTGGGATATAAACTTAACGTAAAGCCCTGAGCCTCCTGTTAGTACGGGTGGCATGCCACCCTTTTGTAATCTTTCAATAATAGCCCCTGCCCGACGAGCATGCTCGGCCGCATCATTGTTCTCTGTGGGGTCCATAAAGCCCACAAGATGGTGTTTCACACGCGAAAGTTCCTCAAAACTGGGCGCAGCAGTGATAATTGGCATACCTTTGTATACCTGGTAGGCATCAGCACTGATAATTTCGGTATTTCCGAGTATTTCAGCCAGTTCAACTGCCACTGCACTCTTGCCACTACCCGTAGGACCGAGAATGAAGACAGGTTTTGTTCCACATGGAACATTTATGTTACACAGGCTCGCCATATTTGTTCTTTTTCGGGTTACCAGGCAATAAAGTTACAACAAAGAGAATCGCCGAAAGAATTTCCATTGGTTTTGCAGTATAGCGGAGGATAGGCTGCAGCTGTGAGTAAACATTCTGGAGAATATAGTAAATATCATCTCCATATAAGATAGTCTGCTGTACCACATGGAACACGCCTATAGCGTAAACCACGCAAACAACAGCGTAATGAATAGCAATCCACCACGCGCTCCAGCCTACATCATGCAAACGGCGTACATAAACAGCCAGCATAGGCATCGCAAGATAGATAATTAAGACTAATAAGAGCGGTAACTCTATAAGCCTTAATATATTAGGTGATATAAATATAAAAGGTACGGGTAGTAGACAGAATAAATGACCTATGATAGTTGTCGACCAGTACTCAAATCTGCCTGCTCGGCCTGAGAGACGTGCATAATTCTCCTTGGAAAGACAACATTTATATACGGACCAGGCTCTCCTCAGAAAACTATCCGTTGGTACTGGCGGCAATTCATTCATTCGACTGGATACTTCTGACTGAGGCCATATTTATTGCTACCCTTCTGGCTATCCAGGAAAAAAGCAATGACAAGCAGCACACTAAGTATTGAGTTCAGAATAAAGACGGTTCTGTCGATTAAGCTGAAATAAATCGGGTAACCATGAAGCGGATGATTTAATCTTGTCTCTAGATGCAGCCAATCTCTTACAAGCGCGGGCTCGGGTATAGAACATATACTCATCAATTCACTCGTCAACATGATACATTGCTCATCATCGATAATCATGAGATCATCCATCAACTCATAATAATCGTTGTAGTAGATTGACAGATTATATAATTCTACCCCAAGCGGCACAAAAAAGAAGGCCAGATTTACCGCTGTAAGAATAATTGATAAAAGAATCCACCACGCGGAGCGACCAATATCATGAAGACGGCGTACTGAGATGCAGATCTGATACACCAGGATAAGGAAGCAACCGAAAATACACGTTAATATGAAATATAAAGGAGAATTGAGGAAACTCCCATTATCATTCAACAGATATAATAATGGTGCAAAAAGTAGTATTACGAAAAGAACCGAGGTAATAATATCAGCAGTCCAGAATTCAGCGCGCGTGGAACGTCCAGATATAGAAAATCCTCTTCTGAGAGCAAAAAGCAAATTGGAAAATATAGAATCTGATGCAGCTCTCAATACTTTCTTACATACAGGGCATTTGTATGGCAACCGGCCATTTTCAAGCGAAAGCCCAGCATCACACTTATCGCAATTCACTCGACTTCCGGGAACCTCGGGTAAACTACCCTGCCCTGCTGTAAACCCTGCACTCATGAATCAAGCCTTTGGAAAAAGTGTCGAAGGACCATACTTATTACTACCGGGGTTGCTGGGCAGAACCATCATCACAAATAGATAAATACTGATGAGGCAGAAGATACCAAAGCTTACCAGCATTGCAAGGAAGGTACTCATTACCTGAATTTCTTCTTCCATATTATATGTATCTGCAAGAATCCCTTCGAAATTTGATGCCAGGATTGCAAACATTGCAACAGAAGATGCCAGCATCACTACATAACTTACACAACCAGCAACAAGACTCGCCACTGAGCGACCTGTATCATGAAGACGACGAGCTGTTACTGCCAACATCGGAATAAAAAGAGCTAAAGAGATAATGATGGATATACCCTGAGAGACTATTACAGAAGGATCCATAAAGAAATCACAGATAATACGCATAGCTTCGGCCGGTGTTGCATTTTCATCGAGAGCTGCAACTTCCTGCTCCATGATTGCCTGCTGCTCAGATACAAAAATACCGGTAATCTGCCCTACAGCCAGTGAAATGATATAGCTGAACAGATAAAATCCCCAGAATTCTGTACGCGTTGCCCTACCTTTGTAGTTAAATGAATTCTTTACTGCATACAAAAAGGCATACCACAATCCCTTGTTTGCTCCATGTATAGATTTTTGACAATGAGGACAAACTTCAGGAACCGAAGAGCCTTCGAGCATCTGTTCGCAGTGCGGACATTTACCAAGTTCTTTGTTCCACGTGGAACAATCTGCTTCTACCTCCTTGTTGAGTAAATCTCCGAGTCGACGCCACTTCGAATCTCCAGCAACGGCTGCCAAGGTCTCATCATTTATCAATCCACTCTGCTTGAAAGCAGCGAGTTCATTTTCACTGTACGGACCCTGGGGTTTCTTGTCTTCGTTGAGGTAATAGTATTTCATGGCTGCAGATGGTATTATGCACTGATACTGTTTGTTAGTCAAGCGCTGAATTCACTTGATAGCAAAGGAATAAATGGTATAATATGAGCAGCATGAAGCCCACTCTTCCATCCATCAGTATCCTGGTTATGAGTTATAACCAGGAAGCATTTATTGGAGCTTGTGTAGACTCTGTACTTTCACAGGAATATGATGGAGAGCTTGAGTTTATTTTCTGCGATGATAACTCTTCTGATTCAACATTTAAGATTATAGAAGAAAAAGTATATCATTACACCGGAAGCAGACGAATTGTCACACACAAGGCCGAGAAGAACGGCAAAGTGGCTACCAACATGAATATAGCCGTAAAACTTGCCAAATACGACTGGCTCATGCGTGTAGATGGAGACGATATTCTGCATCCAGACCGCACCAGATTAAGCGCACTGGGTATCCTGCAGCATCCAGAGGCTGTTACAGTCGCCGGCGGACTAATCCCCTTTTCTGATAAAATCACGCCTGCCACAAATCCGAAGTCTGAAGAGATAATTTTCAAATCATATCATTATGCCGATTTCACAGAGTATGAAGCCCCGCGAGGCTTAACCTGGTGGGGCGGCACCATGTGTATGAAGCGACGAATTTTTGAAGTTTTTGGTGATTTACACAAGGATTGCAGCGTTCTGGATGATACAGTTTTTGCAACCAGATCACTCATGCTTGGTACCATTATCATAGCGGAGAATGCCACTTTTCTCTATTACAGAAGGCACGAATCCAATATATCCTCGGCTGGAGATAAGTCAGGAAACAGTATTTCTGAACTAATTAAATCAGATTCAGCAGCGCGTAATTATTATTTGCGCGGAATACCGGCGCATGATATTATCCTGGACGAAATCAAGAATTATACGGCAAAGCATTCCGAATACAGCATTCTCTATACATATTTCAAAAACCGTTTTGCTGAACTAAAACGACAGGCATTTTTCTGGAAAAAATCCTGGAGTGAGCGTATAGCCGATGCAAAAATTCAAGGCCCAATCTGGCGAAAAATACCTTGGGCCATGCGTGTAATGTGTCCATTTACCTATGCTCTTGTAGCAAAATATATGAAAAAATCCTGATTTTCGTTGAAAATCAGGATTCATTCGTAAGATTCACCGCCATGCCGTCAGTGGTATAAGAGCCACGTTCCCTGTAATCAGGTGGGTGCGGAGCCTGGGTTCTCTGAGGTATCCATTGGACGGAACATTAATACCCATATAAGCTTGATGCCCCTAATAGTTCTATAACGGTCCGGGCCTGTAGAACCACGCGTCACGAACACAGCAGCTGATTATGTATATACCACAGATAGGGCCTACTTGCAAGGAATTTTGCTAACGAATTTGTTCCACGTGGAACAAAATTTGACGTGGAACCGGATGTGTAACATTGACAAATGAATGCAAAACGTGTAGAATCGCGTTAGAAATATGACTATACCTACGCTACTTTCCACAAAGCTCAGCTCTGCACTCCAGTCTGTGCTTGGTGATGCACTTCCCGCAGATTTCAAGCCTGTTGTAACTCCTTCTCAGGATTTACGTTTTGGTGACTACCAGTGCAATGCTGCCATGATGCTTGCCAAAAAGGCCGGCATGAATCCTCGTGCGCTTGCCACACAGGTAATCGAAACTTTTGGTGATTCAGAGGTCGCAACACTTGAAATTGCCGGCCCGGGTTTCATCAATTTCCGTGTAAAGCCCACCTATTTTGCTGCTCTGACTGAGAAAATGCTCAAGGATGAGCGTCTTGGTGTAGCCCTTGTGGAACAGCCGAAGACTATCGTTATCGATTTCTCTGCACCGAATGTTGCCAAGCCCATGCATGTGGGACACATTCGCTCCACTATTATCGGTGATACATTGGGTCGACTGGCTCGTTTCCTGGGCCATAAGGTTATTACAGATAACCACATTGGCGACTGGGGTACCCAGTTCGGTATGATTCTCTGGGGTTGGAAGAACATTCTTGACCTTGACGAACTCGAAAAGGATCCCATTGAAGCACTTCTTAATGTATATAAGGAAGTAAATCAGCGTTGCAAGGAAGATGATACACTCCTTCCTCTCTGCAAGGAGGAGCTTGTAAAGCTTCAGGGTGGTGACGAAGAGAACCTCAACATCTGGCAGAAGTGCATTGCAGTAACCAAGATTGGTCTGGAGAAGATTTACTCCCAGCTCGACATCACATTCGACTACTGGTTGGGCGAAAGTGCTTATAATGACGCACTTGCACCGCTGGTGGAAGACCTGATAGGGAAGGGGATTGCCCGCGAAAGCGATGGTGCTATCTGCGTATTCTCCGACGGTTTCCACAAGCCGCAGAACGATCCGTTCCTTGTTCAGAAGGATGGTGAATGGTGCGCAGTACCCGCTATTATCCGTAAGGCCGACGGTGGTTTCCTCTATGCAACAACCGACCTTGCTACGCTCGATTATCGTACCGAACACTTCAATGCCGATGCTATCTGGTACGTAGTAGGCGCTCCCCAGGAAAAGCACTTCAAGCAGATTTTCGATATTGAGCGCATGCGCGGTGTAACGGGAGATTTCCGCCACGTGGCATTCGGTTCCATCCTTGGTAAAGACCGCCGTCCGTTCAAGACTCGTTCCGGCGATACGGTCAGCTTGCAGGATGTTATTGATGAAGCAGTTACACGTGCCACTGCAGTAGTAGAAGCCAAGAGTCCTGACATGCCGGCAGAGGAAAAGGCAGCCGTAGCACAGGCTGTTGGTATCGGTGCCATCAAGTTTGCTGAGCTTTCCCAGAACCGCATGAGCGACTACATCTTCGACTGGGAAAAGATGCTTGCCCTGACAGGTGACACGGCTCCGTATCTCCAGAATTCCTATGTTCGCGTGCGCTCCATCTTCCGTAAGATTGACGGCGAATTCACTGCACCGGATTCACTGACGCTCAACGAGAACGCTGAAATCAATCTGGCTCGTCTACTCGTGCGTTTCGGCGAGGTTGTGCCGGCAACTCTCGATGATTGCCGACCGAACCTGCTGGCTGCTTACCTGTATGAACTGGCCAAGGCATTCCACAGTTTCTACGAAGCATGCCCCGTTCTCAAGAGCGAAGGCGCTACCCGCGAGACACGTCTTGCACTCTGCGACCTGACCGCCCGTGTACTCAAGAAGGGCATGGGTCTCTTCGGCATTACCATGCCGGAACGCATGTAATGATACCCCTCATGAGACCTCTCAATTTCATCCTCTGCCTGGCAGTTGCAACACACTGCTGGGCAGAGGATAACTCTTTATCAGGACGCTCCATTACCAGTGCTGTAAACATACCTGTAAGCAGCGAGTTTACAGAAGTACAGAATCTTGTAAATCTTGGACTACAATGCTCAGTAATGGGCGATACGGAGCAAGCCTCTACTGCATTCCAACAGGCACTGCAGGTGGATTCCGATTGCATACTGGCACATGTAGGCATGCTGATGTCCACACCGACTGGAAGCGGAGCATACAAGACACACCTTGCGCGACTGAACGAATTGATGCCCGGTGCTGTGCTTACCCCTGTAGAGGAATGGTATCTTTCTACATTACTGCAATACATCGGCGGTGACCTCCACGGAGCTGCCACCGCATTCAAGGAACGAGCCGCACGCTATGGACGTGATACACTCGCTGCCTGCTGGGATATTGTTCTGAATCATTACGCAGACAAGGAGGGCACGGAAGAAATCACCAGAAGGGCCGATGCACTCCTTGAACGCTATCCGGAAAACCCGCTTCTTCATTTCTGCAGAGCCTTGCTTGAGGAATATTCCACACCACCATCAGAGCGCGCATTGACCTGTGCCCTGAAGGCTACAGAAGCCTTACCAGGCAACCCGGCAGCCCGTCTCCTTGCCGGTCGCTTACTCTGCAACGCAGGTCGAGCCGAGGACGCTGTTGTGCTATTCAGGAAGACTCTCGACAACACTTCTGCAGATTCAGAAGCATACGTCATCGCTCAGCTTTCACTGATTTCAGCCCTCGTTCAGCAACATTCCCGCAATAGCTGGGTTGAAGCTCTCAAGGAAGCACGCAAAATCACCCAGAAGGCCTCTTCCTGCGCATCAACCAGCAATTCTGGTACACTTCTCCATTGGGAAGGCAAAACCGCCCTCCTGCGCCTCCTGGTGCTTCAGAAGACACCTCCAGCAGGGCAGGCTATCAACACTGCCGCAAAAGCATGCAACGCACCGGATGGAGACCCTGTACGAATCGTCCAGGATTGCCTCGTGGAGGCCATACGCGCTCGCTCACTGGCAGAAACAAATCGCAAATCCACCGCACTGGAGCAACTCTCCAAAGCGGAAAAACACTACCAGGAACTCCAGAGGGCAGGGGAAGAGATAAAGAACAAAGGCAGTATATCTGCCACCTGTGTACGACGAGCCGAGCAAGCCTGCATGGCTGCTATGTACCGCGCCAAAATCTCCCTTTATCCGAGCACTGCAGATATATGGCAGAGCCATCTGAACGAAGTTCTGCAGATACCTCAGCCGCGTTTCTTACCGCCTGTTTTACCCCAATAAGCAGACAGAAAAGGAATGTTCCACGTGGAACATTCCTTACGCGTTGGCATAATTAAAGGATGCCCTGTTATTCTGCTCGTAAAATCCGAGTTTGGCGAGCAGTTGGTTTTATTCGGAGCGGGGGACTTTAGTCCCCCCAATGCTTATATTTTCGGGACTAAAGTCCCGTGCTCCGACAGATATGCACCCCGCCAATTGCCGATTTATCGAGGATTATCTAATGATGCCAACCCGAACATTCCTTATTTTTTCAGCCTTTTCTTTACAAGGTAAAATCTATATGCTAGACTATGTGTATGACTTTCAGGGCTATTACCAGTGCCTTTCTCATTTTAGGCTGCGCACAGCTCACGTCCTGTGCCTATATGCAGACGCACAAGAATATTGAAGAGGCACAGACCATCCGCACCGGATATGAGCTCACATCAGATGTAGAGCTGTATCGGGCAGGGGGGCGTTATTATGTAGCTATCTCCAAGCAACAGCTTCGCAAGAAATACCCCGTCATCCACGACTCCATCTTCCTCACCGGTAATAATAATCCCACCTGGCAGAAGGTAGGAGCCGAAGAGACCACTGTTTACCACCCTGTATCAACCGGAACGGCCACTGTGCTGCAACGTCAGGACGGATACGCCAGCATCGAAGTCCTGGCAGACGAATTGAAAAATAACAACGATTCCTGGGTAGCCAGTTTGCCGACAGGCGCCGGTAAATGCAGCGTGAAGGCCGAAATCACCGGTACAAATACCATCTGGGAAGGGAACGAGCCCCCTCAACCGTGCTCAGCACTGACTCGGGTCATCAGCACCTTAGACCAGGTATGCATCGATTGGCCGGGCACCCTTGCATACAACATCGCCATACCGGTCATGGCTCCCTTTGTATTCTTCCATCAATTTCTGAACGAAAATTAACGCTACTATGAACCTCAAGAAGATTGCATTGATTGTGGCAGGCGCTATGTGCGCGCTGGCTACCAGCTCCTGCAGCGTATGCAGCCGCACAGCCGCTGCTGATTTCGGACGAAGTGCAGACGTTATCCTGCTGCCGCTGGAAAAGCCCACCCTCTGTCAGGTAGATAAGGATTGGTACATGTGCGGCCAGAAGGCATGGGTAGAGCGCCACAACACTCCTTGGGTAAACCCTGACCAACTTCCGGCCGAAAAGCGCCACCCGGAGCGCTACACTCTCGTAGATGAAGAGTTCACCCCCATGTACGCCAGGATTCCTGAAAGCCTGGCCAACAGCATTAAATCCGGCCACTACACCCATTCTGATGCCATCAGCTTCATCAATCGCAAATGGGTCAGCACCCTGCCTGAAGGCGCCGTAAAACGCGTGGAAACCTCTGCAGAAGCCCCCGCATTCTTTCGCAACATGAGCTCCCACCGTTTGCTCAAATCAGAGCAGGGGAACAGTTACCTCATTGTCCGTATCGGTGAGATGTCTGCCGACTTCAGCGCTATCTACGCCTATCCCTTTGCAGGTCTCTGCGCAATCATTATCGATACTCCTGCCAGCTTCTTCTACAGCCCGCCCAACCAGAAGGTGATTCAGAAAGCTGAGGCCGAGGAGGTCGAATAACACACTTCCCTGATACTCATCCCCGGAGCCCGAAACTCCGGGGATTTTCTTTTTATAATCAACTAAATTATAATGTCTTATTATACTTATTAACAATTTATGTGAATAACCCTGTCAATAAGTTGTTAATTTAACTGATAATAACTTTCTTCACTTTTGCATTGCATTTTCTACACCTGCTTATCCACAGTTGCGACAGTTTGTAAATAACACACAGTTAAACAGTTGTTTTACTTATTAACTTATTCACAATATAGATGATGATGAGATTTATATATATCCAGTATATACTTCATTGAATCGTCAAAAAGGGTCAGTACTCCCGGCCTCATCTTGACATGGGGCCAATGCCTGATACAATAGCCTTCATGCAGCAGGAAGATCAGAAATGGATGCAACGGGCACTCGAGTTAGCTCGTCTGGGTCTGGGACTCACCAGCCCCAATCCCCCCGTCGGTGCCGTCATCGTACGCAATGGTCAGCTGCTGGGTGAGGGGTATCACGAAATGGCCGGAGAAGCCCACGCTGAGCGCCGCGCCTTATCCGATGCACGCGCACGAGGGAATGCCCATCTGCTGCATGGAGCCACTATCTATGTTACCCTGGAGCCCTGTTCCAGTGTAGGTCGTACCCCTGCCTGCACCAGCGGCATCATCGAGGCCAGACTGGGCAGGGTAGTCTATGGTTCCACAGACCCCGATATGCGCCACCAGGGCCGCGCAGACGCGCTTTTGAGGGCAGCGGGTATAGAAGTATGCCCGGGCGTGTGCCAGGAGGCCTGTGACCGCCTTCTGCGCTCCTGGTTCCATGCTATCCAGACCGGTCGCCCCTGGGTCACAGCCAAGGTGGCCACCACACTGGACGGCCGCATGACCCGCCGCCAGAAATTCTGGCTCAGCGGGGTAGATACCCTTCGCTACGCTCACCAGCTGCGCCTCGAGAGCGATGCCATCCTCATCGGCGGTAATACCCTTCGCACCGATAATCCCGCACTCACCATTCGCAATCCGCTCCATCAGCCTTCACCCCGCAAGAAGCAGCCCTGGCGCATCGTGCTCACCGAGAATCTGCTTTCCCTGCCACCCATGTCGAAGCTGTTTACGGATGAATACCACAAGCGCACCCTGGCCTGGGAGAATGTGCAGAATCTCCGGGTGCTGCTCAATGAACTTTACACGCGCTATGGTATCGTCAACCTCATGCTCGAGTGCGGCGGTCGCCTGCTGCGCCGTTTCCTGGAGGAAGGACTGGTCAATGAATGGATGCAGAGCATATCACCCATGGTAGGAGCCGGACCGGACCATGTAGTACCGGGTGAGTACCTGCCGCAGGAGTTCATCTTCCAGCGCGAGTCACTCATCGAATGCGGGCGCGATATCATTATCCGCGGGCGTCTGGGATGATAAAAAATGTTCCACATGGAACATTTGCCCGTGATTTCATGTTTTAGACTTGCGATTTCGGGGGGTATCAGGTAGAATCCGCCGACTTTTTATAAAAGCAGGGCATGAGAATCAGTATCCGACAGACTTTGGTGTGTGCAGCAGCGGCATTGCTGCTGGCGGCGTGTTATCCGCCGCAGGTGCAGTATCCCTACACGGCCATGGTTACTCAGCGCCGAGTACTGCTGAAGGATAATCTGCTGGCTCTACTGCCTGCAGAAGAACAAAACTTGCCTGCAGCTCAGGAGGAGGCCACCTGGCTGGCGGATACCGCCTACAAAGCCTCTGCCGGTATTGCCCGCATCAATAAATCCAACTTCCCTGGCTGGGCAGGCAATGCACTTATCAATGCCCGTATTCAGGACCGTGGGCTCTGCTGGCATTACCAGCACGACATGTTCCGCGAGCTGCGTCGCCGTCCGTTGAAATATTTCCGCATTGGCTGCTGCGTGCGCGATGTGGCCGAGGCCTCTGAGCACAACTGCGTGTATATAGCCGCCCGCGATGCAGCCTGGCCGAATGCCTGGGTGCTGGATGCGTGGATGTGGAACGGCCGCCTGAAAGTGGACGATGCGCGCGAGTTGAATCCGAAGCGCTGGACTGATTTACCCTCGGTGTGCCGTGTGCAGTCCATCTACTACCAGGAAGGCCACCAGTGGCCCATCGAGCACTGGAGCGTGCTGCGGGCCGAGCATGGCGACTACGAAGGCTACTGGCTGCCGGAGACGATACGCTCCGACCAGTACCGCCGCATGTACAACAACATCGAGAAGGGGAAGAAAGAGCACCCCGGCCGATTGACCAATTATTGATGAGCAGATATCTCACATGGGTGTTTCTTCTTGTGGCAGCCTGCGGGCTGTTCAGCTGCCAGCATGCACCCAGGCCCGGTTATACCGAGCAGCCGCATGTTGTGAAGAAGCGCCAGGAGCTCGCCCATCAGTTGCTGGAATTGCTGCCGCCCGCACAGCGCAGCAAGGCTGCTGTGCAGGAAGCCACCTGGCTGGCCGATACCGCCTACAAGGCATCTGCCGCCATCGCCCGTTACAATGACCCCGTTTTTGTGAACTGGCTCAACAACCGGGCGGTAAACACCCGCAAGCACTACCGCCACCGCGGGCTCTGCTGGCACTACCAGCACGACCTCTATCGCGAGCTGCGCCGCCGCCCGCTCAGGTACTACCGCCTCGGTTGCTGTGTGCGCGATAAGGGCAGGGGAGCAGAGCATCATGTCGTCTACATCGCGGCCAGAAAAGGCAGCTGGCCCCAGGTAGTCATGCTCGATGCCTGGTGGTATGCGGGGCGTCTGTTAGTGGAAGGACAGGAAGAAATCGATAACTGGGAAGATGACCCCGAGACCACTGCCAAGCTGAATGAATTTTACCGCGAAGGTCACACCCTGCCCATGGAGCACTGGGCCATGGTGCGCCGCGGCACCCGGTACAGTGAGTACATCTACAGCAATACTCAGGAGGCCCGCAGCTCTGCCCAGTACCAGTACATGCAGAAGATGATGAAAGAGGGGATGAAGCGCCGCAAGGGTAAACCCACGGACTATTGATTGCCCTGTGATTGTTAGTGCATGAGAACGCATATTTTGCTTGCTTTTGCATAGACGATACTCTAGAATCACCGCGTGCAACAGATCGCTTTCAACGAAATCAGTGCGGCAGAAGTTTCTGCCATTCCCGCCATGAAGCAGCTGAAGCTCTTCTTTGCTTTCAAGGTGGATGAAGGCTGCCTTTCCGGCACGCCTACCGACCCCCGCTTCGGTGTTGTGGAGCGCGATGGTCGCCGTATTTTCCGCTTCCGTTCCGATGATGATGACTACCGCATCTACTTCACCGTGGAACAGAATGAGGATGGCGATAACGTCGTGGTGGTGCAGCGTGTGCTGCATGCCGACTCGCTCAAGGACTTCTTCTTCCGCAGTGGCATCGGTTCCGATGTCGAAGACCACAAGCTGAGCAAATCCCGCAGCTTCTGGAAGCTCATCGACGACGGCGAAAAAGCCGCTCGTAAGTAAGCCGGTTTTTATCATAGCATCACCTACCCGCCACCACCGGTATGTTCGCGCCCTTGCAATATCTGGTGCACATGCCTGCCCGCGTGGCAGCAGTGGCGGGGGTGACTCTCACCCAGCTGGTGCGCATGCGCCTGTTTCTGGTGCCGGCTGTGGTGGCGCTGCTTTTTCTGGGCTTGCAGTTCATTCCCTACCAGGGCAACATAGGGGTGGAGTTTCAGGGCGTGGCCCAGCTCCAGTTCATCAAGGATGTGAGCCTGGGCTGCATGCAGCTCTTCGGGCTCATCTTCTGCGTGGCGGCCACAGCCCTGCTGCTGCCGCGTGATACCGAGGACCGTATCCTCTACACCATTCTCTGCAAGCCCGTGCCCCGTTTTGATTATCTGGCCGGCAAGGCACTCGGGGTGCTGGCGCTCATGGTGCTCATGGTCGGCCTGCTCGATGGGCTCATGAGCCTGCTGCTGGCTCAGCGTGCCGCAAGCATCAGCGCCGAGCTCAGCGCCGCCCTGGCGGCGAATGGATACACCCCGGCTGAGATGGCACCCTACCTGGAGCAGGTGGCTGCCGCCGGCAACAGCTGGGACACCCAGCGCGGCATCCTGGCCGCCCTGCTGGGCTATGGTGTGCTCACCACCCTCACCCTGCTCATATCCTGTTTCACCAGCAGCAGCATCGTGAGCATCATCTTCGGCCTCGGTGCCTACTTCATCGGCCTCTTTCAGGAGACCCTCTTCTCTGCCATCAGCGCGGGGCAGGGCACCACAGCCGCCATGCGCCTGGCCGAGCAGACCTGCGCTGTCATCCTGCCGGATTTCGGCCTCTTCTCGGTGGCCGATACTGCCAGCAGCGGCGCCGTGCTGAGCTGGCCGCTGCTGGGTGGGCTGGCCCTCATAGCCGTGGGCTACATGCTGCTGCACCTGCTGGTGGCCACCTGGATTTTCAGTCGTAAGGAATTCTGACCTCCCTCCCATGCTGCAGGAATTGAGAGCACGTGCCGCCGCCGGCGATGTGGAAGCCTGCCTCCAGCTGGCCAAGAAGCTGGTGCGGGGCCGTGGCGAGGAGCGCAATTTTGAAGAAGCCGTGGAGTGGTTCGACCGCGCCGCCCGTGCCGGCAGCACCGATGCCCTCTACTGGCTCGGCAAGTGCTACCTGAAAGGCCTCGGCTGCCGCCGCGACCCTGCGGGAGGCAGCAGCTGCCTGGAAAACGCCGCCCTCCGTGGCCACGCTGCAGCGGCACTCAAACTGGGCGAATGCTTCGAAACCGGCACAGGCGCCCCCGCCAGTACCGAGCTGGCTGCCTACTGGTACCGCAAGGCCGCCGCACGAGGTGAAAACCGCGCCTACGATAAATTGTTGAATTTAGCACGCAAACGCCGCTGATTCGCACTTTTTGCTCGCCAATGCGGCGGTGAATGTGCTAGTATGAATTTGAACGTTTTCTGATAATTATGCGTAAGAGAATCATTGCCACAATGATCTGGGGCTTCATGGCGCTGCTGGGAAATCTGCAGGCCTCTGAGGAACAAGCCCCCATAGCATCGAATTCCGAGCCTGCCTGCCACGCCGTCGGCACTCCCGTAGTGCTTACTGTGGAGGAAATCCGCGCCGAGGCTCAGGCCAAGGAAGAATTGGTCAAAGGGCTCAACCTATGCCCCCATGCCAGCAATGCCCTGCTCATTGCGGCAGAATCCATGAGTCTGGAGGCTCTCAAGCAGTACCTTTCCCAGGAACACCATGCCTACGATGGCCACAGCGTGCTGGAGCACGCCGCCATGAAGGCTAAGTTTGCTCTGCCCATGGCCCACAAACCCTGCCCCGAGTGCGGCAAGATTGTGTACCACGCCGACCCGAACGGCCAGCTGGCCGCCTGGACCCACCATTACACCGACGGCAAGCTGCAGTACAGCCGTTTCCCCATTCCCCTGCAGATTTACACCAAGGCAGAGCAGGGCATGACCCTGTGGGAAAAGCTGGTGCACCGCGTGAAGGTCGATAACTTCAACCTCGCCGCCTCCCTCATCTTCCTCATGGCCATTCTCCACACCTTCATGGCGCCCAAGTTCCAGGCCTGGGCCCACCACATGGAGAAAGCCCACAAGGAGCGCCTGCGCCAGGCCAAGTTCCGCATCCTGCACCCCGAGCAGCGCATCCCCGTGTCCTTCGGCAGCACCCTCTGCCACTTCCTGGGCGAGGTGGAAGTCGTGTTCGGCCTTTGGATTATCCCCTTCGCCTTTGTGTGCAACCACTACTACAGCATGGATGACTTCCTGCGCTACATCGACCACGACACCAGCTTCACCGAGCCTCTGTTCGTGGCCGTCATCATGGTGATTGCCTCCTCCCGCCCCATCTACCGCCTGGCAGAAAATACCCTCAAGCTCGGCGCCAGCATGGGCGGCGGCACCCCCGCAGCCTGGTGGCTCTCTGTGCTCTGCATTGCGCCGTTGCTCGGCTCCTTCATCACCGAGCCTGCCGCCATGACCCTGGCTGCCATTCTGCTGGCTAAGAAGTTCTACCACCTCAAGCCCTCTGCCACGCTCTGCTACGCCACGCTGGCTCTGCTCTTCGTGAACGTATCCGTGGGTGGTACCCTCACTCACTTTGCTGCACCGCCCATCGTGATGGTGGCCGGCAAGTGGAACTGGGACATGGCGCACATGTTCGTGCATTTCGGTTGGAAAGCCATCCTCGGCATCATTATTTCCAACGTCATCTACTTCTTCATCTTCACCAAGGAATTCAAGCGCCTGGCCGAAGTGCAGCGCCAGAACAGCGCCTTCGACAGCGCCGTGCCCACCTCTTGGGAAGACCGCCAGGACAACATCCCCGTGTGGGTCTACGGTGTGTCCATCTTCTTCCTGGTGTGGACCGTCTACTTCGCCCACCATCCCGCCATCTTCATCGGCGGCTTCCTCTTCTTCCTGGGCTTCACCATGGCCACGCCGCAGTACCAGAATGCCTTCTCCATCAAGGTACCCCTGCTGGTGGCCTTCTTCCTTGCCGGCCTGCTCATCCTGGGTGGTGTGCAGGGCTGGTGGATGCAGCCCGTGCTGCAGGCTCTGGCCGACCTGGGCGCCACCGCCACCATGGGTCTTGCCAGCATCCTCACTGCTTTCAATGACAACGCCTCCGTCACCTTCCTCTCCAGCACCGTGCCGAACCTGCCCGAGCAGATTCGCTACGCCATCGTAGCCGGCGCCGTCACAGGTGGTGGTCTCACCGTCATTGCCAACGCCCCGAACCCCGCCGGCCAGGCTATTCTGGGCAAGTACTTCAAGGATGGCATCAGCGCCCTGCAGCTCTTCCTCTGGGCCGCTCTCCCCACCTTCATCATCTTCTGCCTGTACAATTTCATCTACTTCGGCAACTAAAGATTTATGTTCACAGGACTCGTGGAATGCACCGGCAAGGTGCTGGAGCGCACACCCGTAGCTTCGGGTGCGCGCTATGCAGTGGAAATCCCCTTTGCGGCCGAGCTGGCGCTGGGGGACTCTGTGGCGGTGAACGGCTGCTGCCTTACCGTCGATAAAGTAGAAGGCAATCGTGTGGAGTTCGACCTCCTCACCCAGACCCTGCGCGTCACCAGCCTGGGGCAGCTGCAGGTGGGCTCACTCTGCAACCTGGAGCGCGCCATGGGCGGCAACGGTCGCTTCGGTGGCCACTTCGTCATGGGTCATGTCGATACCACCGGCAGCGTCACCGGCATCACCCCCGTGGGGCAGGACCACATGGTCCGCATCCGTATACCGCAGGAATACATGCGCTACGTCATCGACAAAGGCAGCATCGCCATCGATGGCGTCTCCCTCACCGTGGCCAACATCACCGGCCCCGATGAGCTCGAATTCTGGATTACCCCCCACACCTGGGAGCGCACCATCATGCACTGCTACGCACCCGGCAGCATCGTCGATATTGAGGTCGACATGATTGCCAAGTACGTGGAAAAACTCAAACTCCACAACTGATTTTTCATCACGATCGAGCAGGGGGACTCTCGTCCCCCTCTCACACCACCGCACGTGCCATTTATGGCATACGGCGGTTTCCAATCAGTGTTTGAGGAGTTGATAAAACGAGATATATCCCTCTGCTCGCAGCCATGCGTTAGTTCTCCTGCTTCTATTGTTCTAACAAATATGATACAGTCGTCTGCGTAGCGGCAAAAATGCAGCCCTCGATTCTCCAATTCCCTGTCAAGGTCGTCCAGCAGTACGTTAGCAAGCAGCGGTGAGAGCGGTCCGCCTTGCGGTGTGCCTTGCTCTCGTTTTTGCTTGATGCCTTCGTTGTCCATCATGCCCGCCTTGAGCATTTGGAGGATGTAGTAGAGCACTCGCTTGTCTTTGATGCGCTGTGCCAGTCTCGACATCAGGATGTCGTGGTTGACCTTGTCGAAAAACTTTTCCAAGTCCAGGTCTACGGCTACAGTGTAGCCTTGCTCCACATAAGCGGAGCCTGCCTTGAGGGCTTGGTGGGCACTTCGATTCGGTCGTACAAAAGAACCCCGCCGGATAGAATACCAGCGGGGTGAGGATAGCGTATAATTCAAACGTCAATCCTAGTTCTGATGCGCTTTAATCCATTTATCTAATCGACTACGATGTTTGTCCTCAACCCATTGGGAACATAAATAATACATCTTTCCATTAATTGTTAACGCATCAACGTAATATCTGTTCCGACCCTTAGCATCCTCAATACCCCCTGTCGTAAGGAAGGGATAATTCAGGTTAAACATCTGCTTAGAATAACGAGCATCCAGTAACTGCTGTATCTCATCCTCCCCGCAACACCCGCCTTCCAACATAGACCGGACAACTATGTTCGCCAATTGGCCTATTTTATTTGCTTGACATTTACCAGCTTCATCTTCGCACTTTGGCTGCGTGACTTTCTTGTTGCGTTTCCTTCCTCCTCCATCTAAATCTGTCCCTAACAGGAACTGCAGGTATCTTCTTACATAATCTCCTTTTGAACCGATGCGGGATTTGAGATCCATCTCCGTGTATTCCCTTACTTCCTCTGTGGACATTTTTTCAATGGTTTCGCTAATTCCCAAATCCCTAAGACCAGTACGAATATTGGAAAGATAACTCTGCTGTGATTTGAACTTAAGTTTTTTGAAATCTTCCATGTTGATATAATCCTGACCACGATGGATACCATCTGTATTGTGCTGGTATGTTCTGTACTGAATATCAGTGGCGTCCGGGTGGTATAGAATATCAGTTGCATCATTAATGAATTTCTTGATGCTGTCCTTTATTTCTTTTTCTCGATTAGCTAAAAAGCTTTGGTATTCTGTTGACGCCTCCTGAGCTGACAGGAAGTTATCAGTACAGAGCAAAGGTTCTATGGAATCTTCGATTTCTGTGTTATAGCTCTTAAGGAAATCGGGGAACAGGTTATCGCTTTTCTTTGTATTGGCGTCGCTGCACAGCATCCAGCAATTGCCGAGGCTGTTGTATGCTGCTTTCACATTCGCATCCGTAATCCTGGCTACAGGGAAAATATGATCAATAGCAAATGGCTTATCACCAAAGCTAAGAACGTATTTTGCGCGCTCTTCAGTCAAGCGACTCCAGGCCCAGAGCGGAAGATAATATTGCCGAACGCTGCCGCGGTGGTTCGCTGCGAGATTATCGATGCTATCGCAGGCTGATTTTCGAAGACTCTCTTCCTGTAAGATGCCGTTAAGCCAGGTTTCAGTAGCTTCTGACTCATCTCTATCCACCAGCCTGTCAGTATACGTTTTTACATACTGACCGCTTCGGTTAGCCCAGATTTTTGCCCACGTCGTTACCAGTACCCATTTTTCAAGTCGGCTTTCCAGTTCATTAGAGATTGTCAGACGCTTGTTCTTGTTTTTTGCTGCATCTGCACAGCACAGGTGCGCCACCGGGAACCAGATGATATACAAGGATTTATATTCTACATTGAAATCAAGCTCCTTATTCTGCAATGCTGTGATGCATTCCCTTGTATAATGGGAGAAGAGTTCCCAGATATCATCCCATTCTTGCTTCACCATGGCCTTGCTATAAGCTTTATTGATACGAGGTTCTCTGTACCAGGCACGAAGCGTAATATTATAGCCATTGATAATATCATCATCACCGATGGGTACACGATAAGGACTTTGCCTCAGTATGTCCTTCAGATTCTCAATCCTTTCCTGGAATTTGTCCCACAGACTATTAATACGGGCGGCCTGAATCTGTTCCTTTGTCAGGGGAGTGCCGGCTGTGTTCAAACGCGTGAAAATCTGCACGATAGCTTCATCATCATCCATGTCCTCCACCGTATGATCAACACGATTCACCTCCAGCACAGGAAATTGAGTGCCTTCCAGAATGAAATCAACCATCCCTCGCAGCCAACTCAGGGCAACGGAATCTGTGCGCTTGTATTCATGTATGCGACAAAGTGGAACCAGCAACCCACCCGAGTTACTGATTTCCTCCTCTGTTCTCCATTGCAGACACGGAATATCATCCAGATTTTAATCATAATCCAGATAATAGAAACTCGGCATCATCTCAGCCAATTCCTGTGTCCAGTTCTTCAGGTTGAAGCACAGAAGCTTGCGTTCGGTTTCTCTGCTACTTCCACGCGAGAAACCTGAATCTTTGCTCCATTCATGTGAGGTTGCTTTAATTCCTTCAGAACGGGCAGAGAAGGCGAGTACAAGACTCTGCAAACGCTGCTGCCCATCCAGAATCAACTGGGTGTAGCTTGTATTCTCCTGTTCCTGCTTCGGTGCAGCAGCATCTTTCAGCCTGTGCAGATGTGTAAAGCAACGCGTTCCAAAAATTCGCTGATTATCGATGTCCGTATTCCAAAGCAACAACGTTCCGCATGGCCAGCCATGCATGAGCGAATCGACATAACGCGCCAGCTGCGCAGGAGACCATACATAGGGACGCTGGATATTCGGAATAGCAATCTGCCCTGTCTCCGACATGTCGAGCAGCTGCTTTATGGTATAAACCTTGTTCTGATACATGGGTTCCCTCCTTATTAATCGATTTACCTCTGCAGCTTTCTTCTGTCGCATCAATTCAGCAATATCAGACAAATCATTATCACTGGTTGCTATGTCATACGGAGTGTCTCCATTATCATTCTCGACATACATATCCGCACCGGCATCAATCAACAATTTGCATATTTCTATTATAATTTCTGGCGGGTTCTCCATCCAAAGAGCTTTATGGAAAGGTGTGTTTCCCTCACCGTCGATAGCATTCACATTTGCTCCGGCTTCCAACAATAACTGACAACTCTTCTTCTCCCAAACCTTATGCAAAGGAGTACAGCCCTCGTCATTGGCTGCGTTGACATCAGCGCCGGCTTCTATCAACAACCTGACATATTCAGCAATCTCTTCAGGGTAAAAATTTACATCATCTTCAATAGCCTTCAGGAGAGGTGTGTATCCATCTTCATCCCTCGAATTAACATCAGCACCAGCGTTAATCAGCAGACTAATAAGTTCTTTAGATTTAATATCTTTCGCTCTTCGAACAACCTGATGAAGGGGAGTGTTTCCATCCTTATCCCGAATATTAGGGTTGGCGCATACCGTATCACAACTACCTTCAATAGCTATTTTCATGAGGTCTAAATTCCCCATATACGCACCCTTCATCAATAAACCGTCATTAGGTGTATCTGCTATATAGCAAGGCGCTTTCAAGAGATCAATAACAGATAAGTCGTTATTATCCAATGCTATATCTAAAGGTGTCTTTCCATCATTATTTTTGATATCGATATTTGCACCACCAGAATGCAATAAATTGATAACATGCACATCTGCGTCATCATAACTCGCTGTGTTTACATTATTATTTTCACTATTGATATTTATTTTAGAAAGAAGAAATGAACTGTGATGACTGGCTACTCTTTCTTCATCGTTCCAGCCACATAGATACGAATTCCATGCACCTCTTCCACACTTTACAATTATGTGAAGAGGGGTGTTCCCATCATTATCCTGCTTATTGACATCAGCACCTAAATCGATAAGCTCCTCAATACTACAAAAATCATAACCATCTAAAAATTCTCCTTTCGCAGCTATATGTAATAATGTCTCTCCATTTTCATATTGTGCATTAACTTCATAGCCGAACTTGTCTATATATATATTCAAAATTTCCCAACTATGATATGCCGCTGCATAATACAGAGGCGTACGTCCATTATCGTCTCTTGCATCAATATCTGCTCCAGCCTCGAGCATGCTGAGAAATGCGCTACTATCATAGCTCATAGCTGCATAATGAAGAGGTGTAGCTCCAATATTGTTTCTCGCGTGTACATCTGCTCCATTAGTAAGTAGATACTTAACACATTCGCCGTCGTGTTTAGCATAGCAAAGGGCGATTCCTCCACAGTATTCAGAATCGGGATAATTAATGTCCGCACCCGCATCCAGAGCTTTCTTTATATCCTCTAAACACCCAGATTCCGCAGCTTCCAGTAAAAGTTTATTTGCTTCTTCTTGATTCATAATCGTAGGTGTAAATTTATTTTTGATAGGCATCAGAAGCAAGGGCGACCATCGAAGGTGACTCTTCCCTCGGAATCAAAGATAATGAGTCGGCGCTCAGGCTCGTTGCCGTTATATGGAGGCCATTCAAAGAGCACGCTGGTGCCGGAGATGTGGTAGCGGCATTCTTCGAGCTTGCAATAGTGCTCTTCTCCCAAAACCTGGTATTTAAGAAGACCATTGAAGAAGATATTATAGAACGGCGCGCTGGGTAATACGGTAATCATAATAGTATAGGGGGTGTGGGTTAGTTTATAGGGTTATGCCGGTTTTCTGCAATGTGAAAGCACAGGCAGGGGGAGGACATTCTACAACAAGTAGGACGAAATGTCAAATAGCCTACGCGATTTTTTATTTTTTTTCGCATTATGACTTGACTTTTTGCCTGTATACGCTAGTATTCTGCCTGTAACCCGTTAGCACCCGTTAAGGTGATTTTCGGGAAACAATAATAACAAACCACACAACACGAGTAACATACACGCAAGTGTCGGAGCTTTCCAGAAAGTGTTGTAAAAAAATCACGGAAGAATAGCCAGCATTCTCTACTAGTCAAGTAGGAAATGCTGTTTTTTATTTACACTTAGTTTACAAGACTTTTCGTTTGTAAATATTCCTGAATAAAGGTTTTCTGATTCTTTTTATTTTCCCTTTACACATTCAAGCGTGCAGCATGTTTCCTTGCTGCACGCTTTTTTTATTTTCACCAGAACTGAATTTCTGACCCCTTTTGAGAAAAATCTTCTTTTGTTGATTTTCTCGAAAAACCAAAACCAACACAAACAAACATAATGAATAACACCATGAAAACAAACAAAAACACCACCACCGATACTCTCCGCCAGCTGCTGAACGCCACCAGTGAGGAGGAAATCATCCGGCTCTATAAAGCCGGGCATGACATCGACGCCACCGAGTTCGTCGGCTTCACCTGCATGCACCTGTGCGATTACAGCGAAGCCTCGACGCTGGCAGCAAGGCTCAGCAGCACCCATGCCAGATCCGCTGCTTTGCCGGAGGAACATGCCTCCATTTCCCGGCTTACTCCGCTGCATATGCAGGCGCTGCGCGGCAATAAGGAAATGGTCGAAGTTCTGCTCAGAAATGGCGCAAACCCGTTTGCGATGACTGATTCCGGCGACCGCCCCATCGACTTGACCATCTACCCGGAGGTTATCCGTCTGCTGGGTGAAGCCATGGATAAATCATATGATGATGATTTTGCCGATGATGAGGAGAATGAGGATAAGCCATGTGAGCTGTGGTGGAATCCTTTGCACAGAGTTGAATCTGCTGACATGGTAGCGAAACTGGTGCAGGAAGGGCACAATGTGAATGTGAGAGATGCGAAGGGGCTGACACCGCTGCACCTGGCGCGTAATGGAAAGGTGGCATGCGCCCTGCTGGCTGAAGGGGCAAACTTGCATCTTCGCAATGAGGAAGGGCTTACTCCTCTGCTTTATAACGACAACGAGGAGGTGATTCGCGTGTTGCTGGAGGCCGGCGCCCGCGTGGATGGTTGCACAAAGTCAGGCACACCGGACGTATTTCTGGCGGCAAAGCATGGTAAACTACGCTTGTTCTATGAACTTGGGGCTGATTTAACCGTTACTTCACCCCGCGGTGAAACCTGCCTGAACTATATCCGGCGGGCGGAAGATCTGAAGCTATTGCTTGAGGCCGGGCTGGATATGAATGTGTGCAATTTCCAGGGCATGAATCCCTGGTACCTGTGCGCTAATGCAGAAGTGCAGCATGCCATGCTGGATGCCGGGTTCAGAGAGGCTCCGGATACCTGGCATGGTTTCAGCCTGCTCATGGCTGCAGCAGATGGGGGAGTGGTTCAGCGCCTGCTGGGTATGGGGCTGGATGTGAATCATGCCGGTGCACTGGGCCGCACGGCCCTGTTCCTCTATATATCCCACAGCGCTTATCAGGCGCTGATTGCAGCCGGGGCAGATGTGAATCATCGCGACGAAAGGGGCCTGACCCCGCTGCACAGAGTGGCATCGCATGCCGATGCCGTGGAAATGCTGCTGGAGGCCGGTGCGAATCCCCATGTGCGGTCACTCAACGGACGTACCCCCCTGCACGCTGCCGATTCACCGGAAGCTGTACGCTTGCTGCTGGAAGCCGGCGCGGATGTGAACGCTGCTGATTCCGATGGTCTGACCCCGCTGCATCTGTGTACTTCCTGCGAGTGCATGGAAATTCTACTGGAGGCCGGTGCTGACCCCAATGCCCGCAACAAGCTTGGTATGACTCCGCTGCACCTCGCCAGAGGCGCATGGGCTGTGGATATGCTTGTGAAGCACGGGGCGCAGGTGAACGCTGTTGCAAACAACGGAAGAACGCCGATGCACTATGCCTTTAGCCCCGGAATCTCCTATTCGCTCATCAAAAATGGTGCATCCGCCGCCGTGCGCGATAATGATGGTAAGCTTCCCTTCGAACGAATGACCGATTCCTGCATGCGCCAGCATCTGCTGTATACTTACATGCAGGAGATGAAGCATTCCATGCCTAAATTCACACCGCAGGTAAACAGGCTATGGGAAATCATGCAGACAGATTCGCTGGAGCAGATGAAGACTGAACTGCAGGTGTTGGTTCAGCCTGTTACGGAATCAGTACGTCCAGCCGTCCTCCCCTCCGAAGCGATTACTGATAGCGGTGAGCTGAAGGTTATCGAATTGCGCTCTGCCATTCGTAAACGCCTGATTAGGAAACATGGACTTGAGGCTTATGTAAATCACCGCCGGCTCATCCCGGGAGAAAAGCTCAGCACCAGTGACTGGTGTGATATCATGCACACCGCGGCCCGTGAACTCACGGAACGCGAGCTCGATGTCATGGTAGACCTGGCAGACGAATTTGCGGGAAATGCCTACTGGGCAACGCATGGCTCAAAACTGTGCGAGCATGTGTATAAGGTTCACTCCGAGGATATGACCATCAAGGTAGCCAGGCTGGCCCACAGCCGATTCCCTCTGGATGATGCGGAGGAGAGCTGCAATGTTCCCTTCAAGGCAGCCGCCAAGGGTGACCTGCCATTTGTCCGCCGCTTGGTGGAAGAAGTCGGTATTTCCGTGAATGCGGAACATACCGGAGTCAGACCTCAGGATTCCGGCTCGTTGCTGAACTTCGCCATCAACTCCACCAGTGCGGAGCTGGTAAGCTATCTGCTGGAACAGGGGGCCAACCCGAATGTGAAGACAGAGAAGCAGTATCGCCCGCTTGCTCAGGCCTTGATAGGCAGTTCGATGTATTATATGTACAATATCGTGAGCTTGCTGCTGCAGCATGGTGCAGAGCAGCATGATTTCATTTATGAGGGCGAACTCTACTCCCCCATCTCCTTCGCCATGGATAATGGTTATGAAGAAATGGTAGAGTTGCTCGAAAAGCATCTTGGCTGAGCCTGCGTTAAACAAGCTCTTTTTACTTTCACAAAAAAAGAATTAACAGAACATTTTTTCTACATATTCAGAAAAAACACACCTTCCTTACCCCACAACATCAACACTAACAATAGAAAACAACACAAAATGAGCAACATTGATATGCGTCCGTTCGAGAATTACTCCTGGCTTCGTCACTCCGCCAAATGCCAGGTGGTGCAGCCCGGCTGGAAATACAGCGTCGATTCTGCAACTCTTCCTCTGGAAAAACTGGCTGCAGCCTGGGCAGGGGTGCAGCAATTCATGCGGGATGAAAACTTCCGCAACGCCCAAGGCTTTTCTTACATGCTCGAACGCGAAACACTGGAGGAGGCGATGAAAAATACTCCTTCTCAGATGATAGGTGTCCGCTTCGATGGTGGAGAAAGCGTCATTTACACCATAGGGAGCATGTCTCGCAACGATAATCCTTTCCGCAATATCCGCATTTACCCAGCCGATATTCGGGACACCGCCGTGCAGATTCTCGCCCTGCTTGCCAGCGGGGTTGCCTCCAAAGTGGAGATGTTCCGTTGCCTCCCCGATGATTTGTCTGAAATGCAGACATCCATCATCCATGATTTGTTTGCCCGCCTGGCCAGTGTGTTCCAAAATGCCGGTTTTGCGGTGAATCTGCATGCTGTTTTAAAAGAGCAGATTCGTGAAGGAATTCAGGGATTTGGTCCTGAATTCCCCACACGCCACATCGTGAAACTGGACCGCAGGTGTTCTTCCACCAGCAGCTCACCCACAGATTGGAATCCCGATTTAATGTGGATTAATGTATCCTTCAATAAAGTTGAGAATTGCATCATCCGTAACGAGGATTACAACTTCTACTGCACATCGGTTGAAGATGGCATCGAAGCTATTTATTCCATACCAGCGCGCGAACTGCGCGAATATCTCGATACTTTTTGTGACGTGATGAATAATGAAAAATGGTCATTCTATATAGATTTCAAGGAAGGAAAGCTCTGCGCCAGCATCAACGGTGCACACCCTCATCCGCTTAATGTTGTTCTGAAATCTCAGTTCTAATCCTCCCATATTTACACTAATCGATATACAAATCATGAACACCGAAATCAACGAAAACGTAGAAGAAATCATCAAACGCCTTACGGATCAGTGCGAAATCGAACTTGACGGGCGCCAGTTTAATTGCCCTGAGGAAATGAATCAAGAGGAATGGGCTGAAATCATGGACCTGGCCGCAGGCAGGCTTCCGGAAAATGAGTTCCTGCTGCTGCTGAAACTGGCAGATGAAAATTGCAACCATTTCTGGGAATACTGCCCCTGGCTGCTTTGGGATATACATTCCAGATATTCACTCGATACAGTGATAACTGCTGCAATCTCAGCATGGCAAGGTGATTATCTGATTCCGGTGGAAGGAGAGGCTTTCCCCATCTCGGCTGCCGGTTGGGGTGATTTGGAGCTTATCCGCCGCCTGGTAGAGGAGGTCGGGGTCTCAGTGCATTCCTACTGTCTGTGCGATTATGAGGAGGTCACCGGCAGCATGCTCAGCATTGCAGCCCGGAATGGCTGCGTGGAAATCTGCCGATACCTGCTGGATAAGGGAGCCAATCCGAATGAAAGTAGCCTGGAAGATATCACCAGCCCGCTGGTGGAAGCCGTTCTGAATAATCAGGTGAAGGTAGTGCGGCTCCTTCTGGAGCGCGGAGCAACTCTGTGTGATCTCTCCTATTGTGGGGATGCCTTCTCCCCCGTGGACTATGCGCACGGTGCAGGGCATCAGGAGATGGTGGCACTCCTGGAGGAGTATTCCGAAAAGTAAGTTGATAATACCTCCGCCTGGGAGATATTCCAGGCGGAGCGTTTTAATGAACACCAGGCAGCTGCCTGTAAAAAAAACTGAAACGCCGCCCGGATTACTCCGGACGGCGCTCAGCGTCTCTATGCTATACCGTTACTCAACGGTAAAGATTTTCTTTACTTGCAGCACTTGCAGCCGCGACGCGGGCCCTTGCGGAACTTGGGGGCGTTCTTCTTGAACTCAGCCTTGGCAGCTTCCTTCTCGGCGTCGGAGAGCTTGCCGTCCTTGTCGGCATCGAACTTCTCCATGAACTTGGCCTTCATCTCGGCGCGGCGGGCTTCGAACTTAGCCTTCATCTCGGCCTTCTGCTCCTCGCTGAGCTGGGGGCGGGGGCCATGAGGACGACGCGGACCCTTCTTGCCACAGCACTTGCCACCACGACGCGGGCCCTTGTGGAACTTGGGAGCGTTCTTCTTGAACTCAGCCTTGGCGGCTTCCTTCTCAGCGTCAGAAATCTGGCCGTCTTTGTCGGTATCGAACTTCTCCATGAACTTGGCCTTCATCTCAGCCTGCTTGGCCTCGAACTGAGCCTTGATAGCGGCCTTCTCGGCGTCGGAAATCTGACCATCCTTGTCGGTGTCGAACTTCTCCATGAACTTGGCCTTGCGCTCAGCCTTGCGGGCCTCGAACTTGGCCTTCATTTCAGCCTTCTGCTCCTCAGTGAGCTGGGGGCGATGACCGCGGTGCATCTTCATGCAGCAGGGCTTCTTGGGAGCGCACTCGGGCTTCTGGGGGCAATCCTGAGCCATGAGGGGCATGGCGGCGAACAGAGCAATCAGCAGGGATTTCTTCATGGTGATGTGTTTTCTATGTTTAGATTTTCAGGAGGGTCAGATGCAGGAAGCACCGCTCCTCGCTATAGGGAACGGTGCTTCCGAATCAGAATCTACAGCAAAAAATTATTTTTTTGCAAAAAAATCTTTCAGGGAGTTAAAATCATCAGTGCTGGGCTCGTCGGCGCGGGCTATGGCGGCCTTCTGAGCAGCGGTGATGGTGGCAGCCCCCTTGGCAGCCAGAGCGAGCATCTGGGCCATTTCTTCGGCGGTGAACACAGCTTCCTCGCCGCTGCCCTGCACCTCCACGTATTCGCCGCGCTCGGTCATGACCACGTTCATGTCCACCTCGGCATCGCGGTCCTCCACATAGCAGAGGTCGAGCAGGGGAGTGCCCTGCAGCTTGCCCACGGAAATGGCGGAGACCAGCTGCTTCATGGGGTTCTTCTCCAGCGCGCCGGTGGCCACCAGGCGGTTCAGCGCAATCTGCAGCGCCACGGCAGCGCCGGTGATACTGGCGGTGCGTGTGCCGCCGTCGGCCTGAAGCACATCGCAGTCTACGCAGATGGTGCGGGCACCCAGGGCTTCCAGATCCACCACGGCACGCAGACTGCGGCCGATGAGACGCTGAATCTCCACCGAGCGGCCATCCACCTTGCCGCCACTGTCACGCTTCTTGCGGTCCAGTGTGGAGTAGGGGAGCATGGCGTATTCCGCCGTCAGCCAGCCACCGGGCACATGCTGCAGCTTCATCCAGCGCGGCACATCCTCCTCAATGGTCACGGCGCAGATGACGCGCGTATTACCGAAGCACGAAAGAACCGAAGCGGTGGCATGCGGTGCCACGCCCAACACAAACTCAAGCGGGCGCATTTCATCCACCCCGCGATTATCCTGGCGTTCCATGCCCACAGTTGTACCACAAGCAGGGCTGGGTATCAACCCAAAAATCCGTGCACAGCTTCGGCGCAGCGGCGGCCGTCCAGCGCGGCGGAAACAATGCCGCCGGCGTAGCCTGCGCCTTCGCCGCAGGGGAAGAGACCGGTTAAATCCGGGTGCTGCAGGGTTTCATCTGCACGGGGAATGCGCACGGGCGAGCTGGTGCGGGTTTCGCAGCCGATGAGGAGGGCATCCTCCCCCGCGAAGCCGCGCAGCTTGCGGTTGAAGAACTGCAGACCTTCGCGCATGCGCCAGCACACGCTCTGCGGCAGCAGCTCATTCAGATCCCAGGCGGTGATGCCGGGATGGTAGGTGGTCTTCGGCAGGCTCTGGGAGACGCGGCCTGCCAGGAAATCGACCACGCGCTGGCCGGGGGCTTTCTGCATGCCGCCGCCGGCCTGGCTGGTAGCGATTTCGAGCGCCTTCTGGTACGCAATGCCGGAGAGCACGCCGTGCTCGGCCAGGTAGGCATCCGTATCCTCCGGTTCCACTGTGACCACGAAGCCGCTGTTGGCAAAGGGGGAATTGCGGCGGGAAAGCGACATGCCGTTCACCACCACTTCATCGTTCTCTGTGGCGCTGGGCACAATGAAGCCACCCGGGCACATGCAGAAAGAATGCACGCCGCGGTCCTGAATCTTGGTGGCCAGGGTGTAGCGGGCGGCGGGCAGGCCCTCCGGGCGCTCCTGCCCGGGGCGCAGGTGGTACTGGGCGGTGTCGATGAGGCTCTGCGGGTGCTCGATACGCACACCCACGGCAAAGGGCTTGCGCTCCAGGCGCACCCCTTCGGCATGCAGCATGCGGTACACATCGCGGGCGCTGTGGCCTGTGGCCAGAATGACGGCGTCTCCTGTGAACTCGCGGCCATCTGCTGTGCGCACGCCGAGCAGGCGCTTGCCATCGGCGCTCTTCAGCAGGCCGCACACGCGGGTCTGGAAATGCACCTCGCCACCGGCGGCGATGATGCTGCCGCGCATGGCCTTGATGATGTTCGGCAGGCGGTTGGAGCCGATGTGCGGGTGCGCATCGGTCAGAATCTCCGGGGCGGCACCATGGGCCACAAAGGTCTCGTAAATCTCCATCACGGGCCCACGCTTCGTGGCGCGGGTGAACAGCTTGCCGTCGGAGAAAGTGCCGGCGCCGCCTTCGCCGAAGCAGTAGTTCGAATCCTCTACCACGTAGCCCTTGCAGTTGATGGGCTGCAGGTCGAAACGGCGGGCGGAGACATCCTTGCCGCGCTCCAGCACCACGGGGCGCATGCCCAGCTCGATGCAGCGCAGGGCGGCAAACAGGCCACCGGGGCCGCTGCCCACGATGATGACCTTCTTAGCCTCGGCAGCCACGGGGGTGTAGTGGCGCTCGGGCAGGGCAGCAGGGGGGAGCTCCTCATCCACGCCCACGAGCAGGCGGAGCTGTTTGCAGATGGGGCGGCGGCGCGCATCGATGCTTTCCTTCACCAGGCGCATGCCCTTGATGCGGTGGGGAGAAATCTGCAGCTTCTGTGCGGCGGCTTTGCGGCGGGCATCCTCGCGCAGGGCGCGGGCCAGCGGCAGGTGAATATCCAGCTCCGTTATCATGGTGAGAAAAAATCAGCTCAGGCGGTGTTGCATGAAAAGGGCAGGCTCGCCCACGGCATCGCCCACTTCCACTGCCGGAATACCGGCCACTGTGGTGTGCGGGCGCACATCATCCAGCACCACGGAGGAAGCAGCCACCTTGGCGCATTCGCCCACCTCCACGCGGCCCAGCACCTTGGCGCCGGCGCCGATAAGCACACCACTGCGCACAATGGGGTGGCGGGCATCGCCCTTTTCCTTGCCGGTGCCGCCCAGGGTCACCTCGTGGAAGAGCGATACATCGTTCTCGATGATGGAGGTTTCACCCACCACAAAGCCTGTGCCGTGGTCCAGCAGGATGCCGCAGCCTATGCGGGCGGCGGGGTGGATATCGATGCCGAACACCTCGCTGCCCACGCTCTGGAAGAGCAGGGCCAGCATGTAGCGCTCCTGCTGCCACAGGATGTGGGCCAGGCGGTAGGTGCACAGGGCGTGGAAGCCCTTGAAATAAAGCAGCGGCTCAAGTGCGCTGTGGCAGGCGGCGTCGCGCTCCACCACGGCTTTCAGGTCGGCGGCCATCATCTCCACGGTCTGCGGAGAGCTCTTGAGCAGCGAGCGGATGAGGGGCTCCAGGTCGTCGCGCCCGATATCGCGGCGGGAAAGTTTGCGCGCCAGGCGCACCGAAACAGCCGTGGCCAGCTTGTTGCGGCTCAGCACCACATCATCCAGCAGGCCGGTGAGCTTGGGCTCCTGCTCGGCAGCTGCTTCGGCTGCGGCATAGATATCGGCCCAGATTCTGTCGGCCAGATCCGGCTCCTGCGGTATCATCTTTTCCGGGCGAATCATGGCAGGGAAGGGGGGGTTAATCAACGCAGCACTCCTGCAGCATCTCATCCAGGCGGTAGGTCATTTCGGCCATGGCTTCGCGGGCGGGAGACTCCGGCAGCATCCAGAGCACCTCGCGGGCCTCCTCGTTGCGGGTGAGACCTTCCTCCACCGAGCGGCGGATGGCTTCGGCAAAGGCATCGGTGTGGCGCAGGCGGGAGAAGTCAATCTCCTCGTGTTTCTCCACGCAGTTGCGGGCGTATTCGGCCACATCGTCGCTGCTGGATTCCATGAGGAAGAAGATGGGCAGGGTGAGCTTGCCCTTCTCGTTGTCGGTGCCCAGGGTCTTGCCGGCACTTTCATCGCTGCCTGTCAGGTCGAGGCAGTCATCGTAAATCTGGTAGGAGATACCCAGCAGCGTGCCCATGCGGTTCAGCTGCTCAATCATCTCATCGTCCATGTCCTGCAGGAATGCTGCCCCGGCCATGGCCATGGCAAAGAGGGTGGCGGTCTTCTTGCGGATGAGTTCGTAGTAGTCAGCGCGGCTCATCTCCATATCCCACAGGCGGGTGGACTGCTCCACCTCGCCCTCGCACAGGTCGCGCACGCCCAGTGCCATGCGGCGGATAAAGCGGGCATCCCCGATTTCGGCGCCCATCACCATGGCCTGTGCCAGCATGGAGTCACCCAGCAGCACTGCCAGCTCGTTGCCCCACAGGGCATTCGGCGTGGGCTGGTCGCGGCGGGTTTCGGCCTTGTCGAGCACGTCATCATGAATCAGCGAGGCCATGTGCAGCATTTCCAGCATGGCGGCAAAGGTGGTGTGTTCCTCTTTGATACCACCGGTGGCGGCTGCGGTGAGCAGCACCAGACCCGGGCGAATCATCTTGCCCTTGCCCTTGCATACCTGGCGCATGTAATCCCGCATGTAGGGGGAGAAATGCTCCGTCTGGGCATCGATGGTGTCACGGACTTTCTGCAGTTCGTTTTCCACGATGCGCATGTAGGCTTTCTTGTTACGCAGCTTGCTGAAAAAAGGAAGGCTCATTGTGAGATGAATCAGGGAATAGGAGACACACAGCGGATGTATATAGCCGCCGCTGCGGCGAGTTTAGCAAAAAATGCCCGCCTTGGCAACCCTTTAGCCGCTAAAATACCCAATGAGGGCAAAATTGACGGATTTCTCTCTTATTTTGTCTCGGTAAAAGTGATGTTATTGCGGGTCTGTTTCAGATTTGCTGATGCCTAGGTAACCCTTAGCTGACAAAAAAAGTGGCAGTCCAGCCTTGCTTGTCTTTGTAACACTCGTTACAAAGGGTTGATGATAAAAGAACTTTACAAACAAAAGGGCTGGACTGC
>JBGVNQ010000058.1:0-7945 GCA_045125705.1 Akkermansia sp. | reverse complement strand
AAAACGGATACAGGCAAAGGCGTGTGGGTTGTTTGATGTGAGGTATCTGTTTCTGAAACTACGACAAGTTTACTTCCTGAGGCTTCAAAGAATGCACAAAACCTCTCGTGCCTTCTACCAGCAAATCTGAAACAGACCCGTAACACAGGGTTGTTCTTGTATTTTGATTTGACGCAGAATGCAGAACATGCTAGCATCCCTGCGTATGAATCAACTGCCCTTGATCCTGCTCTCCCTTGTCGCTTGTTGCGGATGTACCGGGACCAACCAACCCGGGCCAGTACAGCCCCCGGCGGTGAAAATGAGCGTCGAAGCGCACCGGCAGAACCTCGAGGGCATGCTGTATCAATTTGAACTTGCCTGGCTGCAAAACGGTGCCGACTATGATACACAGTCCGCCTTCAGCAAAGTAGCCGAACCATACATTGACTCCATCTCAGATATTTCCACGCTGGAAAAACTCTATTTCTCCCTCTGCAGCATCGACCCGAATGACCACGAGAGCCTGCAAGCCTGGTCACACGGTATCGACGAGTTCAATTACTACATTGTGCGCAATATTGCCCGGCAGGGAACCCGCGAGGCATACGATTCCTTTATGCGCATCAAACAATTCCGCTGCGATGGAGCCTGGGCAGGCACGCTCCGTGAGCTGGAGTGGCAATACCTGCGTTCTTATTCTCAGGATCCGCGTGTCCTCCAATCTCCTTGCGGCATTTTTCACTGAACCTCTTTAGGATACGGCGTCAATGTATCATTGTTTAGTACAGAATGGCCGCTGACCATAGCCTGCAATACCTCGGAATGAGTACTGAATTCAAACATTTCCGTTTCCTGTTCCTGCTGCCGGCCATACTCATGCTGAACAGCTGCGCCTACACGCGCCTGAATCAGGTCATGCGTGAAGTAGGTCGGGAATACGAGGGATTCGCCTGTGCTGCGCTGGTGGAAAAGACGAATCAGCCCGTCTGTTTCATGGAACCGCTGAAAGAGGATGAAAGCGTAGCTCGTGTCTTCTATGTAGCCATGCGCAAGGTGCGCTACCGCCACAAGGAAAGCTGGATCGGCCTGATGGGAAGAGGCGGAACAACCGATTTCGAGATTCTGGGCGAGACTGACGATAAGACGCGCTACTATCGCAAGGATGACAACAGGACGCAGGAAGTCAAATGGCTGACCAGCCTTCCCACCACCGCCGTGCCGAACCCTGTAAGCGAAGCCAACTGGCGCGAACGTACAGAAATTCAGGCATGCACCGCCCGGCATAAAGAGCCAGTTACCGCGCTTACTTACCCCGCTTCCATTGCCCTCATCGCCGTGGATATTCCGGCATCGGTGGTCACCTCCGTTGCATCCGGTACCTGGGCCACCCTCTATCTGACGTGGCTCCTCATCACCGGCGATACGAATATCCTCATCTGATGTGTTGGCATAATAAAAATAAACGGTGATTATGCTCGACAAATCGGGAATTGTCGAGCCGCAGGCGAGCGGAATTTTGAGCCCACAAAGTGGGCGAAAGATGAAAGGCAGGGGTCAGCCCGCGACAGCGGGCGCAGCCCCTGCAATAACAAAAAGTTGAACGGAGCCCGTGAAACGGGTGACAGAACAAAGGTAATGCGTTAGGCCACCGCTCTGTCACCCACTCCGTGGGCTCTGATTATTTTTTATGTGCCAGCCGGGGCTGCGAGCGCTGACGCGCTCTTACCCCGGCCTACTATCTTTCGCCCACTACGTGGGCTAAAAATTCCGCGAGCCTTTGGCTCTCGCCAATCTCGGATTTGACGCTGCCGCTTAATTATGCCAACGCGTCTCATCTGAAAAGTGGATATAGCCCGATAAATCGGAATAGACAGATGTTGCCTTCGCGGAATTAATCACTAATCATTCCACCTATTCCGCATCCGGTGCGGTGTCGGGCCAGTCGTGGCGGGGATAGCGGCCGGAGAGGTCCTTTTTCATCTGGGGGTAGCCGTTGCGCCAGAAGGAAGACAGGTCGCTGGTTATCTGGTAGGGGCGCTGGTTGGGAGCCAGAACTTCTACCAGACATTTGATGCGGCCTTCGGCAATGGTGGGCGTCTGCGGTACACCGAAAAGCAGTTGGCATTTCAGCCCGAAAACGGGGGTGCCGTCCTCGCGGTAAAGCAGCTTCACTTCGCGCCCGTTGGCCAGCTTGATGGCCTTGGGAGCATACTTGTTCAGGCAGTCCTTCTGCCAGGGTGAAAGCCACTCGCCCAGAATGGGTAGCACAGGGCGGTTCTGAATATCCTTGTAGCTCACAGCACCCTCGCAGAGCATGGTGATGGCGACCAGTCTGTCCTCCTCGCCGAACTCGGGCATTTCCAGCTCGGGCATCGCGTTGCGCAGGCAGGTCAGGCGGTTTATCCACTGCAGCACATGGCCGTCCCAGCCTTCCAGCCGCAGGTTGCCGCGCACCACCTGGTCGGCCAGCAGCGGGGCTGCGGCATCGGTGTCGGCATCGCCGGTTTCCTTTTCGGCAATGACGAGGTCGCGGTAGAGGATGCGGTGGTGGTTCAGCACGCGTTTGCGTGCCGGGTCATACACCGCTACATCGTCTTCGTGGGTTGGTAAATATTCTGCCTGCAGCACTGTGCAGCGGCTGAGCCTGGTCTCCACATTCTTGCCACCGATTTCGGTCATCTCTGCCGCAAGGAAGATATCTGCCCCGCGGGCTACGGAATCGGCGGCGATGCTGCCGCCCCGCCGCTGGCAGAGTCGTGCTGTGCCGGTGGCGGTGCTGTTGCGGGCGGCTACCTGGGTGGGGAAACTGCCCAGCAGACCGCGCACCACACCTCTGCGGGCCGCTGCAAAATCGGGCCCGGCGGCATGTCCCCGCAGCATCTGGCGGTATGCCTGTGAAATCTCGCGGGCTGCGCGTGCCATGATGCCCAGTCTGCTGCATTCCTGCGGGTTGTAGCGGAGCGCTTCTGCCTGTTGCACCGCTCGCCACTCGGCCTGGAAATCGGTGTAGTCATCGTCTTTCCTCAGTGAGTCGGAAAGCCCGCTGGTCATGGCGATGTTCTCACCCTGCAGCAAGGCTGCTATGGCGGCCATTTCAGGTGCGCAGCCGTGTTCTTCACCTGCCACGAGCAGTCTTGCCAGCACGGGAGGCAGGGGATATTGCAGCATCTTGCGCCCCGTGGAGGTGATGCCATCGGCATCTGCAGCTCCCAGTTCCTCGAGCAGCTGCCAGGCACGGGTTGTTTCTGCCTCGGTGGGGGCATCGGGCCAGGGGAAGTGGCGGATGTCGTTCAGATTCCGGCAGCCCCATACCAGCAGGTTGAGGAAAGCCTGCGAAATGTCGGCCCTGTGCACTTCGGGGGCAGGGAAGGGGGCGCGGCGGCGGTGTTCGGTTTCGCTCCAGAGTCGTATGCAGCGCCCCGGCCCCAGACGTCCTGCGCGGCCTGCGCGCTGCTCGGCCTGCGCCTGGGAGATGGGCACCACATGCAGGGTGGAGATGCCGCGCAGCGGGTCCCAGCGGGATTCGCGGGCTGTGCCGCTGTCTACCACAGAGCGTACGCCCTCAATGGTGAGCGATGTTTCTGCAATGTTGGTGGAGACGATAACCCGCGGTCTGCTGCCGCACTCTACCGCTCGGCTCTGTGCCTCGGGTGTCAGCTGACCATGCAGGGCAAAGACATCGCGTCCGCTCATCCACCCGACCTGCTCCAGAATCTCCACCGTGCGGCGGATTTCGTATGCCCCGGGCAGGAAGACAAGCACATCTCCGCTGTCTTTCTGCTCAATCAGCTGGCGCACGGCAGCGGCGCATTGCTCCCACACGGGCGGCGCCTGCACATAGCCGAACTTGTTGCGCACAGGCACAGGGGGCATGTAGGTGGTCTCCACGGGGTAGAGGCGCCCCTCTGCCCGCAGAACGGTGGCCTGCGGCAGGTAATCCTGCAGCTTGTCCAGCTCCAGCGTGGCCGACATGACGAATACGCCTATGTCGGGGCGGGAGCCGCGCTGCATCTGCAGCACGCGGGCCAGACACAAATCACCACTGAGCCGGCGCTCGTGCACTTCATCGAAAATAACGGCGGATACCCCCTTCAATTCCGGGTCTTCGGTCAGCCTGCGCTCCAGAATACCATCTGTCACGAAAAGGATGCGCGTGGCGGCGCTGCGGCGGGAATCGAATCGCACGGTGTAGCCCACTTCCTGCCCCAGCTGGCAGGGGAACTGCCGGGCCACGTAGCCGGCCAGCAGACGCGCCGCCAGCCTGCGCGGCTGCACCACGATGATGGTGCCTTTCTCGCCCCAGCCGGCCTCCATAAGCATGCCGGGAATGCGGGTGGATTTGCCGCTGCCGGTCGGTGCGCTGAGCAGCACGCAGAATCCCGGCTGTCTCACGGCCTCCAGTACTTCGCTCCGTATCTGCTCAATGGGTAACATCGCGCCGCATTGTACACCAGCCGCCCCGGCCAAGTCAAGCTCGCTTCGCAGCGTTGCATAACAGCAAAAAATACGCTCAAAAGGGCGAATTACAGGCTTGCGGAAATGCCCCCGATATGGTATAAAGTATCAGTTGCCTATGCCGAGAACTGCGGTTATCAGTGATATTCATGCGAACCTGCACGCGCTCTACGCCGTCATGGCGGATTACCAGTGCGAGCAGTGCACGGGCGTTGTGTGCCTCGGCGATGTGGTGGGCTATAATGCTTACCCTCAGGAATGCGTGAATGAAATCCGCGCTCTCGGCTGCCCGGTGGTGAAGGGGAACCACGACGAAGAAGTGGTGAATCTGGAGAATACCCGCATGAATCCGCTGGCACGCCAGGCCATGGAATGGACCCGCTCCTGTCTGGATGAGGACAGCCTCAACTGGCTGCGCCGCCTGTCGGTGCAGCGTATCGAGCGCTCCCAGTTTGCCATGGTGCATTCCAGTCTCGACCAGCCGCTGGCGTGGAACTATATTTTCAACGCCAACGATGCGGCCACCAGTTTCCCCCGCCAGTTCCTGCCACTCTGTTTCCATGGCCACACCCATCAGCCCAAGGTGTTCACCTGGGATGGCCGCCGCTCCGTGGAGCGCACCGAATTCTGGCAGCAGCTCCGCGAGGAGGGCCAGACCGTGGTGCCTCTCGAAATGGGGCTCAAGTATTTCATCAACGTAGGTTCGGTAGGGCAGCCCCGCGATGGCGACCCCCGCGCCTGCTACGCCATTTATGATTCCGATGCCCGCACGGTGACCTTCCGCCGCGTGGAATACGATGTGGCCGGTGCCCAGCAGGCGGTTCTCTCCGTAGGCCTGCCCGAGTATCTGGCCGAGCGACTCGGTACCGGTAAATAATCCTTCTCTCATTCATTCGATAAGGAACAAAAACTTACTCCTCATCCATGTCAATCCTTCGAAACTCTCTCCCCGCTGTCATTCTGTTCCTGCTGGGCTCGCTTCTGGCCTGGTATCTGGTACCCATTGAGCTGGAGCAGATGCGTTGGGAAGTGCCCGGCATGCCGGAAACATACCCCATCGAGCAGCTCTGCCGCCCCATCTTCCTCGGCCTCCTCTGCTATCTGCCCTTTATCGGGGCGGTGTTCTATGCCTTCATGGGTACCATGGATCGCTACATGTCTCGCAACTTCATCACGTACTTCCTCATGTGTACGCTGATTCTGCTGCTCATCTACATCCTGGCCGACTTCACGGATAACATGGAGCGCTTCCGTACCCGTTTTGAGAATCCGCTCATTGAGGCCCTGGGCTTCTACGGCACGCAGTTGCCCATGTTCCTCTATCAGATCCTTCCCTACACCCTGCTCATGGGCACGCTCTGGTGCCTCAGCAAGCTCTGCGGTGGTTCGGAAATCACCGGCATGCTGCAGTCCGGCCGTTCGCTGCTGCGCGTCTGCATGCCCATCTTCCTGCTGGGTTCCCTGGTGGCTCTGGGCTATGGCATCTGCGGTTTCCACTGGGCGCCGAACGGCTCCATGTACCGCGAAATGGTGCTCAAGCGCAACAAGAATGCCGATGGCTCAGCCAAGCCCATCGTCTACCGCAGCGATGCTACCTCCCGTATCTGGCGTATTGAGAAACCGCCCTTTATCACCGACCTCAGCCAGCCCATGCGCGTCGTGAATATCGACCAGTTCGATTCGGAGGTGCGCGGCAAGCTGCTCAAGCAATACCGCGCCGAAAGCGCCGTGTGGAACAAGGAGGAATCCACCTGGACCTTCACCAATGTGTATGTGCGCGAAATGGCCGCCCCCGGCACCCGCCCCAAGGACGACACCTTCATCGCCACGCTCACGCTTGCTTTCGATGAAAAACCCTACCAGATTGTGAGCCCCGGCACCGGTGGCCGCATCGATGCCATGGGCACTTCCGCCCTGTATGAATATATCTCCTCCGGCGCCGGTTCCCGCGAGGACCGCCGCAAGAAGCGCACCGAGTGGCATGTGCGTATCTCCCGCATATTCTCCTGCATGGTGCTGGTGCTGCTGGCCATTCCCAGTGCGGTTACCTTCCAGCGCCGTGGCACCATGAAGGGCATAGGTATCGCGGTGCTGCTGGCTGCACTCATGCTGTTCTTCTACCGCGTGTTCCCCGCGCTTGGTGAGGCCGGCGTCATGCAGGCCTGGCTCAGCGCCTGGATTCCGAACTTCCTCTACATTGGTATTGCGGTATACCTCTTCCGCAAGAATCTGGCTCACCGTTCCTTCAAGGAGTGGTTCCAGGCCAGAATGAAGGGCGAAATGTGATGCCTGCCACCATGCGCAGACCCAAGGGAATAATCCTTGATTTCGATGGCGTGCTCGTCGATACGGAGTGGGCCATCTACCAGTCCTGGGTGCATCTCTACGCCCGCGAAGGACAGGAGATTTCCATCGCCACCTACGCGCCTTGTCTTGGCGCGGGCTATTCCCATTGGGATCCCGCCGCGCATCTGGAGAAACTGACCGGTAAGACCTACGATTGGGAGATTGAGACTCCCGCCCGCCAGGCCATGCTCGAAGCAGACCTGGAGCGCATGGGGCTCATGGAGGGTGCCGCAGAACTCTTCTCCTGGTGCCGAGAGCAGGGCATAGGCCTCACCGTGGCTTCCTCGTCCTCCCGCCGCTGGGTGCAGGGCTGGCTGGAGAAACTTGGCATATACGAGCTGTTCGATGGCGTATTCACCCGCACCGATGGCTACCCTGTGAAACCCAATCCGGCTCTCTTCCTGGCCGCCCAGCAGTGCCTTGGCCTCGAAAAAGAGGATTGTCTTATCATCGAGGACTCGGAAAATGGCACCATCGCCGCTCAGAATGCCGCCATCCCCTGTGTGGCTATCCCCAACCGCATGACCGAAAGCAGCGACTTTTCCCGCGCTGCCTGTCGCTGCGCCTCGCTGCTCGAACTCCTGCAGCACTTGAAGGCATCCTGCTAAGCTCTCGCTTATCAGTAGTTTGTGCCGTATAGTCAAAAAAATAGCAAAAAAAATACAATTTTTGGCTTGCAATCTGCGCGTATCTGGTGTAAACTTCTCCCGTACCCCGTCCAAGACGGGCTTGCAGAATGGCTCGGTAGCTCAGTTGGTAGAGCAGCGGATTGAAAATCCGCGTGTCGGCGGTTCGATCCCGTCCCGAGCCATTTTTTTTGTGCCCTGGTTGCACGAAAATTTGCTCTCCACCATCGGGGCGTAGCTCAGCCTGGTAGAGCGCCAGCTTTGGGAGCTGGATGTCGCAGGTTCGAATCCTGTCGCCCCGATCAGATTTTACCATAAATGACGCACTGTAGAAGATGTAACCCCTTCACAGTGCGATTTTTTGTCTTGTGTAAATTAATTGGCTCAAACCATTGTCTGATGGTGCGCCCCAGCTTCTTGAATATCTGGGTCAATAGCAAAAAGTGGGGTCAATAGCAAAAAGTGTGGAATTTGAATTTTCATATCACAATGTGCCCACATTCAATTAAGACTCTTAATCGGTAGTTCTGAAAGTT
>JBGVNQ010000057.1:0-67405 GCA_045125705.1 Akkermansia sp. | reverse complement strand
AACCCGTGAAACGGGTGACAGAAACCTTGGCTTTATTGAGAGACAACGATTTCTGTCACCCGTTCCACGGGTTCCTATATCTTTATTTACTTAACGAGTGGTTCCGCTGCTAACGCAGCTTCACCACTCGCTATTGATATGACGCCCACTTTCGTGGGCTAGAAATTACGCGAGCTTGCAGCTCGCCAAGACATCGACAAACTCGGATTTATCGGACAGAACAATAGGGGTGCCCCTCAATTATGCCAACGCGTATTAGCTATAAAGCCCCCACCCCGCTCAGCGGGTGAAACTTAAAGCGCAGGTTTATCCGTTTCCTCCTGTCCGGCAGATTCTTCTGTTTGTTCTGCTGCCGCATCCGAAGCATCGGGCTCACTCGGAGCGATAATGCATTCACTCACCTCAACCGTTGATTCGGTGGTACGGTTGTGAGAGGATGAAAGAATCATCCCCATGGACAGGGGTACCACGGCATAGACAATCGACAAGAACAACGCAGACACCAGGCTGCGATTCACGGAGAATCGCAGCAGGTAACGGCCTATCACATACGGCACTCCGAGCAGAAGCACCACCACCACAAACAGCCACAACACAGGGTTGGCATCTTCCTCCACAGGTGATGCATATGTAAGTAACAGCGACATGCCTACCGACATAACAAGCGAAAGCGGCACCAACAGTAACGGCAGTGCCACCTTACCCCACCGCTCTACCGTTGTACCAATCGACGCCAGCATGAAACCCACCTGGTACACAAACCAATACCACGCAGCATGCAGTAAAATGACAGCAGCCACAACACCGGCTATAAAGGTCAGGATTCCCACCGGATCATGAGCAAGCATGGGTGTATACGCAATCATCACACCACCATACTACTACACAAGCATCCACGCGACAAGAAAAAAGAGATGCAGAGAATACACCGTCTGAGACAAGCCCTGTGATTCCAAATCAATGTTCCTCGCGCAAAAAAATTCACCATGCAGCATTTTCTGCTGCATATCGGCAGGCAAAATGTGTTACTATAGAGCAAATGGCCATGGAACAGACTGACTCCATAAAAACGGTGCGACCTGCCGGTTGCCTCAGCACATGCAAGCAGGCGGCGGCTCTGGTGCTGGTGCTTGCGGCGCTGGTATTCAGCTTCATTATGGGTGGTATATATCTGGATATTGCGCAGAGTCTGAGCACCGAGCCCGTATACGAAGTAAGCCCGGAGAAGGTGCATCCGTCGATGGAAGGCAAGATGGTCAAGATGCGTGTCACCGAGTTAGTGGCGGAAGGAGGCCCGCTGGTAGATGAGACCTTCGGCCTGCGCATGGAGAACACGATAGCCATGCACCGTTTCTATCAGTCGAATGAAAAGGGGCGGCTTCGGGTGAGCTATCATAAACTGCATGGCATTCGGGATGCTTCTTTTCATGCACCGACCGTGAGAGCCGGCGACTTTGTACTCCGCGCCGGGGAAAACTTCTGGGAAGACCTGGGATGCGAATACATCAACCCCGATGAATTGACGCTCCCGCCTGCGTGGGAGAATCACGTGGTATCCCGCACGAAGCATGATATCACCCTCCGCACAGATGATATATCCAACATGGCTATCCCGCACGTCGATTTCTGTTATACGCGGGTAGCATCACCCTGGCACGGGGTACGCCACATGGTGGGTCGCCAGCACGGCAATGTGCTGGATATCACCGGCAAGAACTGCGGTCTTGTTCGCGGCGAGGAGGTGTTCCGGAGATGGACCAGAGCAAGGCCTGCAATAGGCATGCTTCTGATGGGACCTTGGGAATACTGGTTCTGGATACTTGGTCTGCAAGGCGTGATAACTCTGTGTCTGCTTCCTGCGGTGCTGATATTGCAGAAGCGCGGATACCCGCGTGCTGCCATTGTGGCTGCGCTGCTGGGAATAGAACTCTGCTCACTGGTGGCAATCGGCTGGTTGCTCATCCCACTCGAGGGGCACACCATCCTGAGCAGAACCTATACCGTGCTTCCCTTCCTTGCTGCCACCCCCCTGCTCTATTTCGCTTTACGAAACCGGACTTCACCCTCCCATTGAGCCTTCCATATGAAAAAACGCCCAGTCACATGGATGAGTATCGCCGCACTGATAGTGCTGCTGGTGTGCCTTACTTTAGCCGCGCTCAACAGTGGGCTGCAGTATCACGAACTGCATGCTGAGGCCATCGTGGCGGATGATGCGGAGCTGGTCTCGACACTCAGGCAGAAAATGGAACGAGCCAATCTTTTTGCCGTTTTGCATTCCGTACGGACGGTCATGCCGGTATTTCTGCTCTAGTATGCAGCGTGCGCGTTCATCATCATCAGGCGCATGCGGGCCGTGAGAGTGAAGCGAGCGGGAGAACGCTACGGCATCTCCCTGCTGATATTTGTAGGAGGTTTGTGGTGGTCAGATTATCTTCTGGACTCTCGTTTTGCCGCTTATGATTATGATGAATATATGCAATTCGTGCTTGCAGCCTTTGGCGCAGAATGCTGCGGAGTGCTGGTATCTGCGCTTGCCATATATTTCTGCTGCCATCTGCCATGGCGCAAGCGTGTATCGCATTAGATATAAATATGTACTGGAGCATAATCAGCAATTCCTCGGCAAATCGGGAATTGGCGGGGTGCAAATCTGTCGGAGCACGGGACTTTAGTCCCGAAAATATAAGCATTGGGGGACTAAAGTCCCCCGCTCCGAATAAAACCAACTGCCCCACAACCTCACATTTGTCGAGCAGGATAACAGGCGAGCTCTAATGCGTATCATCGCTGCGTGACCATGCGTTTCTCGAAGCGGAAAAAGCCATGCTCGAAGCGGGGGGTATCATCGGTTTGCGGCAAATCGGCATCCTGCATGTGGGGATCGGGGTGCTTTTCGTTGTAGTATTCCACAATATGGAATCCACATTTATTCACGTAAAAATGAATATTACGTTTCTCAAAATAAGGGGTACCGGTTTCCCAGACTAAAGTATCGGGATGCAGTTGCTCGATGGCTGTCCATATGGCGCGACCTATGCCGCCGCCTTGCGTGCCGTGCTTCACATAGAGAAAATCCAGGTGATTGTGCTGCGATTCCGGGTCAATCTGAACAATGGCTCCACCGACCATTTCCCCCTGACGCACGGCTTTGTATGCGACGGCACCGGCTTTTGAAAGAGATGCATTGATATGACTTTCCGGGAGGATTTCCTCAGAAATCCGGCCATACTCAGCTTCAGCACCTTTCTGGAAAGCCTCCTGCATATCACGTTTAAACTGGGGGATGTCCTCGCCATCCAGCAACTGTATGGAAATCTTCATGGTTAAGAATCATTTGAGGGTACGCGCATTGCTGCGAAATCAGAGGTAACCGTATCGTTTACGGTAGCGAAGCACCAGGAACACCGAGATGAACAATGCCAGCACTTCTGCAGCCGCGGCGCTCCACCATATACCGCCGGCTCCGAACAACAGCGGAAGTAACAGCACCGCGGCGGCCTGAAATAAAAATGTGCGCGAAAAAGCGATAAGCGCCGAGATGAAGCCATTGTTCATAGCTGTAAAAAGTCCGGAGGCAAAAATATTGTAGCCATGGAGCGCAAAATACACAGCAAACACGCAGAAGGCATACTGCGCCAGAGCGGTGAGCTCAGCATTGTATCCGACAAACAGGTATGCCATGGGGTAGGACAACCCCAATGCCGCCACGCACAGAAGCCCCCCACCGCCCGTTATCAAGACCAGGCTCTTACGGAACAGGTTGCGCAGCTCGGCATGATTTTCGGCACCATGATTGTACGCAAACAAGGGATTACTCCCCATATCATATCCAAAAATAATGGAACCGAACAGGAAGGCAACATACATGACCACTCCATAGGCCGCCACCCCATTCTCGCCATAATATTGCAGAAGCTGATAATTATAAAGCATGCCCACAAAAGAGGCAGATACACCTGTCACGAGTTCAGAAGCGCCGTTGGAACACGCCTGCAACATGGGGCGGACATCGAGTCCAGTGCGGACAAAACGCAGCAGGCTGTCATTCGGGCGGCTGAAATACAGCACCGGCACCAGCCCGGCTACTGCCTGGCTCAGCCCCGTGGTCCAAGCAGCACCCGCCAGCCCCCAGTCGAAAACGACGACAAAGAGCAAATCCAGCACAATATTGGTCACACCACCGGCCACACTCAGCCAGAACGCCATCTTTGGCTTTTCTGCAGCCACCAGCAAGGCCTGGAATGAACACTGCAGAATACAGCAGGGCAAAAAGCCCAGCATGATGCGACCATACAAAACAGCATCGGGGATGATATCCTGCGTACCGCCCAGCAGGAGACAAACTTCAGGCAGGAACAGAATACCCAGGGTGGCCATGGCACACCCAATCAGAGCAGCCAATAGAGTTATCTGCGTGAAATAGCGCCGCGCCTGTGTACTGTCACCTTGTCCGAATGTCTTTGCTACCAGTGCCGTGCCGCCGGTACCAAACATAAACCCCAACCCGCCCAGCAACATGATGACGGGAAAGACAAAATTGACCGCAGCCAAAGCGATTTCTCCCGCATAGTGCGAAATAAAGAGAGCATCCACCATCGTGTACACTGAAGTCAGCACCATCATCGCTATTGTCGGCAGCACAAATGCCGCCAACTTACGGTAGGTAAAATGGTCTGATAATTGAATGCTCATGGAGATAAAGGGGTGGGGATTCTATACCAACCCGTATGAGATGTCAAGATAGTCCCATCGCGGCGCGTGGTTTCCGCAGGAAGAAATCCGAAGCCCCACTATTCACGCCCCCTTTCCCTCATCGGGCTCGAGGGGTGCGGGCGGATTTGCGGGCGAGGTGCTTTCAATGATGGGCGGCAGGGCGCCGGGAGGAGTACCGAACAAACCGCCGAAGATGCGGACGCCGAGATAAGCGGGGTATTTGTGCCACAGCCCCGCATGGCGGCAGGCTCGGAGGTACGCCTGGTCAGCCTCGCGGCGGGGGAATGGAGCCTTGCCCTGCAGGGCGAAGTAGAGAGCATCGTGCAGGAGACTGGGCAGCAGTTCCTCCTTGACGGTACCGCCGAAGGACTCGCCATCCCACACAAAGCTGCGGTGCAGGATAAGGGAATCACCGCGGGCCTCCATCATCACGCGGTGCGGGGGCAGCGGATGCTTTGCCCGCCAATACCCCAGCTGCATCTCCGGGTCATGAAAAATAATGTGCTTGCTGGTCTTGAGGCAGAAATAGGGAGCATATTCGGGCATATACTCATACCACCCGCCGCTGCGACTGCCGTATTCCACAATTTCGGGGGCATACTGCTTCATATTCACAGCATCAATCATCTGGCGGCAGGACGCCAGAGAAAGAAAAACCAGCATGAACAGGAAACGACGCATCATCAATTCTCATTCAGGGCTTTCTGCAGGCGCTCGGCATTGCGCTCCAAATCCCGTTTGTGAAAATGCAGGACATGTGGCTTCACTTTGCCGCGAACCTGCAGCGCCTCAATCACGGGGCTCATGGCCTGCAGCATAGCGCGCTCTGCCTGCAAATCGGCGGCAGCGGCGGGTTTGTGCACCTCTGCGCGGAACATGCGGAGCGCTTCCTCTGCCGAGGCTGCGGCATCTTCCTCGGCCAGGCTGTTCAGTTTACGCGCTGCCATGAGACGGGATAATTCCTCGTATATCTTTTCAGCCCGTTCCAGAGCCTCCTGAGGAGGTGCAGATTTTTTCCAATACTGCGCCAGCTGAACCTCAGCCACGGCGGCGGCAGCCAGCAGACAATCCGCCCGATCATTCAGCCCTTGTGTATACCCTTGGTGCACCAATTTTTCCACCTGTATCGCCCGGGCCTCTGCGCTCTGCAGCTTGCTCCGGCAGACATCCCAGTCGCGGCTTACCAGAGAGCGGGCCCGCAGCCAGTCATCGACCAGCTGAGCTTCTCGCAAATCCAGTTCCCCGGTAGCGCCGGCGTTGTATAGTTTTTCCACCAGTCTGCGTTTCTCGCGGGCAGCTTCAAACAAGTCAAGCTTATGGAGGAAATGGCCTTTTTCATCCCGCACCAGCGGTTCCAGCATGCGCAACCAGGTGAGTTTTGCCTCCAGAATATCCCGGTAAGAAGCCAATCCCTGTTTGTAGCGCTCGGGGGCCTTGTCTGCCGCCTCTTCTGCGGCAGAGAGAGCCCCTACATCAGGTGTGACCAGCGGATTACTCCACGGCGACACCCCCGTGCCGGGCACAATATAGAACTTCAGCGGCGCCGCCAAGGCAACACCGAAACCGGCAAGCAATGCAATCAGGGTAGATTTCAGCATACCTGCATCGTACACCAACACCAAAGGAGAGTCAAACAGGAAAAGCGTGCGTTTCTCTACGATTCTATGTGGAGAGATGGAAGGGGTCTGTTTCAGACTTGCTGGTTCTCGTAATAAATTATGCATTGGCAAAATACGTCAATCATCGACAAATCGGCAATTGGCGAATTGGCGAGGAGCATATCTGTCGGGGCACGGGACTTTAGTCCCGATGAAACACGCCATGATTTTCGGGACTGAAGTCCCGTGCCTCGAAAACAACAAACTCGGATTTGTGACTGCTGCTTAATGATGCCAATACGTAATCTTTTCCCTTTAATCACGTTAGCTGGCTTTGGTACATAAAATCTGAAACAGCCCCCTCCTGTTTGCCCGGTAATATTTTGCTGGACGCAAAGACCGTCCGAGGGTAAACTAGGGCGAGTATGCAGGACATGATGGGCGGTTTCTTCGGGCTGGAGTTGCCCGTTTTCGATAACTTTCCCTATCGGGAGGGCTCGTGCTGTGCCTATCTGAGCAGCGGGCGGGCGGCTTTTGAATGTCTGCTGATGAATATTCCCCGCCCCGCGTGCGTGTGGGCACCGCGCTTCCTCTGCGACACGATGCTGCAGGCTCCGGCCTGGCTGGGCATCCCCGTGAAGCGCTATGCCTGCACTGCGCAGCTCGCGCCCATACTGCCGGAGGTGCAGGAAAACGAGCTGGTGCTGCTGGTCAACTATTTCGGACTCACGGGTGAGGCCGTGTCCAAAGCCGCAGCTTTGCTGCCCGGCCGCTGTGTGGTGGATGCCACCACTGCCCTGTATTCCCCGCCGCTACCGGGAGTGCCGACCATTTACAGCCCGCGCAAGTTTGCCGGCGTGCCCGATGGCGGCGTACTCTGCGCACCTTCCCCTATTCGGCATCTCCCCACGGAGACACAGGTGAGCGCGCCGCACAGTCTGCACCTGCTGGAGCGCCTCGAAAGCGGTGCAACGGCTGCCTCGCGCAACGGCGAAGCCGCTGAAGAAGCCTTGTCCGCCCCTGCCCGCCGCATGAGCCGGCTGACACGGCGGCTGCTCCAAAGCATCGATTTTGAAGCCGCCGCACGCAAGAGGCTGGAGAACTATGCGGCGCTGCACCATACCCTGGGGAGCATCAACCGTCTGCAGCTGCCTTCCACACCTCAGCACGCCCCCATGTGCTATCCCCTGGTGAGCGGAATTCCCGGGCTGCGGGATGCACTCATCGATGCAGGAATCGCCCTGCCGCTGTACTGGCCCGAGGTCATCGAAGAAACCGATGCCTGCGATGAGGAAAACCGGCTGGCGCGCACGCTTCTGCCGCTTCCGCTTGACCAGAGGTATGAAAAATGTGACATGGAGCGCCTTCTGCACCTGATTCTGGGGTAATTCGTGCTATTTGTGAGGGTGTCAGGGCTTTTTTAGCTTGATGCACTGCAATAGACGCGCTATATTTAAGTAAATAATAGCATTCATGAGTTATTCCACGCGTTTATCCCAGCTTCTCATTACGGCGGGGCTGCCACTGATGGTGGTGCCGGCTGCCGCCGTGCCCGAATCTGCCCCGACCACCTCGGTGCAGTCCGTAGCATCGCCGGATTTAATCAGGGCCGCGGCGGATGGCCAGCTGACCAAAGCCCAGGCCGTGCTGCAGAGCACACCCTCCCTGCTGAATGTAAACGACACGAATGGGGTAACTCCGCTCATGGCTGCCGCCACCAACGGCCACCTGCCTGTGGTGCAGATGCTGCTGGCAGCCAAAGCTGATCTAGAGAAAACCAGCAAGCAGGGCGAAACGGCTCTCATGTTTGCCGCGTTCAACGGCCACAACGACATTGTGCAGGCGCTCATCGATGCCGGTGCCAAGGTAAACACCGCCCTGCCCACGGGTGAGACGGCCATGTATCTGGCGGTGAAAGCCGGCCACCTCGATGTGGTGCGCACCCTGCTGAATGCGAAATCCTACCTGAACCCGCGCGACCATACGGGCTGGACTCCGCTGCTGCATGCCGCAGGCTCCGGCCAGGTGGAGATGGTGCGCATGCTGCTCAGTGTGGGCGCTGATAAGAACGCACGCATGAAAGAAGGCGGCACGCCGCTGCTGATGGCCGCCGCCCGCGGCGCCACCGAGATTGTGGAAATGCTCATTCAGGCAGGCGCCTCCCCCGATACACGCAGCTACACGGGCGAAAGCGCCCTGCATTTTGCCGCAGCCAATGGCGATGCCGAAACGATACAGGCACTGCTGAAAGCTGAACCCGCGCTGGAGTGCAAGCTGCGCACCGGCGAGACGCCGCTACTCGTCGCGGCAGCAAAGGGGCACGAAGATGTGGTGGCGCTGCTGCTGGAAGCCGGCGCCGACAAGGAAGCCACCCTGCCCGCCGGCGATACGGCACTGATGACCGCCGCCTTCAACGGGCACGAGGAAGTGGTCAAGGTGCTGCTCGACGCCAAGGTAAATGCTCTTGCCAAGGATAAGAAGGGCAACACCGCGCTCGACTACGCCAAGGCTCAGGGCAACACCGACGTGATGGCTCTGCTACCCGGCGGCAAAATTGTGGTGCACGAGGGAGTGGAACAGGCTCGCGATATTCTGGATGCCGCCGCCCACGGTGACACCGCCCATGTGCTTGCCTTCCTGAAGGATGACCCAACCAGCATCCGCGATACGGACGGCGATGGCGCTACCCCGCTCATTTACGCCGCAGCCAATGGCCATGTGGACGTGGTGCGCACCCTGCTGGCCAACAAAGCCGATATCGAGGCAAAGGATAATGCCGGCCTCACCGCTCTTTCCCACGCCGCCAAGGAGGGCGAAGTGGAAACGCTCAAGGTTCTGCTGGAAGCCGGAGCCAACATCGAAACCCGTGGACGCCGCTGGCGCACCCCGCTCTCCCACGCAGCAGAGGCCGGCAAGGCCGAGACTGTGAAGGTACTGCTGGAAGCCGGCGCTCGCAAGGAAATCCCCAGCAAGGACAAGGAAACCGCCCTGACCTACGCCGTGATGAGCGAGGACAAGAAGACGGTCGACACCCTGCTGGCTGCAGGTGCCCAGCGCGACCCGAAATCCCGCACAGGCTGGACTCCGCTCATTGTCGCCGCCATCAACGGCCACACCGACATCGTGAAATCCCTCATCGCCGCCGGCGCCGACGTGAACGCCAAGGATGAGGACGACTGGACACCGCTGATGCAGGCTGTGCAGGGTGGTCACATCGACACCGTAAAGGCATTGCTCAAGGCAGGCGCCACCGGCGCTACCGAGGCCGCAGCCCTGACCACCGACCCGGCCATGCTCAAGCTGCTGCAGGCACCCGCCCGCTGATAATCCGCCTCTCCCACCTATGAAAAAGCTCCTCCTGCTCCTGCCGCTTGCGCTCTGCACCGCCTGCCTGTGGCAGCAGCCGGTGAGGAACACCGATATGCCCGACTCGCTGAACATGCCCTTCCCCACCCGCGTGGGCAAGGCCACTTCCACCACCTGGTTCTGGATGTGGGAAACGGGCGATTCCTCCGTCAAGCATGCGCAGGATAATGGCGGCATCACCGAGGTGAGCTCCATCACTACCAGCACGAACAACTATTTCGGCATTATTAAACGCCATATCACTACCGTGCGTGGCAATTAAGCCTTCTCAAAGCCACTTTTCGCCCCCGGATGCCCGCATCCGGGGGCATTTTTGTGCACTTCTGAAAAAAATAACAAAAAATCGCTGTCAGGGATTGACCTTGACCAAAGATATGGTATCATGTCATTCACGTATGCATGCCGACCTTGAAAAATTAGTAAATGCTGGTAAGATTCCTGCTGATTTCGCAGCTCGTCTGGACCAGTTCGCCCCTGGCAAATATGTAATGCACCAGGACCATGGCGTGGGCAAGGTAGCCGCCTGGTCGCTGGTTAAGAACAAAGTTAAGATTGATTTTGAGAAGGGCAACGAAGGCCGCATTCTGGGTCTGAAACTTGCCTACAACCAGCTTACCCCCATCCCCGCTGGTCACTTCCTCATCACCTGCTTCGATGACCCCGCCGGCTGCGCCAAGCAGGCAGAGGAGACTCCGCTGGATTTCATCCGCATGGTGCTCACCTCCAATATCTCCCTGCGCGAGGGTATCAACGATGTGCTGCCCATGCAGCCCGAGGATCTCGAGAAGTTCCTGAGCGGCCGCGTAATCGAATCCGCCAACTGGAAGAGCTGGTGGGAGAAGGCCCGTGCCGCCATGCGCGACAACCCCGGTTTCCGTCTGCCCACCAAGCGTGGCGAGGCCATCGTGCTGCGCACAGCCACTTCCGCCGCCGAGGCTCTGCTGGCTGACTACACCGATGCCACCTCCCTTGAATCCTGCGTGCGTATCCTTGACCTGTCCCGTCTGGACGTGCTCAAGGGCGAGTTCGAACTCGTGGGCAAGCTGGTGAAGGCCATGGAGGAGGACATCGCCCGCGGTTTCACCGAGCCCCAGCACGTGCTCGAGCTCATCATCATCCGCGACGACATCCTTGAGACCGTGGCCGATACCCCCGAGAACAAGGAAGCCATGGATGCCGCTCTGACCGCCGCCGGTGTTGACGCCGTCACCACCCTGGCCGACAAGCTCAAGACCATCACCTCTGAGGAGCTCGTGGGTTACATCGGCGAACTTTCCGCCGCCCGCCAGAACGAGGTTTACACCGCCCTGCCCGAAGCTATGGGTGACAGCTGGCTGCCCTACGCCACCAACATCTTCCTGTTCGGTGGTGCCAAGGTAACCGCCCCCGCCGCCGATTTCATCATCAGCAAGGGCGCCAAGGAGCAGCTCTTCAATGACATTGCCAACGGCATCTCCCGCCAGAGCCTGAGCCCCGACGTGCTCATCTGGATCTGCAAGGAACGCAACGGCATGGCTGCCGACGTGGTGAACAAGAACCGCATGCCCCTGGGTGCAGCCATTATCAGCTCCATCGAAACCGCCAGCTCCGAAGGCGGTCCCAACAAGGCTCTGCGTCTCCGCAACCTCCTTCTGGACGACAAGGACCTGGCCCCCGACCTCGTAGGCGGTCTCTCCGAGCTGGAAGCCCGACCCTTCGCCAAGGCTCTGTACGATTCCTCCGTGCTGCCCGACCTGGACCGCAACCTACTGCTGGCCAACATGATGAAGGTGCACCCCTCCCTGCAGGAGATTGCCCTCACCCGCCGCAGCGGCAAGGAGAAGCAGACCATGTTCGTCTCCCTGCGCTCCTATGCTGCCCGCAAGGCTGAGCTCGACGACATCATCAATGTGCGCCTGCCCAAGAACAAGCACGACCTCGAAATCACCCGCGCTGAAGGAGACCTTCGTGAGAACGGCGGTTACCAGGACGCCCGCGCCACGCAGCGCGTGCTGCTGCGCCGCAGCGAGGAGCTTTCCCGCATGCTGGCTCAGGCCGACCCCACCGATTTCAGCAACGTGGATTGCTCCACCACCGGTATGGGCACTCAGGTGACCTTCTCTGCGCCCAAGGGTCGCAGCGTGGTGTACACCATCCTGGGCGCCTGGGACTCCGTGCCCGAGGAAAACATCGTGGCCTACAGCTCCAAGCTGGGCGCCAAGCTCATCGGCCACTCTGTGGGCGACAAGCTCCGCCTGCCGCTTGAGATGGGTGGCACCCCGGTGATGATGACCATCAAGTCCATCACCCCCGCTCCCAAGGAGCTCATCTTCCCCGATGGTGAGATTCCCCAGAACTAAGTTCTGAGCGTAAGCATTTCAGATTCACGCCCGCAGTGCAACACACAGCACTGCGGGCGTTTTCTTGTCAGAATATCAATCGAGGGGATTGGCTCTCGCAAAGCCAAACAGAGGCGCCAGTAAGCGGGCGGAGGGCACCGACAGGGCGTTGTTGTACTCCCGAGCTGCGCGATTGAACAAGGCCGCCAGCTGATCCTGCTGGTACATAGCAGCAGAAACCCCGCTGGTCAGGCGCTGCATGTGCTCATGGTCACGCATCCGTGGCGTATCCTCCACCGTGCATACCGACTCTGCCACCGCCTGCCTCAGCACTTTTTCTGCACCGCCCATAAATCCCGGCACCTTCCCCCAGCGGGGCTCAAGTGCCAGTGCAATGGCATATTCGGAATCCTCCGCGAGCCGCTTCAGCTGCAGAGGCACAGGGGCATTCTGCGGAAAAAAGGCTGCAAAAGCCGCAGCGTAATCCTTCAGACAGAGATTGCGCCGGTGCGTAGCACCCAGCCACTGTGACCAACTGCTGCACACCTGCCCACGCAGATGCGCCAGCTGATTATATACTCCCACCATCCAGGCAGCCAGAGCCACCAGTAAAGCAAATGCTACAAGGTACTGCATGCGGGCATTCTGCCGCAGCAATCCCCGACAATCAAGAGGATAGAGCCAACAATTACAAGTACGTCTGAATATACTGCGGCAAAGCAGCAGTATCATTCCCCCTTACTCCAGGATATCGTGGTGCGAAACCGCATTCTGCGGCTTGGAGGCGATATCGAGGGCGCGGTCGGCCACAGCGGAGGGATTGCTATCAAAACGATAGGCCAGGCAATCCGGGCAGGTCGGGGATGACTTGTCCACAATGGCTCCGCACACCATGCAGAGCTTGTAGCTGGTGGGGTCATTCACCACGGTGGTGGCAATTTCTTTATAATCCTGGCGCATGATATTTCAGGGGAAAGACAGGCGGAGCACCGGTTGCTACCGATACTCCGCCATAATCAAAAACGGAAAACCTGAAAAGGAACTCAGGCGATGGTGGCCAGTGCCTTCGCAGCCTTGCTCTTGTAGTTGGAGGCGCGGTTGGCCGGCACGGTGCCCTTCTTGGCAGCCTTGTCGATGGCGGAAGCGAAGTTGTTGTAAGCAACAGCGGCGGCAGCGGCATCCTTGGACTCCACAGCCTCAGCAACCTTCTTGCGAAGGGTACGAACGCGGGACATGATGGAGCGGTTGATAGCGGTGCGCTTGATGGTCTGGCGGATGCGCTTCTTAGCGGACTGAGTGTGAGCCATAATTCAGATGAAAAGTAATTTGGTTTTTCGTTTTGGTGGCAAGAGTTTACTCACTTCCGACAAAATGTCAAGAGAATTGCATCGAAATGGCGCATTTTTTCGTCATGCAGCCATCGGGCGGCCTGCGCGCGACAGGAATAGTGCTTGCCACGCGCGGGGGCGCATGATAGTATACCCGCGAATGAAACGAATTGGTACCATTTCATGCATAAGCTCTATCATCCTGCTGAGCTCATGCACCCTGACCCAGCAGCAGCCCCCCGTGAACCAGGAGGAAGCCGCCGCACAGCTACTCGCGGCGCAGGAACTCGATTTGGCACTTGAGCAGGAGCAGCAGACTATTCTCGAAGAAGCGCGCGAAGCCGCAGAGGCAGCTGAAAAGGCAAGACTGGAAGCTGAGGCACGCGAAGCCGCAGAAGAAAAGGCCCGTGAAGAAGCTGAGGCGCTCGCCAAAGCTCAGGAAGAAGCGGAGGAACGCGCCCGGGAGGAAGCCGAAGCAGCAGCAGAAGAAGAAGAAGAAGAAGCCCGCCGCAAGGCCGAAGAAGAAGCAGAACAGAAGCTTCACGAAGCAGAGGAACAGGCAGAACAGACAGCCGATGACAATGTGCCCCACCTGCTCAACAGCCGCCGCAAAGGCAAGAAAGAGCTTACCAAAAAGGAGGAGCCTATCACCCCCACCGCCGAGCAGCAGGAAGCCGCCCGCAAGCTGATGCAGGATCAGAAGCGCAAGGAAGAAGCCAAAGCTGCCAAGGCCAGTGAAGCCAGGAAACAGGCTCCTGCGCCTGAGCCCGCACCCGTTGTCGAGGAAAAGCAGGATTTGCGCAGCACACTCCGCATGCGCCGCTTTGCCCCGCCCGAAGAAGAAATCAGCCGCAGCGATAATGACGAGCCCCTGCCCAACAGCGTAGAGCTGCGCGGCTTCCGCTCGCCGACCATGAAGAGCAAGCTGCCCATGAATATTGACGGTAAAATCATCAAGGAAGACTAAATCGCCATGGACACACCTCCCCGCAAGTTTGTACCCCATCCCTTTACCTACCACCAGGAAATTGAGCTCACCATCGACAACCTCTCCAACCAGGGGCACGGCGTGGGCCGCATCGACAACTGGGTGGTCTTCGTGCCTTTCACTCTGCCCGGCGAGCGCGTGAAGGCCCGCGTATACCGCAACGAGAAGAACTGCTCCCTCGCCGACCTGGTCGAGGTGCTGGAGCCTTCCCCCCAGCGCGTGCAGCCGCTCTGCCCTGTGTATGGTTACTGCGGCGGCTGCCAGTACCAGCACCTGGAATACCAGGCCCAGCTGGAGTGGAAGACATCCCAGGTGGCCGAGCTGCTGCGTCTGCAGGCCGGGCTGGAACTTCCCGTGCTGCCCGCCATTGCCTCACCGGAAACCTACGGCTACCGCAGCAAGATTACCCCGCATTTCCACAAGCCCAAGGACGCCAAGGTGGGCAATATCGGCTTCCTGCGCACCGGCTCCCGCAGCGATGTGTGCGACGTGAAGCAGTGCCCCATCGCCATGGCTGAGCTCAACGAAGCCCTGCCCGTGGTGCGCAAGGCTGTGCACCAGGCTGCAGCCCAGTACAAGCGCGGCGCCACCCTGCTCATGCGCGTGAGCGAAGGCAGCGTGATTACCAACAACAACGCCGTGTGCACCGAGAAGGTGGGCGACCTCACTTTCAATTTCCTGGCCGGTGACTTCTTCCAGAACAATCCCTTCATCCTGCCCGCCTTCACGGAGTATGTGGGTAAGCAGGCCTGCGCCGATGGCGCCCGCTACCTGGTGGATGCCTACTGCGGCAGCGGTCTTTTCGCCCTCACCCTCGCCCGCCATTTCGAGAAGGTGCTGGGTGTGGAAGTAAGCGAAACCAGCGCCGACTGGGCACGCGCCAATGCCCGCAGCAACGGCATCAACCACGCCAGCTTCCTGGCCGCCAGCGCCGAGGCTATTTTCGAGCAGGTGGATTTCCCCGCCGAGGAAAGCGCCGTGGTCATCGACCCGCCCCGCAAGGGCTGCGACCTGGCCTTCCTGAACCAGCTCTTCGCCTTCGGCCCTGCCCGCGTGGTCTATGTTTCCTGCAATCCCGCCACACAGATTCGCGACCTGGCCGAGTTCGACAAGGCCGGTTATGAGGTGGTGGAAGTGCAGCCCTTTGACCTCTTCCCTCAGACCAAGCACCTAGAGTGCGTGGCCACTCTCCGTAAGAAAAAGGCATGAGCAGCAACGTCACACGCCTGAGCCGCAGCGCAGAGGATTATCTGGAAGCCATCGGCCACCTGTGCCGCGAAAACGGCCGTGCCCAGGTGAGCGATGTGGCCGCCATGCTCAACGTGAAGAAGCCGAGCGTGACCGCCGCGGTGCACCAGCTGGCAGCTGAGGGGCTCATCACCTACAAACGCTACGCCCCCATCGAGCTCACCGACAAGGGGCGTCAGTATGCCGACCTTGTCATCCGCGCCCATGGTATCCTGCACCGCTTTCTGGTGGAATCCGCAGGGCTGGCCCCCGAGCGAGCAGACGAAGTGGCCTGCCACATGGAGCACCTGCTGAGCATCGAGGAGATTGAAAGCATCGGCAGCAGGCTGAACTGAACCGACATTGAACAAGCGCCCCCTCCCCTGCATCTAACACCTCAGATATGTACGACCGCAGATTAACCGTCACCAAGGCTCTCATCATCATCAACGTGGTGGTATTCATGGTTGGGCTCATGGTACAGAGGGAAGCCATGCTGGGCATTTCCTTCCCGCAGGCTCCCAAGACATCCGTTTTCGAAATCACCTGTGCCTATTCCTGGTTCACCTGCTTCCTGGAGGGGCAGTTCTGGCGCATGGTGACTTACCAGTTTGTGCATGCCAACTTCGGCCACATCCTGTTCAACATGTGGGCGCTGTTCTTCTTCGGGCCCGCGGTGGAAAACGCCATGGGGCCGCGCCGCTTCCTGCTCTTCTATCTGGTATGCGGCATTGCAGGCGCGCTCTTCTCCTCGCTTCTGGCCGGCATGGGGCTCTACACCTCCATTCCCGATACAGCGCAGAATGAATACATCTGCAACCAGCTGGCCGCTTTCGCCGGATTCGATGGCTATGTTCACTGCTGGCAGATGATTCCTCTGGTGGGCGCCTCCGCCTCCATCTATGGTGTCATGGTAGCCTGCGCCTTCATGTATCCGGATGTGCAGATTTCACTGCTCTTCCCGCCTGTCACGCTGCGTCTGCGCACCTTTGCGCTCATCATTATCGGCATTGCCTCCGCCACCATCCTCTTCAACCTGGGCAATGCAGGCGGTGAGGCCGGCCACCTGGGCGGCATCATCATGGGTGCCATCATCATGGCCGCGTGGAAATACCGCAGCCGCTACAACCAACCCTGGTAATTCCTTATGACCGCTCTGTTCGACATGGACGGCACGCTCTTTGCCGGCGACTCCCAGCTGCGTTTTGCACGCTGGATTCTGCGCCGCCACGGCTGGCGCCGTCTCTACCTGCTCTGGCTGCTGCCCATGGGGCTGCTGCGCGGGCTGCACATCATCAACACCCAGCGCATGAAGCGTGCCTTCCTTGCCTATGCCTGGGGTATGAAGCGCGAAGCTCTGCAGGCCGAATGCGAACAGTTTGTACAGCAGGAAATCCTGCAGGTTCTCTATCCACCCGTGCTGGAGAAACTCCGTGCCCACCAGGCGGCAGGCGACACCACGGTGCTCTGCTCTGCCTCGCCCGACTGGTGGACCCAGCTCGTAGGCAAGGCCCTGGGCTTCACCCACACCATCGGCACCCCCACTGCCCTCGCCGAGCGCGTGGAGCTCATGCCCGCCATCCCCGCACCGGGTAATAACAAGGGGGCGAATAAACTCATCCGACTGGCCAGCATCGGCATCGAGCATGCCGAAATCGGCTACACCGACAGCGCAGCAGACCTGCCCATGCTTTCCATATGTGATAAGGCGGTGCTGGTCAACCCGAAGGAATCACTCATCCACCAGATTCCCGGTGCTGAGGTCCTCACCCCTCCCAAGGGGCTGCGCCCCCTGCCCTTTACCCTGGGCTGCCTGCTGGGTGTCTGACCTTATTTCCCGCAGTCGGGTTTTATACGAAGCTGCTTAGAATGAGCGGAGGCGAAGATTTTTCCCTACAGGGACAATCAAGAATTGAGCATTTCCTGATTCATAGATATTTAATTGCTTCATAAAAGCGTTATCCCCACGGCCCATTATACAAAATGAACCGTGGGGAGTGACGAAAAAGCAAATTCTATCGCTTTACCACTGATTATTAAGGCTCTTGGTCTCCTTACGCACTTCCATATTTCGCTCAGTCTTGCCGGAGATGGCAGGGGGCGTGTCGGTGGTCATGAAAAGGTCGAGAATCTCGATGGTATTCCTGCCATGCTTCAGGAATTCACCAGGGCAATAGAGGCGCTCCTGAGGGCCAGCATTCCAGTAGCGGCCCAGCAAGTGGCCATTTACCCACACGTAACCCTTCGCCCAATCTTTCATATCCAGGAAGGTATCTATGGGATTCTGCAGCTCCACCTCAGCGTGATAGTAGGCACCCTTCTCAGTGTTCCTTGCTCGTGAGGCACGGCTGGGGCTCTGATTCTCCAGGTCCATGGTGGATACCCGCCAGCCGATCAGCGGTTTATCACCCAATGCCACCTTGCCGATGAGTCCCTTGCGGTCTTTTTCCATATACTTGGAAAAGTTCACATGGCCAAAGGTATCCACCACAATCTTGAGCACAGCGTCTGTCTTACGCTCCGGCAGGTCGATACTGCGCTGGTTCAGGCGACGATCCATGGTGCCGATAAACTGGTCATCCACATAGACCAGGGCGAAGTCCTGCGGGGTGCAGTGCAGAGTCTCGGCGGGACCAGCAGGCAACTGGGTATTGTAAATGGCTATACCCTGATTCTGCCCCAAGGCCTCCAGAGTCATCGGATTCTCGGACTTTCCCTTACGGTGTGGAGCCTTCAACTCGTGGAATCCGCATACTTTCCGAGGCTTGAAGGCAGGCACCTCCATGGCGACAGGCTGCACCGGTTCAGGCACATCAGCCCCTGCGGGCAGGGCAGATTTGATGATATCGCGGTATTCGAAATACTCACGGGTCAGGTTGCCGTTTTCTCCGATGGGTGAGCCATAGTCATAGCTGGTAAGATCAGGCTCGAACTTTGAGCCATCGGGGTTGGTATTGGCGCCGGCGGTGAGTCCGAAATTCGTGCCGCCGTGCAGCACAAAGATATTGAAGGATACGCCATCGCGCATATACCAGCGCACGGAGTTGAGCGTGTTGCGGCTGGGTGTCCAGTTACCCTCGCCCCAGTGGCGCAGCCAACCGGGGTAGGTCTCGCTGGAGAACACGGGCACACCGGGCGCCACGCGCAGGGCTGTCTGCATCTGCCAGGCATTGTCGGCGGGGTCAAGGCCCACAGCCACGCCACGCGGCACAAAACGCAGGTGGTGGTCAGCGCTGCCCTCGGAGAGGTAGAAGGGGCCGGCTCCCTTGCCTTCCCAGAAGTTTTTGAGCCACTCGATGTAGGCGAGTTCGTCGTGCTCGCTCTTGTAGCTGCCGTATTCATTCTCCAGCTGCACCATGAGAATAGGCCCGCCGTTGCGGTTCAGGCGTGGGATGGCAATTTCGGCCATCTTCTCCAGGTAGCGGGTCTGGGCTTCCATGAACTGAGCATTGCCCGTGTAGCGCAGCGGCGTCACATCGTCCTTGATGAGGTAGGTGGGCAGGCCGCCCAGATCCCACTCACCGCACACATAGGGGCCGGGGCGGAAGAGTACCCACATGCCCTCCTGCTGGCAGAGGTCGATAAAGGCGGCAATATCATTGCGGCCGGAGAAATCCCAGCTGCCGTCCTCCTGCTCCAGCGCATTCCAGAACACATAGAAGGCAATCGTGTTCAGCCCCATGGCCTTGGCGGCGCGGATGCGGTGCTGCCAGTGCTCGCGAGGCACACGCTGCGGGTGAATCTCGCCCGAACGAATCTGGAAGGGCTTGCCATCCAGCATGAACTCGCGCCCGCCTTCACCTCCGAAGGAAAGCACCGCAGGAGTCCCCTGCTCCGGCTTCTGCAGATTCTGCATAGCCTCTACCCCGGCCTCGGCGCTCAACGCCGCCATCGCAAGCATGCTGAACAATACGCTTTTCATGGACTACGCTCTACCATATTTTGCCGCAAAATACCAGTAAAAAAGCAGGGCATACGCCTAAATATTACAAAGCGGCATCGAAGGCCTATTTCCAGGCATCCGGGGAGGGATTCCTATTTTCCGGTCTTCTTTTTGCGGATGATACGGATAATGTAGTATATCACGGCAATGATGACGGCGGCGTCATCCACCTGCCCCGGGCCAAGCATGGCATCGGGGATGAAGTCGATAGGCGAAAGGGTGTAAACGATGGCCAGCAGATAGAAAACGATGCTTCGGGGGGTCCAGAGGCTGCCCTTGCGGGCCTCGCCTACGAGCTTTTCGGTGATATTCTGTTTATTCATCTTCAGGATTGTTGGTTTTTGAGGAAGTAAAGGCCGGTGAAAATACGCGGGTCAAGGGCAATTCCCAGCTCCACCTGGGCGGCCAGCCAGGCATCGATATCATCCAGCGGGGCTTCACGCACGGTGATATTCTCGCCCTCCACCCCGCCGCCGGGGGCCACGCGGCGCAGGTCAGTGGCCAGATAGAAGGAAAGGGATTCCGAAGTGAGGCCGGGCGAGGACGGCCCATGGAACAGGAAGCGGATTTCTCCGGCTTCGTAACCCGTTTCCTCGAGCAGCTCGCGGCGGGCGGCGGCGGCATCGCTCTCCGGGCCTTCATCGCCGCTCAACCCGGCGGGGAAACAAAGGCAGCGCTGCCCGATGGGCGGGCGGAATTCCTCCACCAGCAGCACCTTGCGCTCAGGCGTGCAGGCAAACACCATGACCGCACCCGTGTTGTTCACGCGCTCGCAGTATTCCCAACGGCCTTCACGAACCATGTTCAGGAACTTTCCCTGATAAAGAGTCTCCATAGTATCTGAATGAAATGGGGCGGCAAGGTCATTTCCAAGCCGCCCCGTTAAAAGTTGTAAAGCCTTGCAGCTTACTCGCGCACCAGCTGCTGGAAGCGGGCAAGGATGCGCTTAGTCACAGGGCCGGCCACGCCGGTGCCGATCTTGCGGCCATCCAGAGAGGTAGCGGCAATCACCTCGGCGGCAGAGCCGGTGAGGAAGCATTCGTCGGCGCAGAGGATGTCGAAACGGTTCATGACCTTCTCCACGCAGGGGATGCCGAGCTCGGCGCAGATATCCATGACGGCGTGGCGGGTGATGCCACCGAGACCGCCCTCGGTGAGCGGGGGTGTCTGCACCTCACCATTCACCACGATGAAGATGTTGTCCCCCGTGCATTCGGCCACGTTGCCGCGCTGGTTGAGCATGAGGGCCTCACCGGCGCCGGCGGCCACAGCTTCAATCTTGGCGGAAATGCCGTTGAGGTAGTTCAGGCTCTTCACCTGCGGGCAGAGGATGTCCGGGTTCGGACGGCGGAAGGAGGAGGTAATCATGCTCAGGCCCTTTTCGTACATTTCCTTGGGGTACAGGGCGATATCCTGCACGATGATGAACATGCTGGCCTTGGGACAGTTGCGGGGGTTCAGGCCCAGATCGCCCACACCGCGGGTCACCACCAGGCGGATGTAGCCGTCCTCCATGCCGCTGGCAGCCACGGTTTCCTTGGTGGCTTCGCACACTTCCTCGAAGCTCCAGGGAAGCTCAATCATGAGGTAGCGCATGGAGTTGAACAGGCGCACGATGTGCTCCTCCAGGCGGAATACCTTGCCGGAATAGAAACGAATACCTTCAAAACAGCCATCGCCATAGAGAACACCATGATCAAAGACGGAGACCTTAGCCTCGTCCCGGTCAACCAGCTTGCCATCGAACCAGATTTTCATGATAATAATAGGGGAAAATTTGTGTGAACGGGAGCATTATACGCCCTTTTGCTCGCAATGAAAGCAGAAAAACGTGGCATGCCTCTTTTTTATGATTGAACAAACTTGCCCACGCACCTATCCTAACTATTATATGGAGCCTTCTTCCCCCACCCGCGCCGGCATACACCCCAAGGCCATGCGCGTGCTAAAGATTCTGTTCTTCGGCGCGCTTACCTGCGTGTGCGCCTACTTTGCGCTGCTTGCCACGCTGGGCGGCGGAGTGATCACCGGCTTGTTTCTTGCCTACATGTGCGACGAGCCAGTGGTGGAGGCCGATGCCCGGGTGATGAATCCCGAAAACGAAGGCAAGCTGGTTCGCATCAAGGGCGAAGCCGTGTTCACAGGTGAAGCGGTAGACCCCGTCACAGGCGTGAAGGCAGCCGTGCCGATGATGAGACGGGAAAATAATTACTACCACAGCGTAGAAGCAAAGCCCAGGCACAGAGACTTCATCCTCCGGAATCTGGATGAAACCACCTTTGCCGCCCCCGGGCTGAAGATAGGCGCCTACCCCATCATACGCCTCAACGAAAACCCAAGAGGTTACATGGGCGGATTCTCCGACCTGAGCAAGGATGAGGTTCAGCTCTCATCCCCTGCGGATAACCGGACTCTCACCCCCGTAGAGGAGGCTTGTAACGCCACATTCATCCTCAACGATAGTGATGGTGAGCCCATGGCTGCATTGACATACCGCCACTACGGCACTTCCCCTGTGTATATTCTGGGCAGGCAGGTAGGCGGCTGCCTCGATATGAGCGCCCCAGAGGCAAATACATTCCGGGACCTGAACGATTGGAGGGAAAAGTCCCGCAGCGGAAACTTCGGCAGTGGCGCCGAGCTTATCCTGGGCGTTATCGGAGTACTCGTAGTCGACCTTCTTCTGCTGCTGCCACTGGCCATACTCAGCCTCCGCGCGGTGCTGGCCCAGCTGCTCCCGGGGAGGAATATCATCCGCCTGCACCCGGTGGACCTGGGCTGGCGACTTGGTTCTGCAGTCATTCTGGGCGGCGCGGGCGGGTTCATCGTGTTTGGCTACGAAGCTCCCTGCGGCCCCCAGACCGGCTACCCTCTCAGCCTCTTGTGCGTGGTGTACGCTGCCGCCCAGCTCTGCCGCACCGTGCAGCTCTGGCGCAATGCCGGGCAGCATTAAGACTCAGGGTCCCATTCACCCACCTGTTTTCAGAAAACAGAAAACCCCGGCACTTCGCAGTGCCAGGGTTTCCAAACCAATAGAAAAGAGGTGCTTTAGCCCAGGGAAGGCTTCTTGGCGCGACGCACGGCGCCGAAACGCTTCTGGAACTTGTCGATACGACCCTCGGTGTCCACGAACTGGTTCTTACCCGTGAAGAAGGGGTGGGAGTCGGAGGTGATACCGCAGGAAATCACATAGTGCTCAACACCATCAATCTCTTCCTTCTTGGCGGAAGTAGCGGTGGAGCGGGTGATGAAGCGGCGGCCCGTGGTGATGTCCACGAACACAACAGGATTGTACTTGGGATGGATGTCTGCCTTCATAGTCTTAGAGGCTGCGTTACCGTCGCAGCGCGCAGAGATTTTACTCAGCTTTTATTCATTGTCAAGTCGTATTTTAGCTTCCCTCCCCCTTTTGTCATACAAAATCAAGAAAAAATATTTCCTATCTAATTTATAGCTTTTACCATTGACAACACCCGGCACTTATGCTACATTGGAATCGTTCCAAGCAACAAGATAGAAAGGAAGCCGGAATAATGAGTAAGTATACCTCGAAAACCGTACATGAGGGCAGCATGCGCTGCCGGAGCGAATTCAGCAGTGGCCAGGCCGTATTCACCACCGATGTGGCCAGCGCACTGGGTGGACTTGGTGAGCAGCCCTCGCCCGCAGCCCTGCTGGCAGCCACCGTAGCCTCGTGCATGGCGAGCATGATGGCCTACCTCGGCGCCCGCCGAGGAATCGACACCAAGGGCATCAGCATCGAATCCGGCTACGAAGAGGGCAAGAACGGACTCAGCGCCCTGGTATTCCACATCACAGTGCCGCATGCGGTGGCCGAAGCCGAGCGCAGCGTGCTGGAAGCCGCGGTGAAAGGCTGTCCCGTGGGCGCAGCCATTGCCCCCAGCGTAGAAAAGAAGATTTCCTGGACATGGGCTGAATAAGACCATGTCAGCAACAGAAAGTAGCAACCAATAGAGAGAAAAGCAGCCGGGAGGAGCATGTGTGTGGCTCCTCCCGGTTTCTTTGTGTCGACTCTCTCTGCGCAGCGTCAGCGGCGCCATTTCGCCGATGCTCCCGCAGGGAGCATTGTTATTTTCGGAGCTCATCGCCAAAGTCACCGATTTGACGATGAGTATCCAATCATACTAACGCAGTAAGGTTGATTATCCGCACTATCAGCGGCGCTTCTTTTCTGAAGACAAAAACAAGATGGCGGCATTCCGCCGTTGCCGGGAGGAATGCCGCCTGAGGAATTATTCTATCCTGTTTTTCTTATCAGAAGGCGACGCGTACGCCGACCTGACCATCCACGCTGCTGGAATCGCCTCGCAACACTGCGTCCACCGTGCCGTAGATGGATACATTGGCACGCACGGGCACATCTACTCCGGCACCAAGGTTCCAGCCCCAGCGGTTGCGGGTCGCACTCTCCTGGCGGTAGCCGTAGCCATTGATGCTCATGTCCACGCCGCTCTGAATATCACCAATGCTGGCAGTCACACCAGTCTGGGCAGTGAACACACCGGCAGGAGCATTACCGAATGCACACAGGGTGCGGTTGTAACGCACACCGGCGGTCACTTCCGTGGCCCAGGCATCCTGACTGGAAGCAGCAATCAATCCATTGGAGCAACTGTCAATCTCGTTCCAGGAGGATTCGATAGTGCCAAAAACCTGCACCTTGTCCTTCTCGAGGTTCAACAGGGTGTAGGCAGCATCCTGCAGGAAGTTGATGGAGTAGCCATCCACATCTCCGCCGAGCAGCTCGTGCTCATGCATACCCAGACCCAGAGAGGTGGCGAAACTCCAGCGCTTCTTGCCGTACAGGGCATACACGTCGAAACGTGTGTTGTCCTCGTGGCGATGGACGGCTCCGTCTGTGCGCAGATTTGTGCGACCATAAGAAAGAGCACCACCCAGGGTAAGGTCTTCGCTCACCGAGTACTCGCCGTTGAGCATGGCGCCGGTTTCAGAACGGTTGTAGCCGTCGCCGTGAGCATCACTGTCGATATTGGTCTCCTCGTGGAAGGCGGAAACACCTACGCGCCAGTTGCGTGCATCTGTCACAGCCGGTGCAGAGGTCATCACTTCATTGCCCTTTGCATCTAATGCAGGGGCGCAAGGTGTCGCCACAGAGGAATCCAGAGCTGATCCCTTGCCCATGGCGCCACGCAGACGACGAAGGTGCCCCAGGTTACCTTCAATCTGGCTGCTCATGGCGGTAGCATATTCGTGCCCGCTCATCGAATCGAGAACGGCTTTTACTTCTGCTTCGTTCTGCGACATTAACAGATTATTTACGATCTGTGATGCGGATCCCCCTGCCGACATTTTTTGCAATGCAGCATAGAAAGATTTCTGGTTGTTATTCAGGGAAAGAGTCTGTGCTGCACTCTGGCCGATTGAAACGTTGCCGTTTTCGGTAATTTGCGCATATCCCCAACCGCATTTTTCGCCATTGACATTAAGAAGAGTAATTGCTATCGGAGCATCTGCATTTTCGTTCCAGCTGGAAACGGAGAACAGCGTTGCGGAGGGAGAATCGTTACCGTCCAGTTGCACATATACAGTCGATGCGGCATCAATAACAAATGCACCGTTTACAGTTACTGCTGCACCTGAGCCGAAAGTAAGAACGGATTCGGAAATAGACACATCCCCATTGAAAGTAGAATTACCATTGAGGGTGATGCTAGCTCCCTTTTCAGATGAGAGTCCCTGAGCAGTGCTACCGTTTTCTGTAATGAACGTACCACCGCTCTGCACATTCACATCCATGGCAAGCGAGCCGCTGTTCGTCCAGGATGCACCATTACCTACGACCATGGGAGGCAAGCTTGAACGGCTTGCATACGTTGCAACAGCCGACGGGATTCGCTCCACCGAACCTCTGTTAACCACGGTTGCGCCTTTTCCAAGGCGTATGGAATTTGCTTTCAAAGAGGAGGCTTCATCAATAGAGAGCGCTACTGTGTGATTGCCCATGCGGTCATCGGCGGAATCAATGCCGAGGCGTACATCATTTGCAACCACTTCACCACCGTTGGTTACCGTCATAGAAGTTGTGCTGCTACCGCCAGTTCCCCAAGAGGCACCAACACCTAATCCCAATACGTGGGAAACCGACAGTTTAGATGACGAGCCCTCAGCCACCCCGCACGCGAAAGTCTGCGAGGCTTTGCCATCAACACTGATATTCACCTTAACAGCCTCCATGTCACTAGCACCCACAACGAGTGACCCGGTGATATCAACTTCACCGCCATTTTCAATGCAGAAATTAGTGGTACAACCATTCTGGCGGCCTAAAATATTCTGACCTTCCCAGCCATTGTACGTTTTATCAGGATTATTTTGTGCATCAGTCAATTTTGTCCCCAGGAGAAGCAAAGCACCATTTTTGATGGTGACATCTGCATGAGCCAGGAACATGGCTGTTCCCATTTCAAGCGTTGTGCGATTTTTTGAATCTTCACCATTAGAATCGCCATTAACTTCTATAACAGCCTTTCCATAATAACGGGTAGTTTCCCCTGAACCTGTGGGCGTATAAGTCACCAGTTCGTATTGGCCATCAGCGTACCGGTTTGAGCCATCATATGTCGCAAATACTGTTTGTGAGGCGCTCCAGTCTGCATCTCTGAAATAGCCCGCCGTGAGAGATTTATCCAGATGAATGGAACCGCCGGATTCAAGAATCAATGTGCCAGCACCATCCGGGCCACCAATGTTGACATAGCCGTTCAAGTAGGTATGTTCTTCTGCAAAAGATGCATCATTGGAAATAACCATTTTAGCATCCTTGCCGGCAACTTGAAGCATACAACCGAAGTCCGGTTCCTGGTAGTTGAACTGAATCCCATCGGTCATAACGAGAGTACCTTCTCGTACATAGATGGGCATGTATGCATTGTAAGTTGTTTCTGTACCTCCAGGGGTAAGTTGAACAGGTGCATCATTTGTCGTTTCCACAACGGCAGGTCGCACATATTCCCGGATATCATACCCCGGATAACGAGTGACTGTATCGAGTAGCTCGGTGGCATCGTTGGTCGTTTTGCTTACTCCCACAACATATAAGGCAGAAGCGGGCATGACAGAACCAAGAGCGATAGCTGCCAGAATAGCAGTCCTTAACTTTAACGGCAAGTGAAATTTCATGATTACTTGAGTGTTAGAACATAGAGAAAAGCAAACAGTTACCTGTTCACTTTCAGAGGAGATTCTATCACTTACTCTATGCGATGAGTTATTTCACCTTTGTTGTTCAACGTTATACGTATCGTTATATGCTAATCTTACATTTGCAGATTGTTTGCAAAACAACGTTGTTGCGCACGGAAAATAAATATATAGTACAAACATTGTTAGTTTTATGCTGTACATCGCATAGAGTATGAGATAGAGACTCGGTTTATATACCGCGAGTTGTTTGATGAGCGCCGATACGTGGAGGGGGTGGAGACCAGGCTCGGCCTAACCTGACATGCATAAAGGAAACTTTGGAGACAATCAGCGTTTCAGAAGATTACATCGATATGCCACTGGATATCGCAACCAGAGGGCTGGAGAGCGCAGAACTCCCGCAGCACCGCGAACTCTGCCCAAAAAGTGATAGAAAAACTGCGCGCCGCAGGAGCAGTCTCCCGCTACGCGCAGTAAAGTTTATTTATCCGCTTTATCAGCGGCGCTTCTTTTTGTTAGCTTCCATCTCGGGGCAAGGGGCGGTAGGCAGGCCTGCCTCGTTCACGAGGTTCGGGTTCATGAATACGGCCCAGCCATAGCGCATGTACTTGGGGGATTTCACGCCCTCAGCCGTGAGCACCACGGTTTCGCCCTTGATTTCAGCAGTGGCGGGGGCATACTTCTTATCGGCGCCGGCCAGCTCAAAGCCCACGGGGGCAGCACCATCGGTCGTGGTCAGGCCCTTGGCATGGTCAAACTTCACCTGAACCTTGCTGCCCTTCACCTTGATGGCAGAGGCCACGGGGCCGCTGCATTCCACATCCTTGCCGTACACGGTCTTGAGTGCGGTGTTGGCGAGGCGCTCGCCTACCTCCACCTTGCGCGGGGGATGCACATCGCTGTTGGTGGAGCCCAGATCCATGGTCACCACACATTCCACACCCGGCATTTCCTCTGCCACTTCGGACTGCACCTGGCGGAACTCAGGCCAGTAGGCGCGGAGCTTGCTCTTGTCATTGATGCGGGGGAGCTGCACCTGCAGGAAAGGCAGCTTCTCGTTGCCCAGCTTCTGGCGCCAGGAGGTAATGATATCCTTGAGCAGCTTCTTGTTCTGCTCATTGTCCAGGATTTCAGCATCGGATTCACCCTGGTACCAGATAGCGCCGGCCACAGGGAAACCTTCCCACTTCTCCAGACCTGTCTCGTACAGGTAGGAGGGAGCATAGGGATGCAGGGAGAAATCGCCGCCGGGGCCCACGTTCTGCTGGGCGCGGCCGCGCACCCATTCGCTGGCGTACTTGCTCTTCACCCAGTCGCCGCCCTGGCAGCCGGGGTACTCCTTCTTCACCACATCGCGGGGAATCCAGGCCAGCATGTTAGAGCCACCCAGCGAGGCATGAATGATACCCACGGGCACACCCAGCTGTTTCTGCAGGTTCTGGCCGAAGTAGTAGCCCACGGCACTCATGCGCGGGGAAGTCTCGGGAGCGCTGACGGACCACTTGCACTCGTACATGCGCTTTTCCTTCACGCGCTTGAGCAGGTCCTCATTGTATCGGGGCGGGCTGGTGTGCACCTGCGGCTCGCTGTGGTAGAAACGGAAATCGGGATTTGCAGACTGGGCAATGGTGGCCGGGTTGCCGGGGGTCTGGTTCAGGCGCCAGAGCATGTTGGACTGGCCACTGGCAATCCACACTTCACCCACCACCACATTCTTCACGCTGGCGCTGCCGCTCTTCTGCTCTGCCACCAGCTCCTGCCCCGTGGCATTGGCCGGCATGGGCTGCAGCACAGCCTTCCAGGCCTTCCCCTTGGTGGTGGCCTTCACCGTCTGGCCGTTGAAACTCACCTTCACGGGCTCCGAAGGCTTATCTGTGGTGCCTCGCACCACAATCTCACGCCCCTGCTGCAGCACCATGCCATCGCCATAGATGGCATCGAACTCCACCGCAGCGCAGAGCGGCAAGGCTCCCGTCAGTAGCAATATAGCGTATCTGCTCATGCTTTATTCATACCATAACAACAGAGCTTTGAAAAGTTTTTTTGACAAAAAGGCGGCATAATTCCAAAAAAATGCGTTTCAGAACAAATTCCGCTTGACTTATATTCTGATATGCTGTATATATCCGGCCCACAAAGTTATGGCAAAGAAAAGCTGGATTGAAAGAAACAAGAAGAAGGCAGCTGTCGCGGCTCGTTATGCAGACCTCCGCGCCAAGCTGAAGGCTGAAGGCGACTACATCGGTCTTACGATGCTGCCGCGCAATGCTTCCCCCGTGCGTCTCGTGAACCGTTGCGAGCTCACTGGCCGTCGCCACGCTTTCCTGCGCCGTTTCCACCTGTCCCGTATCGCTTTCCGCGAGCTTGCCAACGCCGGCATGATTCCCGGTGTGACCAAGTCCAGCTGGTAAGTCCAGATATAGACTTGACAATTTTTCTACGCGGGCTATCCTATACGGACTAGCCCGCGCTTCTTATTTCCTAATGCCGATATACGAATACATCTCAGAAAACCCGGACGACCCGCAGAAATCGTGCCGCATGTGCCGCAAGGGCTTTGAATTGATGCGCCCGGCAGACCGCGCCCCGCTTACCCACTGTATGTACTGCAAGAACCCGGTACGCAAGAAAATCGGCAATGTGAACGTACCGAAGATTACCGCCCCGCTATCCATCAGCGATGCCAAGAAGGCCGGCTTCACCGTCATGCAGAAGCGCGACCTTGGCGTGTACGAAAAGCTTTAATTTCCTGTAACCTATGCAATTCTTTCTAAGCCCGGAAGAAATCGCCCAGCTGGAGTGGACCTACCCCAGCGCGGGAGAGATTGTGCTCTTCGTTGTGGGCATCAGTTTCTTCCTCTTCCTGAACGCCTTTTTCGTAGCTAACGAATTCGCCTGCGCACGCGTGCGCGAAAGCCAGCTGGCCGAAGACGTGAATGACACCCGCGCCGAAGCCAGCCGCCGCCGCACCGCCCGCCACATCGTGCGCCACCTGGATACCTACCTTTCCGCCAACCAGGTGGGCATCACCTTTGCCTCGCTGGCCCTGGGTGCCATGGGCGAGCCCTTCATCGCCAGCCTCATCGAGAGCCCGCTGAGCTATTACCTGCACCTGTCGCCCACGGTGGTGCATGTCATCTCCTACACCCTTTCCTACGCCCTGTTCACCTTTGCGCACGTGGTGCTGGGTGAGCTGGTGCCCAAGAGTCTGGCCATCCGCAAGCCGCTCGAAATCGCCCTGGGTACCGCCGTATCCATGCACCGCTTTGCGAAGTACACGAAGTGGATTATCCTCCTCTTCAACAACACGGCCAACGCCATCGCGCACCGAGTGTTCGGCGTCGACCCGCACTACGAGCCGAATGAATCCCACAGCGCTGAGGAGATTGCCCTCATCGTGGAGGCCAGTGGCCGCAGCAAGGAAGTGACTGAGACCGAGGCCGAGATTTCCATGAACGCCCTGGAGCTCAATGACCGCTCCGTGCGCGACATTCTGGTACCCCGCAGCCGCGTGGAGGTGCTGGATATCAACAAGGATTTCGACGAACTGCTGGAGCAAGTGCTCAACAGCCGCCACAGCCGCTTTGCCCTCGTTTCCGGGCATCTGGACCACGCCAAGGGCTGGATTCATGTGAAGGACGTGCTGCGCATGGTGCACAGCGGCACCCGCGACATCATGGTCGAGCGCCGCGAGCTCAAGGTGGTGCCCGAGACAATGAAGCTCGACACCCTGCTCGAGTTCTTCTCCAAGGAGCACACGCATTTTGCCCTGGTAGTGGATGAATACGGCGAAGCCCAGGGTCTGGTGTATCTGGACGACGTGCTGGAGGAAATCGTGGGCAACGACATTCAGGACGAGTTCGAGACCGAGGCCGCCCGCACCTTCTTCAAGGTGGCCAAGGGGCAGTTCATTGCCAGCGGTTCCATTGCCCTCTTCGACCTCGAGGAGGAGCTGCCCCAACTGGGAGAAATCGATAAGGACAGCGGCATCTCCACCCTGAGCGGCTACATCACCGACCGCCTCGGCCACCTGCCCGAGTGCGACGAGCAGATACGCCACCGCGACTACTTGTTCACCGTCATCGGCAGCGATGGCCGCCGCGTCACCCAGGTGCGCATCGAATACGCCCCGCTGGAGGACAATACAGAAGACGACGAGCTGGACGACTAACACCCCTTCCCCGCCATGCATTTATACGAAACACTCTCCCTTGCGCCCACGGGTTTCGCCATGGGCATGGTGCTCATGCTGCTCAGCCTGTATGTGCTGGTCTGCCCGGAGCATTTCCACAGGCAGCTGGCAAGCGTGCATGCCAAGAGCAGCGCCGGCACCGTGCTGCTGGGCATCGATATCCTCTGGGTGGCGCTCCTGCTCTTCAAGGCAGACTGGAACCCGCTCTGCATGCCGCTCTTCGAGTTTGAGTTCTCCCGCGGGCTCCTGCTCATCCTCTGCCCCATCATCTGGTTTGTGCTCAGCAGCATGGCCAAGGAGCAGCTCTTTGCCCGCGCACTGGGCATGTTCCTGCTTCTCATGGCTATTGTACCCATGAGCGCTGCCTTCCTGCAGGATCCCGCCACGCGCATCCTCATCCCGCTCTGGTGGTACCCTGTGCTCACCGTGGCCATGTTCTGGGTGGGCAAGCCCTACCTTTTCCGCGACTGGATGAACTGGCTGGTCAAGCGCCCTGCCCTCATCTCCGGCATTGCCGTCTTCAATTTCGTCTATGGTCTGGCCATCTGCACCTGCGCCGGCCTTTTCTGGTAAAGCCCCATCATCTCCTGATACCATGATTTCCCTGTACACCGCCGACTACGTGGTCACGCAGAATGACGCCCGCGACATCATCCACCAGGGCGCCGTGGCCGTGGAAAACGACAGAATCCTGAGCGTGGGACATGCCGACCTGCTCGAAATCCTTTTCCCTGAGCACCGCCGCGTGGACCTGGGTCAGGCCGTCATCATGCCCGGCCTCATCAATGCCCACACGCATGTCTCCATGAGCCTGCTGCGCGGATATTCCGATGACAAGGCGCTCATGGACTGGCTCACGCAGGATATCTTCCCCGCAGAGGCCAAGCTCACCCCCGAGCTCGTGGAGCTCGGCGCCACCTTCTCGCTGGCGGAAATGATCCGCACCGGCACCACCGCCTTCTACGACATGTACATGCACCAGCGCAGCGTGTTCCGCGCAGCCGATAAGCTGGGCATGCGCGCCGTCATGGGCGAAAGCGTCACCCAGTACTTCCCCTCGCTTTCCTGCAAGGATGCCGAGGCCTATTTTGACCTGGTGCGCGCCCAGGCCGAGGAATGGAAAGGCCACCCGCGCATCCGCCAGGCCGTGCTGCCGCACGCCCCCTACACCACCAACCCCGACCTGCTAACCAAGTGCCGCGAACTGGCAGATGAAACAGGCTCGCTCTTCGGCATGCACCTGGCAGAGACCGAAAACGAAACCCGGACCTGCATGGAGAACTTCGGCATGCGTCCTGTGCCCTACTGCCAGAGCCTCGGCCTGCTGCAGCCGGATACCACCTTCTTCCACATGGTGCACGCCGATGAGCACGACATGGAGCTGCTCAGCGAAGGCCGCTGCGCCGTGGTGCACAACCCCGCCAGTAACATGAAGCTCGCCAGCGGTGTAGCCCCCATCGAGGCCATGATGCGCTACCGCATCCCCGTGGCTCTGGGCACCGATGGTCCCGCCAGCAACAACGCCCAGAACATGGTGCGCGAAATGTACATGGCCAGCCTGCTGCAGAAGGTCACGCAGCTCAATTCCACCGCCTGCCCCGCCCAGACCGCCCTCGACATGGCTACCCGCGGCGGCTCCGATGCCCTGCACGAGCCCCTCATCGGCACGCTGGAACCCGGCATGAAGGCCGATTTCATTGCGCTCGACCTCACCACGCCGAACATGCAGCCCGTGCACAACATCGTTTCCAACATCGTGTACGCCGCTACAGGCGCCGAGAACAAGCTCACCGTGGTCGATGGCAAGGAACTCTACCGCGACGGCAAGTTCCTCACCTGCGATTACGATGCGCTCTGCGCCGAGCTGAAAGCCATCCACGGCTGGCAGAAACAGAACTGAGGTGAAGCACACAGCACTGCAGGACCTGAGCTGGGCGGCTATCGACTTTGAATCCGCCGGCACCGTACCGGGCGAAACCGATTGCCCGGTGCAAGTTGGCATCGTGCGAGTGGAGAAGCTGTTCTCCGCTGAGCCGCGGCTCTTCACCAGCTACATCGCCTGCCACCGCCCCGTGCGGTGGAGCGCCGCCAAGGTGCACGGCATCACTACCGCCACCCTTGCCGATGCGCCCGAGTTCACCACCCTCTGGCCGGATCTGCGCGACCTGCTGCGCGGCGCTGTGGTGCTGGGGCACAACCCCGCCACAGAAAAGCGATTCCTGCGCACCTTCCCTGGGCACGGCTTCGGCCCCTGGGTCGATACCCTGGCCCTTGCCAGACAGGCAGCCCCCACTCTGCCCGACCATTCACTCTCCTGCGTATGCGATGCCCTCGGCATCACCGACTCCGTCACCGCACTGGTGAATGACGCCGCCCACTCCCGCTGGCACGATGCCCTCTACGATGCCGCCGCCTCACTCCAGCTCCTCCGCACCCTGGTAGCAGCGCTTTCCATGCACCGCGCCACCCTGGCAGACATCCCCTTTGCCGTCAGCGATTGACGAAAAGCGGCATAAGCGGACTGATTTCTGTTGCATCGATACACACAAATTGCCGTTGGTGAAGGAACTCGCACCGGCTATTCCTCCATCCAGAAGCGACGGGGGGATTTCACGCCACGCTGGTCTATATAGCGCGTGCGTAGCAGGGAACTGTCGCGATGGCCTATTTCCACCTGCAGCTCCGCATAGCTGCGGAAGTGGCTCAGGTAATAACTCGCAAATGTGTGGCGCAGAGCATCCTGCGGCCATTTCTTGCCATCGCGCCAGCCGGCCTGCTCCCGCAGTTTGCTCCATAGCTGCGGCCAGTTTGCCGGGCAGATTGCGGTGGATTCTCCGTAATGCCGTCGCAAGATACGCCACAGCGGCCTGTGTATCGTCACCCGTCGCGCGCCGCCTGTCTTGCTGTGGCGGGGGTGTACATAGATGGCCCGCTCCTGCAAATCCACCTGTTCCCAGGTAAGACGCGCCACCTCGTGTGGGCGTATCCCCGCATAAAGCATCATCCCTACTGCCGCTGCGCAGCGACCTTCCGCAAAGGTCTCTGCTGTAGTGGTGATTTGCTCAATCTCCTCCGGCGTCAGAATAGGGACGAGTGTTTCTTTCACTCGTGGCACCTCCACCCGGGATACGGGATTACTGCTGCACCAGCCCTGTTTCACCGCAGTGCCGAACACTCCGCTGAGAATGAGTCTGGCTTTCTGCCGCTGCCGCGGAGTATCAAATGCCATGTCGATATAGGCCGCGCATTCCTGCGTGGTAACACTGCGTACGCGCCTCTTGGCAAGTCCCTTGCAGCGCTTCATGAAACGCCGCGTGAAATACCGGAAATCGTAAACTGTCCGTTTCCTCCTCTCCTTTCGTGCTTCCAGCCTGCCTCCACCGCTCTTTCAAAGCTCACGGTTCGTTCCTGCTTCCGCAGTTCCTCCACCCCCGCAGCCAGACACCGCCGAGCTCGCCTCACCTGTCCCCGGTTGGCAGCCAGAGCTTCTTTGGCTATTAGTGCTGCTTCTATCACATCGGCGCAGGCGCTTCTCAGTAGCGTCAGCGCGGTTACCTCCTTTTCTGTAAGTTCTGTTATCATGTTCGCTCGAATTCCATGTGCGATATACATAAAAAGCACCCAATGTCTTCATACTTCAGCATTTCCCGATAAAAAGAAAGTCCGGCCAAGGGAGGGGAAGCCTTCTATAAATATGCGCGCAATTAGTTATTCTTTAATATTTTTTGAGCTTTATATGCTTTTAATCTTGCTATCGCTCATGGAATGTGGTAGATAACTATCGGTTCGCAAGTGAACGCAAAGGGTCCCGTTTCCTTGCTCTCTAACCTCAAACCATATCATTCTATACAACCATGAAATTACATTTACCGAAATTGTTGCTGGTGGCGGTGCTGAGTTGCACAATGGCTCAGGCATCTATTACAAACAGTGGCAACGATGTTACATATACTGACGAAACGGTTGATTCTGGGACTCTGACGGCGGTTGGAAGGCTCAACATTCAAGGGGAATCAAAAGTCACCAACTCAACGGTTACAGCTGGTTGGATTGCTACCAGCAATACGGCATCCTATGACCCCGATTGGAACCTGATAAATAAGACACCAACATTGGAAAATACCGATCTGGTAGCAAACGGCGGTGATGCGTCTTTCGGTGTTTGCGTTAATATTGCAAGTACCGACATAAACGGCGGCAGCATCACTGTAGGTGAGTATACCGGCTCTAATTGTGGCAACGCACAGACCGGGCAGCATTCTATCCTCATTCAAATGGGAAGCCAGGTGAGTATTGGGTCGTTAAAGGGAACTGGTTCTTCCAAGGCCGTTCGTTTAAACATCGACCCGACGGGCGGTAATGGAACCAGCGTTGTAACAGTAAACGATAATCTGGTCCTGGAAACTGGCTCATATATTAATCAGAATGCAACACTTACCGCCAAAAGCATCCTGACAGAAGGGGCTATCAGAGTTAAGGCCAGCAAACTGGTGGCAACTGAGGGTAACATTGAACTGAAGGCCGGCAGTACGGTGGAAGAACAACGTGAATGGTTCGGCTCGGTGACCAGCTCACTGGTAGCAGAGAAAGGCAGCGTCGTTCTGGATAACTGCACCGTAAACAAAGCAGGCATTTCTGCTGGGGAAGCTCTGGAGTTGGAGACAGGCAGCAGCGTGACCCTGGTGGGAGATTCGACTGTTGGCGGCCTGTGCATGGGGAACGGTTGTTCTCTGACTCTTACGGAGGGTGGCTCATTCTATGTGACGGGTGGCGATGTGACCCTTGCAGAGGGGAGCACGCTGACACTTAACGCCACCGTGACGGATGAAACTGTGAGTGCCGGCATTCTGGGCAATGCTATTGAGACTGCATCTTTACTGGGCGATGTCAATGTCTCTGTCAACTTTGATTCCAGCTATCTGAACACCCTGACCGGCACGACGAACGCTATCGAAGTGCTGCTGATAGGTGCAGATTCCCTTACATCCTCTGTAAGCTCAGAGACACTGAGCAAGGTAACAATTAACGAGGTCCTTTGGGAGGCAGACAACCTGAAATGGGAGGTGAAAGCCAATGCTGCCTACATTACAGGTACGCTTACTCGCAAGAAATCTGTTGAAATTAAGGATGAGAATGTTACCGAGAATATTGCCGGCGATACGGCCCTGAACGTAAGCGGTGATGTTACCATCTCCGGCGATAATACTCATACTGGCGGCACATCTGTTGCAGATGCAAACGTGACCCTTGATAGCGAAACCGCCCTGGGCGACGGAAAGGTTGTGACCGAGGGCATTTCCCGCATCACCACAGCTGACAACGTGACCGCTGAACTGACCAACCCCATCGAGAATCTGGGCAAGCTCACCATCAGCGGCGACTATGACGGCTCCACTCTTGAGACTATCACCGTGGCGGACACCCGCGTGTGCGTGGATGGGGTAGAAGGTAATAACGGCTATTACCGCGAAGGCGGCTCCGCCATCCTCGTCGTTGACAATAAAGATGGCGCCGGCACACTCATTGTAGAGGATGGCACTACAGTCAAGAGCGAGGATGGCGAAAGCCTCAGGCTCTATGCCAGCGGCCTGGCCACCGGTGAGCTTGACTACAGCGAATATCACATTGTCGATACAGACCACGCTCCCTCCATCGGTAAAATTCAGGATATGCGTCCGCAGACCGAGGCCGGCAAGACGCTGACCATCGACATGACCGGCGGCACCCTGCTGGTGAAGGAGGGAGAAGCGCTCAGCGCTGACACCCAGGTTAAGACCACCGGCGGCGCTATCAAGACCGAGGGTGCTGTGACTGTGGGTGGCGACCAGTACCAGATTGGTGGTACCTCCTCCGTGGTGGTGGATGGTGAAAGTGAAGCCATCATCACCGGCGAAAACGATTACACCGGCAATACCGTCATTTCCGGCGATAAGGCCCAGCTGACCGTGGAAACCGACAAGGCCCTGGGCAACAGCACCGTGTACCTGCAGAACGAGGGTACGCTTGACCTGAACAGCCAGGCTGTGGGCAACGAGATCTATGTGGACGGCTGCACCATCTGCGACGCCGCCAACTACACCGGCAATGTCACCGTAACCGGCAACCTCAATCTGGTTGATAATACCAACGAGCATATCGCCAGAGCCAACAAGGTGACCTTTGTGGATGCAGGCAACATTGCGTCGAGCAATGCAACGCTTGTCGTTAACTCCGTGGAGATGGCTGCCGGCGCCACAGGCGAGATCAACAGCGACCTGACCACCAACGAGGGCGGCACCATTATCCTCAACAACGGCAGCCAGTTGAAGGTGAACGGAGCCCTGACTCTGGGTAAGGGCACTACCTTCGTGCTCAAGGGCAATGGCTACGCCGCCGGCTCCGAACTGGGCTACGGTGACCCCACCGTTGACAGCATCACCACCGGCTCCGCCACCCTCGCCAATGGCCGCGGCACCTTCGCCATCGAAGACGGCGTCATCTACCTCACCGCCGTGTTCGACAACAGCATTGCCGAGGCTCTCACCGTGACCAACTGGGGTATTGCCACCGCCAGCCGCACCTTTGTGAACGCCGTGCGAGGCCAGCGCACCAACACCGGCTGCATCGCCGATGGCCGCGGCACCGCCTGGGCCGCTGTGCTGGGGGCTACCAGCGATATCGGCAGCGGTGATGTGGACCTGAAGGGCGCCGCCGTGGGTGCCGACATGAAGGTGGGCGAGAAGAGCAGCCTGGGTGTGGCCTTCGGCTACATCGACGGCGATGCCAAGATCCCCGGCATGAGCAAGGCTGAGCAGGAAGGCACCTATGTGGCCCTGTATGGCGAGCATGGTCTCAGGAAGCTCAGCGCCACCAGCTGCCTGAGCCTCGATTGGGTGGCCGCTTATGGCCAGACCGATACCGAGTGGGAATCCGCCGACTGGGAGCAGGATTCCTTGCAGCTCAACACCCGCCTGAACTGGAACAAGAAAGTGACCGACCGCCTCTGCATGAGCGTGTTCGGCGGGCTTGAGTATTTCACCAGCGAATCTGACCGCGTGAAGAATGCCAAGACCGGTTCCATCCAGAACCTGCGCGGCGAAATCGGCGTGGGCGCCCGCTACGTGGCCTGGGGTACCCCCGGCAGCCAGCCTGTGCTGGACGAGAAGGGAGCCACGCTGTCCGAGGCCCGCCCGGGCTGCGAGAAGCTGGTGCTGCATGGCGAAATCCGCTACATGAACGACATGGTGCGCAGCAACCCGGTCATCGAGCAGGACGGCCTGCGCGGCAAGGGTGATGCTAACCCCGGCCGCCAGGGCATGGGCATCGAGGCAGGTGCCACCTACCGCATAGGCGAGCGCTGGAGCGCCAGCGCAAACTACGGCTTCAACACGATGGAAGACTCCAAGGAGCACCGCGTGAACGTAGGCGCCGCTTATACTTTCTGATAGTCAGGTTAGAATCAGATAAGAACGGCATCACTGGGGGAACTCGGTGGTGCCGTTTTACATCCAAAATTTATCGGTCTCACTCCCACACCTGGGTCTTGCGGGCGGCCAGTTTCTGGTCGAGGCTCAGGAGTTCATCGATGCGGGTGCCGCAGAGGGTCATGATATCCACGATTTCCTCTACCTGGAGTTCTTCCTCCACCTGCTCCTTCACATAATCGAACAGCAGGCACTGGGTGGCGTACTCCCGCTCCTCGCGGCAGAGGGTGAGCAGCTCGTGAATGGAAGCGGTGATGAGTTTCTCGTGCGCCAACGCCAGGCGGAACAGATCCAGCGGTGTCTGCCAGTTGTATTCCGGCTGCCGCACGGCGGGAATCACTACGCGGGCGCGGCGATTTTCGAGGTGGGTCACAAAGCGCAGCGCATGCCCGCATTCCTCGCGGTATTGCTCACGCATCCAATGCCCCATGCCCGGCAGGCCGTACTGCCGAAGGTTACCCGAAAAAGCCAGATAAAGGAACGCAGATTCGAACTCGAGCCGAATCTGCCGGTTGACTGCTTCTACAATGACAGGATTCATACGCTGCCCATCTTAGCAGAAGCAGCAGCGCATTCGTATGACTGTTTGTAAACGGTTATAGGCAGTGGTAGCGACAAATCCGAGTTTGGCGAGCAACAGATTTTATTCGGAGCGGGGGACTTTAGTCCCCCAAATGCTTATATTTTCGGGACTAAAGTCCCGTGCTCCGACAGATATGCACCTCGCCAAATGCCGATTTGTCGGGACACTTAACAAGAGTTTTCTCCAGGCAATCGACTGTCGACTTGGTGTAGCAGCCATGCGCCCCGCTTTTCCTGTTACTCCGTGCACATGCGAGCCTCTGCGTGGGGCTGCACGAGGGCGCTGCCGCTGCGCGGGCGGAGCAGAATACCCTGTGTACGGGAGAAGGTCACTTCCTCCACCAGCTCGGGCACAAAGCTCACCGTGCGACTATTCATGCCGGTGGGCGACAGATACGAAAAGCTGACCTGATGCTCCAGCGCGGCGGCATCGCTGCCGAAGGTGAAGCTCGGCTCACTACCGCGCAGCCCCTTGCCCACGGGCACATAGTTGACGGGGCCACGGTATTCGAAATAGGCATCGGGCTTGAAGCCGATGACCACGTAATCCTGCTGGCGCAGCACACCGATATCGGCACTGTGCACCGTGGCATCGGTGGTAAAGGCCACCTTCGTGCCGCAGGATGCAAGCAGCAGGCTGAGAGCGATAGAACTGAATACTTTCTTCATATCCTGAAAAAGGACAAAGGGCAAATTGCTGAGCCGGAACTACAGAATTTGCCCTTTGTCTTTTGAAGTTATCGTTTCACATTATGCGCCGCCGGCGTTGGCGAGCGTCACCTGGTCCTTGGGCAGGAAGTTCTTGAAGCGAGCCTTGTCGATAGCCTTCATGTAGGCTTCCTCGGGGGTGACCATGCCCTGCTGCAGCTTCTGCCAGATGGCGTCATCCATGAACTGCATGCCCATGGACTTACCGCCGATGATAACGTCGGCCAGCTTCTGGGTAGCGCCTTCGCGGATGATGGCACTCACAGCGGGAGTGGCGAAGAGGATTTCGTTCACAGCCACACGGCCGGGCTTGTCGCAGCGCTTCATGAGCAGCTGAGCCACCACGCCGCGGAGCGAACCGGCCAGCATGGTACGGGCCTGGGACTGCTGCTCGGCGGGGAACACGTCGATGATACGGTCCACCGTCTTGCGGGCGTTGTTGGTGTGCAGCGTACCGAACACGAGCAGACCGGTCTCAGCAGCAGTGAGGGCCAGGGAAATGGTCTCGAGGTCGCGCATTTCGCCCACCAGCACGATATCAGTGTCCTCACGGAGAGAAGCGCGCAGACCGTCGGCGAAGGACGGGCAGTTGTTCGGCACCTCACGCTGGGTGATGATGCTCTTCTTGCTGGGGTGCACGAATTCGATGGGTTCCTCCACGGTGATGATGTGGCGGGAGAAGTTCGTGTTGATGTAGTCGATGAGTGCGGCCAGCGTGGTGGACTTACCGGAGCCCGTGGGGCCCGTCACCAGCACCAGACCGGAGCGCATCTCGCCGAAGCGCTTGATCTGCTCGGGCACATTGAGCTGCTCCAGGGTGAGAATCTTGGTGGGAATGAGACGGAATACACAGCAATAGCCACGCTGCTGCTTCATGTAGTTGCAGCGGAAACGGGACTTCTCGTCCATCTCATAGGCGAAGTCGGCATCGCCGATTTCGCAGAACTCCTTCCACAGCTTGGGCGGGCAGATGGGTTCCATGAGCTCCACCATCTCCTCGTGGGTGAGGGCTTCCTCGCGGATGGCGGTCACATCACCATGCACGCGGATTTTCGGCGGTTCGCCCTCAGACAGGTGAAGGTCAGAGCCACCCTGGTCCACCAGGGCCTGGAAAAATACGTCGATTTTGTTCTTCATTTCGGGAAAAAGGTAGGTTGTCAGTTAAACTCAGGCCTGTGCGGCGGGCTCGGGGTGTTCCTTCAGGAACTTCTCCATCATCACGCGGTCAGTAGCGCGGCCGATGCATTCCTCTGCGGCAATGGTACCTTCGAGGTACAGCTGCTGCAGGGAGTCGTCCATGAGGCGCATGCCGAGATTCTTACCGGTCTGGATGAGGCCGGGAATCATGAAGGTCTTGCCTTCGCGGATGCAGTTGGCCACGGCGGCGTTGTTCACCAGCAGCTCCAGAGCCATCACGCGGCCCTTGCCGTCCTTGCGGGGAACCAGCTGCTGCGAGAACACGCCGCGCAGCGATTCAGACACCATCACGCGGATGTGGTCCTGCTCCTCCACGGGGAAGGCATCGAGAATACGGTCGATGGTGCGGGCAGCGGAACCCGTGTGCAGGGTACCGAGCACAAGGTGACCCGTTTCTGCAGCGGAGAGAGCCAGAGAAATGGTCTCGAGGTTACGCATTTCACCCACCATGATAACATCCGGGTCTTCACGCAGAGCAGCGCGCAGAGCACGGGCGAAGGATTCGGTGTGCGAATGCACCTCGCGCTGGTTCACATGGCAGCCCTTACACTCGAACACGGTTTCGATGGGGTCCTCCATGGTGATGATGTGGTCATGGCGGTCAGAGTTGATGAAATCGATGATGGAAGCCAGCGTGGTGGACTTACCGGAACCCACGGCGCCCGTCACGAGGATGAGGCCGTTCGTGAAGCGGGTGAGCGGCTCCACATACTCGGTGGGCAGGTTGATTTCCTTCATGCTGAACACGCGGCTGTTGATGATGCGATAGCAGATATCGTAGCCCAGACGCTGAGAAACCACGGAGGCACGGTAGCGGCCACGCTCGTTCTGATAAGCGAAGTCCACGTCGCCGATTTCCTTGAGGCGGTCCCACTCCTTCTCGCCCAGGAAGCTGTCCACCAGTTCATAGCAGTCTTCCTTGGTCAGCACGGGGGCACCCTCCCACATGGGCTGCAGGGTACCGAAACGACGCCACGAAGGCGGGTTGCCGGAAGGCAGGTGAATATCGGAGCACTTGGCATCGATACCCTGCTGCAGGTAATCGTCCACATGCAGAGTCACGAGAATCAGCAGCGGGCCTTCGGCCTGTGCATAAATATAGGCATGGTACTTGCCGCAGGGGCCTTCGGCAATGAAATCCACCACGCCGGTCTCTGCCAGGGTGGCGCGCTGCTCAGGAGAGGTGCAGCTCTCTACCAGCTTCTGCGTGTCCTCGGCGCTGAGAGCCCCGGCTGTTTCTGCCACGGGTTCGTATGCACCGGCTCTCATCCAGTACGGCTGAAGACCGGGCCCCAGATACATAGTGGGGCTGAAAATAGTCTTACCCAGCTTCAGGTACTCGCCTACGTTGTCATAGATGTAAGTAGAATCGCTCATGTCGGTTGCCGTTGACTTTAGCACTTTTCAGCACCCATGGCGAGCAAAATTTCCCCGTGCGCGGATGGATATCCGTTATTTTTCTCCGGCCACGGCGGGAAAATGTTATTTCCTGCTTGATTTAGCACAAAAGCAGGGGTAGAATGCTGGAATATGCGGAAGGCCTTGCGATTTCCGCCGGACTTACTCTCCTCAACCATGAAACTGAAGCTCAAATCTGTGTTTGGCGCCCTTCTGGGTGCAGCACTCTTCTTCTCAATTGGTGCCCCTCTGGCAGAAGCAGTCGTCATTTATCCGCAGCCGCAGCACAACGGCATGCGCTCGGTAACCACCCGGGTGAATGATGTGCAGACCATATACCGCACCCCTGAAAGCAAGGGTGGCATGTGGGATCGTCTGCCCGATGTCCCCGGCGGCTACGCCATCGAAATCACTCCAGGCAAACTCACCATCTACGCCAATGATGAGGATGGCCGCTACTATGCGCGCCAGACCATCATCCAGATGCTCTACAACGTACCAGACGCCACTCTGGCACACAACGATGTGTATGCCGATAAGAGCCTGCGTGAAGTAACGCGGTTGGGTGAACTGCCGCAGGGCATGCTGGTAGACTGGCCCGACCTGCCCGCCCGCGGCGTGGTGGAAGGTTACTACGGCGCCCCCTGGAGCTTCGAAGCCCGCTGCTCCATCTTCCGATTCATGGGCCGCAACAAGATGAACACTTACATCTATGCCCCCAAGGATGACCCCTTCCACCACGGCCATGGCTGCTACAAGCCATATCCCGAGCAGAAGGCCGCCGAGCTGCGAGACCTCATCAAATACGCACGCCAGAACCACGTGCGCTTCGTATGGGCCATTCACCCCGCCAACACCGTGCGCTGGAACCAGAATGGAGGCAAGGACCAGCTGGATGCCCTCTGCGTGAAATTGCAGCAGATGTATGACCTTGGCGTGCGCGACTTCGGCGTGCTGGTGGATGACTCCAGCGGCGAAATCGGCAAGGCCGAACGCCAGGTGCAGCTCACCAACTATATTCTGGAAAACTTCATCCGCAAGCATCCGGATGTGAACCAGACCCTCATCATGTGTCCCACGGGCTACAACCGCAGCTGGACTAACGAGACGTTCCTGAAAACACTGGGTTCCGGTCTCGATAAGAGCATTCCCGTGATGTGGACGGGCGACACCGTGGTGCACGACATCACTCTCTCCGGCCAGAAATGGGTGAATCAGCACGTGCAGCGCCCCACCTTTATCTGGTGGAACTGGCCCTGCAACGACTTCAAGCGCAGCCGCCTTTCCATGGGACGCACCTACGGGCTGGATACCGACCCCGACATGAAGAACCAGATGAGCGGATTTGTGGCCAACCCGATGGAGCATGCGGAAGCCAGCAAGGTGGGGCTCTTCGGCGTGGCAAACTACACCTGGAATATCGAAGATTTCGAATCCACCACCACCTGGAAGGAAGGCATGAACCGCCTCTACCCCCGCCACCGCGAGGCCATGAAGGTATTCTGCTCTCACAACTCCTACCTGCTGCCGAACGGCCACGGCTATTTCCGTGAGGAATCCGTCGAGATTGCCGAAACTGCCAAACACTTCATCGCAGAGCTCGAAGAAGGCAGAATTGACCGCAGGTCGCGCCAGATACTGCAGCTCGAATTCGACCGCATGGTGAGCGCCGCGCGTGAACTCAAGCACACGAATAACCCGGTAGCCGGGCTCTGCCAGGAAATCCGCCCGTGGCTTGACCAGTTCGAGCTGGTGGGTGTGGCCGGCGCTTCGGTCATGACCACCTTTGCCGCCAAGGACCACTACGCCTTCCACTACTTCTTCGACACCGTGAAGGCCCTCTATGACATGCGTTCCACCACGCGCGGTGAGTGGAGTCCGAATGGAGTTCGCCAGATTGACGATGTGGAAGTGGCGGCCTACGCCATGACCCCCGTGCTCAACGCCGCTTTCTCCTATCTGAACGCCCGCGTGTATGCCGAGCTTTCCGGACAGAAGCGCTCTGTGCCTAAGTTCACGGCATCCACCGGCAACACCAAGGCTGACACCATGAAGATAATGGATGGCAAGCCTGCTTCTTTCTGGTCCAATGATGCTCGCCAGCAAGAAGGACAGTGGTATTGTCTGGATCATGGTTCTCCCATCAGCATCAACAACATCTGCCTCATCATGGGCGGCACGCGACAGGGTGACTACCCCAACTGCATACAGTTCGAGGTTTCTGATGATGCCACCAACTGGCAGCCGGTAGGCACGCCCCAGCGCGGCAACATGGCCATCGTCAACATTGCCGACCAGCCTGTTCGAGCCCGCTACGTGCGATTCCGCATTGTGACACCCCGCCCGAACTGGCTCTCCATCTGCGAGTTTGCCGTAAACCGTGTGCTTCCTCCCTATGTGGACACCAATGTCGCTGGTCGCAACCTGAACGCTTACAGCAACACAAACGATATCGGCATCAGCCGCATCATGGAAGTATTCCAGATGCAGCCCCAGAGTTTCATCTCACTGGAACTGCCGAATCCCATCCGCCCCGAATGGGTTCAGATTAACATGGAAAATGCAGACATGCAGAAGTGGGGTATCATCAAGCTCACGCTCGAATCCGGCAAGGTTGTTGAGCTGAAGAAAGCACTTTCAGGCAACCGCTTCTTCATGAAGAAAAATGAGTTACCCGATGAACGCATCACCGCCATGAGCCTGGTCAACAACAGCGGTGAAGCGCAGGAGGTGAAGCTCACGCTCTTCAATGTAGGCGTCACAGAAGATGCTTTCGACACCGACCCACGCTGCGTATATGATGCAGACATCTCCACCTGCTTCTTCTGCTCCAAGGCCGCGCTGGACTACACCATGCCCGTGCCCGAAGGCAGCACCGAGCTGCTGACCGTGGGCAACGCGCGCTGCAACGTGACCAATGCCACCCTGTATGAGGATGGCGAGCACGTGCGCCGTTACAGAATTAACCCCGGTGCCAAGGAAGTGCGTATCACGCATCCCGAGCAGACCTACGCTTTCCTCAACGAAGTCATCTTCAAATGAGGATTTCGGTGCTGATTGAAAACACCGCCGCCAGTGACAAGCTGGTGGCGGAGCACGGCCTGAGCCTGCTACTGGAAACTCAGAGCGCCCGCATTCTTTTCGATGCGGGTGCTTCTTCTGTCTTCGCAGAGAATGCAGCTGCCATGGGTATCAACCTTTCCACCGTTGATTTTGCCGTGCTTTCCCACGGACACTACGACCACGGCGGCGGCCTGCCCCGCTTTCTGGAGCTTAACGACCACGCCCCCATCTGGGTGAACCCACATGCCTTCGATGCACATTTCAACGCCACCGGCAAGGATATCGGCTTGCCGGCGGAGCTGAAAGCCAGCAGGAGAATCTGCACCCCGACTGCTGCCGTGCAGGAGCTTGCCCCCGGCATCACCCTGCATCAGGCATCCTGCGTACCCTGCTCCTACCCTGCTGCTGGCGTGGGCATGAGCGCCATCATCGATGGGCAGCGCGTAGCAGATGATTTCCGCCATGAGCAGTACCTGCTCATCGAGGAGCAAGGCAAACGCATCCTCATCAGCGGCTGCTCCCACCGAGGCATCCTCAATATTGTCAACCATTTCAAGCCGGATGTGCTCATAGGCGGCTTTCACCTCATGCGGAGCAATGCAGAAACATGCGCGCAGACCGGCAAGCTCCTCGCCACCTTCCCCACGCGCTATTACACCGGCCACTGCACGGGCGATACCGCCACGGAAATACTCAGGGAACACATGCGCGACCAACTGCGAACTTTTTCCACCGGTTCTGTGTGGGAGATTTAAGAAATAAAAAGGCGTTAGTATAATCAAAGGGTACACTGTTACTCTGCTTGCTAAATCCGAGATTGGCGAGCCGCAGGTTTTATTCGGAGCGGGGGACTTTAGTCCCCTCCAATGCTTATATTTACGGGACTAAAGTCCCGTGCTCCGACAGATATGCACTCTGCCAATGGCCGACTTGTCGATGATTGGCTGATTATGCCAACGCGTACCAATAAAAAGGCCTGAGTTGATGCTCAGGCCTTTTTGATTAATCGTGTTCCTTTGTTTCTTCCGGGGTAATCGGCGTGCGGTCGAGCGCTCGCCAGGCCCAGGCGATGTAGGCGATCACAAAGGGAATGATGAAGGAGACGATGGTCATCGTCTTGAGCGTGAACAGGCTGGAGCTGCTGTTCGCAATGGTGAGCGAACTCTGCTCATCAACCACAGAGGGGTAATAGGCCGTGTTGTTCCACCCAGCGCAGAGCAGCAGCGCCAGCACCACCAGCACACTGCCCGGACCCGCCAGCCAGAAGGCACGCCCCCAGCCACGCAGCCCCTGCACCATGCCACCCAGCACCAGCAGCACGCCCACCAGCAGCAATACCGCCACCGCGGGCATAGCGAGCAGATTGTTCAGGTATTTATGCTGCACCGGATACACGAGACCGTCCTGCATGTAGCCGAAGCCGGTGGAAGCCAGCCAGTACCCCAACCAGGTAAGGAAGAAGAGCAGGAAGAAGCCACTCTCCATCCACAGGCGGCTGCGGCAGTTGCCGCGCAGCGTTTCATCGCCGATGCTGCCCATGAAATACAGGCAGGCGAGCACACGAGTGAGCAGCAGCACACTGAGGCCCAGCAGCAGGTTCTGCGGCACCAGCGCCGCCTCGAGCCCGTGCAGCGGGTTCGCCCAGCTGGAAATCACAGGCATGCTCACACAGGCCACTGCCGATTTGTTCACCACAAACTCAGCACCCGTGAAGAAAGTGCCCACGGCGGTACCGATAAGCAGCGGCCCCAGCACACCGTTCAGCAGCAGGAACACACGGTAGGTCGTGGTGCCCAGCACGTTGCCGTGGCGCAGCTGGAACTCATAGGAAACCGCCTGCAGCACAAAGCACAGCAGAATGAGCAGCCACACCCAGTAGGCACCTCCGAAGCTGGTGCTGTAGAACAGCGGGAACGAGGCAAAGAAGGCCCCGCCGAAAGTCACTAGGGTGGTGAAGGTAAGCTCCCACTTGCGGCCCGTGGCCAGCAGCAGCATGCGGCGTTGCTCTTCGGTGCGGCCCAGAGTCCAGATGAGCGACTGGCCGCCCTGCACAAACATGAGGAATACCAGCAGAGCCCCCAGCAGAGACACGAGGAACCACCAGTAGTGTTGCAAGAGTGAAATATCGTTCATAACTTAAGCAGCGGTTTTATCGGTTTCGGGGCCGGCGGCAATGGCCTTGCCCATGATGCTCAGCTCAGCCACCAGCAGCAGGGTGAAGAGCACAAGGAAGATGAAGAAGGTCGTCTGCACGGCCCCCACATCAAGCCGTGAAATGGCAGCCACATTCGGCAGAAGCCCCTGAATGGACCAAGGCTGGCGCCCCACCTCGGCCACCACCCAGCCAGCCTGGCTGGCCACCCAGGCCAGCGGCGTGGTCAGCACCACTGCCAGCAGGAGCAGTTTATGACGGCTCACCCACTTGCCCAGCAGCAGCATACCCGCAAAGAGGGCAATGAAATAGCCACCGAGTATCACCATGATGCGGAAGCTGTAGAACGTGAGCGGTACGGGCGGCACCAGATTGGAGGGCGATTTCAGGTAGCCGTAGCCGAAGCAGTCGAAGTTGGCGCGCAGCGTCTTGAGCGCAGCCTCCTTGGCAGCGGGGTCGGTTGCGGCGCGATAATCAGCCAGCGCCGCAATGGCCGTGCGCCCGCGCTGCATCTTCTCCTCTGCAGAGAGCGCCGTGCTGCCATCGGGCAGTGTGTAGCCGCCCTCCAGCAGGTTGCGGATGCCGGGCACATAGCCATCGGCCTCATGTGTGGCAAGGATGGAAAGCGCATAGGGCATCTCGATATTGAGCAGGAAGCGGTCCTTATCCGTGGGGGCACTCCAGTCCACGCCGGGGCGCAGCACCCCCGCCAGAACAAGTCCCTGCGACTGGCCGCCCTCGTAGAGTCCCTCGGCAGCCGCCAGTTTCATCGGCTGGTACTGGGCGATATCACGCCCGCTCTGGTGACCGGTGTGCGCGGTGAGCAGCGAGGCTGCCAGACCGAACCAGCAGGCCACACGGATGCTGGCCCAGGCGAAATCCTTGTGCTGCCCACGCAGCAGATACCAGCAGCTCACGCCAACCACAAACACAGCGCCCAGCACCCAGGAGGAAGTGACCGTGTGGCAGAACTTCACCACTGCCACAGGCGAGAAAGCCACGGCCATGAAATCCACCATTTCGTTGCGCACGGTCTCAGGGTTGAACACCATGCCCACGGGATGCTGCATCCAGGCATTGGCCACCAGAATCCACCAGGCGGAAATCGTGGCGCCGATGATGGTGAGCCAGGTGGAGGCCAGGTGCGCCCCCTTGCTCACCTTGTTCCAGCCGAAATACATCACCGCGATGAAGGTGGACTCCATGAAGAAGGCCAGTATACCCTCGATGGCCAGCGGAGCGCCGAAGATATCGCCCACAAACCAGCTGTAGTTGCTCCAGTTCGTGCCGAACTCAAACTCCAAGATGATGCCAGTGGCCACGCCCATGGCAAAATTGATGCCGAAAAGCTTCATCCAGAACTTCGCCGTCTGCTTCCAGAACTCGCGCCCCGTGCGCACATACAGTGTTTCCATGATGGCCATGATGACGCCCAGCCCCAATGTGAGCGGCACAAATAGCCAGTGATACATAGCCGTGAGCGCAAACTGCGCGCGCGACCAGTCTACCAATGTTGAATCCAATGCCTCCATAAGCTTATTTCCTTGCTGCGCGGTCTGTCAGCTCTGTTGCCACCTGAGCCCCCTTCTCTTCCGGCTCGCCCTTCAGATACGACGGGAAGAAGAATGCCTTCAGCACCGCAAACATAATGAACAACTTGAGTAGGATAATACCCCAAAGCGTGCGCCCCAGCGTCATGCTGCGGAACCCGTCTACATAAAATCGCACTACCCTGCCAAGAATCATAGTGGAATTATAGGCATTTTATCCCCCTCTGCAAGCAGAAAATTCCCCACACACGTAGATAGTTGGAGAAGATGTTAAATTCATGGTTGAAGTCATGCAATTTGCGGGTCGAAAAAACTTGCTATGCCGCTCATTCTGTGCGAGACTAGCAGAAGCTGGTATTCAGCTCTATATCTTCCAACATAAATACACCGATGAAACATTTACCTATTGTGAGTCTGATGTGGGCCGCCGGGACGATGGCCTTTGGTTCCCCTACCCTTCCGGACCATGGCGTAGTCATGGAACTCTGGAACAACGTGCAGGGCGAAAAGGTCAAGGAGGTGGGCGATGTCAGCAACAGACGCCCCGCCGATTCGGTCTACGTCAAGTCGCGCATCGATGACTTTGCCCTGGGCAAGGACCATTTCGCAGCGCGCTACTCTGCCTGGCTCACAGCTCCGGAAACCGGTGAATACACGCTTTATCTGGCGGCTGATGATTCGGCTGAATTGCTGCTGAGTACCAGTGGTAAGGTAGAGGATCTGAAAGTCATCTGCGATGCCCCCCATTACATGCCGCGCCACCATTTCCAGCCGGGCCGCAGCTCTGCCAAGGTGTATCTGGAAAAGGGGAAGAAATATGCCCTGGCTGTGCATTTCAAGGATGCCGTGAAGGATGACCACGTGGCCATCGCCTGGGAAGGCCCGGGCATGAAGAAGGCCATCATCGATTCCGCCTGGCTCACACCGCGCATGGCCGACGGTCTGCAGAAAATCTGGGAGCAGACCCTCATTCGCAACATACGGGGCAAGGAACTCCTTGCTGCCCTGTTCAGCCGGAAACCGGCTGCCGTGCCCGGCTGGATTGAAAATCTTTCCAAGGACAACATGCCGGTGATGCTGGAAGCGCTGCAGAGCATCCACAGCGACCTGCAGACCAAAGGCGATGAAGCCATGCGCAGCGGCCTGCGCCCCTTTGCAAAGGTGGCTCAGTGTATCTACGCTTCCGCCAAAGCCCCCGTCTACCATCCCGTGGCCCGCCAGCTGCTCTTCATGGAGGAATCCTGGCTGAAATCTCTCACGCTGGAGGAACTGACCCGCCTGGGAGCCCACCGCCTTGCCGATACCCTCGGCACGATTGCCCCCGGTGCCACCCCCTGCAAATCCACGCAGAAGCTGAGCTCGGCAGGCGATAAGTGGCGCGAGGAATACGTGTCCCTCGGTCTGTATGCCGCCCCCGGCAAACCGGTTACGGTGACCCTTCCCAAGGAGCTGGCAGGCAAGGGTCTGGAGATTCAGGTGGGCCACCATTTCCCGGAAAAGCACCTGCCGCTCATCAGCATGCCCGGCACCTCCCGCTGGTTTAAGCTGAACCAGGAAAGCACCACCTTTGTGAGCCCGCATGGCGGCCTCATGCTGCTCCTGGTGCCCAAGAGCATGGAGCTGAAAGACACCCCCGTTACCATCGATGGTGCCATCCAGGCTCCCCGTTTTGTTCTGGGGCAGCACACGGATGACGAGTGGAAAAAGCTGCGGCAGGCCCCTGCTCCCTGGGGCGAGCTGGTGAGCGAGCACCTGGTGCTGCTGGTGCCCCGCGATGTGATGCAGAAGCTCGACAACCCCACCGCCCTCATGACCTGGTGGAACGAGAACAACCGCGATCTCGAGGATTTCTATGCCTATTATCCCAAGGTGCCGTTCCGTATGCACTCCGGCCTCTACGCCGAGGAAGGCCTTTCCTACTGGCCGCTTCACTGGGATGTGCAGAATGTGCCCAACCTGCTTGACCTGAAGGCCATGAAGGCAACCAACTCCGCCCTCTTCCTGCATGAACATGGCCACCACTGCGATTTCTGGGAAATGGAGCTTTCCTTCTGGGCAGAATCCACCACCAACTGGGGCGGCTACTACCTGAAAGCCCGCGAAGGCCTCGCCTTCGACTGGAAGGATTCCCATGACCTGCACCTGCGCAACCTCTTCGACCCGAAAAACAAGAGCATGCAGGAAATCATGCAGGAGAAGTGGTACAAAATCAGCACCAAGGGCACGCACCATTGGTCATACCCCATCACCTCCATGATGATTGCCTATGCCGAGGACTTCGGCTGGTGCTGCGTGAAGGACGCCATCAAGCGCCTGCGCGACCAGAACGACCCGCTGTACAAGTGGGACTTCATCGATGCCAACGACCACGACCAGGCCAAGATTGACCGCTACCTCATTGCCCTGTCTGCCGCTGCCGGTCGAGATGTGCGCCCCTACTTTGCACACTTCAAGATGTTCCCCTCCAGCGGCACGGTTGTTTACATGAACGCCCAGAAGCTGCCGAAGTGGGATATGACCTACTGGGTACAGCCCAAGGAAACGAGCACGAAGAAGAACACGCCCCTGACCATTCCCTGCGGCAAGGCCGACCTGCTCGGCTTTGCGAAGGACTCCCGCATCATCTGGCGTCCCGATACCGCTCAGGGTGGCAAGGTCGAATACCTCGACAAGGGTGAAGCCATCTACACCCCTGCCCCCGGATTCACCGGCGTGGATACCCTCACCTACGAACTCGCCAACGAATACGGCACCACGGTCAAGAAAACAATCAAAATCATGGTGGACTGAGTGTCCCCCATCTCCGAAAATAAGAAAACCGGGGCAGGTCTGAAACCTGCCCCGGTTTTTCCTATATTTGTATCAGCTCCGCGCTCTTACACCAGCTGAGCGATGAGGGTCTCGCGGTCGCCAGGGCAGAAATCCATGGGGGGGATTTCGGGCAGCGTGTAGCAGCCGGCAGCCAGGCGCATGCTGGCGCGGGCGGCGCTCACCATCACCTGAGCCGTGAGGGCGGGGTTGTTGATGCGCATCTCAAACTTGAAAATCTGGTTCTGCGTGGTGCCGGAAACACCCTTGCGCTCCATGTACACGCCATGGCCCATGTCGCGCAGAGAGTCGATGTCATCGACCTGCTTCACATGCGTCTCATCGTGGCAGAAATAGTCATCGGCCTTGATAGCGGCCTCCACATCGGCGAAGTCGGCGCCTTCCTCGAGCTGCACGTACACCATGCGGCGGTGCACACCGGAACCCGTCGGGATGGTGAGGGAGAGGGCATCCTTCACGCCTGCCTTGGAGCGGGCCACCACGCTGTGACCCATGCTCATGCCCGGGCCGAAATTGGTGTAGGTGATACCCTTGGGAGCCATGGCCAGCATCATCGTGCGCATCACAGAGTCGGAACCGGGATCCCAGCCGGCGGAAATCACAGCCACAGCGTTGCCGGCCTGGGCCTGCTTGCCGAGCGAGCGGCGCAGATCCACGATACCGCCGTGGATATCGTAGCTGTCCACGGTATTGATACCCTTCGCCAGCAGGGGCAGAGCTGTCTCCTCCACGCTGCGGGTCGGGGTGCAAAGCAGAGCCACATCCACCTGACCAAGCTCGTCGATGTCAGACACCGTCTTGATTCCATGCACAGGGGCGCTGCCGGCGCGGCGCACAATGCCTACCAATTCCATATCAGGTGCAGCACGCAGTGCATCGACTGAGTACTTACCGATATTACCGTATCCTACGATGGCTACCTTAATCATATCGTTGATTCTGTGGCTTGCGTTTATTTTTATAATGGTCGCAGGGCATATCTAATCCCTGCCACGGCGCTATATTATACGATTCGTTCCCCCAACGCAAGCACAGACTCGCACATTGTCGCACTTTTTAGAATTATTCCTAACACCGACAAATCTCCCCCTCCCCTGCCACTTCTCTCTTGAGACGTGCAGCGAAGCCTGCTATTATCTCAGGGAAATCGTTAAACATTGCGGAGGTCATCAAATGGTTGATTACGGATTAAAGGACAAGGTCGCTATCATCACCGGTGCAAACAACCCGCAGGGTATCGGCGCAGCCACCGCTTGTGCCCTCGCCCGCGAAGGTGCCAGGGTGGTGCTGGTCTACAAGCGTCAGCCCAGAGCCTATGATGAATCCAAAACCTCCAGCAACGGCGCCGACCGCTATTTCAAGGCAAACGCGGAGAACGCCGCTGTGGTGGAGCGCCGGCTCAGGGAAATGCAGGCCGACTTCCTCACGACGGAAAGCGATATTGCCGATGAATCCGCCGTCAGAGAAATCTATGCAGCCGTGCTCACCCGCTTCGGCCGCGTCGATATCCTGGTCAATAACGCGGCAGACTGCGATATGGAGGGAATCGACACCATCGAGAGCATCACCCCCGGAGTCATCGATGACACCTTCGCCGTCAATGTCCGTGGCAGCATCCTGATGATACGGGAAATGGTCAGGCACCGCAGCGACTACGGCCGCATCATCAACCTCTCCACCGATGCCGCCCAGAGCTTCCCCGGCCAGATTACCTACGGCGCCAGCAAAGCCACCATGGAAGCCCTCACCCGCAGCATTGCACTCGAGCTAGCCCCCTACGGCATCACCGTAAACTGCGTAGCCCCCGGTCCCACCCAGACCGGTTGGATTGATGAAGGCCTCGAAAAAGCCGTTCTTCCCCTCATTCCCATGGGGCGCCTCATCCAGCCCGAGGACATCGCCGAAACCATTCTCTTTCTGGCAAGCACCCAGGCCCGCATGCTCACCGGACAGGTCATCAAAGTCTCCGGCGGCAAAGCTCTCTGAGGCTCGGAGCGATGGAGTATAGGAGATAAAGCCCGGCGAAATAGCTTACAAAGCAAAAGGCAATCCGGGCCATCCTGCCCTCAAATCCATCGCGATATAACGAATAGGACGCATCCAACGCCCCCTTCTTTGCCTTTATAGCGAAGGCCGTGCAATATATTTCTGTCTCATATTCATCAATCTGCAACTCATTACCTCTCTGCACCCCCGAATAATACACTGTGGTATACTGGGGCAAGCAGGAATAGGCATAGCTGACCACGCTGCCATCCGCATGCCGGAGCGTCACCTTATTCCCCTCAATCTGCTGAACATACCATCCCTCCTGAGGCTGCACACTATCCGGATGCACAATGACCGGTTCACACAGCTCCCGGAAGGCATGGCACATGTCACGCGTGAAAAAGCGGTCTCTGTTGGCAAGGTGCAGGGAATCAATCTTCACATCTTCTGCCAGATACCCCGCTGTTCCCAGACTTGTGTAATTATTCTTAACCAGACTTTCCTCATCCTCCACACACAGGAGCGGCGTATCGGCAGAAACACCCGTTGCAGGGTGCACAGCATGAGATGCGCTGTGTATCTTTCCCTCGAATATGGGCCACTCCACGGGAGTGAGGAGTACCACAATCAGGAGAAACACCCACACCAGGCCGATGATACAGGAAAAGAGGCTGCGTTTGTTCATGAGCCTTTATTTATTCGTCTTCCGCGGTGGCAGGAGCATAATACCAATGCGTCTCTATTTCCTCCCCCTCGGGAGTATACAGGAAGAGATTGCAATCGTCCGACAGCAGAAGATTTGTTGACTTTGGCATAAATAGACCGTTTTCCCCATTCTATCACCGCAACTACCGATTAGCAAACCTATTTGCGCATATCCCCTTGCATCACCTTGATAAACCTGCTACAATGCATGTAGCAGGTTTATCCTCCATCATGCCACCCTTTGCTAAAAAAATCTTTTTTGCAGTCAGCATCTTGCTGGCCATCGTCTTTGCCGTGTTGTCCATCCGGATGCTCCTTGCCGACCCATCGGAATCCTGCTCCTCAGATAGTGTGGCTGGCGGCATTATGACTTTTGCCTATATCACCGGCATCAGCATATTGCTCTGGGCTGGCAGCTTCCTGTTTTCCCGGCTGCGGGAATGGCTTGCCTTCATTGCCCTTTTTCTGCAGATTGCTCCCATGAGTGCGTTGAACTCCAGCATCTGCTGCCACGAAAGCTATGGCAATGTGCCCACGTGGATGGCGGCAGCCCTCATCGCGGGTTTTCTGAGTTATTCCCTGCTGTTTGTCGGGCGGGCCATCATCCCTTCCCTGGCTTGCGTTGCTCTGGTGATATACCTGTTCCTGACTACTGGTTGACAACATCCACATCCGATTCCGCCATCACTCAAAATGAACATGCCCACCTTCTCCAACATCGTTTCCTCCAGCAACACCGACAGGAACGGGAACATGAAGCTCTTTTCCGCCGTGCAGTGGATGCAGGATTGCTCGGTCATCTCCTTCATGGAGGATACGGGCTTCTGTGAATGGCTGGCTGAGCACGGCGCCACTCCCGTGGTGAACTTCCGGCAGCTCCAGGTATTCCGCGTGCCCGGGCTCAGGGAGAGACTCACCTGCTCATCCTATGTTTATGACTTGCAGGGCGCCTTCGGCTACCGGAACACCGCCATCTACGATGCGCAAGGCAAGCCGTGCTACATGAGCTGGAGTATCGCCGCTTTTGTGAACCTGGAAACCGGGCGCCTGAGCAGGATTCCCCGTGAGGTGCAGAGCACGCTGCAATTTCCCCCGCGGCTGGATATGACCTACGGCTCCCGTAAGATTGTGCTGCCGGAGTCTCCGCTGACGCCGCTCGCCCCCATCCAGGTGCGGCGGGATGACATTGACTACAACAACCACGTGAACAACGCCCAGTATATCCGCATGGCGCTGGAATGCCTGCCCGAGGATTTCGAGGTGAGCGGCCTGCGGGTTGATTACAGAAAACCGGTCATGCCCAGCATCTGCATCACCCCTTCCATCGCCTACGGTGCCAACACCGCGTATGTCGTGCTGGCGGTAGAGGATACCATATGCTGCGTGGTTGAGTTCACAGCCCGAAGCTAATGTTCTGTACGCGTTGGCATAATTGGAGGGTATCCAGTTATTTGTCTCGCTAAATCCGAGTTTGGCGAGCCGCATGCGGTCGTCAATCTCGGATTTAACGGGCTCAATAACAGAGCGAGGGTATCACATAAAAGCCGCTGCTTCGTTTTGAAGCAGCGGCTGATGATGTTGCTTTTCCGGGTGGTTTAGAACTGAATCTTGTAGCCCACGGCGGCGTTGAAGTTGGTGTAGTCACTTCTCAGTTCCACGGCACCATCGGCAAAGATGCTGCCGCAGCCTACCGGCATGGAGAGGCCGGCTCCCAGCTCCAGGCCCATGGCGCCACGCTCGGCGCTTTCGATGGAGGCGCGGGAGTCGTGGTCAACGAAGCCCACAGTCGCCTCGCTCTGAGTATCGCCGAAGTCGCACTTGGCCAGCGCACGTGCCTCGAAGGTGCAGGCGCAGTTCAGCATCTGCTGCCCCACGATGGCGGCGTAGCGGGCACCGAGAGCCACCGTCACGGTATCGAGGCTCTGCTTGCCCACGTTCAGGGCGGCATTGGTACCGCGCTCCTTGTAGCTATCCACCACAGTATGGCGGTAGGAGACATTGAACAGCGGGCTGATGATGCTTGCCTCGCTCAGGGCATACTCGCGACCCAGCTCATACATGAGGCCGATCGCCGTGCCTTCCGTATCGCCCTGGTTGGTGTAACTCATGGCGTGGCGCGTATAATCAGCCTCCATGCAGCCCACGGAGCCGATGAAGCTGTGGCTCCAGCTGCCGCACTGGTAGCGGGCAAAGGCGCTCAGGTAGGTGGTGTCCATATCGCCATCGAGGCTGTCCGGGCCATCGCTCTTCAAGTCGCCGTACATGGCTGTGACAGCCAGACCCAGGGAGAGCTGCTTGTCCACCTGCATACCGGCGCCCAGTGTAGCACCCCAGCTGCTCAGGGTATAACCGGCGGCGGTGCCGTCGTTGTTCTGCTCGGCGCGGTTGCCCTCGGCATTCACCCAGGCAAAGAACCTGCACGGCTGCTCCAGGCTGGCCCCCTTGGCATCCAGCGCCACCACATCGTGGCGGGAGTTATCCATGGCAGCGCGGTTGCGGATAGCGCCCAGCTGGCGTTCCATATCACCGGAAAGAGCCTGCCCCAGCACCGCAGTGGATGCACCGGCCACGGCTGCGGCATCGCGGTCGTTCATCGCGCCGGAATCCAGAGCGTCCAGAATGGCTTCCAAGGCAGTCACGGGCTTGTCGGCTTCTTCAGAATCCTCCTCGGACTCATCCTCGGCGCCATCGTTACTGTCATCCTCGCCGTCCTGAGCAGCTGCCTTCACGCCTGCCAGCAAACGCTTCCCTTCCGTTTCATCCTCATCATCCTCATCATCCTCATCATCATCGTCGTCTTCGTCGTCCTCATCGTCACCGCCATCAGGGTTCGTAGCGTCGCCACCGTCGGGAATCAAATCGTCATTGTCGTCGGCGCCCGGAATGTTCTCACCTTCGTCCTCCTCCTCATCATCTTCTTCCTCTTCATCCTCGGCGTCGAACTCATCGTTGATGATAACCTCCGGCAGCAAGGCGGCACCGGCGCGGCCATTGCCCGAGAAAGGATTCACCTGCAGATTCACATAGGTGGCCATGGTGAGAGTAGACCATTTGAACGTTTCTCTGATATCAAAGGCATACACCCCACTCATATAGTACCCGATGAGCCCATAGTATCCGTCTTTCAGCCATATCTTATCATTGGCTTCGTCCACGATCACCGAAACCTTGGCAAGTTTTTCGCCCCCATCATCTGAATCTGTTATCCATATTGTTGAGAGCTTCCCATCCTCACCATATTCCACGCCCCACAAGGTGATAGCATGGCCAGCAACGTGCTCATCATCATCCTCACCATCAGTGGGCACAGATGCCGTCTCAATACCCAGGGAAATACCGCATCCGCCTTTCAGCAACTGGGCAAAATCTATTTCCGTAACGCGCGTGTCTTCCGTCACAACGTCAATGAATAACTCCGAGAGCTTCTGCTGATTAAGAGCGTATTGGTCATAATAATACCCCTCTCTCTCAGGTAGAGTCAGGGGCAGATCGTCTCCCCCCCATTCATCCTTCTTCATATAGTAACGCTCCCATTCTTCAGGGGTTTTCGGCATATACACACCGGACACCCACCAGTTAATAGACGAAAGAGCATCGCCACCTTGGTCTTGCATCTGGTTATTGCTTACAAATTCCTTCCAGATATCTTCGAGTTGTCTGGGGGCATCAGAAGTCAGCGTACTACCCACTTTACCATTCTGCCACCAAGCAATGAGGTTGGACGCAGAAGCAGCATAACACATATTGTCATCCATGTCCTCGGCCTGCGTTTTCTCGGCATCATACCAGCCACCAGACTCACTTACGCCGTCGGTCCAGAAGCTTCCGGTATAAGTGGCAGCTTCTGCAAATGACGAGCTAAAGGTCAGTCCCAATGATAATGCAAACAGATGTTTAAGTTTCATATAAGGAAAATTGATACGCGCGGATTATGGCAAATCTCCCGGATAAAGTCAACCCGAATGCGAGCAACCGGCACAATGATTAATTATTAGTGATTTTGTGTTCAACTTTCGCTTCACCTGTAAACAAAACCACCTGATATTCTCTCAGGTGGTTTTGCTTTTTATTCGCGCTGTCGAGAGACTGCGCGCTGACTATTTATTCTGCATTTCTTAGCGGCGGCGGCGACGGGTCGCAAGTGCAGCCAGCGCCAGCAGGCTCAGCGTGGCCGTAGTCGGCTCAGGCACCAGGCCTTTCATGTACACATTGCCATTGCTATACACCAGCTTGGTGTCCGCACCGACCATACTGCCTGTGAAATAGTGATTGGCGTCACATTCGTAATAGCCGTTACCTGATATAATCGTTCCATCATAAACGAAGTTCACCTTGTCTGCACCGGAGAACAGCTGCACCACGCTGTCTTCCGTCAGGATATCATCCGGCAGCAATACCAGATTGATTTTCTCTGTGCTCTCCGGGGTAATATTCAGCGTCAGGCAGCTATTATCTCCTTCAAGGCGGATGTGGCAATTCTCCAGTTTCAATGTCGAACCCGCATTCAGCGTAATGCCGGCACCCACTACCTCTGCAGCAGCATCTTCATTCAGAATGCCATCCTTATCAAGATCGCCAAGCATGCTATTCATCATAGCGGCAAGCATGGCATTCCCGGCCAGCTCAATAACCTTATCCGCCACCACCGTTGTCACCTTTTCGGCAACCGTACCGGCTACCATGGAAAGCACCGTGCCACCGGCCATGGTCAGCTGCTCCGAGGCACGCAGGGTCAGGTCACCGGCATTCACAGCAATTTCGCCTGCCCGCAGAATACCATCTGCAATTGTAAGGAACAGCGACGAAGAACTGCCCGTCACGCTGACATTGCCCGTGAAACCGGAAGCATCCGTAAATTCTACCGCCGCACCATTCTTTACTTCCAGATTACCAGAGCCGAACAGAGTACCGGCCTCCTTTGCCGCTGCGCGGTCAAAAATCAGCTCACCATCCACATTGGAAGAAGAAGCCGCATACGAGCCGCTGGCAATTTCCAGGCTGGAGCCCTCAGCCACCACCACGTCACCCTTGATGTCATGGCCCGCAGCATCCAGAACCACATGAGATGCATCGCCCACGCCCAGAGTCGTTCCCTCTTCCGTTTTGAGAACAGAGCCGCCCAAGGCATTATCATCATGCAGGTTCAGGGTGCCTCCTTCCAAGGAGACGCTACCAGCATAATCATTGTTCGCATCTTTCTCGGTAGCCACATCCAGCGTCAGCGAACCTTCGCCGCGTTTCACGATGTCTGTACCGGGGAGGAATCCGGCTTCTTCATCCTGCCCGGTGAATGTGTAATCAGCATCCGCACTGTTATCCACCGTTACCTTCGCGGAGGCGATCTTGCCGACCAGCGTTACCGTACCACCCTCGCCCACATCCGTGAACTTCGTGTTCGCGCTATAATGGAAAGTCCTGTCATTCAGCCAGTTCTTGTCATCATTTTCAGCCCACAACCCGGTATCCTCGCCATTAGTCCATACCAGAGTGCTCTCGTAATACAAAGCGCCATTCAACCAATACAAATCATCAAAAGTGGCACCCGCGGCGTCCCCAGTGCCAACTACAGTAATATTCTCGTTGTTCCATTTCTCACTGATGTTCGCATAGGACGAATCCGATCCATTCAACAGGCAGAAGGACTCGGTGAAGTTCGAACCACTCAAATTCAGAGTAAGTGTCAGCTTCCCCTTAATGTTCATCAAGCTGTCCTTCAAAGTCAGAGCGGCGTTGGAATTCCCCACATTATCTTTCGTAAGGTGGACATTCCAATTAGAGTCGTCGCTAAACTTTAATGTTCCGCCTTCTATGGTAGAATGACCGAGTATTTCCAGCGTCGCTCCTGTGCCTACCTTAACAGGAATATTTGTATCATTGATAGCGGTATCGCCACTGTACTTGATATTGACCACTTTGGCGTCATCGATCCGCAGGGTGCCATTGTTCACGTAGATTCCGATGCCTTTGAAAATCGCACCCTTTTCCACACGAAGGCGCCCCCCGTTCAGATTGGTATTGTGCAGTACGATGGAAGTACGGGAGTTCTCGATTTCTTTATCCGTTACCACTATCGTTGCATCTTTGCCCAACCAGCCTTCCTTCACTGTTCTCAAGTCATCCACCGTATACTCACCGGTGAAAATGATATCACCATTCTGCTGTTCTTCATCATATTCGGAGTTCAAGTGAAGCATGGCATGTCGTACATAGATACTATCACGGAACTCAATAGATTTCCCCTCTCCGGCAGAGAGGGAAACCTGGGAGATGTCGTCTTTACCCGGTGTAAAGTCTGTATATAGACTGCGCAGGCGGAAGGAACCATCGCCTGCAATTTCCGCATTTCGCTGAAAGATAACTGATTCATTGTTGTGAATCTGTATATTTGAGCCATAGATGGCACCGCCGGCATAGTAAGTTGGGAAGCTGTCCGTCGGAACCGAGTCAACATTCTGGTGAAAGACAAGGTTGTCGCTGAAGAGAATGTTCCCATTGTGCTCCAGCGTCACGTATGCATCCAAGGCAGAAATGGCACCACCACTGACACCCGCCTTGTTGTTCACGAAGCTGATATCACCAGTGTTCTTGGACATCTTGATTCCTGCACCTGCAAACGTATAAATTGCACCGCCGGCTCCGCCGGTTACGTTCTCTTCAAATAGAATCTTGCCTTCATTCTCTGACCACAAGAGATCATTCTTCTCGCTATAGTCGTGCGGTTTACCTCCATGGTAAATCGCACCGCCGGCCGCTGCTGCCAGGTTCTTCTTGAACTCGATGTCGCCCGTATTACCAGCCATCATGAGACGGCCGTTATTTCCGATGGCAATCGCACCACCGACACCACCGTTAACATGATTATCCTTAACATGACCGGCAGCCAGATTTTCCTGGAAGATGACCTTCCCATTGCTGCTGATATCGATGACGTTGGCATATCCCATTTCGGTAGCAATAGCACCACCATAGTCCACTGCTGAATTACCTATGAAGGAAACGGTCTTATTACCAGACATCGTCAGCTTCGAATCCACGAGGTTAATGGCACCGCCACATATATCCATTTCTACTTCCGGAGTCGCAGGATTATCTTCTTCGTAATTGAATCCTAAACCGAAGCCGAAATCGAAACTAAGTTGCAATCCGAACAAGTCTAAGGACCAGGCAGAACTTGAAGATATCCCTGCTCTTTCGGTGATCCCCTGGGTCTGGCTTCCGCTGCTTACATTTTTTGCGAGAGCATTATTTCCCTGGAATAGCACATCGCCATTGTCTTTAATGAACACATTGACTTCTGTCGGCGATAGTATGTCACTATTTTCGCCCTTCGCCGCTATGGCCCCGCCACAACCTCCTGTGATACTGTTATTGAGGAACAAAACATCCGGAGTTGTCGTCGTATTGTCTTTTACCCCGGAAATTGTAAAATGAGAAGATGCTCCGCTGGTGTAAATGACACCGGATGTCATCGCTGAAAAACTCAGCTTCTTCATATCTGCAAAGGTCAAGTGAGAGACCGAGGAAAAAGCCTTGGTATCTCCACCAATAAAAGACATCGTAACAGAGGATTGGCCTTCAGCAGAGGTAAAAAAGAGTGAATATCCCTTACTATAGAATGGGTCTGTAGCTGTCGAGCCTATGCGGTTATAGGAATAGTTCTTTCCATCGTATAACAGTAACCCCATGGAATAGGTGTTATTAGGCTGTTTCAACAAGTCCGGTTCTTCCAGATGAACCTCAGTATATCCATCTGGAATCGGGGCAGAATAAACCGGAGCAGACACAAAAGCAGCCAGAAGAGCAGCAGACAAAAGACGAGGAAGATGAAGCTTCATAATATGCTACCGAGAGTATACAGAATAACAAGCCATGAAGCAAGCGCAGATACCTGTTTTACCGGCAGAATGACAGTTAATTCATCCTTTTTCGGTCTGTTTTCCAAACGCCGTTTTTCTACACGTTAGTCCTGTATTTCGGCACACAAATTCCGAATTATCGCGAGCAGAAAGACAAACCCGCCTGAGAGCATCTCAAGCGGGGGGGGTATTTACATGTGAGGCGAAAGCCGAACGCAAAATCATTATTCTGCATTCTGACTTCTGCATTCTGCATTACATGGGCGTCGGCGGCGGGCAGCCAGAGCGGCCAGCGCCAGCAGGCTGAGCGAGGCAGTAGCCGGCTCGGGAACGAGCTGCCAGTTTGCGATTTCAGACGTATCCAGAGCATAGACAACGCCGATGAAGACATTTTTGCCGTACTCCTTAACGTAATAATACGAATCGGTTTCCGTTTCGCCCTCTTTCTCCGTAATCAGTGTGCCCAGGTAAATCTTATTTTCCTTTTCATCCAATGTGACCGACACGGAGAAAAGCTGCTCTGTATAGTCATCGGAATCTGTCAGCCACAATTTCGAGAGAACACCATTCTCATACTCCACACCCCAGAGCGTGATGGAGTGGGCAAGTCTGTTTCCTTCTGCATCTACGGGGTCGTCTGAATGGATAGAAAGAGAAATAGCGGAATTCTCAAGGATTGTTACAAAGTCGATATCATAGATGCTTTCCGGGCCTTCGTCTTCAGCTATTTCGATATCGCCCAAGGTCATTGTGTGGTGGATCGTGCCGGAAGCCTCGTCATCCTCCTCGGGGTCATCCGGTGTGATGGGTCCACTATAAATCCACGCGAGGGTCAGGAAATCTGAGAGTTTTTCCTGCGAGAGGCCATATTGGTCATAGTAATAGCCGCGAAAATCGGCCTCTCCCTTTTTTAGATTCGGGAGAGTCACCGGAACCACCGTATCCTGACCGAACACGTCCTCCATCCCACTTTGCGTCGTATAGTAGCGATCCCACAAGGGAGATTCCGAATCCCATACCCAGGCACTGGAGTCATCATCCGGATTTTCGACTTCCCTGGCTGGTGAATACACCCCGGAAAGCCACCAGTTAAGGGCACCAAGCGTGAAGCCGCCTTGGTCAGCGGCCAGATTATTCTCCTTATACGCCCCCCAGATATCCTCGAGCTTCGTAGGGGCTTCGCTGGCTACTGCATAGGAGCTATTCTGCCACCAGGCAAGGAGATTCGAAGCCGAGGCGGCATAGCACATCATATCGTCGATATCCTTCTCCTTGGTTTTCTCGGCATCATACCAGCCCTCCACCTTTCCGGTTTCTTCATTTACGCTCACACCTTGCGCCCACTTGACATTGGAATAATCCGGTTCATTTGCCACTTCAGCAAATGCCAGGCCAAACGTGAATCCCAGAGATAATACAAGATGATATGCCAGCTTCATATAAGGAACGTGCTACGCCGATTTCATAACAGATTCCTCTACCGATGTCAACCCGGATAGCAGCCGCTGACGCCACGGAGCACGCTTCTTTCAGGTCTCCCCGCATACTCCGGATTCGGTTCATGAGATGCACCAACGCGCATCAATCCTTGATTTTGCGCTTTTTGCCGGATTTCTTGCCAGGCTTCTTTTCAGGCTCCCCGCCAGCGCTGGCTTCAGAGGCCTTCGTTTCCGGGGAAACCTTTGCCACCAGCTCCCGGTATGAGGCCAGAATAGCCGGACCCACCCACGCATTGCCGGAGTAGCTGCCGCTGCCGATGGATTTCTTCTCCCCGGTCTCGGCGTCGCGCATCATGATTTCGCCGTTTTCATAGCTGAAATAAGCCAGCGGCGTTCCCTTGGCATCCGTAGCGCGCAAATCGTATGTGCCATAGCTCTGTTCCTTGCCTCGGGCGTCTTTTTTGAACAAGGCCTCGCGAGCTTCACTATGGTACACATTAATCACAGGACATTTGATGGTCAGAGAGCGTTTCTCCGCAGTCGCATTCCGGCGGGGCTTGCCTTTCTTGTTTTTGGCGGGCGCCTCCTTCTGCTCCGGTGGGAAATCGAGATACATCACCAGCTCTGCCCCACTGCCGGTCAATTTCTTGTGCACGGAAATCAGGGGCTTGGTTACCGATTCGAGTTTGTCTTGCTGGTGCATGTTATACCCCAGGTAGAACAGGAAAAACACCTTGGCGTTCTGGTCATACCTGGGCGTATTTACCACCACCCCTGCCCCACGGCGGCTGGATTTAATGAAATCGCTTATCGAGCCGCTCTTCGCGGCATATGCTTGAGTGGTCAATGCGAGACAGCTCGCTACGCCCAGAAGAAGGCTGCATCGTTTCAGAAAGTGGAACATGATATGAAAATGGGGCTGAATACCGCAGTTAAATGGCAAGTGGGCATACCATCTCGGCATGCATGTCACTTATAGCACGAGCATGAAGCCCAGTCAACCAGATTTGCTTGAGCAATTGAAATGTATTGCGTCACGGTGGTTTGCCCGCTTCCGCCCTATCGTGCTTCAACGTGGCTGCCTGATATGTTGCTTTCAGCAATTCCCGCTTTGGTCTTCACTCTCCAGGGGCGGGAATTGGGGACTCTCACCCCAGTTATGTGTCATGCCTGACGCGCAATCAATCATCCGTTGCCTCGGTGTGAGGCAACGGATGGAAATCTATGCAGGCCGGGGAAATTAGAACTGAATCTTGTAGCCTACGGCGGCGTTGAAGTTGGTGTAGTCTGAACGCAACTCTACGGCACCATCAGCAAATACGCTGCCGGGGCCCACAGGCACAGCGATGCCTGCCCCCAGTTCCACCCCGAAAGCACCGAGCTCAGCACTTTCCACACGCACACGGGTGCGGGAAGCAAAGCCGGACAGACCTACATCGGTAGCGGACCGGCGGTCCCCCAAATCATACTTGGCAAGGGCTCGGGCCTCGAAAGAGCAGGCGCGGTTAAGGGTCTGCTGCCCCACTAGCGCGGCATAGCGGGCACCAAGCCCCAGCGTTACTGTATCGAGACTCTGCTCATCCACCGTCAGAGCAGCGTTGCTGCCTTTTTCGCCGTAGGAATCAACTTCGGCATGACGATAAGAAACATTGAACACCGGGCTGAGGACGCTCCGGCTGCTCAGGAAATAATCGCGGCTTACCTCGTACATGAAACCGTATGCTGAGCCCTCCGTATCCCCCTGTGCGGTGTAGCTGCCGTATGCGTGGCTCACGCTGCGGTCATAATCGGCATCCATAGCACCCATGGTGCCCACAAGGGCATGACTCCATTTGCCACTATTGTAACGAGCAAAAGCGCTCAGGTAAGTGGTGTCCATATCGCCGTCGAGTCTGTCGGGGCCATCACTCTTCAGTTCGCCTTGCATGGCAGTAAGCGCCAAGCCGAGGGAGAAGTTACGGGTCACCTGCATTCCTGCGCCGAGGGTGGCACCCCAGCTGTTCAGAGAGTAACCAGCCTCAAGGCCATCATTGTTCTGCTCAGCACGGTTACCCTCTGCATTCACCCAGGCAAAGAAATGAGCGGGAGCCGGGGTTGAAGCAAGCCCGCTCTTGTTATCCAGAGCTACGCAATCATTGCCGGTGGGCCCACTCACGCTGCGGTTGCGGATGGCGCGCAGCTGGCGTTCCGTATCGCCACTGAGCGCCTGCCCCAGCACTGGGGTGGAAGCACCAGCCACGGCCGCCAGCGTTTCAGGCTTAATGGAACCCATTGCTTGCGCTACGAGCACTTTGGCAAGTGCGCTGTCCTTGGTGATGAGCTGGGGATTCAGTCTCACATATGCATCATTGAGAAGGGTGGCTCCCGCTCCGGAGCCACTCATTGTGGTGGCTTCAGGCATAGCCTTGATAACGGTCATTTGGAGTTGCTGAGAGTCAGGCACCGCGGTATACGTTGTCTCGTTCGTCAAATCCGAAAAATTAAATGTGTGCTTGATATCTGTTTCCGTGTACGCATCAAACACAATAGCACTATCTTCCGTCGAAGCTAAGGTAAAATAGGCCACGCCGTCACCGGAATCCTTTGCATTGACGTATGTAAAGGTAATACCAATAATGTACGGATTATCTTCATTATGACGACTTGCATTAAAGAAAGAGAATTTCGTTATATTCAATTTCTTGGTCCAGTTTTTAACATATCTGTAATATCCATATGTCTCACCATTGACGTAGACATGTAAGAAATAATCAGATGAATCGTTATAACGGGTGCTATTCCCGCAATCATCAACAAACAAACGCAACTGGTTATCACCTGCAATCGTGAGATTGTAAATATCCCCCTCGAAATCCCCCTTGGAAGCAACGACTGACTGAGAAGTATTCGAATGCACATAAGGATTTTCGATGCAGATTGCCTTCATGGTCATGGAGAAACTCTCGTCATTCTTGATGTTGGCATCACCCAGGCTATCGTATGTATAAGTACCCTGCAGGGTTGTGGAATAGGAGAGAGAACCTTCAGAGGTGTCCATATCCCAGGTAGGCTCAGCGGCGTAGCCTGTGAACATGGAGCTCAGCAAAAGAAGCATGAAAAGAGTTTTTTTCATAATGAATACAATGACAATTGGTAAAACGGCTTCGACCCTGCGATATCAGAGCCAAGCACTGTCTCAATCTATCACCAGCCTGGGTACGAAGCAAGTAAAAAGAATGCAATATCCTCTGTCCCCGAGCAATTTTTTCTGTCGATAGCACACTGTAGAGGATGTAACTCGCTCACATTCTGTCACACGGGCATCTCGTGTGATACATGCAATCCAACATTGATATACAAATACATTATGTCAGAGACAAAAGAGCGAAATGGAATCTGGTAAGCAACTAGCCCGTCAAGTGGCAGATAACAAGGAATGCGTGGCAACGTGGCAGCCGAACTACACGCAAGCAGTAAAAGCCCTGAAGAAGTTTTGGCTCTTCTGCAATAATTGTGGAATGAGCCCCGCGAGGAAGAAAAGACAAAGGAGAAAAGTATTAAGAAAGTGCAGAAAAACATTGAGCATGGAGGAGATAACTCCTACCATGCCCTGTGTTATGTATTTGAAGTACTT
>JBGVNQ010000056.1:0-61169 GCA_045125705.1 Akkermansia sp. | reverse complement strand
TCAGCGAGCATCTGCTCCTGCTGGCTGAATGAAAATCACCCCCTTGATAGAAAACCACCTGAATTTATGATTCCGGTGGGAGGGGAACTGTAATATTCAAAATCTCGCGTTTTAGTATGACAAAACACACGATTGCTTGCTGCGCTCGGGGTTCTGGCTCTTTTTTGTATATTACCCAGCGTTCCGCCGCTAGCACGGCTGCACGCTGGGCTACTGGCTGCCGCCCACTTTCGTGGGCTTCTGAATTCCGCTCGCCGTTGGCTCGCTAAAGATCCCGATTTGTTGAGGCGCTGGCAAATGGTGCCTACGCTGAGGCGAATTTCATTTCCTGAAAATCGGGAATACAATTCCCGATTTTCAGGAAATTGCAAAGCAGAATAGGAGGAATGTGGGATTTACGATTTTGGATTTACCCGGCTACGCGTCACGGCTATGCCGTGCTTGCTTCCGGCTTCGCGCCTTTCGGCGCTACTCCGTGACAAGACGCCGTGGCTGGCGATTGACGAAGAGGTAGGGAGAACCGCTCGCTAAATCCGAGTTTGCAGGAATGTACAAAGGACAAATGACAATGTACAATTGAAAATTACCCTTCGGCTCTGCCTCAGCATATTCAGGCGGGCCGGGGGCTCGCGGAACTTTTAATTTGTACTTCGTACCTCGTCCTTTGTACTTCTCAAATGCCGATTTGCCGATGATTGACGTATTTTGCCCATGCGCTTGAAATATAGTATTGCGCGAGAATGAACTTTTGAATATAATGAAGCCATGGCGACATATTGGAAAGTGTATGCTCCTGCAGAAAAGGCAGCAGACAGAACTCGTCCGGATTCTCAATCGAATCGATGGGAGGATACGGAAGTCGCGGAGCTCGAGAAACTTGCACGTCAAGCCACAGCGGCAGCCCGGCAGAGCATGAAGTTCATCAATGCCGATAAGGCAGAAGCCTGCAGAAAGCAGCTTCTGCGTGAAATGAAAGAGGCAAAATGAGCCCGATTTGCCCCAGACTCATTATTTTTGCCGGTCCCAACGGCTCCGGGAAGACAACCTTTGCGTCACAGCTCTCGGTGCATCCCTGGGGGGCTGGCTGCCGGGTGTTCAATGCAGATGAACTGGCCGAACAACTTGGCGGCTGGAATCGCCCTGAATGCATAGCGGAAGCCCAGCTCCGCGTGCGTAAGGAGCTGCAGAACGCCCTCATGAACCGGGAGGATATCATGTATGAGACTGTGTTCTCACATCCCTCGAAATTAGAAATTATCCAACAGGCCCGTTCATTCGGATATTTCGTGCGTTTGTTTTTTATCTGCACGGAATCACCACGAATCAACATCGACCGAGTTGCCGGCCGATTTGCCAAGGGCGGGCACACTGTGCCTGGGGACAAAGTCAGCAGTCGCTATAACCGTGCACTTATGTATGGGGCCGATGCTCTGCGTCTTGTTCAAAGGGGCTATGTGTACGACAATTCAAAATCTGCCGAAGAAACAGAAAATTCCTTTGAGTTACTCTTCCGCACAATTGACGGACAAACACTGAAATTGTATTCTCCCCCTGAAAAATGGCCCCAGGCCTATCGCTATTTCCTTCAGGATGTTTCGGAGAATTGAGTTCGTCTTTACGCGTTGGCATAAAACAAAGCAGGAGCGACAAATCCGAGTTTGCGGGGCTCGCAGAGCCCCGCAACGTACCCGAGCTTTGCTCGGGTGTTTCGTGCAGGCGCGACGCGACTGCATTTCATCTCGGCGCATGCCGGGATTTCGTACACGCACAGCGTGGATTTCATTGCATGTCTCGGCGTAGGCAAAGCCGAAGACGGAAGCCGCGAATGCGGCGACTGGTTACCGCTGCATTAGCAGCGGTACTGCCGATATGGAGTTCGCTTATTTCATTGCGTTCCTTGGGAAAATAAAAATGCAGTTTCAATGCTTTACATATCCCAATGAATGGTAAAATGTCGATGCAGGCTGAAAGGGAAGTTCCGCTGCTAATGCAGCGGAAACCAGTCGCTTCCGTCTCCGCCCTTCGGGCTACGCCGAGACGGGCCGCTCAATGAAATACACGGGCAAGCCCGTGATGAAATCCGCCCTGAGGGCGTATGAAAGCGCGGCTAGTGGCTTCTCTTCGATACGCCCACTCCGGGTCGCCGCACATGAAATACCGTCTGGCGGCGGTACGAAAGCGGCACGTTGTGCCGCTTTGTCGAGGCATCATCAGCCAATCATTATCAAAAAATCAAATTTAACACATCCCCGAAGGCCTTCCGTCTTCGGCCTCGCCTTGGGGCTTCGCACAAGTGCTACGCCCTCACAGGCGATGTAGCACCTTAAGGCGCGCAAAACCTTTACTTTGTACTTCGCACCTCGTACTTTGTACTTCACCAAGCCGCTTTGTAGAGAATCATCATTCTGATTACCGGTGAGCCGTAGGTTCGTGGAATTTAACACATTCTACATCCTACATTCTACATTCAACTTTTTCCCTCTTTTTTTCCTCTGCGTTGCAGGTAACTTTCCCACATCTGGGTCAGGCGGTTGCGGCGGAGTCGCTCCAGCCGGCGCAGTATCAGCTCACGGCGCATTGCCAGGCGCCGCACCGCCGTGCGCACAAAATACGATTCGACACGCACGCCGCTTTCGCTCGCCATCCGCACACGAGACTCCCGCAGAAAGCCATTCTTCACATAGCGGGACAGGGTGCTGCGCGCCACAGAAAGCAGACAGCATGCTTCGTACGAATTGCAGAAATTATCCGGCATGGATTCTACCAGCGGCAGGCGCTCGGCCATCACGCCTTGCAGCTCACACTCGTCCCAATAGGCCCGCACGCCTTTCCCGGGCTCGCGCACCATCACGCGTGTCACCTTGTGCCGCGAGAGCAACGCACGCGCCGAACGCTCCGAAACCTCGAGCATCTGCGCCGCCACCGCCGTGCTCACATAGCCCTTCGGCACCTCACGCAGCGGATTCGAGCGCGAGGAGCCCGGTATCCCCGGGCCCCGCAGCACGGCTTCCGGGTAGTAGACGCCCGGATAATTGAGATACCGCAAGGCCCGGGCATCTGCGCGTTCACGAGGTAACTTTCTGAATTCCATCACTTCTGCCCCTCCTTGGCGGCGTTTTCTTTTCTGCTTGTTTTCTGGTAATCAGGCATGACTTCTCTCCGGGTAGTTCATTCGGATGCCCGATTCTCCCGCAAAACGCACCCCCAGCCCAGCCGGACGCATACCCATGCGCAGAAGCCCTTGATACCCGCCAACTTACCAACCATAGCCCCCCACACCCCGCCGCTACATACCCCCACCACGCAAAAACGCCACCGAAGCCATCGATTTCCAATGGTTTATCAATGAAAAACAGGTTCCGTGAGCCGATGGCTCGCCTGAATATGCTGCGGCTGAGCAGCTGGGAAATTTTCAAATTGTACATTGTCATTTGTATATTCCTACAATCTCGGATTTGTCGAGTGGGTCTCTCTTTCTGGGTGCACGCTCTCTAATCCCGGGTCCTGTGTGCATGAAAAGGTCAGAGCTCTCTGTCTGATAATTTGTTATTAATGTATCATCAATTGGTTGTAGTCTGCAAACAAGCTATCGCATGGCAAATGCGATAGAATCTCCGCAATGGGTGAGCTGTGCCTTCATTGCGCAAGAATGTGCCCAGATGCCCATATCTAAACCATATACAATAGAAATACATAAAACACTTATGAAACTACACTTACCGAAAGTGCTTCTTGCTGCGGTGATTGCTACCTCTGCCTGCTTCTCGCAGGTGAAGGCAGAAGACACCAACGGCATAGATGACACCAAGTATGCAGATTATGCCTACACTATCGTTCAGTGGACCGGCGGAACAACATCAGGCAAGACAAATGGCATTTGCTATGGTCCTTGGTATGTGGCAAATTACGATGCAGAGAGCCAGCAACTCAAAGTTGCTACTTCTACAAATGACAGCTATGATTCTTGGCAGGAAGTTATTTGCAGCACCACTTCGGATCACTATTGCACATTGATGCTCGATGCCGCTAGCTCCGACACCAATGGCGAAGTGTACTATGACATTGATGCAGTGAAGTTGTCCGGCCTTATTGTGACGGCTGATTCCGGTATTACGAAGCTGAAGGCAAATGCTACCAGCGGCCGTAACTTTAATTATGGCAAGGCAGGAGGTGCTGCTGGTTATACCGCAATTGGCGGTAACTTCACTCTGGATGTAGATACAAACAACCTTACTCTGGCTGGCACTCAGACGTGGGATGTTGCCAGCGGGGCAAAGTTCACTCTGACAACCGGAAAGAGTTCGATTATTCTGAGCTCCGGAGCAGAGGTAACTCAGGTAGGTGGCACGGTGGATTTCTCCAGCAAGACGCTGACGGGTTCTGGCGCGTATACTGTGAGCAGTGGTTCTCTTACCAAGGCTTCTTTCGCTGAGGGTACAACTCTCGTTTTAAAAGATGGTGTAGCGCTGGACGCCATTACCATGCAGAAGGGCTCCATACTTGACCTTTCTGCTGTAACATTCAGCTCTGAGACTGCACTATTGAGTTCTTCGAAGGTGACTCTTGCCGCCGGTGTTGATTTGGTGCTGAGCGCTGATGTGGAAATCGGCGATGTGTTCAAGCTGTACGATACCAATGTTACTATCGATAGTATCATCATCGATGGTAACAACTATTCCGCCGCTCGTTCCATTACCCAGGAAAACGGCACCATTACTTTCACGGGTTTTGGCGCTATGTTTGCCGATATGGTGTGGGCTGGTGGTAATGGCACATGGAACACCTCAAACGAGAACTGGAACTCTGCTACCGGTGGCAATGGTATTGCCTTTGCCAACGGTGACTCTGTAACGTTTGACTCCACTGCTGAGGTGGACGCCGCTGAGGGCGTGAGCGTTGGCGGTATGACCGTGAGCGGCGCTGAAACCAAGCTGACGCTTACCAGGAGCAATGGTGGCTATGTTCAGGGTAACGTGACGGTGACGGAGGGTGCTACGCTGATTCTTAAAACTCAGACCGATGACACAGGTCTTATCCGTGGCTCTATTGATGTTGTCAATGGTAAGCTGCAGCTTGATGCCAAGGATGTCACAGGCTACAATGGTGGTGCTAACTCGACCCAGAGCATTAAGATTGCTGCCGGTTCGGAATTGCTTCTCAATGACATCGAGAATGAGACGTTTGCCGGCTCCCTGGTGCTGAATGGCACCATGAAGAGCATTGGTGCTAACAAGACTTCCCGCTGGGATCTCTTTGGTGGTGCCAGCCTTACGGTGGAAGATGGTAATACCGGTGTCATTGAAAATGCCACGCTTCGTCTTCGCAAAGACAATGCCACCATAACTGTAGGCAATAATGCCACACTGACCACGGCCTCTATTGATAAAGGTACCGAGGGTAACGGCATCCTTCTGAAGAATGGCGCCGGCAGCCTGATTGTGAATGGTTCAGTCGGTATTAACGGTATAACCATTAACGATGGCTCCGTAACCTTGAATGCTGGTGGTAGTGCGGGAAATATCAACCTGTCTGGTGGTAATACTTCCCTTACCTTCAATGCTACCAGCGCTGCAACAGCCGAGGCTCCCACAAAATACACCGTAGATACACTTGGCACGACCTCGTCCAATAATTACGAGCGCAATATTACCATTGCTGAAAATGTAGAGGTTGCTGCCACCAGCATCTCTAATGCATGGGGTATGAACGCCCTTACGGTGAATGGAAAACTTGCCCTCACCGGTGAATTGAAGTTTTCTACAGGTGGCAACAACGGCAACGGTAACACTATTGCAGGTACGGGTGTGATTACCACCAATACTCTGGTTTTTGGCAATGTCGGCACCTACAAGTTGAATGTTGCCGAGCTATCCGTTGCAACTAGCTCCAATATTTCGAAGGATACTCAGATTCTTGGCGGTGATGTGAGCCTTGCAGCTCTGAATCTTTCTGCCAACCTGCGAGTAAACGGTGGCGAGGTGAGCATGACCGGAACTACCGGAAGTGGCACGATTACCGGTGAAGCCGGTATCATCAACATGGTAGGCGGCACTCACACGCTGAATACACTTGACTTGTCAAACGGCGGTGAATCTACTGCCCAGGTGAACCTGAGCAATAGCGCAGCCCTGTCGGTAGGTACACTGTGGGGTGCGAGCAGCTCGGCCATCAATGTGGGCGAAGGTTCCTCTGTGACGGCGTCCGGTGTCAAGGTGATTGGTACGGCAAACGCCACCACTATCGCAGCCTCCCAAAACAGCCTGTACGGTGCAGATAATGCTGATTTCACCATCACTAACGCCACGGTAGAGGTTGCTCCGGCAGCAGAAAGCTCCACAACGCTTGGCAACAAGATTGAGGACAGCAATGTGACCAACACCGGCGCAGGTGAGCTGATTGTCTCCGACATGACGGTGACGGACGCTTCCAAGGTTCAGTCTGTCCTTACGGGTGACATGACTGTGACCAAGCTGACTCTGGCTTCCGGCCTGAGCGAAACCGTTGCCGCCGTGACCACCAGCGGTGCGCTGACTCTGGGCAGCATCACGCTTAACCTGACGGACTACGCCGCCGGCAACTACACGCTGGTGAGCGCCACGGGCGACGGTTCTATCTTCTGGGACGCCAATGCCGAGAACGCCTGGAGCTACACCGGTACTCTGGGCGAAAGTCTGGAGGCCAGCGTCGCCCTTGCCGCCGACAACAAGACGCTGCAGCTGACCATTTCTGAGATGGTCACCCCCGAAAATCCCTCCATCACCACTACGTTGCCAACCAATGTAACAGACGTGCTGGGCTACGAGAATGGCATGCTGACACTGCAGGTAGACGGCCTGCTGACCGATAACACCATGGCTGTTGTTGACATCCTGGGAGATCCGAGCACAGATGCCCTCATGAAGCAGGTGCTTGACCTCGTGGGTGAGACGAAGACGGTGGCAATCACGCTGGTAGGCACAGAAGGTGGCAAGCTTGTTGCCGATGCCTTCGACAAGGTGGTGTTCGTCAACGAAAAGGGCGAAGGATACTACGGCGAGAGCGTGATGGTGGGTGGTCATGTGATGTACAATGTTGACCGCATCCCCGAGCCGACCACAGCTACGCTGAGCCTGCTTGCTCTGATGGGCCTGGCAGCTCGCCGCCGCCGCAAGTGAGTGAATAATTAATAGTGACCCGTCTTCGCCAAGGCTACGCCGAGGCAGGCTATTGAATAACATTTCCTGCCCGTGTCGGATAACTCCGGCACGGGCAGATTGCTTTTTGGATTTACGAAGGAGAAGGAGGTGGGGTCTCAAGCACGGCAACCTTATTTCACCACACGTGGTGAAATAAGGTAAAATCAAGAAGCAGGATTCAGGAAAGCGGGCACAATTCACCATATATAGCGAATTAACCGGGGCTGTTTCAGATTGGCTGGTACACGCCATGAATGATGCGTTGGCGGGGAGCATATCTGTCGGGGCACGGGACTTTAGTCCCGATGAAACACGCCATGATTTTCGGGACTTCCGTCTTCGGCTTTGCCTACGCCGTGACAGGAAAGTCCCGTGCCTCGAAAACAACAAACTCAGATTTGCCCGCTACTGCTTAATGATGCCAACGCGTGAAAGGTGTTGTTTTTTTTCATCTGTTTTTCTTCGAAAAACAGAGTTAATTTCGCTGCGGAGCAGCGAGAGAATTTCCCGCCTCCCTTTGCAGGGAGGCGGGAGATGGGATGGAATCACATGAGGCCTGCGGCAGCGAGGGCGCCGATGACGGCGCCGGCGATGAGCTTGGCCCAGGACTCCCTGATGCCCCAGCCGGTGAGGATACCGGTGAGCCAGGAATGCTTGGAGGTCATATTTTGGATGTTGGATGTTGGATGTGTCGAATTCCGCGGGCTTCGCCCGCCGAACTTGTTAATTGTCAATAGTCATTTGTCAATCGTCAATGGTCAGGGTGGCATAGGTGGATTTATTTTTTGGGGTTTTTAACTAAATCCACGCGTTGCGTGGACGAAATCCTGCTCCTGCGGAGCAGGACGAAATCACTTCGTGACGAAATCCTCGCTGCGCTCGGACTACATTTTGGCGCGGCGAGGAGAATGGCGGAGGTGGACGGGGTAGACCATGCCGTGGGTGAGGGCTTCGGCAAACATGCGGGCGGCATCGGCGCTGTGGGATGAGGCATCGTGCACGGGCATGTCGCGGGTGGCGCCGCTTGCGCCTGCGGGGGCGGTGCGGTACATCTCGAGGCAGGTGAGACCGGAGGGTTCCTTTTCGCCGCGCAGGTTGAGGGGCTGGTGGAGGGTATCGCGGTGGAACCAGCTGTGGGCCAGGATGCCGCGCAGCGAGTTGATACCGCGCCAGATATCGGGCGTGCGGGGCACCACGCGCACGGCGTGGATTCCCTCGCGCGCCAGGCTTTCCACGTAGGACTGGCCGTGCGGGTCGCGGTGGGCGGCATCGTGCGGCAGGAAGTGGGCGGCTATGGGGCCGTAGCGCGCCTCCCACTCGCGGATTTTGCCGGCGAAGTGCTCGAGGGGCTGCTGGTTGGCGGCGTAGTGGTTGAGCCAGTAGACGCTGCCGCCGTAGTTCTGCACGAGCCAGATGGCGGTGTGGTCGCTGAGGCCGAGATCCCAGGCGGTGTAGAGGGGCTCGTGGGGGTTGAGCCCCTGCTCCACGCCGATGCGGCCATGCTCACGCAGGCGGGCAATCTGCGCGCCGTAGATGGCGCCGTCGTTGCCCGTGGCAAAGGCTTCATCGGGGGTGGAGGGGTATTCCTGGCGCATGGCGGCGCCCATGGTGCGCTCCATGCGGGCATACCAGAGTTTCTGCCCGTGGGTGAGGCGCACGCTGTGCTCGCGCTCGAGTTTCTCAAAATAGGCGGCCTGGGTATCGGACCACCCCGCCCTGCCGGGCAGGGTGTAGTCCGGGTTGTCGAACCAGCTCATGAAGAAGAAGCGGAAATCGAGCGGCGAGAGTTCGTCGCGCCCGCTGTTCTCCATGGCCTGGGTGGTCATTTCGTAGTTCACGCCGTAGCGGCCGCCCTCGTGGGTGCTTTCGAGGATGATGGTACCCTCTGCCGGCACAGTGTTGATGGCGCCGGTGCGGATTTCGCGGGCGCGCCACGGGGCATGCACCGAGACATGCGCCAGCTCGCTCACATGCAGCAGCTGCAGGGTGCCGCCGCGAAGGGTGGTGCCCAGGCGCACATCGCTGCCATTGGCAAAGGCGAGGCGCCCGCGGGCATCGGCTGCGGGGTGCCAGCCGCCCTTGCGCGAGGCGCCGCTCTGCTGCTTGATGAGGAAGCCCAGGCAAGCCAGCGCGCGGTCGGCCTCGTCCGCCTGGGGAGGCAGGTAGTCGAGGTGCTCCCAGGCGAAGCGGATTTTTTCGAGCTTCTGCTCGGCATCGGGCAGGGTCTTATCGATGATGCCTGCGTGGAAGTTCGGGGTGAACAGGCAGGAATCGAGCATGAGCATGGCCACATAGGTGGAGATGCCGAGCTGGCGCGCCTTGAGCACCACATTGCGGTGCCACAGGTTGCGGTGCAGGCGCAGCTGGGCGGCATTCGGCGCAAAGCGCTGCATGCGGCCCTGTTTGTCCTGAATCCAGTACAGGTTGCAGAGGCGCCAGAGGGGGTCCTGCAGGCGGCTGCGGAAGGCGGGGTCAATGGCGTTAATCATGGTCGGTATCGGGTGTTTTTTCGAGCAGCTGCGGGTTGAGCTCGGCGGAGTCGTATTCCTGCGGGAAGGGCGAGGCCATGCGGCGCAGCGCGAGGCGCAGCAGCTTCATATCGGTGCTGTTGTCGCGCAGGCGAGCGGCAAACTCCACCAGACGGTCGAGATGCGGGGCGGGCTCGGTGCCGCACTGGGCCAGCAGGCACAGGCGCCCCAGCTCGGCCACCAGCGCCTCGCCGCGGGTGAGCTTGGCGGGCTCCCTGAGCGCGAGGGCGTAGGGCACGCGGCCATCGAGGTAGAGCTGCAGGAGGAGCTCGAGATTCCCCAGACCCTGCGCATCGGCCTGCACCCAGCTCTGCGGGCTGGCCGCGCGCACGGTGAGCAGCTCCTCGAGCAGGCGGTCCACATGCCGGGCGCGCACCACGGCGGTTTTCTCGTAGGAGAGGTCGCGATCTGCCATGCACTTGAAATCATGCAGCGGCTGCAGCACATAGGGCAGCTGCTCCGGCCTGCGGGCGGTGGAGGAGCTGAGCAGCGGTGCGCCGTCCGACGAATGCAGCACATAGGGCACGCTCTGGCGCGGGTCGGGGGAATCCGGGCGGCCGGGCATGAGGCGCACCATCTGGTCGGGGTGGTTCGGGTTGCGGTATACGGTGATGTGGCGGAGCGCGCCGGGGCGGATATCGCCGGGGGATATACCGCCCAGCGGCACGCCGCAGACCTCCAGCAGGCCACCGGAGCCGTGGCGGGCGGCAGCCTCGGCCGACACGCGGTAGAAGGAGAGCATGGCCTTCATGCCGCTGCCCGCGCGCCAGTCTTCGGCGCGCATGTTGCCGGGGCGCCTGCCCTCTGCGCCGCCATAGCGGACGCCGCGCCAGCAGACCCCCTGGGCATCGGCATAGGGAGCATCGGCCACGCGGCGGCGCAGCGCACTGAGCAGCCGCAGCGCAGGCAGCACGCGGGCATCCTCCTGCAGCTCAGGCGGCAGGCTTACCCCGTTTTCCAGCGTGTACCCCTGCTCCACCGATTCGGGGCGCATGGTGCGGCCACGCGTCTCCATGAAGTAGGTAGGGGCGGCCTGGCCGGATTCGCCGGGGGGCTCGAGGACAAGGCGTGCGAGGCTGCCGGAGTCGGGGTCGCGGAAGCCGTAGGCATGCAGCGCGGGGTGCCGGCAGAGCAGCTCGCTGAGCTCCTGCAGCGCCTCGGCGGGTTCGCGCCCGCCGCAGTACGGGCGCAGCAGGGAATCCAGCGCAGCCTGTTCCCGGGCGGGCAGCAGGCTGCGGGCGCGGGCGGGGTCCTCGAGCAGGTTCCAGTACGCCTGGCCGGCACCGCGGAAGGCACCCAGCCCGCCCACGGCAAAGCACCAGCCCTGCTCGCAGCGCGTGTTTTCCGCCGGCAGGTAGGCCGCCCGCATGTGCCCCAGCAGCGGCAGCTCCTCGCCCTCCTGTTTCCTGCGGCGGAACTCCTCTGCCCCCGGCAGCAGGCGCATGATGTCCTCTGCCGTCTGCGGGTTGGCACGCAGCGGAAGGCGGAATGAGCCCGAGGCCGAGCCTTCCTCCAGCCCGGCGCTGAAGGGAGCCATGCTGAACCACTGCTGCACGGGAAGCGGCAACCCCGCCGACGGCAGCTCCGAAAGCATGAGCTCCAGGTTCAGATCCGCCATGTGCCGCGCCAGCGCATAACCGGTGGCCACGAGGTCGCCCGGGCGAGTGGATTCCGGATGCTCGCGGAGGAAGCGGCGGCGCTCCGGGCCGGGCATGGTGGAAGTGCCCACCGGCACAGGGGCTGACAAGGCGAGCACACGGTCTGCCTCTTCGCGGGACATGCGGCCATAGTGCACCAGGGCATCGGCCACCTCCTGCGGGCGTATCCAGCCCGAGGTGAGCATGCGGTTCCAGTAGACCAGGAAACGGGCGTGTGCCAGCTGCTGCGGGGTGCGCATGTGGCGCTCCTGCAGCACATGGTAGGCGCCGGGGGTGGCGGATTCCTTGATATGCGCGTAATCGAGCGAGCGGCCCGGCACGCGCAGCCAATGCCACAGCGTGGGCGAGAGCTCAAGCCCCAGACCGTACTCGGTGGCGGTGCCGTGCCAGCGGGCGGCGAGCGCATCTGTGGCCTCGGCCCCGAGCAGCTCAAAGCCCGTGAGGCGGTCGCTTTCACGCGGCAGGGCATGCGTGCGGTAAATACCCTCGGGCGGGCGGGAGCGGTACTCGCCCAGCTGCAGCTGCTCGGCCAGGTGGTAGCGCCCGTGCGGCAGGAACATGAGCTCCACATTGCCCACCAGCTCATTCACCGCCTGCGCCTGCTCAGGATACCAGAAGGTGTGGCGGCCATCGGGTCGCCGGATGCGCCAGAGGAGGCCGCCCCGGCCATCGGGGCTGCTTTCGGGGGCGTGGCCGGTGGTGGCGGTGTAGATGCTCAGCAGGCGGGCATTGCGCCCGGCGGGGTGGGCAGGCCCCTGCCCCACTGAGGCCGCGGCGGCTTCGGGATTCCACACGCTGCGGTCGATATGCGGGGCAAACTCGTGCTGCAGCATCCGAGCCATGGCGGCGGCGGGGCTTTCGCCCTGGCTCAGCATGGCCTGGAATCGGTCGGTATACGGCAGCAGCGCGATGAGGGATTCGGCGCAGTTGCGCAGGCCCAGGGTGATGCGGTAGGCCTCGAGCAGGCGGGGGTCATCGCGCTTGCTGCTGCGCAGCGCCTTACGGCAGGCCTTGGTATACATATCGGCAAAGGCGCTGCGGTCTGTCTGCCGCAGCCACAGGGGCGCATGGCGGCGGCGGTCGCGCCGCGTGGTGTACACCTGCTCCACCTCGCGGATGAAGGGGGCAAAGGCTTCCTCCACCGAGTACTCGCCCGATGCGGCGCGATGCACCGCCGCCAGCAGGTGCGAGATGATGCGCTGCCGCAGCTGCTCTGTGGCCGCGCGCGCGTCCTCCACCCGGCGGTAGCCGTTGCGCAGGCTGTCGAGCGATTCGAGGTTCATGAGCATTTCGTAGGAAAGCGACACGAGCTCGTTCATGCGGTCCACAGCGGCGGCGCGCACCATTTCCTCGCGGTCGGGGTGGTAGAGGTGGCGGGTGCGCAGCGCCTCGGGCACGGTGAGTTCGCCCTGTGCCCCCAGCGACAGGTAATACTGCGCGCGGCGGGCGGCCTCGCCCTCGCGGCGGCGTGCCTCGCCCCCTGCATGCTGGCACCACTCGTCCCACAGCAGGGCAAAGGGGGCGATTTTCTGCGGATTGAGGGGCATGCTGCGGCGCCCCGTGGCGCGCTCTGCCACGTCGAGCAGCTGCTCGGGGCGGCTCGTATCCAGCGGCTTGAAAGGCGGGCGCACGGCAGACTCCATGTAGGACGGCAGCTGCAGGAACTCCGCCACCTGCGAATCGGTGCGGAAGACCTGCTGGCGGTCGGTATTGAGCAGGTTGAGCGCGAGGCGCCAGTCGCGCAGCGAGCCGGGGGCGCTCCAGCGGCGGCTGCCGGTAAGCGCGCTGCGGAGCAAGGCATTCTGAGTGTTGATATCGGCGGTGTCCATGATTTTATCCCGCATGGTAGCATCCACCCCCCAGTCGGCCAGGCGCGTACCATCGCCCAGCACGGCATCGCGCGAGCGGAAGTGGTGCAGCGCTGCCCGCCCTGCGGCGATGAGCACAAAGGGCAAGTTCATGGCGGCCTCGCGCATGTTGGCCTCGATATCGGTGAACGTATCGCCGAAGCTCTCCCAGTCGATATGGGAGGCCACGCGGTCCACCCGCGCGGCGAGCTCCTGCATGCCCAGCTCAGCCGCCTGCCCCGCCTTGCCCGCGAGGAGCATTTTGGCGGTATCGGCGGTGAGGGTGGAGAGGCCGCGCAGCGAGGCCAGGGCATAGGCCTTTGCCCCGCCGCCCGAGGCACGGGAAAAGGCACGGATGCTGTTCTGGAGCATCTGCGCGCCGAGGCGGCTCATGCCCATGAAGATACCGGCCTGGATGGCGCCGCCCACGATACCCGCAGCGGTCTGCAGCTCCTGCCGCCCCTGCGGCGCGCGCGCACGGGCCTCGGCCACGGCAGCACCGGCCCCGGCAAGCGCAATGGTGCCGAAACCACCCATGCCCGCAAAGCTGAGCGCCGCCCCCGGCACCGCGCCCGCCATATCAACCGCCAGCTGCTCGGCAAAGTGGCTGCCCTCCTCCAGCCGGATGGGGAATACCTCGCCCTGAGCCACACGGCGCAGCTCATCGAGCGCCTGCAGGTGCTTATCTGCCGCCGAGGCGAAGCTGCGCAGCGAATCCGACTCCAGCGTTTCGCCCGCGGCACCGGTCAGGGCGGTGGCAATGTGCCCTGCCCCCTGCACCACGCCGTGGGCTATATCGGCACTGCCCCGCTGCATGCTGCGCTGCATGGCGGGCAGCACGGCCAGCGGCTCGCTTTCCAGCGATTTCACCGCCGGCAGGGAACGCGCCACGGCATAGACCTGCGCGCGGCGGTCGGCCTCCAGCTCTGCCAATGCGCTGACAGCCTGCCAGAGCCCGGGCGCCTGCTCCAGTAGGCGGAGCCAGTACTCAGGGTCGGGCTTCCACGGTGCTGCGGGCGGCTGCTCCAGCCCGCGCAGCAGCGACCAGGCCTCTGCCAGAGATTCGGCCAGCGGCAGGAGTTCCTCGCGGTCGCGGGTGCCGAGTTCACGCGCACCCGAGGCGATTTCCGCCTCATCGTCTGCGGCCTCAGGGGATTCCACCCCCTGCAGGGCGGCTTGGTAGTGGCGGTGGAAGGAGCTGCGGGCTTTCCCGCGCTGCGGAGCCTCGGACTGCTGCACGGAAAGCGCGGTGAAAAGCTCGTGTTCGTCGTCCTGCACGCCGAGTTCCTGCGCCACGCTGCGGCGCAGGACGGGCCAGTCGCTGCGCACCTGCTCGCGGCTCAGTCCTTTGTGGTCCACCACCCACGAGCGGTTGATGGTGGAGACGAGGCGGTAGTCGCGCTCCTCGGCGGGCTGGGTGGCATCCTCCGCCCCCGCCCGCTGGCGCAGGTCGGAGGGGACGGTGGCGGGGTCGCCCGTGAGCAGGCGGCTCCAGTGGAGGCCTTTTTCGCGCTCCTGCCAGGCATCTGCCTGCGGGGGCGGTGGTGCCAGGGACTCCAGCGGCTGCGGGGCAGGCACCGGCAGGGGTGCGGGGCGGTTTTCCTGTGGGGTATCAATGGTATTCATCATAGGGGTATGGAAGCGTTATTCGGGCTGGTAGCAGAGCCAGTGGTCGCCGCTGCCCTGCAGGGATTCCAGCCAGTGGTGAAGGTCTTTCTCATTCGTGCTTGTCTGCTGGCGCTGCAGGGCTTCATCCTGCAGGCGGCCGAGGCTGCGCAGGGCGGCGGCATCGCCGGGGCAGCCGAAGTGCCCCTCGTGGTAGAGCGACCAGAGGGTGCGGCTGATGCCCGACCGCTGCTCCGGCGGCAGGGCTGCGGTGGCCTGCACACGGCGGAGCAGCAGGCGGCGCTCCTCCACGGGAATGGGGGAGAGCGCAATCTGCACCACCAGGTGGTCATCGTCCCCCGCAGCGCGTTCATCGATGCGGCGCAGCCAGTCGCAGGTATCGGCCACGGCCAGAGGCTGCGGGGTGCGGCGGTAATCGGCCAGCCACTCCTGCGGGAATACCCCCGCAGCGGCAGCCTGGCCGAGGGCGGATTCATCCGGCGCAGCCCCCTGCTCCACCGCTGCCGCCAGCTGCAGCGCGAGCCCGGCTCGCAGCTCGCTGCGGGTCTGCTCCATGAGGCTCTGCAGCGGTCGCAGGTCTTCCTCGCGGGCGGGGCGGGCGGCATCCTCCGCCTGCCAGGCGGCCAGTGCGGCGGCGGGATTCTGCTGCACCTGCTGCTGCCAACGCGCGCTGAGGCTGCGGCTTTCCACCGCCTCCACCTGCTGCGGAAGCTGCGAGGCGGGCACAAAGACCTCGCTCCCCTGCTCCAGCCAGCGGCGGGCGGATTCGGCATCGCCCCGCTGCACGGCGCTTTCCACCTGGTCCTGCCACTGGCGGCGGGAGTGGCGGATGCGCTCCAGCTCGGACTCACGGCGGGCACGCAGCGAGTGGTGGGCGCTGTAGGTGGGGCTCATGCGGCGCGCCTGTTCGCGGGCATCGGTATCGAGCTCGCTGAGCATCTGGTTCAGGCGCGGCTCGTAGGCCTGCTGCCAGCTGTAGTCCCAGTCGCGCACGGGTTTGTCGCGCAGCTCATCGGCCGTTTCGCGGGCTATGGACTCGAGCCGCGCCGCGATATCGGCCTCGCTGCCAGTGCTGCTCACGCGCTGCATGGCCGCCGCCAGCTCTGCCGACCCCTGCAATGCCCCCGCGAGCCCCTGGCCAAATGCCTGCCCGCTGCGGGCCCAATCATTAAGAGAATGCGTGGGAAGCTGCACCCCCTGCCGGGGATAGGAGAGCATGCCCCACTCTTTCATACGTATCGCCATGCTCAGCAGCATGGCACGCCCACACCCCCCAAGGCAATCTGTCAGGCAGCAGCGGTCGCCGCTTGCGGGGGGAAAGGTGGTTCAGCGCAGCAATGGCCTATTCGGGTAAATCAAAAAAAGGCCGGGGATTTCTCCCCGGCCTGGTAAATAGATTGTATTCTGCGCTGATTATAGCTCGCACTGGGCGAGGGTATCGCAGCAGCAGCAGAAGTTGCGGTCGCCGTAGGTGTTGTCCACGCGGGAGCAGCCGGGCCAGAACTTGTGCAGCAGCTGGCCGGAGCCGGGGTAGGCAGCCTCGCGGCGGGTGTAGGGGTGGGTCCACTCGTCTGCCGTGACAGCCAGGGCAGTGTGCGGGGCGTTCACCATCACGTTGTCATCGGCGGGCACCTTGCCTTCGGCCACGGCGGTCATTTCGCCGTGGATGCCGATCATGGCCTCGATGAAGCGGTCGAGCTCAGCCTTGCTTTCGGACTCGGTGGGCTCCACCATGAGGGTATCGTGCACGGGGAAGCTCATGGTAGGGGCGTGGAAGCCGTAGTCCATGAGGCGCTTGGCCATGTCGTCCACGGAGAGGTGGCTCTTGCCGAGCATGATGGTGGTATCGAGGATGCACTCGTGGGCCACCAGACCTCCCTCGCCCGAGTACAGGGTCGGGAAGTAGTTTTCCAGACGCTTGGCGATGTAGTTGGCGTTGAGGATAGCCATCTGGGCGGAGAGCTTGAGACCCTCGTGGCCCATCATGGCCAGCCACATCCAGGTGATGGGGCAGAGAGCGGCGGAGCCGTACTCGGCAGAGGAGACGGCAGCGGTCTTCTGCTCCTCGCCGGAGATGCAGTGGTCCGGCAGGTAGGGGGTGAGGTGCTCAGCGCAGCAGATGGGGCCCACACCGGGGCCGCCGCCGCCGTGGGGCATGGCGAAGGACTTGTGCAGGTTCAGGTGGCACACGTCGGCGCCGATGGTGCCGGGGTTGGTGAGGCCGATCTGGGCGTTCATGTTGGCGCCGTCCATGTAGACCTGACCACCATTCTCGTGGATGATGCGGCAGAGGTCGGCCACGCCGCTCTCGTACACACCGTGGGTGGAGGGATAGGTCACCATGAGGGCGGCGAGGTTGTCGCGGTACTTCTCAGCCTGGGCCTTGAGGTCCTCGGCGTCGATGTTGCCCTTCTCATCGCACTTCACGGGCACTACCTCGAAGCCGGCCATGGCGGCGGAGGCGGGGTTGGTGCCGTGGGCGGAGTTGGGGATGAGGCACACGTTGCGGTGGCCCTGGCCCTGTGCCACCTGGTAGCGGTGGATGGTGAGCAGGCCGGCGAACTCACCGGCGGCGCCGCTGTTGGGCTGCAGGGAAACGCCGTGGAAACCGGTGACGGTGGCGAGCCACTGCTTGAGCTGCTCGAGCATGGCGCGCATGCCCTGGCACTGATCCTTGGGAGCGAAGGGATGCAGCGTGGCTACCTCCGGCCAGGTGATGGGCATCATGATGGCGGCGCAGTTGGCCTTCATGGTGCAGGAACCCAGCGGAATCATGGCCTCGTTCAGGGCGAGGTCCTTGGCCTCCAGGCGGTGGATGTAGCGCATCATCTCGGTCTCGGAGTGGAAGAGATTGAAGCACTTCTCGGCGCAGAAGGGAGTGGTGCGGGTGAAGGCGGAGTCCCAGGTGGGGCCTTCGGGCATGCACTTGCAGCAGGGCTTCTCCATGCCGAGTGCCACGCACAGGGCCTTCACATCGCAGCTGGTGGTGGTTTCGTCGAAGGAAACGGAGATGGTGTCGGCATCCACAAGGCGGATGTTGTAGCCGGCCTCGAGGGCGGCGGCCACGAGCTCGGCAGCCTTGCCGGGGCAGCTCACCTGCACGGTGTCGAAGTAGTTGGCCACGGGCAGCGTGTAACCGGCCTTGGCCGCGGCAGCGGCGAAACCGGCAGCCAGCTTGTGGGCGGTGAGTGCCACCTGCTTCAGGCCCTCGGGGCCCTGGTACATGGCATAGAAGGTGCTGAGCAGAGCGGTGAGCACTTGGGCGGTGCAGATGTTGGAGGTGGCCTTTTCGCGGCGGATGTGCTGCTCACGGGTCTGGAGGGCCAGACGATAGGCGGGCTTGCCGTCCTTATCCACGGAGAGACCGATGTAACGGCCGGGCAGCTTGCGCTTCAGCGCATCGGTGCAGGCCATGTAGGCGGCAGCGGGGCCACCGTAGCCCATGGGGATACCGAAACGCTGGGTGGTGCCCACGCACACATCGGCGCCGAAGGAGCCGGGGTCCTTGAGCACGGTGAGGGCCAGCAGGTCGGCAGCCACCACGCAGAGCACCTTGGCGGCGTGGCACTTGGCGAAGAACTCGCTGTAGTCCTCTACGCTGCCGGCGTTGTCCGGGTACTGCACGAGCACACCAGCGAGGGTCGGGATGGAGGCGGGGTCGAAGCTCTTCCAGTCGCCCACCACGAGGTTCACGCCCGTGGTCTCGCAACGGGTGCGGATGACATCGATGGTCTGCGGGAAGCAGGTATCGGCCACGAAGAAGGTGTCGCTCTTGCGCTTGGAGTCGATGCAGAGATGCACGGCTTCGGCGGCGGCGGTGCCTTCATCGAGCATGGAGGCATTGGCCACGGGCAGGCCGGTGAGGCCGGCAATCATGGTCTGGTAGTTCATGAGCATCTCCAGACGGCCCTGGGCGATTTCGGGCTGGTAGGGAGTGTAGGCGGTGTACCAACCCGGGTTCTCGTACACATTGCGCTGGATGACGGCGGGCATGTAGGTGCCGTAGTAGCCCTGGCCGATGAGGCTGTGCACGGGCTTGTTGGCGGAAAGAACGGCGCGAAGGGCATCCAGAGCCTCCTGCTCAGCCATGGGGGCGGGCAGGTCGAGCGGAGCCTTCAGGCGGATATCGGCCGGTACGATGGTGTCGGTCATTTCATCGAGGCTGTTGAAGCCGATGACCTTGAGCATCTCCTGCATCTCGGCACCGGTGGAGCCCAGGTGGCGGGGTGCAAAGGGAGTCTGTGCAGTAATCATAGTAACGATGTATGATAAAGTTCGGATAAATAGAAAAGGCCGCATTCCCGGGGAAGGAATGCGGCCGGGAGAATCTTTACTTGCAGAACTCCTCGTAAGCGGCGGCGTCCATGAGCTCGTCCAGCTCGGAGGGGTCATCAAGCTTGATCTTGCAGATCCAGCCGGCGCCGGTGGCGTCGCTGTTCACGGTGCCGGGTTCGGCGTCGAGCGTCTCGTTCACCTCTACCACCTCACCGGAAACGGGGGTGTACACATCGGAAGCGGCCTTCACGGACTCCACAACGGCGATGCTGTCTTCCTTGGAGAAGGTGTCGCCCACGGAGGGGAGGTCAACGTACACCACGTCGCCGAGTTCGGACTGGGCGTGGTCGGTGATGCCGAGGGTCACGATGCCGTCTACGATGGGGCTGATCCACTCGTGCTCGGAGGAATACTTGTATTCTACGGGATTGCTCATGATATTATGATGGGGGGGATGGGGGTTACTTTTTAAGGAAGGGTTTCTTGACAATGATGGCGGGAACGGCCTTGTTGCGAACGATGACGTTCACCTCGGTGCCGACCTTGCCGAGAGCGGTGGGAACATAGGCCATGCCGATGCCCTTGCCCAGGGAGGGGGAGAGAACGCCGCTGCAGAGCTCGCCCAGGGGCGTGCCGTCGGGCAGCTGCACTTCGTAGCCGTGGCGGGGGGGTGCACCCTTGCCGGTGTATTCGATAGCCACCAGGGCGGTGGGGCGGCCCTCGGCCTTCTGGGCGCGGAGCACGTCTACACCGATGAATTCCTTGGTGAGGTCGCAGCACCAGGAGAGGCCGGCCTCAAGCGGGGTCTTTTCGGGGGAAAGGTCGCTGCCGTTCAGGGAGTAGCACATTTCGAGGCGCAGGCTGTCGCGGGCACCGAGGCCGCAGGGCTTGGCTCCGCACTCCATCACCTTCTCGAACCACTTCACACCCTTGTCTGCGGGGCAGAAGAACTCGTAGCCGTTTTCGCCGGTGTAGCCGGTGCGGCAGACCACCAGGGCATCGCCCTCGCACTCGAACATGAGGATGCCGTTGCGCACGGGCAGCTCCACGCCGGGGCAGAGCTTGGCGAATACTTCCTCACAGGCGGGGCCCTGCACGGCCAGACCCACGTAGTCGGCGCTCTTGTTCACCAGGGAGATACCCTCGGGCTTGTGAGCGGTGAGCCAGGCGTAGTCCTCGTCAATCATGGAGGCATTCACCACCACGAAGAAGTCATCCTTGGCCACCTGATAAATGATAAGGTCATCGATGACGCCGCCCTTTTCATTGAGCATCATGGAGTACTGGCCCATGCCGTCCACCAGTTTGTTAAGGTTGTTGGTGAACATGGAGTTGAGCCACTCTGTGGCGCCTTCCCCGCTGACGAGGAACTGACCCATGTGGGAGATATCGAACACACCGCAGGCGCTGCGCACGGTGTTGTGCTCATCAATAATACCTGTATACTGCACAGGCATGTTCCACCCGGCGAAGGGTACCATCTTGGCTCCGAGCTCCACGTGCTTGTCGCACAGAGGAGTGCTCTTGATTGTATCGGCGTTCATTGCGGGCATTCTACTCTCCGCAAAATACCACGTCAAGCATCTATCACGGCTCGCAACGCCCCGCATACACAAATATCTGTCATGCACGCGCACGAGGGCGCAACTGTGTGACAATTTTGACAGATAGGCGAATTTTCTTGTCTTTTTCGCCACAACATGGTAGAAAGGTGCAACTCTATATGGACACTACATACTACGTCATTTATGGCATGCTTCTGCTGCTGTCGGTCTTCGGTCTGGTAGTAGGCGTGAGCAATGACGCCTGTAACTTCCTCAACTCTTCCATCGGCAGCCGCGCAGGCACCTACAACGGCGCCGTAGCCGTGGCCGCAGTGGGCGTGCTGCTGGGCGCGTCGTTCTCCAGCGGCATGATGGAGATTGCCCGCAGCGGCGTCTTCATCCCCAGCATGTTCACCTTCCATGAGGTGATGATTCTCTTCCTGGCCGTGATGGTGGCCAATGTGATTCTGCTGGATATCTTCAACACGCTCGGGTTGCCGACCTCGACCACAGTGTCGCTGGTCTTTGCCTTGCTGGGCTCAGCCCTGGGTATGGCCTACTTCAGCATGGGAGACGGTCCCGGCTCCCTGGCAGATTACATCAACACGGACAAGGTGTTCTTCATCGTTTCCGGTATCTTCTGCTCTGTGGCCATTGCCTTCACCGTGGGTACCTTTGTGATGTGGTTTGCCCGCCTGCTCTACACCTTCCACTACCAGCGCATGTACCGCATCATCGGTCCGCTGTGGTGCGGCTTTGCCTTCACGGCCATTTCCTACTTTGCCGTGTTCAAGGGTCTGAAGACCAGCCCCGTGATGAAGGGGCCGTTCATGGATATGGTGGATGCCAATATCGGCATCGCCGTCGTGATTGCCTTTGTAGCCTGGGCAATTATTGCCGCCATCCTGCAGTATGGGCTCAAGATTAACACCCTGCGCATCACCGTACTGGCCGGCACGGGCGCCCTCGCCCTGGCTTTCGCCGGCAATGACCTGGTGAACTTCATCGGCGTGTTCATGGCCTCCCAGACCTCCATGGAGCTGGCTGAAGCCCACCTTGCCACCGGCGGCGACCTGGCCACGCTCAAGATGAGTGGTCTGGCCGATGTGCAGCAGCAGGTGAACATGCTCTGGCTCGTGGCCGCCGGTCTAGTGATGGTGACCACCCTCTTCTTCTCCAAGAAGGCCCGCAAGGTGACGGAGACCGAGCTCAAGCTCTCCTCTGCCAACACCGGCAAGGAGCGCTTCGGCTCCTGCAGTGCCGCCCGCACCATGGTGCGCTACACGCTCAACACCAAGCGATTCTTCGAGCGCGTGACTCCCATGCGCATTCAGAATTTCATCAGCAAGCGCTTTACTCCGCTGGCTCCCGAGGAAGAAACGGGTGCTATCTATGACCTGGTGCGTGGTTCTGTGAATCTCACCGTGTCTGCCCTGCTCATCTCCCTGGCCACGGAAATGAAGCTGCCGCTCTCCACCACCTATGTGACCTTCATGGTAGCCATGGGCTCCTCCCTGGCCGACCGCGCCTGGGGCCGCGACAGCGCCGTGTACCGCATCACGGGCGTGCTCACTGTTATCGGCGGCTGGCTTCTCACCGCTCTGGCTGCCAGTCTTGCCGCCTTCATCGTGGCGGTGGTCATGGCCTACGGTGGTTTCTGGGGCATGGTGACCATGCTGGTCATTGCCGGCGCCCTGCTCATCAAGTCCACCTTCTTCACCAACAGCGCCAAGGAGGAAATCCGCCTCATCAACATGCGCAGCGATGCCGCCGTGAAGGACTTCGGCAAGGCTGCCAGCGGACGTCTGGGTCGCATGGTAGGCATCTACAACGCCATGGTGAAGGCTCTCATCAGCGAGGACCGCGACAGCCTGAAGCGCCTGCGCAAGAAGGGCCGCACCCTGAAGCGCGACCTGGAAGTGCTGCGTGAGAACGAAGTGCTGCCCACCCTGCGCACCCTGCCCAAGGAACTCGCCGACCGCGGCCAGCTTGTCTTCCGCATCACCGAAATCTCGCTGAACACCTGCGAACGCCTGGTCACCCTGGTCAAAGCCAGTTACAACCACATTGACAACAACCACCAGGGTCTCAGCAAGGAACAGGGCGACGACCTGCTCGCCCTCACCAACAAGATTGGTCGATTCTACCCGAACCTGACCGATATGCTCAAGGAGGGCAACTTCAAGGGCATTGATGCCCTGCTCGAGGACCGCGACCAGCTCAGCGAGGACTTTGCCGACTGCATCACCCGCCACCTGATGCACAGCACCGCCGACGAAAGCGGCATGCGCAACGGCATCCTCTACCTCACCCTGCTCAACGAGACGCGAGCCATGATCAGCCACGCCTTCGCCCTCATCGAGCGAGTCAAGGAGCTGTACGAAGATTAATCTGCAATTCTACTTGTTTTTCAGACCGGCGCACTCAGGTGCGCCGTTTTTTTATTCTCCCCACAGCGCAAACCGCCCGAATATACTTGACATTCCCCACCTGCAAGTCTAAGATTGAGACACTATGAGTGAGGAGACAAACTGCAACGTCATCTGCCTGAAATGGGGTACCCGTTATCCGGCATCCTATACGAACACCCTCTACCGTGCGGTGAAGAAACACCTGCACCGCCCTTTCCGCTTCGTTTGTGTCACCGATGACCCTACAGGGCTCGATGAAGGCATCGACATTCAACCATTCCCTGAGAATCCCGGCATCAAACCACCTTCCAACTGGCCGGACATTTATGTAAAACTTCTGCTGTTCCAGGATGGCTTTGCCAACCTGAAGGGGCCGACCCTCTTCATGGATGTAGACGTAGTTATCATGGACGACATCGACTGCTTCTTTGACTACAAGCCCGGCGAAAACTGCATCATCCACAACTGGATTGAGTGGCACAAGACTCTTTTCCGCAAGCGTCCCGCCATCGGCAACTCTTCCATCTTCCGCTTTGAGGCCGGCAAGTCAAATTACATCTACGAAAAGTTCATGAGCGATATTGAATGGGCCAGAGATCGCTCCATTTTCCCCACAGAACAGGCATTCCTCACCTACGCGATGAAAGATGTGAACTGGTGGCCCGAGGAATGGGTGCGCAGCTTCAAGCGATACTGCCGCCCGATGTTCCCGTTCAATCTATTCATTGCCCCCAAACCACCTAAGACCCGTATCCTCGTATTCCACGGAGCCCCGGACCCTGACCAAGCAGTTGCAGGATTCGATAACGGCAAGCTTCACCACAAGACATTGCCCGCACCGTGGATTGAAGACTACTGGAAGCTTCAATAATATTAACTCAACGAGTAGACAATGATGCATGCGGCAATGTGAAAATGGATTTCACGTTGCCGCTTGCGCTTTCAATCAACGAAAGAACCCTCTCTCTTTGCATATTTCGCATCAGAAGCAGCGTTTCCTTCTCTTTCCTAAATCTCTTTAACATCTGATTATCATCGCGAGCATGCACATACTTTTAGCTTATTCCTCCCGGCATTGGATGCCCTCCGGAGAAGGCGCAACCCACTTATCAGCATCATCTGCAGCCACACTGGCCAAAACGCTGTACAATTTGCTATCAATTTACGGCGAAGTGGAATATGTAGATGGCGTAAAGCCTCCAAAAGCATTAAAGCGAAAACACTATGATTTAATGGTGGGCATACAAGGGAGCATTACACCTCTCTCAGCCATAGCAAAGTTTGACAAAAAAGTGCTATTTGCTGTCAACATGCATCCGGCCGCACGCAATCAGATATTGAAACAGTTCAATGATACATACTCAGTGTGCAGCACCAGGCACGTTGAACGCAATTCTGTTCATCTGAAACAAATGGACGACATCGAGCAGGCAGATGCAGTATTACTGGTAGGCAATGCCACCATTGCTCGCAGCTTTATGCAATTCGGCACTCCTTTATCACAGTTACGCCGATTCAACTACACTAGCGCATTACCTGTAAGGGAAAGCCCGAAACAAGCAGTGAGTACGCCGCCGCGTTTGTTGTACGTAGCTACTGAAATGTGCTTGCGCAAGGGCTTTGATGTACTGGCAGATATGTTGCAAGGGGTTGAGGATTTACCCTTCACTTGCGGCATTGTGGGCGGCACTGGCGACAAGGACTATCGCAAACGTCTGCAAGCCTTAAAAGACAAGCTTGGCAGCAAATTGACTATACATGGATGGGTGGATTCATGTTCTCCGGAATATCTGGAGCTGCTGCGCAGCTACGATGTTGTATTATTCCCCTCATTGGAAGAAGGGCAAGCCGGAAGTGTTCTCGATGCCATGTCTCAGGGATTAATCCCCCTTATCACTCGTGAAACCGGTGTAGATTACTCCCCCCTGGGATTCCTGTCACCCGCCCTGGGAAGTAAGCAGAACACAGAATTATTGAGAACCTTGCTCAACCTCGATGCCCATTCATTACTCCAGCTACACCACCAGACTCTGGATTGGTATCGGCTTAATCACTTAAACTGGCAAGAAGGCTTGCAACGAGCCGTAGACGCACTGATTCATTCAGGAACCCCATGGCCTGCTGAGGAAAGCTATACCAGCGGCGACAATCCTGCCATGAATTATTGGAAGTATGAAATGGTAGACAAATTAGAGCAAGCCCCTGAATTATCAGCAGTGGCAATACAGGGAGATGCACCAGCGGCGCGCATACGTTGGGAACTGGTGGACAAATTACCGGAGAATTGCGTTATCATGAAACGAAACAATCTGTGCGGGCCGTACCTGCTCGGAACGCCGGATGAAAATGGAACCGATATTTTGCCCATGGCATCAATCAAATCGAAGCCTACGGCAAAATGCTCCTGGAAAACCTGTTTGTTGCGCATCCTGTCGTGGATTCATCCATCCAAACAAAAGCGCAAGATGTGCTACAATGCATGGCGTCTGCAACGGTGAGCTCTTTTTTCGCAACCAGGAAACTCACCCTCGCTGATTCGGCGTTGATATCAATGTAAAAGAAAGGGGGAACAAGCGCTTATGGGCTTGTTCCCCGTAATTCATTCCAATTTATTGAATCAAACGAATCATTTCAGTCTCACTCGACGAGCAGCCTGGGCCTTACGCAGTTTTTCTTCCAATCGCTGCAGACGCCCCTTCAACACAACCTTTCTATCGCCGGAAGTCATCAAGAGCTTAAGTTTAAGCACAAATATCTGTAATTTAAGTGACCCGGAGTGAGGCGTACCGGCCTTAGCCAGCAGATATTTACGCACAAGCTGCATTTCGCGGCGAATAATATCTCCTTCAACACCTGCCCGACGAGCTTCACGCCACCAATAGGAAGCAAGCGGACAGCCTTCCGCAGCCTTCCATGGCTTAACACCTGCATAATGAATGATACCGAATGCTTCCCGCTTTACGATGTCATCTCGATACTCGGCACACTCCGGAGGCAAGGTATTCGATTCTATCTGCGTAGTAAGGAAGTTCCAGCGCTTTTCCAGGCAAATCATATCATCCCGGAACATGTAGTTGAGGATATCCTGATCCGGATACATCAAATCCGGCAACGCGCAAAACACCTCCTCCACCTTGTCGATAAAACTGGGAACAGCGCGCCATTTGTCAAGGTCAATCAGCATGATACCAGAATTAAAATATCGGTTCATATCGTGCCCGCTTGATGACAGACGCGCACGTTCTGCCTTGGTAGATAAATCACAGCAAAGGCTTACATCCTGCACAGTACCAACAGATTTACCCTGCATATCAAGGTCAATCAGCTTACTCAGATCATCACATATCAGAACATCGACATCTAAATAGAGCAGACGCGAGCAATCCGGCAAAAGCGAAGAGAGGAATAAACGGTAATATGCGGTATACGACCAGGCTGTCACCCTTCCCTTATTTCCTCTGCGGGAAAAGAAGGCATCTAGCTGAGCATCGAGCTCTGCGACCGGCAAAAAGCGCAACGATGCCCGAGAATGCCCGGATTGAACAATTTCCTGCAGACGGTCTTTGTAATATGCAGAAATACCACCGTCCATAACAACGACAGTAGCAACTCTGTCAGCTGGAAGATGATTAAGAAATGAAGAGACAGCTACAAGCAAATACGGAGCATAGCCGTCATCAGAAGCGAAAGCAACAGTAATCGGGAGCATGATAAAAAAGGATATCTTGTTATAAAATCAACTAATAAGATTTTTTCAATCAGAAACACTATGTTATTTACCGCACGCGCAGGCCAGGGAATAACGGATTTTCCCCCAACCCTCGCTTATCAAATTAAAGACATTCCTGCGCAAACGGTGTCTGCCTTTTAAAATGAAAGTCTTTCCGGACTGAGATTTCTCGCCGTATTTCTCCTGATGCTGGGAGATAAGTGAAGCAACCCTGTTGAACATGTTGTTCTGCTCAATCAATCTCCGACGAGCCTCACGAATGGCGGGCAGACGCTTCTCATACTCGTTTTCATCTATGGCGTTGCGGATAATCTGATACGCCTCCTCGTGATTTTCCAGAGGAATACGTATGAAACTTTCTGCGGGGAACACTTCCTCCAGACGAGGGTCGCCCACGTAGAAAGTCAGGCACATGCTGAGCAAGGGGTCAGCAATCTTATCTGTCCAATGATACGGAGCCACGTAATTCTCAACGGCAATACTATATCGGTAATCATTCTGAGCATCCGCTTTTTTATCCAGTTGTTTCACCCCCCAGCCGTACCAATCCAGCTCGGGTATACGGTCTGCGATGTACTTGGTCAGGGCATAGCGTTTGGAATGCAGAGTATGAGTCTGTTGCTTGGCAGAACACACCGTTGCAATCGTCTTGCTCTTGGGGAAATCGTGCTTCGCATGAGCCTCTTCGTATGTAATCCCGGCACACCAATCCAGGCAACCCTCTCCGTAGATACGATTAGGATGCGGAAGCGCGACCGGAGAATGAGTTGTCAGCACATAACCAAACTGCGAAGTGTAGCACCTGGGGTATAACTTGATGGAAGGAGGTTCCACCGTGATGAGAATCGTGCGCTCTCTGGGGCAAGCCAGTTCTTCAGCCTCCCACATGGAGATATCGCCCTTCATCGGCATTTCATCATATACCACAAGCCAGTCATATTCCCTGCACAATGAGTCGTAGATAAAACAAACACCGGCTCTCTCTATGTAATCAGGAGCCTTTCTCTCCGGTCGGTTGCCAAATTTACTCAAAACTTTTACTCGCACCATATCCCTTGCAAATTGAACTATTTCAATATGACTCATGCTAACAAAGCTAACATGTTGCGTCAAGTAAAATCAACAAAAAGCCCCGGATAAACTCCGGGGCCTGCTTATTCTCATGCGGAAAAACTAATTAGATAAATGTACGGATGACCGCCTTGTCTCTCAGGCGTTCCACCCACTGGCGGTAGCGCTGTTCACTCTTCTTGCGGCGCACGGCGTCATCCACCTTCTGCTTCACCTCCTTGTTTTCAAGAGAGGGAGCTGCTGCCAGCTTTTTGTTGTGCACCTTCACCAGGGTAAAACCGGCAGGGTCCAGCAGCGGGCCGACCATCTGGCCAGGCTGAGCTGCGAAAACAACATTGGCAAACTCCACAGCCAGGTCGCTGCGCTCCAGCGAAGGCCATTTGCCGCCATCGGCAGCATAAGCATCGCGGGAATACTTCCTTGCGGCCTTAGCAAAAGAAATTTTTCCACTCTCAATATCCTTGCGAAGACGGGTGGCCAGCTCATACCGCTCCTCCGGCGTAGCCATCGGGTCTTCCGGGTCGGCAGCAGGAATGAAAATCTTACTGTAGGAAATGCTGTCCTTCATGATGTCACGGTAATCGGCACTGGTTGCAGCATACTCCGCCTTGATTTCATCGGGAGTGGGGGGAATACCGCGCTCATAGCGCATGCCTCGCATAGCAGACACGGTAATCTCCTTTCTCACAGATTCGCGGTATTCGGAGTAATTCATGCCACTCTGGCGCAGGTTATTGAGGAACTCGCGACGGTCGCCGTTGAACATCATCAGAATGCGGCGGCTGATTTCATCCTCCACCTGATCTTCCTGAATAGCGAAGCCCTTGGTTGCGAAATCGCTCAGCACCAGTTCACGCTCAATCAGTTCATTCAGCACCGCCTTTTTGGCTGCCACCAGCTCAGAATTGAAACGGGGGCCCTGGCGGGGGTATAGAAGCATCAGCTCACGGAAATACGGTGCCAGACGGGCACGTACCTCACTCGAAGTAATCGGACGCCCGTTGACCGTAGCGGCAATTCGGTTCACGACTCCGCCCTTGGTCTCAGCCTGGGTCACACCTGCGGTAAGCAGGGCGAGTGCAAGAGCGGCAATACGGCATACAAGTTTCATATGCAGCCCAGTATAATCAAAGTTCCCGCAGCATGCAATCATCTTCTTTGTCACATGCTCAACTTTATGCTCGCCATGAAACAAGTCGCATGCTAGAATGCCAAAGTTAAACAATCTCATTCCCCCACCAGTTATGGCAATCAAACTGTTCATTCCCGGTCCCACCGTTGTTTCCGAAGACATTCTCAAGGAGATGTGCCTGCCGATGATCGGCCACCGCTCCAAGAAGGCCTCTGAAATCCAGAAGCGTATCTCTGACAACATGCAGAAGATTCTCTTCACCGAAAACCGCATCCTGCTTTCCACCTCCTCCGGCTCCGGTCTCATGGAAGGCGCCATCCGCTCCTGCACCGCCAAGCGCGCCGCGGTGTTCTCCATCGGTGCTTTCGGTGACAAGTGGTACAAGATGGCCAAGACCAACGGTATCCCCGCAGATAAGTTTGACAGCGTGATGGGCGAACCCACCACCGCTGAGATGGTGAACGCCGCCCTCTCCACCGGCAAGTACGACGTACTCACCGTGACCCACAACGAAACCTCCTCCGGTATCCAGAACCCCGTGGAGGAAATCGCCGAGGTCATGAAGAAGTACCCCGACGTGGTGTGGTGCGTAGACGCCGTTTCCTCCGCCGCCGGCTCCAAGATTGAAACCGACAAGCTGGGTATCGACGTGCTCATCACCTCCACCCAGAAGGCTCTTGCCCTGCCCCCCGGCCTCGCTATCTGCGCCATGAGCCAGAAGGCCTACGAGCGCACCGCTCAGGTGGAAAATCGTGGTCTGTACTTCGACCTCCGCACCCTCTGGGACTTCATCGACAAGAAGAACTACCAGTATACCTCCACCCCCTGCCTCTCCCTCATGTATGCCCTGGACAAGCAGCTCCAGCACATCGTGAACGAAGAAGGCATCGAGAACCGCTTTGCCCGCCACGAAGAGCTGGCTGCCTACACCCGCGCCTGGGCCGATGAGTACTTCACCGTGTACCCGAACCGCAAGTACCTCTCCAAGACCCTCACGGTTATCGACTCCCGCCCCAAGGGCAGCGATGAAATGATATCCATCCCCGAGCTGAACGCCTTCCTTGCCCCCCGCAACCTGCAGCTGGGCAACGGCTACGGCGGCCTGAAGGACAAGACCTTCCGTATTGCCCACATGGGCGAGCTCCAGATGGACGACATGAAGGAAATCACCGCTGCTGTGGAAGACTTCCTCAAGTCCAAGTAAACGCACTTCTCTCCTCGTATAAGCCTGGCGGGTGGTGCAGATATGCGCCACCCGCCTTTTTCCCTCTATCACACATTATGAAAAATCCCCAATTTGTTCTGAACTACGATGTCATGTACTATGACACCGACTGCGGCGGAGTGGTGCACAACCTGGCCTACCTCCGCTGGGTCGAGGAATGCCGCACCAAGATGGCTCCGAACATCGGCATCGACTTCCTCGGGCTCATTCAGGAGAACCGACACCTCGTCCTCGTAAGCCACGAGGTGCAGTACAAGCGCCCCGCCTTCATGGGCGATAAGATTCAGATTCACGCCTGGGTGGAAAAGGTCGAGAAATCCCGCTTCTGGTGCGTGTTTGAAATCCGCCGCGATGACGCCCAGCAGGTCTGCGTAAAAGTGCGCCAGTGCCTGGCGCTGGTGCAGATGCCCCAGGGCCGCCCCCAACGCATCCCTGAGAGCTGGTACAACAGCGCCGCGCCCGCAGAAGACCTGGCGGATTAAGCATCCATGCAAGAACTCATCACAGATACACGATTCGGAGGCATCATCGCGGTTCTCCTCTGCGTGACATTACTTCTGGCTGCCCTGCTCTTCCTTTTCAAGGACAGGGAAGTGAGGTATATCGGCGTTCTGACCGTCGCGATATTCAGTGGTGGGCTCATCGCATTGTGTGTGTTTCTCGAACTATCCGGCCTTGAGCTGCCCGATTGGCTCATAGGAAGCGGCAGACGCAAAGGCCGAGGTACTCTCCTGCTTGCGCTATGGGCATGGTGCAGCCACAAGCTGGCAGATTGGCTTTACTACCGCCATATCGGATAATCAAAAAGAGGCGTGCCGAAAAAGCACGCCTCTTTTGTATCTGTTAAGCTGCTTAAATCAGCACCTCACCACTAAGAGCTTCACCAAGGGCGAAGGTGTGGGGTTTGGTGACCACCAGCTTGCTCACATTCTTCAGGGAGGGCACACCGAGGGCATCCAGCGACTCAACGAGCTTGTAGAGCTTGCTATCCAGCAGCACCACGGGAGCCACGCCCTTGCATTCGGGAGCCAGCTGCATAGCGCCGGCATCATCAATCACTACAGCATCAGAACGCAGCAGAAGCAGGTCTGAGCAAGTCTTCACCGGGAAGAAACGGGAGCGAGGCACACAGACAGCGCGAGCGCCGGGGAAGCACTGCAGAGCCGCACCCATGGCCGTTTCGAGCTGGTAGACCTTCTGTGAAGCAGCATCGCGCGGATCCACGGTCTTGCTGTTGCAGATAACCGGCAGGGGCAGCACGCCGCCGTTGGCATCGAGCACTTCTTTAAGAGCATCCAGGCGAATCCAGAGGTTGTTGGTGTTGAAATAACGGTGTTTCTCGATGTTCTGGAACTCCTCCACGTCCTCATCCGGGCACTGTGCCACCTCACGCAGAATCGGCTGACCATCGGCCTTACGGGTAGCCAGATGCCCCCCCTTCTTATCGGCCTCCGTGCGGCGGGTCACCTCCATCACAAAGGGAGCACCACTCTCTGCAAACCAGCGCAGGAAACGGGTATCCAACTGGGCACCCAGGTTGTCAGAATTGGAAACAAAGGCATACTTCACCCCCGCAGCCAGCAGCTTATCCAGCCAGCCACTACCCACCAGAGCGGGATAGATATCACCATGGCCGGGCGGGCACCACTCCAGCTCTGGGTTGGCGGGGTATTCCACAGGCTCCAGCGTATCCGTTACCAGCTTGGGCACACGGTTCTGCAGCATTTCCACCTTGGAAGCATCGGCAAAATCGGCATACTGAGCCAGGTGGGCCATAGTATCCTCGCTGGTGGAGAAAGAGTTCATGAGCAGAAGATTCACAGGATACTGAGCGCGCTCACGCAGGCTCTGCACCTGACGCACGATAGTGTCCAGGAAGGTCACGCCGGGCTTGATTTCCAGCAGGCTCTTGGCCTTCTGCAGGCCCATGCCGGTGCCCAGACCACCATTCAGCTTCACCAGCACTGCCTGAGCCAGCAGGGCCGCGTCTGCCTCTGCAGTAGCAGCTACCAGCGCGTCCCAGTCAGCCACATCACGGGCAGGCTCAATCTCCGTTTCGGGAATCATCATGGACTGGTTGGAGGTAAGTACCCCCACGCTGTGGCGGAAAGCATCAATCGCAGCGCGGGAAAGCCCCACGCCCTGCATCTTCTGTTCAATAGTGTCAAAGTTCATACTGCTGGCCGCAGTATACCCCTGCCGGCGCGTGTTTTCAATACCAAACTGCAGCATTGATGCCTCCAATGCAAACGCTGCGATTCCATATCGGAATCGCAGCGTTGAAAATCAGGATGTAAGCAGACCTGTCTTACTTCTGGGCAGCCTCAACCTCAGCGTAGGTATCGGCATAAGCCTTCTCAGCGGCAGCCTTGGCAGCAGCAGCGGCCTTCTCGGCGGTCACGGTCTCAGCGTCGAGCTGAGCAGCGGCAGCCTCGTAAGCCTTGGCAGCAGCGGCATCACCGGCCTTGGCGGCATCGTACAGAGCCCAGAGGTTCAGCTTGGCCACAGCAGCCTTGTGAGCAGCGGTGTAGGCCTCAGCGGAAGCCTCGGTAGCAGCCTCTTCCTCGGCGGTAGCCCAGGCGTGGTTGTAACCCTGCACGTCGTTCCAGTGGCCACGGGTGAAGTCGGGGAAGGTCACGGAGCAGTTGTTGTTGTCCATGGACAGGGTACCCAGCTCAGCAAGGCAGCACCATTCGGCCAGGTCATACACATCCATGTCGAGGGGCAGACCGTTCTGCAGGCAGTATACCATGCGCACGTCCATGAAGAAGTCCATGCCGCCGTGGCCGCCCACCTTCTCAGCCATCTCACCATACTTCTTGATGATGGGGTGACGATAGGTCTTGCGGAGCTTCTTCATGTTCTCCTCGCTCATGAAGGAGTGGGAATCAAGGTCCTCCAGGTCGGGGGCGCCTTCAGATTCCTTCATGTGGCCGCTCTCAAGCACAAAGCCTTCGATGGGATACTTGTTGGCAAAGCCGCGGGTACCGGTCAGCTGGAACAGGCGGTTGTAGGGCTGGGGGTTCATCACGTTGTGCTGAATCTCCACCACCTTGCCGTTCTCGGTGCGCATCAGGGTCGTGGTGTGGTCACCATTGCGGTATTCCGGGCAGGGCTTGCCGGTCTTCTTCTCCACATACTCCTTGCCGTGCACGGACTTGGTGTCCATAGCCACAAGGGTCTTGAAGCGGTCGCCGCGGTGAATGTTCATCACCTGAGCCACGGGGCCGAGGCCGTGCGTAGCATACACGTCGCCACGGTTCTCCATGTTGTACTTCATGCGCCAGCCGAGCTTCTCGGGGTCATTGGAGGGGTTTACCCAGTAGTCGCCCCAGAACGGGTCGAGGTTGTGGATGTAGGCACCCTTGGCGTAGAGCACTTCACCGAACACGCCCTTCTGGGCCATGTTGAGGGAATCGAGTTCGAACCAGTCGTAGCAGCAGTTCTCAAGAATCATGCAGTGCTTGCGGTTCTTCTCGGAAAGGTTCACGAGCTCCCAGCACTGCTGGAGATTCATGGCACTGGGCACCTCGATGGCGGTGTGCTTGCCATTCTCCAGGGCGCACTTGGCCACGGGGAAGTGGTGATCCCAGTCGGTGGCAACGTACACGAGATCAATGTCGTCGCGCTTGCAAAGCTCCTCGTAGCCCTTGGCTCCGGAGTAAATGGCGGCGGGGGCAAGACCGGCCTTGCGCAGAGCCTTCTGGCACTTTTCAGCGCGGGCTGCTTCGTAGTCGCACAGAGCAACAATCTCCACACCGGGGATGTAGGTGAAGCGGGAAACAGCGCCCGGGCCACGCATACCAAGACCCACGAAAGCCACACGCACCGTCTTCATCTTGGGTGCGGTCAGACCGATAACATGCTGCTGACCTTCCGGACGAGCGGGAGTTTCCACCACGAGGGTGCCCTTATCCCAATGAGTCTTAGTATCCGGGGACAGCGACTGCGCCTGCAGGCCACTCACTGCAAAGAGGGCCATGAACGCCAGTGTCAATACTCGATTCAGTTTCATATGTATGATATATACGAGGTTTTTCCTCTGTTTCTGTCAGATTTTTACTCTATTTCTGCAAAAAGGGGAATTCGTGGATAGTCTAGCCATTTCACCCCCGCAGGTCAAGCACATTCTGCACCATGCAGGCCTTACGAACCAAGCACTCTGAACTACTTTCGCAACTGGCGGAAAGGCTGCAGCACCAGTCCGATGAGAGTCACCCACGGCCAGGGGTCAGCTATCACCGCCAGCGGCAGAATGACCGGGAGCCACGCCTCCCCCAGACTTCCGGCCAGAATAAAACAGACCGTGGCAAGAATGGGAATGAATGACGTAAACTTCTTTCCCCGCAGATTGTTAATCAATATGCACCAGTTGGCAATGCCGATGAGGCTGCCCAGCAGCGCCAGCACCACCACCATGCCCCAGCGGGTAAGTCCGGGCACGCCGCACAGGTACTCCAAGCCATACAGAATGGCGGCACAGCCCAGCAGGATGTAGAGCAGCGGCATATCAGCGGGCGGCGTATTCACGCGCCAGGCGGATGTAGTCCTTCGCGTGGTCGATATTGGCCTGCTCTGTTTCGGGCGGCAGCTGCTTCACCACCTTGGCGGGAGAACCCAGCACCAGGCTGTGCGGGGGAATGATGGTACCCTTGGTCACCAGCGCATGTGCACCCACGATAGAGCCGTGGCCCACCACCGCACCATCCAGCACCACCGCACCCATGCCGATGAGGCAGGCATCCTCCACGGTGCAGGCATGCAGGGTCACGCTGTGGCCCACCGTCACATATTTACCGAGCTTGCAGCCGTATTCATAATCCACGTGCAGGCAGCAGTTATCCTGCACATTACTCCCCTCCCCTATTTCGATGGGCGATACATCGCCACGGATGGTGGTGTTGTACCAGACATTGCTGCCGGGATGAAGTGTAACGCGGCCGATAAGGTCGGCACTGGCGGCAATAAATGCCGGATCATTCAGCTGCGGGCTTTCCCCGCCAAAAGATTCTATAGCCATGATTCAGAAAAGAAAAACACCGGCAAAGCGCCTTACCTTGCCGGTGTTGAATGTTAAAAGGAAACGTAATGCTATCAGCTACGGGGCTTCACCACGGCAATCTTGCCGGAGCGTGTCACCATGTCCACATCATAGTCGCTCATCAGGTCAAGGAAGCGGTTCAGGCGGAAAGCACCGCCGGAAATCTCGATGGTAAGCATCTCACGGGTAGCATCGATAACCTGAGCGCGGAACATATCGCAAAGCTGCAGGATGGCCGTCTTGTTCTCACCGAAGCGCACGCGCACCAGCACGATTTCGCGGTAGAAAGTGGGCTCGTTGCGGAAATCGATTACCTCTACCACATTCACCAGTTTGCTGAGCTGCTTGATAACCTGGTCGAGCTTCTCATTATCCTCCTTCACATCGATGGTCATGCGAGAGAACTTGGGGTCCTCGCAAGGTGCCACGTTGAGGGAGTGAATGTTATAGCCGCGACCGGAGAACAGACCTGCTACGCGGGAAAGCACACCAAACTTGTTTTCCACGAGCACGGAGATGGTATTAATCGGTTTGTCAGTCGGCATAATGTGTAGGGGGTGTAATCGCGTTAGAGAATACATGATTCATCGCACTGCGTCAAGCAGTAACTTAGGACGCAGACGCAGTATTTATGCACTTCTTCCGGAATTGCAGACTTGCCAGGGCGCAAAATCTCTGTTAGCATGAGCAAAATGAATCAGCTGTCACCCCACAGCCTGCTTCTTGCCTTGCTTCTCATCGCAAGCTGCAGCAATGTTGACCAGGAGCTGCTCACCGCCGCTTCGCGGGCAGATAGTGCCGCCATTCATTATTCCCTCAACCGAGGCGCCGACCCCAATACCAATCTCCAGCCGGGAGAAACACCTCTCGGTCTGCTGCTCAACCGCTATAAGGCCAGCGACTCCGCCCGCCGCGAAATCATCACCAAGGATGTGATAACTCTGCTAGCAAAAGGGGCCGACCCCAATGCCCTGCACCATGGCTACACGCCCCTCCAGATGGCTGCAGGGCTGGGCAACGAAGACATTGTGGCGCACCTGCTGGCGCATGGCGCCAATCCCTCACAGGAAACCCGGGCAGGCCTCGCGCCCATCTGGCAATGCGTCTATGCCAACGACTTCCGCATCAGCCGCCACCTGCTCGAAACAGGCGCCAATCCCAATGCGCTCGATGCAGAAGGCCACACGCCCCTGCAATACCTCCGCGCCAGAGGCTACATCAAGACGCCGCTCATGCTCCAGCTCCGCGACCACGGCGGCAGATAATCACACCGGTTCGCCCGCGTAGACGATGCGACCACCCTCGGCGCCCGAACCGGGGCCCATTTCCACCAGATAATCGGCTCGGGAAAGAATGCCCTGGTTATGCTCGATGCACAGGATGGTGTGCCCCGCCGCGCGCAGGCGGTAAATGGCACGCAGCAGCATATCCAGCTCACCGAAATGCAGGCCCGTACTCGGTTCATCGAGCACAACAAGCAGGTTTTCACCCGGACGGCTACTGCGTTTCGGCGCAGCCTTGGCCAGATAAGAAGCCAGCTTCACGCGCTGTGATTCACCGCCGGACAGGGTAGTCACCGAGCGGTCGAGCGGCAGATAGCCCAGACCCAGCTCCTGCATCGCCTTCAATATGGCAGCAGCCTGTGGCACAGCAGCAAAGAACTCCACCGCCTCATCAACCGTCTGGGCCAGTGCCTGCGCTATTGATTTGCCGCGCCAGGTCACTTCCAGCGTCTCGCGATTGTAGCGGGCACCGTGGCAGGCATCGCATTCGGTATACAAATCAGCCAGGAAGTTCATATCCACCTGCAGGCGCCCCGTGCCGCCGCAGCGTTCGCAACGGCCACCACGAGTATTCAGCGAGAAGCGGGCAGCCGTATACCCACGCTGGCGGGAAAGCGGCAACGCCGCATACAGCGGGCGGAGCACATCCAGCAGCCCCGTAGCCGTGGCGGGAGTACTGCGGGGCGAGCTGCCCAGCGGGCTCTGGTCTACAAGCACGGCGCGGGTAATCGACTCCGCCCCCTCCACCTGCCCTGCCTTCATAGCCGGCAGCAGGCACTCATGCAGCAGGGTACTCTTGCCCGAGCCTCCGGGACCGGAAAGGCAGGTAAATGCCCCCAGAGGGAAGCGGAATTCCACGTCCTTCAGGTTGCGGGCGCAGGCATGCCGCAGGGTCAGCCATTTGCATGCGCTCAGGTTGCGGGGTTCCACCGCAGGCAGCTCGCGCCGCCCGCTCAGCCAGGCCCCCGTCGGAGAATCAGCATTGTCCAGAATCTCCTCATACGCACCCTCTGCCAGCACGGCTCCACCAGCAGGCCCGCTGCCCGGCCCCATTTCCACCAGCCAGTCACAAGCCTGCAGCAGCTGTGGGTCATGCTCCACCACCAGAATAGTGTTGCCCTTGTCGCGCAGGCGGTGCAGCGCTGAAATCAGACGCTCGGTCTCCTTCGGATGCAAACCTATTGTCGGTTCATCCAGAATATACAGCACACCGGAAAGGCCACCGCCTATCTGCCCAGCCAGGCGGGCACGCTGGAGCTCGCCGCCGGAAAGCGTATTGGCCGCGCGGGAAAGCGTCAGATACCCCAGCCCCAGCTCCAGCAGACAATCGAGACGCTGCTTCAGGCTGCTCATGGCAGGTGCCAGCGACTCCGCAAAAACAGGCGGAATCACCAGCTGCTCCAGCAGCTCACGATTCTCCTGCACTGGCAGCTCGCAGAATGCCCCCAGACTCATCTCGCGTCCGGCAAAATCCAGTGTCACCGCCAACGCGGTGGGATTCAGGCGCATCCCCTTACAGGCAGGGCAAATCTTCAACGCGCCTTTCGCTTCTTCCACCGTGCCGAGTCCCTGGCACTCAGGGCAAGCTCCATGCGGTGAGAAATGCGAGAACAGACCCGGTGTAAGATCCGGCAGGGTAAAGCCCGTTTCGGCATTGCGGTAGCGGGTGTGGAAGCACTGCAGCTGAGGCTCGCCGCCACGCTCCTGCACCAGCGCGCGCAATTCATCAGGCCAGAGTCGGAGCGCCGCCTGCACCGAATCCGCCACGCGGGATTCCACCCCCTCGCGCAACACGATGCGATCCACCACCAGCTCACAGACCAGCCCGGCAGCGGGAGGAGCCGATTCAAGCTCGTCCAAATCACGGATTTCACCATCCACGCGCACTCGCAGGTAACCCAGCTTGCGCAGCATCAGGATATCGCTCTCCGGATTCTGCCCGAAAGCTGGTGAAAGCGGTGCCAGCAGCGTCAGCCTTGTATTTTCCGGCAGACCGGCCAGCGCCGAGCTGATTTCCTCGGGGCTCAGGCGGGTAAGACGCTCGCCTGTCACCGGGTCATGCGGCACACCTATGGCAGCATAGATTATGCGCAGGTAATCAAGAGCTTCGGTAAGCGAGCCCAGCACCGTGCGCGACTGACCACTCGGCAGGTGCTGCTCCAGGCAGAGCGCAGGGGGCAGCCCCTCTATACTCTCTACATGCGGCTTTTCCGGGCGTGCCAGCAGGCGGCGAGCACCGGGAGAAAGGCAATCCAGAAACCGGCGGCGGGACTCGGCAAAAAGCGTATCGTAGGCCAGCGTGCTCTTGCCCGAACCGCTCGGCCCCATGAGGGCAATCATCTTCCCTGCCGGCAGAGTCAGACTGATATGCCGCAGGGTATTCTGACTAGCACCGGTGATGTGGATATCCATGGCAAAACGGGATTCAGAATCGGCTTTGGTCCTCGTAGCGGCCACCGGGTTCCACCACCACATCCGCCGCCTTGCAGATTCCTTCAAAGGAACCACCGCGGTAAATATGCATCACACCCTTGCACTGTACCCTGCCCTTCAGGCTGCCGTAGACCTCCACCGACTCAGCAGCAGCACCCACAGCCAGCTCTACCTCCGCACTGCGGTCCACCACCAGTTTGCCGGCGCTGATGGAACCTTCCACACAGACGGAGGTATTGAAATCCAAAGTACCGGTGCAGCGGAACGAACCGGAAACACGGCCGTTCACCTCCATATTCTGGCACACGATGGATAAATTGGACAGCACCGTAGCCGCAGGCACACGCACATTGCCCAGCGTGCGCACAGTCAGCTTCCGTGAGCCGGGGCGAATCTCCACATCCGCCATGTTCAGGTGTGTATGGCAGTGGATGCAGTTGGCAGACAGGGCGGCGGCGGGCACCTGCGATTCTTTGCCGCATTCATAGCAGGTCACATCTCGCATGGGCACCTGTACCCGCCCGTCCTCAGAAGAAAACGAGGTGAGCGCGACTCTCCGGTCGCGCTCACCTATCGGTAACAGACCGGAGACAACAGGCACAATCAACGGCTCTGTTCTGAACTCCGGCATGGTTTCAGAATTGTTGCGGCTTAGCCAAGCAGGTTGGCGTCATCGCTCTTGGGAGCGCGGGCCACCTTCTTGGGTGCAGGAGCTGCAGCAGGTGCAGGAGCCACGGCGGGAGAACCCACGCGGCACATACCCACAAACACAGCACCTTCCTGGATGGAAATCTTGGCAGCGGTAATGTCACCCACCACTTCAGCGGTAGCGGCAAGTTCCACGCGGTCGGTCACCACGATATCGCCCACAACCTTGCCGTGGATGATGGCGCTCTGCGTGTTCACAGCCACCTTGTTCTTGTCGCCGGCCTGAATGCTGGCGTTGGCACCCACGGTCAGCACACCATCAGAGGTGATTTCACCTTCCACGGAGCCGTCCACCAGCAGGTCATCCGTAAAGCGCAGGATACCCACCACGGAAACGTCGTAGTTCAGCACGTTGCGGGTGGTAGTGGGAGCCATAGCTGCGGCACCCATCTCGAAGGGGGAAGAGGTGCTCTCCTCGGCACCAAAGTAGCCGGCATCAACCGGAGCAGAAGCCATGGGCTGCTGCACGGGGCTTGCCCACTCATCAGGCACATCATTCTCAGCGAAGGGGGAAGGAGCTACGGGAGAACCATCGGGCTTTTTCGGGTACTTGAACATAATTTACTAAAAGTGAGTTGTTAACTAAAAATCTTACACACCTGTTCCGGCGCTGTTTCTATGGTAGCCTTTTACGAGGCAATTGTCGATATGAAAATTTGTCAGATGCGGATTTTTTTCGCATCCATTTCACGGCACCTCGGCTGTATAAATAGAGGCGATTCCCATGCAGAGCGGGAGACAGGCGGGATTGACATATCCGCAGCGCTGCATAAGCTCACAGAACTGAGCCCCGCGAGGGAAGGCCTCGATGCTGTCTCCCAGGTAGGCGTAGGCATCGGTATTCCCCGTGACCAGCCCGGCAATGCGGGGCAGCACGTGGTGCAGATACAGGCGGTACACCTTGGCAAACAGCGGATTCTCCGGCATGCTGAAATCCAGCACCAGCAGGTGGCCACCGGGCTTCAGCACACGACGGAACTCGCACAGCGCCTTCTCATAATCCGCCATGTTGCGCAGGCCGAATGCCACCGTAGCGGCATCGAAGGTGGCATCCTCCAGCGGCAGGTTCATGGCATCCGCCTCCAGCACATTGCTCAATCCGCGACGCACGGCCACATCGAGCATGGGGCGGCAGAAATCCGTACCCAGCACTTCCACCTCGGGCAAGGCACGGCTGATAGCCAGTGCCAGGTCACCCGTGCCGGTGGCAATGTCGAGCAGATTACAAGGCTGCCACTCGGCCACCATCTTCACCACCTTGGCACGCCACATGATATCCGTGCCCATGGACAGGATATGATTGGCGGTCACGTATCGCTCTGCAATGGACGAAAACGCCGCGTGAACGTAGGCTGGATCCGGCATAGCTTACTTGATGTGGGCCAGCAGGGCATCACCGAATGCGGTGGTACTCACCGCAGTGCTGCCGGGAATCATCTCTGCCAGGTCAGCCGTGACCGTCTTGTCTGCAATGGCACCTTCGATAGCGGTCACAATGCGGTCAGCGGCCTCAGTCCAGCCCATGTAGCGCAGCATCATCTCAGCCGAAAGCAGGAACGAACAGGGGTTCACTTTGTCCAGACCGGCCAGCTTGGGAGCCGTGCCGTGCGTGGCTTCGAACACAGCGTGACCCGTGCGGTAGTTGATATTGGCGCCGGGAGCAATGCCGATACCACCCACCTGGGCAGCCAGAGCATCGGAGCAGTAGTCGCCATTCAGGTTCAGCGTGGCCACCACGGAATGCTCCTGCGGGTGAATGAGGATTTCCTGCAGGAAGGCATCGCAGATGCAATCCTTGATGATGATACCGTTGGGCAGTTTGCACCAGGGACCGTCACCAATGGGCTCGGCGCCGAACTCACGGCGGGCCAGGTCATAGCCCCAGTCGCGGAAGCCACCTTCCGTGAACTTCATGATGTTACCCTTGTGCACCAGCGTCACATACGGACGATTCGTCTCGATGGCGTACTGAATGGCCGAGCGCACCAGACGTTCCGTGCCTTCCTTCGACACAGGCTTCACGCCGAAACCGGAGGTCTGCGGGAAGCGCACCTTGTTCGCGCGCTGCGGGAACTCCATGGAAAGCCATTCGAAGAACTTCTCAGCCTCGGGGGTGCCGCATTCGAATTCGATACCCGCGTAGATATCTTCCGTATTCTCACGGAAAATCACCATATCCACCTTCCCGGGCTCCTTCACGGGAGTCTCGATACCCTGGAAGTAACGCACGGGACGCACACAGCAGTACAGGTCGAGCCCCTGACGCAGAGCCACATTGAGCGAACGGATACCCTTGCCCACCGGCGTGGTCAGCGGGCCCTTGATACCCACAAGCAGCGTGCGGAAAGCCTCCATGGTCTCATTCGGCAGCCAGGTGCCCACCGTATCAAAAGCCTTCTGCCCGGCCAGCACTTCCTGCCACACCAGCGCACGCGTGTCGCCATAGGCAGCGCTCACCGCGGCATCAATCACACGCTTGGCAGCGCGCCAGATATCGGGGCCGGAGCCATCGCCGATGATGTGGGGAATAATAGGAAAATCGGGCACATTCAGGCCCTGGGCGGTCATGGTAATGGGTGTTCCTTCACTCATAAGAATCAGACTTTCGTTTAAAACTATCATTACTCGGCTGCAGCCTCGGCAGCAGGGGCGGAATCCTCGGCAGTATTGCTGCTATTGGCCATGGCGCAGAACGCGAATACCGCACCCAGCAGCAGCGGGGGCAGAATCCAGAACAAAATACCGTCGCGCTCGCCGTCCCGGCGCGTCTTCATACCATGTGAACTGTAACTGGCCATAATACTTTGTGCGGACATTGTAGCACAATATCACAACTTTGCAACAAGAAAGAATGACAGGAAACCGCTTGACGCCCAGCCGGGCATCTGCTAGAGTTGGCCTCAATGAGTGCCGCACCGCCTGCCGGGGAAAATCCCCGCTTTCTGCAGGAGCAGATTATCACCTACCTGGGCAACAAACGCCGCCTGCTCGATTTCATCGGACGGGCGGTGGAGCAGGTGCGTGAGCGTCTCGGCGGCAGAAAGTTGCGTTGCTTCGATGCGTTCTCCGGCTCCGGCATCGTAAGCCGATTCCTCAAGCAGCATTCCTCCCTGCTCTACACTAATGACCTTGAGGATTATTCCCGCATTCTCAACACCTGCTATCTGAGCAACAGCGATGCAGTGCAGGCCGCCAACCTGCCGGAGCTGCACGCCCGACTCGTGCAGGAAATAGAGGCCAACCCCTCCCCCGGCCTGCTGGCGGAACTCTACGCCCCGCAGAATGATGCCGATATCCGCCCGGGCGAGCGCGTCTTCTATACCCGCCGCAATGCCGTCTACCTCGACACCGCCCGCCAGTGCATCGGCAGGCTCCCCCTCGAGCTGCAGCCCTATTTCCTGGCACCCCTGCTCTGCGAAGCCTCGGTGCACACCAACACAGCCGGCATCTTCAAGGGCTTCTACAAGAACCGCGATGGCATCGGCAAGTTCGGCGGTAGAGGAGCCAATGCCCTGCAGCGCATCATGGCGCCTATCCAACTGCCGCTCCCCATTTTCTCCCGCTTTGACTGTGAGCACCACGTACTGCAGAGCGATGCCACCGCTGCCGCAGCCTCCCTGCCGGAGCTCGACCTGGCCTACCTCGACCCGCCCTACAACCAGCATCCCTACGGCTCCAACTACTTCATGCTGAACCTCCTGCTGAACTACAGCAAACCCCAGCAACTTTCCCGCGTCTCCGGCATTCCCGCCGGGTGGAACCGTTCCTCCTACAACAAGCGCGCCCAGGTGCAGCAATCGCTTGATTCCCTGCTGGCAGCCCTACCCGCCCGTTTTGTCCTCATCTCCTACAATTCCGAAGGCTTCATTTCCCTACCGGACATGCTCGCCCTGCTCAACAAGCACGGCAAGGTGGAGCACATGCAGACCGACTACGCCACCTTCCGAGGCTGCCGGAACCTCCGCGCCCGAGCTCTGTCAGTAAAGGAATACCTCTTTCTGCTCGAAAAGTGACGCAGAACATGCTTGACGGCAGCGAAGATGAGGGTAAGATTGGAGCGTGAATCATTTTCGTTCCATTTTCAGCTTTGGCGTCTGTGCGCTGCTGGCTGCTACGATGAGCAGCTGCATGCCTCAGACCGACAATCCCGAACAGCTGCGGCTGGCTCATGAGCAGAATGCCGCCATGCGCAAGGAACTGACGCGCATGCAGCAGCTCATCAAACAGGCAGGCGAGCCCGATGCCTCCCTGCCCGACACCATCCACGCCCGTGAGCAGGAGCTGGCCGATTCCCTGAATCAGCTCAAGCAGCTCAAGCGGCAGGAGACCGAAGCCAAGCTCCGCGTGATTGAGCTGCAGGATCGCCTCGATTTGTTCCGCTCCTCGTTCCGCATGCTGCAGAGTGAAACCGTACTTCAATACAAACGCGCCAACCGCTCATGACCACGGAACCCATCACCAAGCAGCGCAAGGGCAACATCACCCTCACCTGGAACGATAAGCCCCTGACCCCGGTCAAGCCCAAGGAAGCCCCCAAGCCTGAGCCGACGCCCGCACCCGCCCCTGAGGAGGAAGCAGCAGCCCCCACCCCTGCTCCGGTGGCTGCACCTGCAGCAGAAGCCACCGAAACCGCAGACCCCATGCAGGCCACACCGAAGAAGAAGTCCCGCGTGGGAGCATTCATCGTGGATTCCCTGCTGGTGCTTGCCCTTGCAGGTGTCATTGGCGGCGGCGCATGGTATACCTACCAGCAGTTGGAGACCTACCGCGTGCCCACCCCCATGGAGCTGGCCCAGGCCGAATACCTCGAACTCTGCAAGCAGCACGAGCAGCTGCAGGATGCCGCCTACAAGGCCGACGAACAGCTCCACCTGCGCGAACGTCTCAACAGCCTTGAGCTCCAGCTGGCCGAGGTGAAGCGCAACATCGAGGAACACAAGCGCACGCTCGATATCGAGCGCGACCGCGTGCTGGCAGTGCAGAATGAAATCCGCCAGGAGGACAAATCCTCCCGCGGCGTGGCCAGGAGCATGATTATCGGCCTGCCCATCGGTCATGCTTCGCGCAGCAATGGCAAGGTGTACACCGATGCCATCATCCACCGCATGGAAGGCGGCCGCGTCTCCCTGCGCACGGCCACCGGCCCCGTCACTTTCCCACTGGGTGAGCTGGTCAAGGACAACCTGCCCGACATGGCGCGCTACGCCCTGGGGCTGGACGACATGGTGGACATGAGCGACTTTGAAGCAGCCGACGGCAAGCCGCTTCCCCAGAAGAAGCGCAAGGGCAAAATCATTCAGCCCCGCAAGCCTTCCACCCGGATTTCCGAGCCGAACTACGAGTCCGCCTCCGGCGCCCCCGTGGTGAGCACCCAGGCTCCGCCCGCCACCATTACCGTGGAACCCGGCCTCACCCCCGAGGACGATGGTTCCCGGCAGGCGCCCGAAGGAGCCCTGCCCATCGGCGAGTAAAACCCGGCTCACCCCCGATTTCATCCAGCCCCCGAAAAGGGCTGGATTTTTGTTTCATTGAGCCTTACGAATAGCTTCGTTGATGTTCTCCTTGGCAATCTCCACCTCAGAATCATGACGGTTGCAGGTAATCGCCATGGCCTCCAGACGCTTGTATGTTAAATACAGGAGACTGGTGTCCCATGTTGCCAACTCGGCTCGCGAGCACCTGCTCAGCGTGCGCTCCAGCAGCGCCCGCACGCTGCACTGAAATGCCGTATCGTCCATCTCGCATTCATACAGCGGCTCCAGGTCATCCACCGTCAGCGGAGGCAGCTCACCATCGCACATGAACCCATGCGGCAGTCCGAAACGGAGCATCCGGCACAGCCGTTCAGAAGTGCATATAATGGGTTCCGTTCTGAACTTGTTGTAGAAGCGGCTCATATCCAGCATTTTCTCATACATGAGGATATGCAGCACGTGGTGGCTGAGCTCCCAGGCACATTCATTCATATGCCGCTCATAACGCCACACCAGCAGCAGATGCTCATCATCCCTGTACGCGCTGGGCATGGGGCAGTTCCCCGCTCGCAGAATGGCGGAGAGCTCCTGCCAGGCAGACGCCCCTGCAAACGGAAACTGAATCGCAAAATAATCACTCATAGGGATGAAAAAGCGAGCATCAGGAATTGCAGCCTGATGCACGCTTCATTTTGAGTTAAATCAATTACTTCTTCTTGCGGCAGCAGCACTTCTTCTTGGGTGCAGCTTCTGCGCAATCGGCCTTGGGAGCCAGGGTGCGGTTCATCTGCTTCCAGCTCCAGTCCCAGCGGGTCAGGGAAGTGAAGCAGGCAGTGAGCAGGTTCACGCTGGCGTCGATGTCCACCTTGTGGGCCATTTCGATGCTCTGGTGCACATTGCGCACGGGGATGGAGATAGCACCCGTGATGGAACCACCGGCGGTGAACTTCTGCATGGCGCCGGCATCTGTGCCACCGGCGGCAAGCAGCTCAAGCTGGTAGGGAATCTCGCTCTCCTGGCAGAGAGCCGTCATGAACTTCACCATGCGGGGGTCGGTGATGAGGGTACCGTCGTACACCTTCACAGCCGTACCCTTACCCAGCACGGTGCACTTATCGTGAGCGCCGCTGCCGGGGGTATCGAACGCGATAGTCACGTCCAGAGCGAAAGCGAAATCGGGGTTGATGGCGAGGGTGGCAGCATGAGCGCCGCGCAGGCCCACTTCCTCCTGCACCGTGAACACGGCATACAGGTCATAGTCCGGCAGGTTGCCGCTGGCCTTGATGGCACGTACAGCCTCGATGAGCATGTAGCAGCCGCCGCGGTTGTCGATGCTCTTCACATTCAGGCAGTCGCCCATCTCCACCAGGTCACCGATGCGGGTGATGGAATCACCGATGGAAACATACTTCTCCACCTCTTCCTTGCTCAGACCAAGGTCCACCACGTAATCGGTCACCTGGGGCATCTTGGTGCGCTCCTCGGGGCTCATCACGTGGATGGGCTTCACGCCCATGCAGCCGGGCAGCTCCTTGGTGCCGTGCACCGTCACGCGCTGGGCGGTGAGGGTCTTGGGGTCAAAGCCACCCAAGGGCAGGATGCGGATAAAGCCGTTGTCGTCGATATAGCGGACGATGAAACCGATTTCGTCCATGTGGGCGGCGCACATGATGCTCTTTTCAGAGCTCTTACCCTTGATAAGGGCCACCACGTTGCCCACGTTGTCCACCTTGATTTCATCGGCCAGCGGGGTCATCTCCTTGATGACCAGCTCGCGGATGCCATACTCGAAACCGGGAGCCCCGGTTGCCTCACACAGGTCTTTGAAGAGCTGGATGTTCATGGCGCTTACTTTACTCCTTTCCGACCCGCTTGGCAAGGGCAGACTAACTTTCTGACAGGATTTTCCGCGCCTGCGCACGCGAAACACCTTGCATTGAGGGGGCAATGTGCTATCATACACGCATGAACCGCCTGCCGATACCGCAATATGTGATGGCTCTGGCCCATGTGGCTGCCCTGCGCTCCGAAGACCCCTACCGCAAGGTGGGCGCCGCCGCACTGGATAAGGACAACCGAGTCATCGGCACGGCATACAATGGCCTGTTCCCCGGCTTTGATGCACCGGAGGGGTTCTGGGCCTCACGCAATGAGCGCCAGAAGTTCATGCTGCACGCGGAAATCAACCTGTGCAGCCTGTTCAAGCGTGGCGAGGCCCGCATCGTGGCCTGCACCACCATGCCCTGCACCTCGTGCATGCAGGCCCTCTGCGCCCACGGAGTGAAAACCATTTATTACGGCGAGGATTACGCTGCATCCCAGGCTCCGGCCATTGCTGAAATGTACGGTGTGGAACTCATCAAGGTGGATGACTACCCTCTTTCCTCCCGTTTCCCACTGGTGGCTGCAAAAAATGAAACAGCCTGTGATTGTTGCGCCAAACCGCATGATGCTGTGGAAAAACGGGCGCGGGGCTGCATGCTCGGACTCATGTGCGGTGACGCCCTGGGTGCACCGCTGGAGTTCCACTCCCAGGCAGATTTCAAGCGGCATTTCCCCAGCGGAATCACCGGCATGACAGACGGCTGGGGCATCACCGCATGCCGCATGAAAGGTACCATCACCGATGATTCCGAAATGGCCATTGCCCTGCTCCGCAGCCTGCTCAATGAACAGGGCTTCAACAGCATGGCCACTCAGGCCCAGTACATCGACTGGCTTTCCTCTGACCCGGCAGATGTAGGCGTCACCATCTGTTACGCCCTCAAAGGTGAATTCAACCCGGATTCTCAGGCAAACGGAGCGCTCATGCGTGTGGCTCCCATCGGTATCTATGCAGCACTACACCCCGAATGGGACTGGCAGGCAGCCGCCAAGGCAGACTGCACCCTCACCCACATCCACGCCCGCTGCATCAACGCAAACATCATCTATGTGGAATCACTCATCCTGGCCATGCAGGGCAAGACTCCGCAAGAGATATACGCCGCAGCCTGCAAGCGCGCCGAAGAGCTGAACGATGCTGCCCTGCTCAGCCGACTGCGCGCCGCAGAAACCGAGGAACCCGCGTATCATCCCCAGGCCGGCTGGGTAGAAATTGCCTTCCAGTGCACCTACTACTGGCTGCTGCACGCGAGGGATTTTGCCTCGGCCATGTGCAGCATCGTCAGCAAGCTGGGCGACCCGGACACCAACGGCGCCATTGCCGGTGCCCTGCTCGGTGCCGTGTTCGGCATCGATGGCATCCCCTACGAATGGCAGCAGACGGTGCAGAATGCCAACCACCCGGTATCCCGCTACCGCGCAGCGAAGGGCATGGAAATGCTCGAAGACCTCTTTGAACAGGCCAGATGAGTACTCCCCTGCTCCAGGTGCGCGACCTCACGGTCGAGTTTCACTCCCGTGCCGGCGTCAATTACGCCGTCAACGGCGTTTCCTTTGACCTGCATGCCGGTGAAACCCTCGGCATTGTGGGCGAATCCGGCTCCGGTAAATCGGTAACCTGCTCCACCCTCATGGGGCTGCTTCCCAGCCCTCCAGCCCGCATCGGCAAGGACTCCCACGCATGGTTCGATGGCGTCGACCTGCTGCATGCACCGGAAAAAGTTCATGCAGGGCTGCGAGGCAAGCGCATCTCCATGATTTTCCAGGACCCCATGACCTGCCTGAATCCCTGCATGTGCATCGGCGACCAGGTGGCCGAGCCACTCGTTCTGCACCAGGGGCTCAGCTGGCGCGAGGCCCGCAGGCTGGCGGTGGAGGAGCTCGCACGCACCGGCATCCCCGAGCCCGAAAAACGCGCCAAGGCCTACCCGCACGAGTTTTCCGGCGGCATGCGCCAGCGTGTGATGATAGCCATGGCACTCATCACCCGCCCCGAAATCCTCATCGCCGATGAACCCACCACCGCACTGGATGTCACCGTGCAGAAGCAGGTGCTGGACCTCCTCCGCTCCCGCCAGCAGGAGCTGGGCACCGCCATCATTCTCATCACCCACGACCTGGGCGTGGTGCGGCAGTATGCCCACCGTATTCAGGTGATGTATGCCGGCAGCATCGTGGAAAGCGCCCCGGCAGAGGAACTCATCCGCCACCCGCTGCATGCCTACACACGCTCACTCATGGCATCCATCCCCAGCGCTGCGGATAAAGGCAGCAGGCTCCAGACCATCCCCGGTCTGCCCCCCACCCTGCGCGAACCCGTGCGTGGCTGCGCCTTCCGCCCCCGCAATATCGTAGGCAAGCCAGAGCTCTGCCTCACCGACCGCACCCCTGAGCTAGTGGAAATCACCCCCGGCCACTGGGTGCGCAATTGCCCCGGCTGCGTGACGTCCTGACCGCAGGTCAGGATTTCGTCCGGGCAACGCCCGGATTTCGTCCAGCCCCGCAGGGGCTGGATATCGTTCCCCATTTTGAGCGGACGCGACCACACTCCCCGCTACACTCGGAAGCAAAAAACAGTTACTCTAACCTCTTGAAAAACAAGGAAGCTATATCTACAATCAGCTTCCATGAACCACATGCTCACCACCGCTGCGGGAGCCCCCGTAGCCGATAACAACCGCTCCCTTACAGCAGGGCCTCGTGGCCCCATGCTCATGCAGGACACATGGCTCTTCGAAAAGCTCAGCCACCTGAACCGGGAGGTCATCCCGGAGCGCCGCATGCATGCCAAAGGCTTCGGTGCATTCGGCGTGTTCCGCGTCACAAATGATATCACCCGCTACACTCGCGCGGATTTATTCTCCTCCATCGGTAAGGAAACGGAGGTCTTTGTGCGTTTCTCCACCGTAGCTGGCGAGCGCGGAGCAGCGGATGCCGAGCGCGATATCCGCGGCTTTGCCGTGAAGTTCTACACCCGGCAAGGCAACTGGGACCTGGTGGGCAACAACACACCGGTCTTCTTCCTGCGAGACCCACGCAAGTTTGCCGACCTGAACCACGCCATCAAACGCCACCCCGCCAGCGGGCTGCACAGTCCCGCCGCCAACTGGGATTTCTGGACCTCCCTTCCCGAGGCTTTCCACCAGATTACTATCGTGATGAGCGACCGAGGCATCCCGGACGGCTTCCGTCACATGCACGGCTTCGGCAGCCACACGTTCTCGCTCATCAACGAGCATAACGAGCGTATCTGGTGCAAATTCCACTGGCGCTGCCAGCAGGGAATCCGCAACCTGACCGACGAGCAGGCTGCCGCCCTCATCGCCGCCGACCGCGACAGCGCCGGTTCCGACCTCTACCGGGCCATCGCGCAGGGGCGCTTCCCGAAATGGAAACTCTGCATCCAGGTCATGACAGATGCCGAGGCCGCAGCTTTCCCCTTCAATCCCTTTGATTTGACCAAGGTGTGGCCGCACGGAGATTTCCCGCTCATTGAGGTGGGCGAAATGATACTCAACCGCAATCCGCAGAACTATTTTGCTGAGGTGGAGCAAGCCGCGTTCAACCCCGCTCAGGTGGTGCCGGGCATTGGGTTCTCACCGGATAAAATGCTGCAAGGCCGGCTCTTTGCCTATGGAGATGCACAGCGTTACCGACTGGGTGTGAACCATCATCTCATCCCCGTAAATCGTCCGCGATGCCCTTTCCACAGCTTCCACCGCGATGGCCAGATGCGCACCGATGGCAACCTGGGCGACACCCTCACCTACGAGCCGAATAGCTACCACGAATGGCAGGAACAGCAGCAGTACATGGAACCGCCCCGGCACATCTGCGGCGATTCAGGCCACTGGGACTACACCAATGATGATGAGGACTACTTCGCCCAGCCCCGCGCCCTGTTCCTGCTCATGAGCGCAGAACAGCGCCAGGCCCTTTTCGACAACACAGCGCGAGCCATGGCCGATGTGCCTGAATTCATCCGCCAGCGCCACCTGGAGCACTGCTACCGCTGCCACAGAGATTATGGCGAGGGTGTAGAGAAGGCCCTGTCCGCGCCCTGAAGCGCGGATATCGTTCCCTATTTCACCACTGTCTATCATCACCCAATCATTGGGTGGCCGTTACTCCTCGCCCCATAGGAAAACGATATCCCGCCCCAAAGGGGCGGGACGATATCTGCCTGCGGCAGACGATATCTTGCGCGATGCGCAAGACGATATCCTCGCTGCGCTCGGACTCAGGGCTCAACCCAGCGACCGTGGTCCTTGATGAGCTGCACCAGGTGCTGAACGGCTTCCTCCTGCGGGATATTCATCACCACGGGGTTGTGGCCTACGTAGAGGTTAATCTTGTTTGGAGCGCCGCCCACGTAGCCGAAATCGGCATCGCTCATTTCGCCGGGGCCGTTCACAATGCAGCCCATGATGGCGATTTTGACGCCCTTCAGGTGCCCCGTGGCCTCGCGGATGCGGGCGGCGGCTTCCTGAATGTTGTAATGCGTGCGGCCGCAGGACGGGCAGGACACATACTCAGTCTTGCTCAGGCGCACACCGGCCGCCTGCAGGATATTGAAGCCCAGGCGGGCAGCTTTGTCGGGGTCAGCCTCGCGGCGCACCAGCACAGCATTACCGATACCGTCACAGAGCAGCGCACCGGCATTCACTCCGCCGGCCATGGGAGCGGAGAGGGAATCGCAGCCATTGCAGAGCGTATCCTTGAGCAGGATGCTGTGGCGGGTCGGAATCACCGAGGCCAGCAGGCGGAAAGCCTGCACCACAGGCATATCGATACCGTCCTTCACCGTCACCAGCGTGGCGGGGGCATCGGCCAGCTCAGCCGCAGCAGCGGCATCGCGCGGATCAATCTCCACGGGAGCGCAATCCTCGTAGGAGATTTCCGGCATGAAATCCTTCATCACCGCGGGGTCAAGCTCCTTGCAGGCTGCCTCGGGCAGCACCACGCGCACCGGCTCATTCCAGCCCAGCGTCACACCGCCGCGGGTAATCACATCGGCCTTGCGCTTGTTGAATTCAAAGGGGTTGAAGGCATCCTGCGCCTGAATCTCCAGCGGAGCGGCAGCGGGCATCACTCCCGGCTGGTAGGGGGCGGCCAGCTCGAAGCCGGGGGCAATCTCATACACAGGGTCCTCGGTAAGCGACACACGCAGGGTGTCGCCAATGCCGTCGGCCAGCAGGGAGCCCACGCCCGTGGCACTCTTGATACGGGCGTCCTCGCCCTCGCCAGCCTCGGTCACGCCCAGGTGGATGGGGTAGTTCCAGTCCAGACCTTCCTCGGCCAGTCGCTTCACCAGCAGGCGGTAGGCCTGAATCATGACCTTCACGTTGGAGGACTTCATGGAGAATACCAGCTGGTGGTAATCCAGCTCGCGAGCAATGCGGGCAAACTCCAGCGCGCTTTCCACCATGCCATCGGGCGTGTCGCCGTAGCGGTTCAGGATGCGGTCGGAAAGAGAGCCGTGGTTGGCACCCAGACGCATGGCGCGGCCATGTTCCTTACAGAAAAGCACGAGAGGCGTGAACGCCTTGCGGATTTTCTCAATCTCTTCCTCGTACTCGAAATCCGTGTAATCACGCTCCACAAACTTCTTCTTATCCACGAAGTTGCCCGGATTCACGCGGATTTTCTCCACCCACTTGGCAGCCTCCATGGCGGCATCGGGTTTGAAATGAATATCGGCCACCAGCGGCACCTGGCACCCGGCAGCGCGCAGCTCGCGGGCAATGTTCTCCAGATTGGCGGCATACACCTTGGTCTGAGCGGTCAGGCGGATAATCTCGCAACCGGCCTCTGCCAGCGCCAGAGACTCACGCACACAGCCTGCGGTATCCAGCGTATCGCTGGTCAGCATGGACTGAATACGAATGGGATTGTTTCCGCCAATCCCCACGTTTCCCACCATCACCTCGCGGGTCAGGCGGCGCGTATACTGGTACAGACTCGGGCAATGCAAGGTGCTCATGCCCCAACTTTACTCCGTCCGCACCAACTTTTCAAGCCATAACGCGCATTTCCGGCAATTTAATCAGCCTGCAGAGCCCGTCTGAGCGTTTTGAAGTTGACATTTTCACTAAATAGATTTAACTTATCTTAAAGAAACCAGCTCATTCATCCATGAAGCGCTCCACCCGCCAGCAATTGCTCATGTCCCTGACAGCATGTCTGCTCAGTTCCTGTGTGATTTACACCCCCACGGTGCCCGATATGCCCTACCAGGGCACAGCAGGTCGCACCACCTACCCTGACACATGGATGACCACTCAGCCCACCGGCATTGAGCAGGCACCCATTCCCGAGCCCGTGGCGAGCCAGCCGATTACCGCCTCTGCAGCCAATGCCCCGCTGGATCTGACCAAGCCCGTTGCCCCCGGCACCATGAAGCTTACCACGCCTGCGCCTCAGCCCAAGGTCACCCCTGCCCCGGTGAAGAAGGCCGAGCCCGCGCTGGAGCCCATCGTTTCCACCGCCTCCAGCACGCCGAAACCCGCCGCAGCGGCTTCCACGGCAACCGACCTGAGCCAGATTACCAACACCGGTCCCATTCCCGTGGCCATGCGTGTACCCGGCGACCCCACCCGCGTGTACAACCCGCTGAACCCGAACAAGACTATCCGCGTGGTAGACAAGGATGGCAAGCCCTTCCCCAGCGGCAAGAAGCTGAAGGTGCGCGGCACCAACTTCATGTTCTATGTGCCGTAACGCATGAGCTGCACGCCTTTCAAATCAGTCTGTATTCTGGGTCCCGGCCTGCTCGGCGGCTCCATTGCCATGGCCGTGCAGCAGCACCTGCCCGGCTGCGAGCTGCGCATCTGGGCCCGCCGCCAGCAACCGCTCGACTTTGTACGCGAGCGCGGCATCACCGAGCATGTCTTCACCGATGCCCGTGAGGCTGCCAAGGGCGCAGAGCTGATTATCCTCGCCACGCCCATCGGCGCGTTTGAGGAGCTCTCCCGCTACATTCTTTCTGCAGTGTCAAAGGAGGCCATCATCACCGACATCGGCTCGGTGAAGGCCTATGTACACCGCACCACCGGCACCATGCTCACCAGCCGCGGGCGCTGCTTCATCGGCTCCCACCCCATGGCCGGTGCAGAGAAACAAGGCATCGAAAATGCCTATGCCGACCTCATCAAGGGCGCCACAGTAGCCCTTACCAACCCGCACGGCGCCCCCGCCGCCAAGGTGCAGCAGCTGGCTGCATTCTGGCAGGCTCTGGGCACCAGCACCTACGAAATGGATCCCGTGAACCACGACCGCACCGTGGCTCGCATTTCACACTGCCCGCATATCCTCGCCGCACTCTGTGCCCGCGGCGCCACCCTCGGTCAGGAGCCCATGGAAGACCTGCAGCGCCTTGCAGCCACGGGCTTCCGCGATACCACGCGCGTCTGCTCCGGCGGCGCCAACATGTGGGCCGATATCCTCTGGGAAAACGACGTAGCCGTGCGCGCTGCCCTGCACGACTGCGTGAACGACCTGCACCACCTCATCGACCTGCTCGAAACGCAGGATAAAGAAGGCGTGCGCCAGTGGCTCATCGCCGCCAAATCCGCCCGCGAAACCGTGAGGCAAGAGAAGAATTGACGAATGACTATTGACCATTGATGAATTCCGCGGGCGAAGCCCGCAATAATCAATCGTCAATCCGAATAGTATTGCCTGCGGTGGGGATTCATGTTGCGGCGGTGATCCTCGCGGTCTTCGCGGTTGCGGAGCATGTGGCGTTTCTCGCGGCGGTTGACGCGCTCCAGGGTCATCTGGCGCTTTTCATTGCGGCGCTCAAGCTCGGCAATCTCGGCGTCGAGGTTCAGGAAGTGTTCGTAGCGTTCCTGCGTGAGCGTACCGGCCTCAAGCGCGGCGCGGATGGCACAGCCGGCATCCTTGCGGTGGGAGCAGTCCGCAAAGCGGCACTGGCTCTCCAGCTCGGTCAGGTCAGCAAACTGCGCGCGGAGCGTAGCGGCATCCGTCCACATGTGAATCTCGCGCATGCCGGGGTTATCAATCAATACACCGCCGCCCGCCAGAATCACCAGCTCGCGGGCCACGGTGGTGTGGCGTCCCTTGCCCGTCACCTCGTTCACATGACCGGTCTCCAGCCATTCATCGCCCAGCAGGCTGTTCACAAAGGTACTCTTGCCCACGCCCGATGAACCCACCACCGTGATGGTACGCCCCTTGGGCACGCGTCGCAGATACTGCGGGTAGCCCTTGCGCCAGCGGGCCACGATGGGGTAGACCTCGCTGCAGCCCAGGGCGCGGATTTCCTCCACCGCGCGCTGCATGTCCGCCTCGGGTGCGGTATCGGCCTTATTCACCAGCACCACGGGGGTGGCGCCGCTCTTGCGGATGAGGGTCAGGTAGCGCTCGATACGGCGCGGATTGTAGTCGCTCTCCGCATCGGTGATAACCACCACCATGTCCACATTCGCGCCGATGACCTGCTCAGCACAGCTGCGGCCGGGTGCCTTGCGGGAGAATCGGTTGCGACGCGGCAGCATGGCTCGGATAACAGGCAGATCCTTGCCCTGCCCCGGGTCCACAGCCACCCAGTCGCCCACGGTGGGCAGGTCGGCATCGGAAACAGCATCGTGCCACACCTTGCCGCAGAGCACCACCTCGTGGTCGCCCTTGCCCTTGGCAATCACGGTGAAATTAATCTTCGTCTCGCGGATGATGCGGGCGGGATACCACTCGGGGTGCCCCAGCGCAGCCAGAGCCTCTGCATAATCCGGGCCCCAGCCCAGCATTTCCATGGTCACTTTCATGGGCGGCGGATGATGGTGGCGTGTTCAATAATCTGCATGGCGATACGCTCCTTGGTGTTCTTTTCCAGGTACTCCACATGGTCGGGGAACACCAGCGCCACCTCATTCTCGCGGGAATCAAAGCCGATATCGTGGCGGCTCACATCATTCGCCACAATGAAATCACACTTCTTGCGGCGCAGCTTGTCCTGCGCATATTCCTCCACATTCTGCGTCTCGGCGGCAAAACCCACCAGCGTGCCCGTGAAGCCGAACACATCGCGCATGCTGCCCAGGATATCCGGCGTCTTTTCCAGCTCAATGACCATGCGCTCCCCGCTCTTCTTGATTTTCTGCTCCTGCACGTCCACAGGGCGATAATCGGCCACGGCCGCGCACAAAATCGCAGCATCGGCATACTTCACCATATCGCGCACAGCATCATACATCTGCTGGGCACTCTCCACGGGAATGAAATCCACCCCCGGCGGTACGTCCAGCGTGGTAGGGCCGGAAATGAGAATGACCTCGTGCCCGTCGTGGCGCGCCGCCCCGGCCAGCGCATACCCCATGCGGCCGGATGAGCGGTTGGTGAGATAACGCACAGGGTCCAGCGCTTCACGCGTAGGCCCGGCTGTGATAAGGAACTTCATGTCGCCGCAGATTCTACCACATCCCCCGCCCCTTGGCAATCCCCCAAAGATGAGGAAGTCAGGCAAATAGGGATTTTCAGAGGCCGAAAATCTGTCGGAGCACGGGACTTCAGTCCCGAACTTCGAATAGAACCAGCGACTTCGTCTCCATCAATCCAACAAAAGCGCTTGCATCCGTAGGCTTTCGCTGTTAATATCAAGCACATGAGTAAGGGGCGCAAAATATACACTGCGGCGTATCTGATTTTCCTGGTCATTCTGCTATACCCGCAATTTTTCCCGATTCCGTTGCAGGTGAAGACACCGGTGGAGAGCTGGGATATTTTCCACCGCTGGCTGGGGGAAGCTCCTGCTCAACTGGAGCAAACCACCTTCCCCACCGGTATGGAACGCTCCACCTACTTCGGTTTCACCTTCCCCGGCTCTGCCGATAAGGAAAAGGAGCTAGTGGAATTTCTCGAGCTTCAGGAATCAGCCGAGACCCTCCCCGAAGACTGGCACATGACCGCGCAGCCGGGGGCTACGATATTCCGCCAACAGCCCCCCCTCCTTTGCCTGCTGGCAGGAAACAACGAATGGGGGTACGTCATCGAAGGCACCACCCTCACCCGCTTGGCTGATGGCCGCACCTTATTCGCCTTCAACGTGCTCTGGGAAGAAGATGATACCATTTGCGGAGGCAACTACTACCGCCCCCGCTTCGAGAAAAAGGACGAAGAGAGTTCGTTTCTGATTGGGATATTCAGCCTGTTGATGCTCCTCAGCGATTTCCTCCTCGCCCCGCTTGGCTTGCTGCTGCTCTTCCCCCGCTTTAATCTGAGCCGCATGCGGCACTACGCCCTCTGGTATTCGTCTGTTCTCATTCTCCCCATCATTATGGTGGTCTGGTGTTACCCGGCATGGTACAGCGGCCCCTTGCTGGGCGTCACTATATTTGGCACCTTGTTTTTAGGGATTCCCCTGCTGCTGCTCGGCGCATGGGTATGCTCCCGCATCGTAAAGCATTACCTGAAAGCCACTCCTCCCCGCAACTCTTGAACGGCAGGATATCTCTGCTATAATCTTCTCTGCCAGCCATGAACAGCACTACATTCATCGCCCTGACAGTTCCCGAGGAATACCAGCCGTACGCCTTCTTTGCGCTTGGGCTGGTCGTCATCGGGTTCGGTCTCTTCGAGCTCAAAAAATCGCTTTATCTCACCAGACACGGCGTGCAGACGGAAGGCATCCTCCAGGGCATCCGGACCAGTCGAAGTCTCAGCTCAGGAAAGCACGAGCCCGTGGCGGTATACACCTACACCGATGAGAAAGGAAACGAACACGAGATAACCGATTCTCTCCCGCCCGTGCCGCTCATCGGCAAGAGCCGTATCACCGTGCTCTATGACCCGGACAGGCCGGAAAATGCCATGGCTTCGACCACGGCCTCGCTATCACCTATTGTCTTCATTCTTTGCGGCATCATCAGCATCGCCTACGGTGTCTCCGAATTCTTCACCTGATTTCCACCCATGAGCCGCGCCCGCCTCACCTATACCATCTGCTATGTGCTGATGCTTCTCGTCTTCGTGGCCTTTCCCTTCATCGTGAAAGCCACGCAGGAAATCACGCCGCAGGCACAATGGAACGGATTTCATCCCTGGTTCGGCCCCGTGCCAAACCAGCTGCAGGCTGAGGAGTGGAATCGCGCGGCAGATGACCGACAGGGCATCATCTTCACCTTCAGCTCCACGGAAGAATGGCGAACAAAACTCATCCGCGCTTTTGGTCTGGCAGATAAGGACCGCGACACAGCCCCCCTGCCCGAGCATTGGGAGAAGCAACTCCACCCCACCCAGCCCAGGCTGACCGCCCACCCGAAACTCATGATAACACACGATGCCTCCAGTGGCTATGACGTACGGGATATGACCCTGGCGCAGCTGGCCGATGGCCGCACCCTGCTGGCTTTCCGCTACAGCTGGGACAACGAGTTCGGCAAACGCGACCTGGTCTTTCCAGCATACGAGGAGGAGCCCGTCGATGACATGACTCTCTGGCTATCCGGGCTCTGCATTGTGGTGGGCATTGCCTTCCTTCTGCTGGTGCCACTGGGCTTCCTGCTGCTCTTCCCGCGTTTCAACCTGACCCGCAAGCGGCACATAGCCTACTGGTTCCTTACCGCCGCGCTCTTCCCCATTCTCCTGCTCATCTCAGCCTGCACCAGCACGGGCGTAGTGGCGGCCATACCAGCTGCCATCTTCTGGTGCATCATTCTCGTGCCGCTCCAGCTGGCCGGAGCCGGCATGTTGTTGCCCATCGTCATCATGATAGCCTTCCGCAAGGACAGGTCATAAAAACAACGCAATCACACCTTTCACCCATGAGCCGCGCCCGTATCACCTACACTGTCTGCTATGTTCTGATGCTTCTCTGCCTTGTAGCATTCCCCTTCATCATGAAGGCAACGGAGGAGTGGACGCCCCGTCAGCAGTGGAGCCTGTTCCAATCCTGGATTGGCCCGGTGCCCCAGCAACTGCAGGCCGAGGAATGGAGGCGGGAATCCGATGACAGGGCGGGAATCATCTTCACGTTCCGGGCGGATGATGCCTGGAGGGAACAGATTATCCACCATTTTGCGCTGGCAGATAAAGACCGCGGAGCCGCGCCCCTGCCTGCGCATTGGGAAGCTCAGATTTCCCCCACGCAGCCGAAGCTGACCGCTTACACCAAGCTCATGATATCCGGTTCCGGCGATTCCGGCTTCGAGGTGCAGGACATGACGCTGGCGCAACTGAGCGATGGCCGCACCCTGCTGGCATTCCGCCACAAATCTGAAAACGATTTCCACGAGCGCATGGTTGTGCCCACGGCCTATCCCCGCGCAGAGCCAGAACCCACGCCCACATGGCGCTCCGTGCTCTGGTGCATCGCCCTCATCGCCTTCTCGCTGTTGGCGCCGCTGGGCTTCCTGCTGCTCTTCCCCCGCTTCAATCTCAACTGCAGGCGCCATGTGGTCTACTGGTTCACCACAGCTGCTCTCTTCCCCCTCATTCCGGGACTCCTGATGTGCCTGAGCTACGGCCACTACATGGCGCTGTTTGCCTTACTCATGGGCAGCATCGTCATCATCCCCCTGCAGCTGGCAGGGGCAGGCCTCCTGCTGCCTCTGGTACGTATGATAGCCTTCCGCAACACTCAAACCGAGCCACAACCATGAATAACAGGTCCACCTTCCTCTCCATCCCCCGCCTGAGCAAGACGCGCAAGCGCTTTGCTCTCGGTTACCTGCTGTTCATCCTTCTGCTCATCACGCCCATATACATCCCCTGGTCAAAACTACCCGAAACCGCCACTGGTGCCTGGAACGACTTCGAACGATGGCTCGGCCCCGCCCCCACCGGACTGGAAATGAGGCAGACGCACAATGAAGAGGAACACTCCACTCTCTACCTCTTCACCTTCGCCCCCGCCCCGGAGCAGGAATCCCTTTTCATCCAGAATTTCGGGCTCAAGCCCACCAGCGAGCCACTCCCCACAGAGTGGCAGATGGAACCGGCTCCCGGAACCGGCCTCTACCGTCCGGAAGCCCGCCGAAACTGCATGATGGCCGGCAACTACGAATGGGGCTACGTTATCGATGACCTGGTGTTCACGCGTCTGAGCAACGGCCGCTCCCTGCTCGTCTTCCGCCAGATGCATGGCGTACCAGATACCTCAGCCTCTGTCGGTCGCCTCTACGAGCCTTCATACGAAGAAAAGGATGAACCCCTCATCATGATTATCTCGCTGCTGTTCATTCCCTATATGCTGAGCTGGTTCATGCTCGTCCCCCTGGGCTTCCTGCTGCTCTTCCCCAGCTTCACTCTGCAGAGCACCCTGCACCGCGTCATCTGGTACGCCGCTATCTTCGTGCCTCAGCTTCTCCTTTTCATCTGTGCTCACCTTGTCATCCACGACCCCGCCATCATTGGTGCCTTTATCCTCTTTTTCTTCATCACCCCGCTCATGCTCCTCGGCGCCCGGAGCCTTCTTCCCCTTGCCCTGCGCTTCATCCACGCCGCGCAGAAATCTGATTAACAACCAGCGAAGCGAGGCCCGCTTAGCTTTAAAAATCCAAGATTCAACATTCCTCCTCTCCCTCCATCTTCCGCTGGGTGATGCTGCAGGAGCGGGGCTTGCCGCCGCGTTTGCGGGCGCGTTTCAGCTCCAGCTGGCGGGGACTGGGTGCGCCGTTGAGGCGGTGATCCAGCTCCTCGCAGAGCGTACGCCGCGCCAGATAGCGGTTTATTTCGCGTTCACGCTCGCAATGGCAGCGCACCACAATGCCGCTGGGCACATGGGTGAGGTAGACGCAATTATTCGTCTTGTTGATTTTCTGGCCGCCTTTGCCGCTGCCTCGCACAAACTTCTCCTCGAGGTCATTCTTGTGTACCCCCAGGCGCTGCATCATCTCCTGCAGCTTCTGCATTTTCTCCGGCGAAACAGGCATAGGAATGGTGAATTGTTTTGTGCAGTATACAGCACCGCGTGCTCCTCATCAAGCTGCTTTGGTGTCTGTTTTGTGGGCAGTTTCCCTTCTTCTCCTGTGAATTGCAAGGTTAAAAGCGACATAGAAGGAAAAAAGTCGTAGTTAAGCGGAGATTCTGTTAAAATGGTAAGAATAGACCTTTGTAAGTTGCCACGCAGAACTACCATCATGCAACTTTCTGGGGTATTTATTCATC
>JBGVNQ010000055.1:0-7037 GCA_045125705.1 Akkermansia sp. | reverse complement strand
CCCCCCCGCTACAAAATCAGACAAGAACGGAAACTTAGTCCTTCTTCTCGCCGGCGATACCCATGGTGTAGCCGTTGTACTCGCGGAAGTTGTACAGGGGCTGACCTTCGGGTACGGAGTAGCCGATGTTCTTGCGGATGGCGAGGAAGTCGGCGATACCGGCTTCGTTCACCTGGTTGAGCTTGCCGCCGTGCATGTCGGCAAAGAGCACCATCTTGCAGTAGGCATCGGCGTTCTCCATGAACCACTCAGCCTCCTCAATGTGGCGGGCGCCGGTGATGACTCCGTGGTTCTCCATGAACACCACGGTGCTCTGGTGGCAGGCCTTGGCCACGGCCTCGGCGGTCTCGGGAGAGCCGGGGGTACCATAGGGAGCCAGCGGAATCTGGCCGAGGAAGATATCAGCCTCGGGGTTGATGCCATTCGGGGGAACCATGCCGGCGAAGAGGAAAGCATTGCAGCACGGAGGATGAGCGTGGATGCAGGCGTTCACGCCCACTTCCTTCATCATGGCGATGTGGGTCTTCACCTCGCTGGTGGCGGGGCGGTAGCCGCAGAGCTGGCCGGCATTCATATCCACCATGCAGATGTCGTCCACGGTCATGAAGCCCTTGGAGCAAAGCGTGGGGGAGCAGAGCACGAGGTCCTTGGCCACGCGCACGGAGAGGTTGCCGCCGTTGCCGTCGACATACTCACGCTGCCAGAGGCGGCGCCCCATGTCGACCATGCGCTCCTTGATAACGCGGATTTCAGGGCTGTTGAAGAAAGCGTCGATTTCTTCGCGGGTCTGCGGGTCGTAGTTCTCCCAAGGGAAGATGCGATCCGGCAGAGCGAGTTTGATGTAGAGTTCGGGATTAGCCATAATACAATGATTAATGATTAGTGATTAATGATTAATTGTAGAGTTCGGCGTAAGCGGATTGCTGTTCGCCGGGGTTGATGGTTGTATAGGTGATGCCGAAGGCATCGCGGCAGGATTCGGGAGATTCGAACACACCGGCACCGGCAAAAGCGTACATAGCGGCGCCCAGAACGGTGCTTTCGGATACGTTGGAAATGCGGATAGGCAGGCCGAGAATATCGGCGCGCATCTGGGTCCACACCTTGTTGCGGGCACCACCGCCTACCAGAAGCAGGTCTGTGGACTTGAAACCGCCCACCTTCTCCAGCTTCTCGAGGCGCTGCTTGAGGCGCAAGGTGAGAGCCTCCATGGCGGCGCGGTAGATATGGGCGCGGGTACGGCCCAGCACCAGGCCCTGAATGCTGCCGGGCACGGCATCACTGGGCAGGAAATCAGGGATGAGTTTCACGCCATCGGAGCCGGGGGCAATCTTCTCGGCCTCGGCATCCATGGTATCGAAGCTCTCGCCGTTGTAGCAGGTGGCCTTCACCCACTCGATGATGCCGCTGGCAATCCACTGCAGGCCGGGGTTGAGCAGGCCGGTCTTGCTGTCGTATTCCACGGTAGCGCCGGCGGCGTAGTCCTCGGATTCAAGACTGGCCTTGGCCGTGCGCAGCATGAGGATTTCCCAGGTACCGCTGGAAAGGAAGGGCTGGTTCTCCTGCACACCGCTGCCGAAAAGGGCAAACTGAGTGTCGTGGCCTGTGGAAATAACCGGCACAGCGTTCGGCAGGCCCAGCAGCTCGCAGGCAGCGGGGGTAAGGGTGCCGATGGCATCGCCGGCATTCACCATAGCCGGGAAGAGGGACTTGCTGATACCGATGGCGCTGAGAATCTCGGTGGACCAGTCGCCAGTGGTCAGATCGGTCATCTGGGAAGTACCGGCCATGGTGCGGTCAGTTGCCATCACGCCGGTAAGGCGGTGAGCCAGAATATTGGAGATGAAGAGCCAGGCATGAGCCTGCTCAATCAGCTCCGGACGGTTCTCCTTGAGCCAGATAAGCTTGTAAATCGTGTTGAAGGCAAACTCACCCACGCCGGAAATGGAGTTGAGCATGGCCTGCGGCATATACTCCTCCACACGCTTCATCACCTCAGCCGTGCGCGGGCACTTCCAGGAAATGACAGGATACAGCAGCTCCCCTGCCTCATTCACCAGCGCGCCATCCACGCCAAAAGTGGTGATGGTCACCGCCTTCACCTCCGCAGCATCAATCTGCGGCAGAATCTCACGGGCACAGGTAGCCAACTGGTTCAGGATGCGGTCGGCATTCCACACATGGAAATCCGGATTCTCTGCACCGGCATCGGTGGAATTGGGCTGGCTGGATTTAGCGACCAGCTGCCCCTTGTCATCAACTAGGATGGCGCGCACATTGGTAGCGCCACAGTCTAAGCAAAGTACGTAGGACATAATTTGTTACTCGAATATCTTGTTAAAAACTTTATCTGCGTGAAAATGAGGCTGCCAGGCAGCTGCGATATCACGAGGGTTGCGGCGGGAGGCAGCCCAGTGCTCCATCTCCAGCTGCAGAGCTTCTGCCAGCGCGGTGGCTGAATCCTCGACCGCAACAGTACCGGAATCCCGGCTTGTATACCATATAACATCACGAAGGCCTTTATGTAAAAGCGGCGTTACAACTGAGCACCCGCAGCAGAGAGCCTCAGCTGAAACATTATGAGAACCTTCAAAAAGAGACGTACAAAGAATCACACGAGCGGCATTATACTCCTGCCACAACAGTGAATTCTGCAAATACCCAGGCATCTTGATTCGTGCTGCAACCTCGATGGGCAAATCTGCATGCCAGGCGCGCAGTTCATCAGTTATCGTGCCATAAATCCGGGTTTCAGCCCTTGCTCCACCAGCATAGAACTGTTCCAGTGTCGCCATAAGCATCTCCGGGCGCTTCTGGAACTTATCATCCCAGCGCCCAACGCAGAGAATAATATCTTCCTTTTCCACGCCGCTATACTTGCAATCGGGCGACACAGGACACGGCATGGGAAAACATCTATCCTGTACCCACTTACCATAGAAAGGCCGACGGCTTACAGCGGCTGCGGCATCCGGACACATGGTTATGGTATCAGCCTGACGCATATGCCAGGAGCGGAATATATCATGTATACGGGTCAGCATCCGGCGCTTCAACCGAGCATACCATGGAGTCCCTGCAGGGAAGCACCCCTCGAAATCGCCGGAAGTATCCATATGAATCACCAAGCGGATTCCCGCTTTCTTCACAGCACTGGCAATGCCACGGTATCGCGGAGCGCCCCAGGAATACAACACCAATGCATCTATACCCAGCGACTTCCACCATTCCTCGGAAAACAGATTCCGGTACTCGGTGCGGATGAGATGCTCGCGCTGATCATCATCGTAGTATGGCAGAGGCATGATGCACTTGCTCTCCACCCCCATGGTGCGCAGGGTGGACGCAATGAGCCCCGTATCGCGAATGAAAAAGCCATCATTCGCGTGAAAAGCCACCGGTGTGCAGGTGTAGATTTTCTTGTACGCGGGGTTCATTAAAAGAAATCACCAGCCCTGCCGGCTAGGCAGGGCTGGTGGAGAAACGGAATTAATACTTACCGTAGATGGGGCCGAAGTTGGCGCAGGCACGGAAGTCTGCACCTTCGGGATCGGCGGTACCGAAAAGATCCCAGGCTGCGGGGCGGTATACCTTATCCTCGGGCACGTTGTGGGCGTATACGGGGATGCGGAGCATGGAAGCCAGGGTGATGATATCGGCACCGATGTGGCCGTAGGTCCAGGCGCCGTGGTTGGCACCCATGTTGGCCATCACGGTGTACACATCCTTGAAGCCACCCTTGCCGGTAAGGCGGGGGGCAAACCAGGTGGTGGGCCAACCCGGGTCCGTGCGCTGGTCGAGCTTGTCGTTCACCTCCTGCGGCAGGTCGCAGGTCCAGCCTTCCACGATGGTGAGCACCGGGCCCTGGCCCTTCACGAGGTTCATGCGAATCATGGTCACAGGCACATTACCCTTGGACACGAAGTGGAGGCTGTAGCCGCCGCCGCGGAAGTATTCGCGGTTGGCCGGGCACCACTCGGAAGCACCCATCATGGCCTCGATGTCGGCCTGGGTGGTCTCTCCGGTCTTCTTCATGATGGGAGTACCATCCTCAGCGGTGGAGTGCATGTTGCCGTCCAGAGCCGTGGAACCGGAGTTGATGAGGTGCATGATACCGTCCTTAGCCAGACCTTCCATGGTGTAGCCGGTCACGCGCTTCACAGCGGCGGGGCTCCAGTAGGTGCGGATATCGGAGAAGCAGGCAGCGCGGCCGGTGAGCTGGTGCAGCAGGAGCATGCACACGCCGTTCATGGCATCGTTTTCCGTGGCGAAGGGAATAGCCTCGCGCGGACCGTTCCAGTCGAAGGTGCTGTTCAGCAGGGACTCGGCCATGTCGCCGTTGGGGTAGAAGTCCGTCCAGTGACGCTGACCCTGGAAGCCACCGCAGATAGCATTGAAGCCCAGGCCCTCTTCCTCGCGGTCAATCGTCTTGAGGTAGGGGTTGCCGTGCATCATATCGCGGAAGATGATGGTCATGAGGATAGACTCGCGCAGGGTGCGCTCCTTCTCCTCGGGGGAAAGCACGAGGTCGGGGCGGTTGCGGTCCGGACCAATCTTCACATATTTCTTGGCCCACTCCATGGCCAGGTCGAACTCGGCCTTGTCGTAGATGCCGAGCTCCATGCGGCGGCGCACTTCGGTCATGTCGACAGCCTGCACGCGCATGCCCATGTAGCTTTCCCAGAAGTTCTGGTCAACGATGGAACCGGCGATACCCATGGAGCAGCCACCGATGGAGAGGTAGCCCTTGCCACGCAGGGTAGCCACGGTAAGGCCGGCGCGGGCGAAGCGCAGAATCTTCTCAGCCACGTCCTCGGGGATGGAGGTGTCGTCAGCGTCCTGTACGTCGTGACCGTAGATGGAGAATGCGGGCACACCCTTCTGGGCATAGCCGGCCAGAGCAGCGGCCAGGTACACAGCGCCGGGGCGCTCGGTGCCGTTGAAGCCCCAGATAGCCTTGGGCGTGGTGGCATCGGTCTCGAAAGTTTCGGTGATATAGCACCAGCAGGGAGTCACGATAAGGGAGCAGCCTACGTTGTTCTCAGCGAACTTCTGGTTGCAGGCAGCGGCCTCAGCGGGACCACCGATGGTGGTGTCGGCGATGATGCACTTCACGGGCTGGCCGTTGGCATGCGTCACGTTGGCCTCGATGAGGGCAGCGGCGGCCTTGGCCATGTTCATGGTCTGATCCTCCAGAGACTCACGGACACCGAGGCGGCGGCCGTCAATCGTGGGACGGATCCCGATAGTGGGCAATGTATCGTACTTCATATACGTTTGGTTTGGGTTAAATGGTTATTATTTATCAGAGGAAGTGGTGGGCTTGCGGAAGATAAGGCTGTACACCAGCACCACCGCAAAGCAGATAGCGGGCACGATGAAGGAGGCGCGCACAGCGGCGTGAGAGGTGCCCAGGTTCGTATCCCAGGTGTTATCCATACCGGCAGTAAGGCACAGCCAGCAGGAATCGGCATCGCCGATGATGCCGGCCATCCACGGGGTGATGAGAGCGCCACCCAGAATAGCCATGATGAGGCCGGCAGCACCCAGCTTCACGTCGCGCTGGTTCAGACCACCCAGGGCAATGCCGTAGATGGTCGGGAACATAAGGCTCATGCAGCCGGACATTGCGATAAGGCAGAGCACGTTGGCCGAAAAATCAAGGCCACCAATGGTGAAGAGCACCGTGCTGGGCAGGTAGATGGTACCGGCGCAAGTGGCGATAGCACCAATGGCGAACAGGCTCATCATGCTGGCGGGGTTGAACTTCTTCATGTAGTATGTGGCAATCCAGCGGCAGGCGATGAAGAGAATGATGGAAATCAGGTAGTAGGTAGCAGCGGTGGCGGGGGTCACACCCAGCTCCTTGCAGCAGTAGACGTTCAGGTAGGTCCAGGCAGCAATCTGCACACCCACATAGAAGAACTGGGCAATCACACCGCACCAGTAGCGGGGCTGGCTCAGCAGGGAGAACAGCATGGCGCGGTAGTCACCCACCAGGAACAGGTAGGCAATCGGGCCCAGCGTACCGCAAAGCACCCAGGTCACCTTATCCATGTCCGGGAAGAGGAAATAGAGCACGGTAAGAGGCACAATGGCGAAAAGCGCAGCCACAAATACACGCGGTCCACTACCCTTAGATACCTCAGAGGAAGTCTCCTGCGTATCCTTGGCACGCAGGAAGAACAGCCAGATAAAGAAGGCAATGGCGCAAAGACCCACATACGGGGCGCACACCCAGAACAGCTCGCTGTGCACAATCTCCTTGAGCTGCTCGGCAGGCATAGCGGCACGCTCATCGGCGGTAGCGGGGTTCAGGTTGCTCAGAATCAGCTGCTGAGCCAGGAAAATACCCGCAATGGAACCCACGGGGTTGAATGCCTGAGCAAAGTTCAGACGACGCACAGCCGTCTGCTCCGGCCCCAAGGAAATCACATAAGGATTGCAGGTCGTTTCCAGCACCGAACAACCGCAGGCCACCACAAAGATGGCGATAAAGTAAATCTCAAAGCTCTGGTTGATGCAGGCGGGAATGTAGCAGAGCGCACCCAGAATATACACACCCAGGCCAATCAGTACGCCCTTCTTATACGAGAACTCCTCGATAAGAATGGAAGCAAAGATAGCCAGCACAGCGTAGGCGCCGTAGAACGCCACCTGCACCAGCGCAGCTTTCTCCTGGGGAATTGTGAAGATGTTCTTGAATGCCGGAACCAGGTTATCCGTCATATTATTCAGCAGGCCCCACAAGGCGAAGCAGCTGACCAGCATGAAGAATATGGCGCGGTACTTGCGAGGCACCACCGGCGTCAAATCTTTCTGGGATTGAGTACTCATATGCGGGATTTTATCATATATAAAGCCATGGTCAACGAGAAAATTAAGTTCCGCCCGTTTGGGTCTGTTTCAGATTTGCTGATGCCTAGGTAACCCTTAGCTGACAAAAAAAGTGGCAGTCCAGCCTTGCTTGTCTTTGTAACACTCGTTACAAAGGGTTGATGATAAAAGAACTTTACAAACAAAAGGGCTGGACTGCC
>JBGVNQ010000054.1:0-15768 GCA_045125705.1 Akkermansia sp. | reverse complement strand
GCTTACAGCAAACACAATACCCTTGCATTGTATCAACGTACAGCGTGACATCCTTATCTGTGATGGGTAAATCACGCACGCAAATCTCTCTTACAGAATGGGTTTTAAGTATTGAACGACACTTGGCGCAATAAAAATTGTTTCTATGGTCAATTGCAAGCTTGACCTCAACGCAATTTTGACGGACAATGGCGCTGGTGGCAGTCCAGCCCTTTTGTTTGTAAAGTTCTTTTATCATCAACCCTTTGTAACGAGTGTTACAAAGAGAAGCAAGGCTGGACTGCCACTTTTTTTGTCAGCTAACGCTAACCTACGCATCAGCAAATCTGAAACAGACCCCTGTGTTACATTTGTGTAACAGTGCCTCCGAGGAATTGACCATATGGAGGTGATTGTGCTAAGGTTGTGGCGATGAATAAGTGGTTTCGGCTGATGCTCTGGGGGCTGGCGGCTCCGGTTGTGTGGATAGCCGGCAGTCTGCTGCTCTGCACATCGCCAGCTGTGTTTGAGGTGGAACGCACCTCCGTGACGGGGCTCCCCGAGCGTCCTCTGACAATTCGGGAGGTGGCAGAACTCAACCGCATGCTGGACGAACGCTGCAGCGACATGTACCGGTTATGGTATATCACGTGGAGCGTACGGATGAGTGGCAGCGAATATTATCTTGCCATTCCCACCGCAGATGGAGGACTGGAACTGGTGCATGCCCGGCCGGCTCTTGTCTGGGCGGATGCGGGACCGGCAGAGTCTGCCGAAGCCGTGGTGCAGGAATGGCTGGTGAAATTAAACCGGAAAGGGAAAGTGACACCATGAGCCGCATCAAACGCCTGTATATCTGTCTGCTGGCGGGATGGCTGGTGATTTGCGCCGCGCGTGTACTGCTACTGCCGTACCTGGGCGATTATTACCACGTTCGGATGGAGGAGAAGTATAATATCTGTACCTGCATGGATACCAAGACGAGTGAAGCGCATGGGCAGATGCCTGCTGCTTTGTTTGCAGAGCTGAATGCGCGCATGGAAGCCGCGCAGCCCGGTACCCGTTTTTTCTATACCCCTTGCAAGACAACGCGGTACACATGGAAGGGATTGCTGTGCACCCCCTCGCGCAGCAGGGAACCTGAGGTATCTCCGGCAGCAGAGCAGGTGCAGCACAACTGGCAGGAGGAAACCGGGTACTGGTATTGATGCGGACATGTTGGCATAGTCGGCAGGCCCCTTGTTATTCTGATCGATAAAACGGCACACTTGAGTGATTATTTTGCGCCATGACCGTGTTTCAACCTTGAAATTACACGCGCGCCCGTGTAGAATGTGCGCGATTTATGACCGACTCCACAGACTCGCCCAATGAGCGTCCGCCGTATTTCGGCGAAGGTGCGCGTTTTCTTCTCACCGCGGCGGCCTTTGTCATTGTAATCTTCGGGTTACAGGCAGCCCGCAGTGTGCTGCTGCCCATCATGCTGGCCGGTTTCCTGGCCATCATCAGCTACTCCATCACCAAACTGCTGAGCAAATACCTGCGCTTCCCGCACTGGCTGGCAGTGACCGCCACGGTGGTGGCGGACGGCGGTATCCTCTTCGGCGTGGCCAGTATCATCAAATACCTGGCAGCGGATATGAAGGCCACGATTCAGGGCGATTTCACGGCCCGCATGGTGGAAAAATATAACGAGCTCATGACCTGGCTGGGCAAATTCGGTCTGGAAGAACAGGCGCGCGCCGTATTCAGTTCACCCCAGGATTTGTTCGACACTCAGCAGATGGTGAGCATGGTGCAGTCCATCTCCGGGCAGGCTATCACCTTCATCACCACCTGCACGCTGGTACTCATCCTCATGACCTTCATGCTGGGCGAGGCCAAGCTCTTCAAGCGCAATGTGCACCGTCTGCCGAACAGCACCAAGGGCAAGGAAGATTTCACCGTGGCCCTGCGCGGCATCCAGCGTTACCTGCTTATCAAGACCATCGCGAGTGCCACCACAGGCGCCCTGGCCTGGTGGGCCTGTGCTGCCATGGATGTGCCCTTTGCCTTCCTCTGGGGTGTGCTGGCCTATGTGCTGAACTACATCCCCACCATCGGTTCCATTGTAGCCGCCATTCCGCCCATCATCATGGCCCTGCTCATGGGTGGATGGGGCGATGCCTTCATCATCACGGGCTGCTACATCGCCATCAACTTCGCCATCGGCAACGGCATCGAGCCCATCTTCCTTGGCAAGCAGTTCGGCATTGCCACCACCGTGGTGGTGCTGGCCGTGCTGTTCTGGGGCTGGGTGTGGGGGCCCATCGGCATGCTGCTGGCTGTGCCCATCATGGTGCTCATCAAGCTGGCACTCGTCAATTCCCGCGACCTTTCCTGGGCTGCCACCATCATTTCCGATGAGCCGCCGCCCCACGTCGAAAAACTTCAACAGCACACTATCAATAAGTAAATGCACACATTCGCCTACAAGAACGGCGCTCTGCACTGCGAGGGCGTGAATCTGGCTGACATTGCCGCTGCGGTCGGCACCCCCGTCTTCGTATACAGCAAAAAGACCATCGCTGATGATCTGGTCGAGTTCCGCAATGCATTTTCCTCCATCGATGCCCACGTGGCCTACGCCGTAAAGGCCTGCTCGAACAAGGCCATCCTGAACCTCATGGCCAAGCTGGACGCCGGCTTCGACATCGTGTCCGGCGGCGAGCTCTGGCGCGTTATCAATGCCGGTGGCGACCCCACCCTGTGCACCTACGCCGGTGTGGCCAAGACCGAGCGCGAAATCCGCTACGCCCTGGAGCAGAACATTTATTGCTTCAACTGCGAAAGCGAGAATGAGCTGCGCGAAATCAACCGCATTGCCGGCGAAATGGGGGTGAAGGCTCCTGTGGCCGTGCGCGTAAACCCGCACGTGGACGCGCACACGCACAAGTATATCACCACCGGCACCAACGAGAACAAGTTCGGCGTGGACATCACCCGCATCGAGGAGGTGTATGCCACCATTGCGGCAGAGATGCCCAACCTGTACATCAAGGGCCTGCAGATGCACATCGGTTCTCAGCTTACCGAGGTGCAGCCCTTTGTGGACGCCGTGGTGAAGGTGATGCCCATCGTGAAGAAGTTCATGGAGCTCTATAACATCGAGTTCTGGTCCATCGGCGGCGGTATCGGTATCATCTATGATGGCTGCCTGGAATCCGGCAAGCCGGAGTGGTGGGCTGCCCACCCTGAGCAAATTACCATCCAGAGCTATGCAGATGCCATCATCCCCCTGCTCAAGCCGCTCGGCATCAAGATTCTTATGGAACCCGGCCGCCGCCTGGTCGGCAACGCCGCCGCCATGCTCACCACCTGCGTGTATGAGAAGAAGGGCGAAGCCAAGACCTTCAAGATGATTGACGCCGGCATGAATGACATCATCCGCCCTGCCCTTTACGAAGGCTACCATGAAATCTGGCCGGTGCAGGAACACAGCGGCGACGAAATCGTGGCCGACATCGTGGGCCCCATCTGCGAATCGGGTGACTTCCAGGCACAGAACCGCCGCATCGCAGACGTGAAGCCGGGCGAAGTGCTTGCCGAGCTGAGCGCCGGTGCCTACGGCTTCAGCATGGCCTCCACCTACAACTCCCGCCCGCTGGCCGCCGAGGTACTGGTGGATGGAGACAAGTGGAGCATCATCCGCCGCCGCCAGACTCTGGAGCAGATAGTGGAAGGCGAATGCCTGCCGGAGTAAAAAAACAGGTAAATCAGTTTACAGGATGACCGCCGGAGCAGATGCTCCGGCGGTCTCTTTTTACGCGCGCGCAAAATTATGATGCGGAAACGGGGATTTACCTTGACGCGAAGGGGGGTATTGCCTAAAATAGAGCAATCATGAAGGCATTAGCAATTCTCTTCCGTCTGGTGTTCAGCATTATTGTGCTGATGGCCGTGACGTGCTATCTGCAAGTTTCCCCCACAACGACTCTGAGCGAGTTCTGCAACAGCATCAACAGCTCGGCGCTGCTTGATCAGCTCTGCGGCATCAACTATCTCACAGTTTCGCTGGCGCTTGTCATTCTGCTGACCATCTTCTCCATCACCCGCATTCTGGATGCCATCTGGAACACGCTCTTCTGCGCTTCCATCCTGGTGCTCATTGCCAGCGGCCTCTATACCCTGGCCGGCCCGTGCATCGCCCTGCCGAGCGCACTGGTGCACAACGAAGCAGTCAACCAATTCTGCCAGAGCTTTACAGCCTACGAAATTCCGCTGGCTATTACGCTGCTCATCTTCATTGCCGGCTGGGTGTGTGCCTCTGCCTGCGGTCGCGTTGCTATCACCGCCGTCATCAGCTACGCTCTGTGGTATGGCGTCACAGAGTTTTTCACCTATGCCTCCCAGCTCTGGGCAAACAATGCATCCCCCGCCCTTCCAGAGGCACTGTATATAGTTCAAGGCACCCCGTGGATTCTGGCAGCTGTTCCAGGCGCCTTCTTCCTTATCTATGCCTTGCTTATGGCTTGCTTCGAAACCTATATCGGCAACGGAAAGAGGAAAGCGGCCAAGAAAAAAGCAGAACCTGCACCTACTGATAGTAAGGAAGTTAAAGATACAGAAAGCTCTCCCAAGGCCGAAAAAGAACAGAAACCTGCTGAACCCGTCAGTAAAACCAAGCCTGTTCTTAAACTGGCTACCGCTACCGCAGCTCCTGCAAACAAGCTGAAACCTGCCACCCCGGTTGCTGCAAAGCCGGCTACCGTTGTGGAAGCAAAGAAAGAAAAGCCTGCGGAAGAGCCCAAGAAGGTAGAGAAGCCCGCTGAGGAGCCTAAGAAAGAAGAAAAGCCCGCAGAAGAACCCACGAAGGGAGAAAAGCCTGCGGAAGAAAAGAAACCTGAGGAAAAGGCTCCAGAAGCGCCTGCTGAAGCAGAAAAACCCGTAGAGGAACCCGCCAAGGCCGAAATAACGGCGTCAGAAGGCGGCAAAACGGCCGAAAAATCTGCAGAACCATCTGATTCTGAACAAGCAAAGGCCAAAGAAACAAAAACAGAAGAAAAAGCCAAAGAAGCCAAGCCGGCCGATTCTTCAAAGGAATAATTTATCCGCGACCCCTAACCAAGCACTAACTGGATGAAAGATTACATCAATCCCCTCCTGCTCCTTATCGTCATTGCCCTTCTTTCCTGGAAGGTCAGCGCAGGTATTGAGACACCTTCACAGGTCGAAATATGGCTTCTTACACTCTGTGTATCAGGCTTTATTGTAAACGGCCTGCTCAGTTTTGCACAGGCTCTGGCTCGCCGCAAATCCGTCATGAATGTGGTGTGGAGCATGGTGTATCTCATTTTTTGCAGCTGCTGCTGGGTTACCCTGCGTCAGGAGAAGGATTACCATGATGAAATTGAGGCTTACAACGAGCTGAACGCCAAGTGGCAGGAAGGCAACAGCAATCCTTTCTGGCTCAAGGATAAAGAAGGCCGTTCCCTCCTCGAACTTGCCGCTATTCTCGGCAAGAAAATGGCCGTTCGCGGCCTGCTGGCACAGCCGGAAGCAAAAGACGCCGAGCTTATTATCCGCAGCGCAGCCTTGCACGCTGCAGAAAACGGACGCCATGAGCTGCTTCACATTCTGTCACAACAGCCCGGTGGCTTTAATTTCGACCACCGCTGCAATGGCAGTACACCTCTTATCGCCGCAGTGCTCAACAATAAGAGTAAATGCGTTAGCGTTCTTCTTACCCTGAAAGCAGACCCCAATCAGTGCGATGAGAACGGCATCTCTCCGTTGATGCATGCCGTCATTGACAACAATCGTACAGTGGCACGTCTCCTCATCGAGAATGGAGCAGATCCTACTCTGAAGGATTGGAGCGGCCGCGATGCCATCAGTTGCTCTCGTTCGGAAGAAATGGACGAAGTGCTTGCCGAAGCGCAGTAATACATCTCTCATTCCCTGCCCTGACTGACTTTGCAGAATAACATGAAGCAACAGGGCTTTACGATTACGGGAATGAGTTGCGCGGCGTGCGCTGCTCGTATTGAGAAAGTCACGGCTGAACTTCCAGGTGTTAAGCAGGTTCAGGTGAACCTGCTCACCCACAGCATGAAAGTCAATTATGATGACTCGATTCTCTGCGAATCCATCATCATAAATGCTGTAGAACGTGCAGGTTACGGCGCACACATAAGTAGCAGTACACCCTCCGACACAAACAACAAAGAAAGCTACAAAAACCGATTTTTCTTTTCACTAGCGTTCCTGATTCCGATGATGCTGTTGCATCATTTCGAACCCGGAAGTGCTACACTGCAATTACTGCTATTACTTCCTATTTTGTGGCTTAACCGCAAGTTCTTTATCTCAGGCACACGGTCTGCCGCGAATTTTGCGCCCAATATGGACACGTTGATTGCTCTGGGCGCGTCAGCCGGTATTCTGTACAGCATTTTAGATATTATCTTATTCCATAGCCGCCATGCCTATATTGATGCGGCGGGCATGATTCTTACGCTCATCACTCTGGGTAAATGGATTGAAAGCCGAGCGACTTCTCAGGCAGGAAATGCTATCAACAAGCTGAAGGAACTACTGCCACAGACTGCTACAGTCATCAGAAATGGAGAAAGCATCATTATCCCAGCAGAAGATGTACTTGTAGGCGATATCCTTATTATTCCCGCAGGCTCGCGTATACCTATCGATGCTATTGTAACAGAAGGAGTTTCAAGTATCGATGAATCAGCATTGACGGGAGAAAGCATTCCCGTACTCAAAGAGAAAGGAAGCAGAATATTTGCCGGAACCATCAACGGGAACGCAGAACTCTGGGCTGAAGCATGCCAGCTGCGAGAAAATGCCGTTCTCAATGGAATCATACACCAGGTGAGCGAAGCTACTGCCTCTAAAGCGCCCATTTCACGCGTTGCAGATCAGATTTCCGCTTTCTTTGTACCTGCTGTCGTTATCATCTCACTGTCAACCGCCGCCGTCTGGCTGATATGCGGAGCGTCACTTTCCTTTGCTCTCGGTTGCGCCATTGCAGTCCTTGTCGTTTCGTGTCCCTGCGCACTTGGTCTTGCAACACCCGTTGCCATCGCCGCAGGAGCCGGAATCGGAGCGGAACACGGGATTCTTTTCCGAGACGGCGCCACCATGGAAAATGCACGTCGCACAAGCGCTGTTGTACTTGACAAAACGGGGACCCTTACTACGGGGCAGCCTGTTGTGCTAGGTGTTTATCCCGCGCAAAAGGTGTCTAAATCCACATTGTTACAACTAGCATGCGACTTAGAAAATAACAACTCACATCCTCTTGCTAAAGCGATTAGAGAGTTTGTAAAATTTTATACACCACAACCGATAACTGATCTTGCATACCACGCTGCCCGCGGTGTAACAGCCATGTCCGGGGGACAATCCTGCGCTGCAGGCAATGCAGAGCTTATGCATGAACTTGGTATCCAAATACCGGAAACCACGCGTTCAGCTCCGAGTGGCATTACACCTATATACTTTGCGCAAGGAGATTCCTACATAGGCTGCATCCATGTGGCAGACCCCATCAAGGCCGAAAGCATAGCAGCAGTTTCAGCCATGCAGGCCAGAGGGCTGAAGGTTCTGGTCATGAGCGGAGATACGCCCGAGACCGTTGCTGCAATAGCTCAGCAGGCAGGCGTAACAGAGTTTTATGCCGGGGTTACACCGGCAGATAAAGCAGCCAAGGTGACAGAACTCCAACGTAAAGGGCATATCGTTGCCATGGTAGGCGATGGTATCAACGATGCCCCTGCCCTGACTGTAGCAGATGTCGGTATAGCCATAGGCGCGGGAACTGATGTGGCCATAGAGAGCGCAGGTATCGTACTGGTACGCAGTGAATTGAGCGATGCAGTATCAGCGTTGAAGCTCAGCCGCGCTGTCATCCGCACTATACGCCAGAACCTTTTCTGGGCATTTTTCTACAACATCCTTATGATTCCGCTGGCTGCTGGGCTCTATTATCCTCTGCTCGGCTGGCAGCTCAGCCCAGCCGTGGCAGCAGCAGCCATGAGTCTGAGCAGTCTCTTTGTCGTGGGCAATGCCCTGCGCTTGCGCCGCAAGCAGTTCATCACCCCTGTCGTACCATCCATGAATACCATCACCATTTCTGTACTAGGCATGATGTGCCCTCACTGTGAGCGTCACGTCAGCCAGGCACTCAGCGCCATTCCCGGTGTTGAGGAGGTCAAGGCAGACCATAAGAGCAACACGGTCACACTCACCTGCTCCGCTCCTGTGAACGAAGCAGTCATCGCCGCCGCTGTGCAGCAGGCCGGCTACGATTTCAAAGGCCTCATCTGATATCGTTCTCAGCGGTCCTCGTAGTCCTGAATCAGCTCTACGAAGGCACGCAGGTGGTTCTTGCGCAGCCAGGGGCCTACGCCCTTGATGCGCTCTGCGGCCTCCATCGTCGTGGGCTTCAGCGTAGCCAACGCGCGCAGCGTCTCGTTGTGCATGATGCGGTAAGCGGGCATATTGAATTCGGCAGCGAGGTCACGGCGCAGCTCGGCCAAGTGCTCATACAGCTCCTTATCCAAGCGCCCCAGCCCCATGCTTTCCAGCAGCTGGCGGGTCTTATCGTGGCGTGCGGTCTTATTCTTCAGCATGGTGGAGGCACCGCACCAGCCACGGCGTGTAAGTCGGGGCGTAGTGCGGCTCTGCATCACATCCTCGCCCGCTGCCGTGAGCGTGATAAGCGGCATATCGCCACCTGTGCTCTGCAGCAGCCCCGCTTCATGCATAGCGCGGAACAGGGCCTTCATCCTCGCATCTGAAAGATTCTTGAGAATTCCGTAAGTAGAAAGCGAAGTAAGATACTGGTGCATCGAGGCATTCTTAGCGCCCCTCAGCATGTCCATAATCTTTCCGCGTCCATAGATGGCCACCCACTCGCCCGCAGGCCCACGTTTCGATGCGCGAGCCACACCAGCGAGCGCCTTACGCACCATCAGCAGCTCTTCTTCCGCCAGCTCCTCGCGCTCTCCGTTATCATCGGCAGCGCAGATATCGCAGTGGCCGCAGGGCTCCGAATTCGTCTCGCCGAAATAATCCAGAATCCACTGCTGACGACACCCCATCGAATAGGCAAAGCGAGTCATGGCCTCAATCTTGAGGTGGTCACGCTTTGCCTTTTCCTCCAGGCTGTTCCGGTCGATATCAAGGCACTCGAAATTCACCTCGGGGCGCAGCAGGCGTGTACCCTTGGTAAGCTGCCCCGGTACATCGAAGCGCTGGATTGCCCCCGCATGAATCAGACAGGAAAGAGCCGTGCCCACCGCCATGGGATTCACATCCTTGCCCATGCGCTCCGCCATGGCATCCACCGTGATGTGCAGTTCATGCGTGGTCGGGTCACACTCGAAGCGCAGGAAATTATACAGCGAGCGCACCAGCGCCACAGGCGGGTTACTCCCCTCAAAGAAGAACTCCTGCGTCTTGAGGTCGGCATGGTTGAAAAGCAGTTCGCAGGCAGCAGGCTCGCCATCGCGCCCTGCGCGGCCAGCCTCCTGATAATAGGCCTCCACACTGCCGGGAATCTCGAAATGCACCACAAAGCGCACATCCGAGCGGTCAATGCCCATGCCGAAAGCATTGGTAGCCACCACCACATCCGCACGACCGGAGACGAAGGCATCCTGCGAGAACGCACGCTCCTCATCCGACATACCGGCATGGTAGGCCACTGCATTCACGTGAGCCGCGGATAATTCCTCGAACACAAGCATCACATTCTTGCGCGTGGAGCAATAGATAATACCCTTCTTCCACCGCGCAATCATCGCGTGAATGCGCTCAAATTTAGCCTTGCGGCTCTCACAGTGCGTGATGGCGAAATCCAGATTATCACGTCCGAAGCCACTGATGATTACCTCCGGCTCCCGCAGCTGCAGCGTGTTGAGGATATCCTCGCGCACGTGCGCCGTGGCCGTGGCGGTAAGCGCCACCGTCTGCGGATAGCCCAGCGCCTCGCGCACACGCCCCAGACGCAGATAATCGGGTCGGAAATCGTGTCCCCACTGGCTCAGACAGTGCGCCTCGTCCACCGCCAGCAAGGCCACCTGCAGCCCCCGCAGAAGCTCCATGAAGGCATCCTGCGCAAAGCGTTCGGGTGCCACATAAAGAATCTTGAGCTCTCCGCGGCGCAGCGCCTGCATCACCTGGCGGTATTCCTCCGCACCCAGCGACGAGTTCACTGCAGCCGCAGGGATACCGCGTGCCTGCAGGGCATCCACCTGGTCCTTCATCAGCGCGATGAGCGGAGACACCACCACCGTAAGCCCCGGGCGGCAGAGCGCAGGCAGCTGGTAGCAGAGCGATTTACCACCGCCCGTAGGCATGATACCCATGGCATCATGCCCGGCCAGTATCGCCTGCACCACTTCATCCTGCCCGGGACGCAGCGACTCAAAACCAAAATAGGTTCTGAGCGCCGTCTGGGCATCATGTATCTCGCGGAACTCTGCCATGCGCTTCTATTCTACAGAATAGCCGACTGGCAGGCAAGCCCTAATCATGCTTTGCACATCAGCAAAGCCAGCAGCAGGGGCAGCGTAGCGCCCCACAGCGTATGCTGACGGCGAACGGGTTCCTGCGGCAGCAGGTCATTCAAGCGGGAGTTCTGCTTGAAGCTAAAGGTACGGCGACGCAGAGCCAGGTGCAGATTACGACGCAGGGCGGACACAACAGTATTTTCGTTTTCGATTTCAGGTATCATAGGATATGTAGGGTAGGGTTAGGAGTTACTTGCTGACCCATGCCCCGACAATCCACCCTGGCACAACCCGACAATGCGGCTGCATTCGTTGGCTCGGTATAGGGTAGTCAGGGAGCGTCAACACCATTATACTAACAAATACCCCACCCCAACGCAAGCCTGTTTTTCAAGTTTTCTTAAATAAAAGCGTCTATTGAGAAGTCTATTTCAGATTTGCTGCACCTCGCAATAAATGATGCGTTGACATAATAAGTCAATCATCGACAAATCGGGAATTGTCGAAAAGCAGGCGAGCCATAGGCGAGCGGAATTTTTCGCCCACGGAGTGGGTGAAAGATGACAGGCAGGGGAAAGCCCGCGTCAGCGGGCGACCTGTGAGGGCGTAGCAAGCGAGCGAAGCGAGACGCGAAGCCCCAAGCCCCTGCAATAACAAAAAAGTTGAACGGAGCCCGTGGAACGGGTGACAGAATAGAGGCAATGCGTTAGACCGCCGCTCTGTCACCCACTCCGTGGGCTCTGATTATTTTTTTGTGCCAGCCGGGGCTGCGAGCGCTGACGCGCTCTTACCCCGGCCTACTATCTTTCGCCCACTCCGTGGGCGAAAAATTCCGCTCCGCTGACGCTTCGCAAACTGCTCGACAATCTCGAATTTGTCGATACGGCTTAATGATGCCTATGCGTAATCTTTATCCTTTAATCAAGTTAGTTGGTTCTGATGCATATGTCTACCAGCAGATTTGAAACAGGCCCAAATAAAACCGCCACCGGGGCATGAACTCCGGCGGCGGGAAAAGTATCTTGTGCGCAGAATCAATAATCGCGCTTCAGAAGGTAATCATTGATAGCCAGGAGATTCTCGCGACGGCGGTCGGAGAACACATCCAGCGCTGCGCGGGCAGCGGCGGTAAGCTCGCGAGCCTCGGCGCGGGCGTTATCCATGCCCACCAGGGCGGGATAGGTGGCCTTCTGCACCTTGGCGTCCTTGCCGATACTCTTGCCCAGCACCTCCGGTGTGGAGGTCACATCGAGGATATCATCGATAATCTGGAAAGCCAGACCCAGGCAGCGACCGTACTCGGTGAGGGCATCGAGCTGCTCAGGCGTGCAGCCGGCAGACATGCCGCCGAGGCGCACAGAAGCAATGATAAGGGCGGAGGTCTTGCCGTGATGAATGGCGCGGAGGTCTTCCACGCTCAGCTCGCGGCCTTCGCCTTCCAAATCCAGCACCTGGCCACCCACCAGGTGGCGGCTGCCGGTGCGGAAGGCCATTTCGGCCACATAGTCGGCGGCATCGTAGCGGTCATTGGCCGGCACACGGGCCAGCATGGCAAACACCTCGGTGAGCAGAGCATCACCGGCCAGCACAGCGATACCCTCGCCGAACACCTTGTGGTTCGTGGGGCGGCCGCGGCGCAGGTCGTCATTGTCCATGCAAGGCAGGTCATCGTGAATCAGCGTGTAGGTGTGCAGAGCCTCCAGGGCGCAGGCGGCATCCAGAGCAGCCTCCTCGCTGCCGCCGCAGGCCTTGGCGGCCTCCAGGCACAGCAGGGGGCGAATGCGCTTGCCACCCGCAAAGATGCTGTAGCGCATGGCCTTGTGGATGGTGCTGGGGGCAATATCCTCGCCGGGCAGAAGCTCGTTCAGACGAGCTTCCACCTTAGCGGCCGTTTCCTTGATGAGAGTCTTGATGTCCATGACGAAAATGATTTACTTACCCTTCACCAGCAGCTCAGCAATCTGCACGGCATTCAGGGCGGCGCCCTTGCGCACCTGGTCGCCCACCACCCAGAGGTTCAGGGCGTTGTCGATGGCGATATCCTTGCGGATACGGCCCACGTAGCAGGTGTCGCCGTTGGTGGAATCCAGCGGGGTGGGCCACACGTTGTTGGCCACATCGTCCATGAGCTCCACGCCGGGCATGCCCTCGAAGCAGCCACGGGCGCCTTCCACATCCACCGGCTTCTCGAACTGGGCAATGCAGGAGATGGAGTGGCTGCGGTACACGGGAACACGCACGCAGGTGCAGGTCACGTTCAGCTCGGGCAAGCCCATGATCTTGCGGCCTTCGTTGAGCATCTTGAGCTCTTCCTTCGTGTAGCCGTTGTCAGCAAACTTGTCAATCTGGGGCAGCACGTTGAAGGCAATCTGGCGGGGATAGGTCTTGATTTCCACGGGGTGGCCATCCACAATGGCACGCACCTGGTTCTCAAGCTCGGTGATGCCGTGCTGACCGCTGCCGGAAACAGCCTGGTAGCTGCTGGCCACGATGGTCTTCAGGCCATACTTCAGGTGCAGCGGATACAGAGCCATCAGAGTGATGATGGTGGTGCAGTTCGGGTTGGCGATGATGTTGCGGGGATGATTGAAAGCTGCCTCACCGTTGATTTCGGGCACTACCAGCGGCACATCGGCGTCCTGACGGAAAGCGGAGGAGTTGTCCACCACCACGCAACCGGCAGCACCGGCGATGGGGGCAAACTCGCGGGAAATATCGCCACCGGCGGCAAAGAGGGCAATGTCCACATCGCCGAAGGAATCAGCCGTCAGCTCCTGCACTGTGAGCATCTCACCACGGAATGCAACCTGTTTACCGGCAGAACGATGAGAGGCCAGAAGTTTCAGCGAGGCCAGCGGGAAATTGCGGGTCTCAAGGCAGGAAAGAATCTCGACGCCCACCGCACCGGTGGCGCCCACGATAGCGACTCTGGGATTATTCATGTTCATGAATGGTTGATTTACAGGATGATTCATGTGCCCGTGGCACGCGCGTAGTATACACGATTCCTGCGCATTATCAAGCCTAAAGGAAACAGATATCTCCCGTTTTTTCAAACTTATCACGCAAAATAAAGCACCCGGCAACTCGTAACAGCTGCCGGATGCCCGGAAAAACTGGTATTCAGCCTTCCCGAATCAGGATTCGATGTAGCCGACGTAGGGCAGATTGCGGTACTTGCCGTTGTAATCCAGTCCGTAACCTACCAGGAAGTAGTCATCGCAATGCAGCGCACAGAAGACACGTTCGTGTTCGAAAGCGCGGCGGGCACTCTTGTTGATAGCCACCGTGGAAACCACCTTCACCGCACCGTTCTCGTAAAGCGCATCGCACACTTCCTTCATGGTCAGGCCGGTATCCAGCACGTCGTCAATCACCAGCACATTCTTGCCGGCGCAGTCCGGCAGAGCATTGTGCCACTTGAGCTTGCCCGTGCTTTCTGTGCCCGAATAACTGGAAATACGAATCGTCTGCAGCTCGAAATTGGCAGGCAGGCAGCGCAGCAGGTCCGCAGCATACCAGATTGCACCATTGAGCAGGCAAAGAGCCACAACCGGTTCCTTGTCGCCGAAACAGGCCTCGATATCACTCGCCACACGGCTCACGGCCTCCTGAATCTCTTCTGCAGTATAAAGTGTCTTGATGTCCATAATCGTTTATTCAGAAAAAGTATATTTACTCTCAGTTTTCCACTTCAGTGGGATTTATGATAACTCCATTTCGTCAGCAGCATGAGATCCGCCCCGAACCTTGGCAAAAAGATCATCCCAGATGGGGCACGCCTTGAAGAAAAAGCCGATGATATAGCCCGTGCTCACAGCACAAATCAGCGAACCTTCGCGCACTCCGACCACGTCGCCCCAGATAATCAGAGATGCCACCACTGCAATGGCAAGCAGTGAACAATCCACAGCCACTTTCACTCGGCTGAAACGCCAGGAGAACGTGCGGCTCAGAGCCAGGCAGAAACCTTCAGCGGAAAGAGGCACCATGTCGGCCTTCACATAGGTGAAAATGCCGAATGCACTAATCACACAGCCAATCAGGGTATATGCGAGCGAGAAAGTATAATCCTCAACCGGCAGCAGGCGGGTGTAGCTCAGGCAGAAGTCAAGCATAACGCCCAGAATCACCCCCATCACCACCTGAAGCAACTGCACAGGACGATAATTGCGACGCAGCAGCAGAATCTGCATCACCACCAGCAGCACATGCACGCAGATGAGAAGACGCCCCACAGTACAGAAGCTGTATCCCATGCCACCCGGCACATCGCCCAGCGCCAGGTGACACACCAGCGCAGGGCTGGTAATAGCATCTGTGCCTAAATCAGCAATCACAGTAAAAGCGATACCCTGAGCCAGCAGAAACAGGCCCAGAAACAGGCAGCACAGGCGAAGGAAGATTTCCGGATAAGTGCGTTTCGTGTTCATAGCAGCTGCCGGATTCTAGCAGATAGTATCCTATCCCGCAAGACTTATCCCACATGTAATACTTATCGGGCTACTCATGCGGACATGCTTTTTGTTTGCAAAAGCCCACGGGTGCGCGTAGAACAGGCGCGTGAGGTGGACATCTGCTAATCTTGACACACATCATCCTCACATGGTACAATCGTCTTATACAAAACACTACCGGCTTCCATGAAAAAGCATTTCCTGCTCCTTCTGCTTACCTTCACCTCCTTGCAAGTCTATGCGGCAAACAAGCACATCTGCACCAGAGGAAAATGGAATATCGCTGAAGAAACCGTGCATAATGAATGGAACCCGGGCTGGATGCTGAAGGCAGAAAAAAACAGCCAATCGACAGACCTGCACTTTCATTCACGCAGCCTGCAGAAGCTGTGGGAATCAGCCCATTTCCTTATCCTGAAAGATTCAGGTATAGCCGACAGCTCGTCATCCATTCTTGTCATTCACATGCCGGAAGATTCAGCTCCTTTCATCATATACCAATCTGCGGATCCTGCACTGAGCGAGGAATATGAGGTTGAACTCATCGAAGCCTGTGAGAAAGGCAACGGTCTGGATTTGAAAATCAGAATCTTCGACGAGAGGAACGGACAAAATCAATATACCATTCAACATAAAATCACACCCTCCGCATAAATAGGGGCTATGCATGCGGACTGTGAATTGCAAGGTTAAAAGCGACATAGAAGGAAAAAAGTCGTAGTTAAGCGGAGATTCTGTTAAAATGGTAAGAATAGACCTTTGTAAGTTGCCACGCAGAACTACCATCATGCAACTTTCTGGGGTATTTATTCATC
>JBGVNQ010000053.1:0-25923 GCA_045125705.1 Akkermansia sp. | reverse complement strand
AACCCGTGAAACGGGTGACAGAAACCTTGGCTTTATTGAGAGACAACGATTTCTGTCACCCGTTCCACGGGTTCCTATATCTTTATTTACTTAACGAGTGGTTCCGCTGCTAACGCAGCTTCACCACTCGCTATTGATATGTCGCCCACTTTCGTGGGCTAGAAATTACGCTCGCCTGCGACTCGCCAATACATCTACAAACTCGGGTTTGTCGATGCAGCTTAAGTATGCCAATGCGTAATCTTTGTCCATTTTGGTGCTGATATCTACCAGCAAATCTGAAACAGCCCCTTGTTGTGTCACGAAAGCGGGTAATGCATTGACTTTATTTGCGGGGTTCTGTAGAATACGGGGCAGATGAACACGGCTTTTGTTCCAGAGGATTATTTTGCACAATACGGAGTGGCGCAGATTTTCGGCGCAGGGGAAACGTGTGAAGTGGATCTGGGCTGCGGCGACGGCGGATTCCTGCTGGCCATGGCTGAGCATTACCCCGAAACCCGCTTCCTGGGTGTGGAGCGACTTCTTGGCCGCATCCGCAAGGTGTGCAACGAGAGTGCCCGCCGCGGGTTGAACAATGTGCGAGGCCTGCGCGTGGAAAGCCGCTATTTCCTGGAGTGGATGGTAGCCCCCGGTAGCATCAGCCGCCTGCACTACCTTTTCCCCGACCCCTGGCCGAAGGAAAAGCACCACAAGAACCGACTGGTACAGGATTCCTTCATTCCCGTGCTGCACCGCGCGCTGGCTACGGGCGGCGAAGTGTTGTTCAAGACGGACCACGAGGAATATTTCGAATGGGTGTGCGAGCGCATGGACGCCAGCCCCCTGTTCCGCCGCGAGGAGTGGAACGCGCCGTTCTACCCCAAGACTGATTTCCAGAAACAATGGGAGGCAATGGGCAAGCCCATCTTTGCCGCCCGCTATGTAAAGAACGATGTCATTTGACCTTCACAAGACAGACCCGAGCGGTGCCCGTCTGGGCACGCTGCACCTGCCGCACGGCGATGTGCCCACCCCGATTTTCATGCCGGTGGGCACGCAGGGCACGGTAAAGACCCTGCACCCCGAGGACCTGGAGGCACTGGGTGCCCAGATTATCCTGGGCAATACCTACCACCTCTGCCTGCGCCCCGGCGATGAAGCCATCCGCAACCTGGGTGGTCTGCATTCCTTCACGGGCTGGAACAAGCCCATGCTTACCGACTCGGGCGGTTTCCAGGTATGGAGTCTGGCCCGTCTGCGCAAGATTACCGAGGAAGGTGTGCGCTTCTGCAACCACATCGATGGCTCGTACATGATGCTGACGCCCGAGCGCAGCATGGAGATTCAGGCCAATCTGGGCAGCGATATCGCCATGCTTTTCGATGAATGCCCGCCCTACCCCTGCGACCGCAAGTATGCCGAAAAATCGCTCGGTCTCACCCTGCGCTGGGCCAAGCGCTGCAAGGCCTGGGTGGATGAGCACCAGCCCATGAGCGGCCCCGGCCTGCAGAACCACTTCAGTATCGTGCAGGGCTCAGTCTATGAGGACCTGCGCCGCGCCTGCGCCGAAGAACTGGCAGCCATGGATTTCGACGGCTACGCCATCGGCGGTGTTTCCGTGGGCGAACCGGAGGAGGAAATGCTCCGCGCCATCGAGAACAGCACCCCCTACCTGCCCCAGAACAAGGCCCGCTACGCCATGGGCCTGGGTACTCCCACCCAGATTCTGGAGATGATTGAGCGCGGCGTGGACATGTTCGACTGCGTGATGCCCACCCGCCTCGCACGCCACGGCATCGCCATGACCCCGGATGGTCCCATCCACATCAAGAACCAGCGCTGGAAGGACGACCCGAAACCGCTGGATCCCGAAGGCCACCCGCATGTGACCCGATTCTCCCGCGCGGCTATCCGCCATTTCTTCCGCGCCGGTGAAATGCTGGCCCTGCGCCTGCTTTCCTTCCAGAACCTTCACTTTTACCTGCGGCTCATGGCGCAAGCGAGAAGCGCCATTGCAGCCGGTGAATTCGCTGCGTTCAAGCGCAGCTTCATCTCGCGTTACCAAGCAAACGACATACAATGAACGCCATCTACATTGCCCAGGCAGCTGCCGGTCAGGAGGGTGATCCCCTCAACATGCTCATCACCTTTGGTCTCATCGGTGTTATCTTCTACTTCCTGCTCATCCGCCCCCAGCGCAAGCAGCAGAAGGAACTCAAGGAGCGCCAGGACAGCCTGAAGCCCGGCGACAAGGTGGTTTCCGCCGGCGGCATCTACGGTGTCATCACCAAGGTGGAGCAGGACGCCGTGCGCATGGAAATCGCCCCCAGCGTGACCATCAAGATTGCCAAGACCAGCATCGTGTCCAGCACCCCCAAGGAAGCCCCCGCTGAGGCCGACAAGAAGTAAATCTCTTTAAAACAACAGATTAACGCAAAATGAACAAAACCGTCATTTTGCGTTAATCTTTTTTGCACCATGCTCCCGTTCTACACCATCGACCAGCTGAACGAACTGCCCGAGGATGCCCGGCTGGGTGTCATCGGCAACCCGATTGCGCACTCCAAATCGCCGCAGATGCAGCAGCCCGCGCTGGATGCAGCCGGTATCGCAGCGCGCTATGTGCGACTGATGGCCGACACGGAGCCCGGTGCCTTTGAAACCCTGCTGGCCGAACTCGCACAGCGCGGCTTCATCGGGGTGAATGTGACCGTTCCCTTCAAACGGAAGGCCTATGAAGCAGCCGTTACCCGCGATGCGCTGGCAGAGCTGAGCGGCGCCGTCAACACGCTGGTACGCAAAGCTGATGGCTGGCATGGCTACAATACCGATGGTCCCGGTTTCTCCCGTGCTATCGAAGAAACCTGCGGCCGCCCGCTGCGCGGCATGAAAGTGCTCATCATGGGAGCCTGCGGTGGCGCCGGCAGTGCGCTGGCCTGCCAATGTGCGCTGGAAGGCTGCCCCGGCATCACACTGGTGAACCGTCCCCGCCCAGAGCTGGAGGAACTTGCCACCAGCCTGGCGCAGCACACCAGCAGCCCCGTGAACACGCTGAACTTTGACTCTCCCGGGCTTGCCGCAGCCGTGGCAGAGGCTGACCTCATCGTGAACGCCACCAGTCTGGGGCTGCACGAAGGCGACCCCATGCCCATTTCTCCCGATTTCCTGCGTCCCGGCCAGCTGGTGTATGACATCGTGACGCACGAAACAGCCCTGCACCGCACCGCCCTGGAACGAGGCTGCACCACCGCCACAGGCCAAGGTATGCTGCTCTGGCAGGGCGCCATAGCCTTCGCTCACTGGTTCGGCAGCACACCCGATGTAGCCGCCATGCGACAGGGGCTTACCGGTGCCGGGGCATGAGAATGGCGCGATGACTGATTCTTCCGTGTCAGGCAGGGACAAAAGTCTTGATTTTCAGGCGCGCGTGCATTATAGTCGCGCGCGACATGTCTGAACGTAAGAATCCGTATCCTTTCGACGTCTTCGAACCCAAGTGGCAGGCCACCTGGGATGCAGAGAAGACCTTCAAAGTGCTCAACCCCGGCCAGGAGGGTTTTGATGCCAGCAAGCCCAAGTGCTACATCCTGGATATGTTCCCCTACCCCAGCGGCGCCGGCCTGCATGTGGGTCACCCGGAGGGCTACACTGCCACGGATATCGTGAGCCGCTACAAGCGCATGAACGGCTTCAACGTGCTGCACCCCATGGGCTGGGACTCCTTCGGTCTCCCCGCTGAGCAGTACGCCATCAAGACCGGTCAGCACCCGAGCATCACGACCTACCAGAACATCGACAATTTCCGCCGCCAGCTCAAGATGCTGGGCTTCTCCTACGACTGGGACCGAGAGGTAGCCACCACCGACCCCCGCTATGTGCGCTGGACGCAGTGGATTTTCCTGCGCCTCTACAACTCCTACTACAACGAGGAGCTCAAGAAGGCCTGCCCCGTGAGCGAACTGGAAGCCAAGGGCTGGACCCGCGAACAGATTGACAATGTGCGCCTCGCCTATGTGGCCGAGGGCATGGTGAACTGGAGCCCCGACATGGGCACTGTGCTCGCCAACGAAGAAGCCGAGGAGTGGAAGAGCAAGGGCCACACCGTGGAGCGCCGCAAGCTTCGCCAGTGGATGCTGCGCATCACCGCCTACGCCGAGCGCCTCATCGACGAGCTCGAGCCGCTCGACTGGCCGGAGAGCATCAAGCTCCTGCAGCGCAACTGGATTGGCAAGTCTACCGGTGCCGAAGTGAACTTCGACTGCCAGGGCAACACCATCACCGTGTACACCACCCGCCCCGATACCCTTTTCGGCGCCACCTACATGGTGCTCTCCCCTGAACACGAGCTGGTTCCCTCCATCACCACCGACGAGCAGAAGGCTGCTGTGGAGGCCTACCAGGCAGAGTGCGCCGCCAAGAGCGACCTGGAGCGCACCGAGCTGAGCAAGGAGAAGACCGGCGTCTTCACCGGTGCCTATGCCACCAACCCCGTGAACGGCAAGCAGATTCCCATCTGGATTGCTGACTACGTGCTCACCGGCTACGGCACGGGCGCCATCATGGCTGTGCCCGCTCACGACAGCCGCGACTTCGAGTTCGCCACCAAGTTTGAACTGCCCATCATCCAGGTGGTGCAGCCCGATACCGCCGACACCCCCTGGCAGAACTTCTGCGGCTACGACGGCACCATGGTGAACTCCGAGCACTTCAACGGCCTGAGCGTGCCCGAAGCCAAGAAGCAGATGACTGCCTGGCTCGAGGAAAAGGGCTATGGCCAGGGCAAGGTGAACTACAAGCTGCGCGACTGGCTCTTCAGCCGCCAGCGCTACTGGGGCGAACCCTTCCCCATCGTCTGGAACAGCGAGGACGGCAACCACTACGCCATCCCCGAAAGCGAGCTGCCCCTGCTGCAGCCCGAAATGGAAGACTTCAAGCCCAGTGGTGACCCCCGCGGTCCGCTCGTGAAGGCTACCAGCTGGATTCAGTACTCCGATACCTTCACCCGCGAAACCAACACCATGCCCCAGTGGGCCGGCTCCTGCTGGTACTACCTCCGCTACCTCGACCCCACCAATGACAACGCCTTCGTTGATCCCGCCGTGGAGCAGTACTGGATGGGCGGTGGCAACCCCGGCGGTGTGGATCTCTACGTGGGCGGCACCGAGCACGCCGTGCTGCACCTGCTCTATGCCCGTTTCTGGCACAAGGTGCTGTACGACTACGGTCTGGTCACCACCAACGAGCCCTTCAACAAGCTCGTGAACCAGGGTCTCATCCTCGGCGAAGACAGCCAGAAGATGTCCAAGAGCCGCGGCAACGTGGTAAACCCGGACGATATCGTGAAGGCCTACGGCGCAGACTCTCTGCGCATGTACGAAATGTTCATGGGTCCGCTGAAGGAAGTGAAGCCCTGGCAGACCAAGGGTGTGGAAGGCATCAGCCGCTTCCTGGCCCGCGTGTGGCGCCTCGCCATGGTCGAGAACCAGGAAGGTGAATGGGAACTCGGCACCAAGATTACCGGTGAGGACACCGGCGCCGTCACCCCCGTGCGCAAGGAGACCCACAAGACCATCAAGAAGGTGACCGAGGACATCGAGGCCATGAGCTTCAACACCGGCATCTCCAAGATGATGGAATGCGTGAACGCCATGACCAGCGCCGAGACCGTGTGCGTGGCCGATTATGTGAACCTGCTCCAAGTGCTGAATCCCTATGCCCCCCACATCACCGAGGAGCTCTACAGCATCCTGCGCGAGAAGTTCACCACCCTGCCCGCCTGCCAGCTCTGCGAGCAGCCCTGGCCCACCTTCAACCCCGAATACCTGGTGGAGAACACCAGGGAAATCGTGGTGCAGGTGAATGGCAAGCTGCGCGACAAGATGACTGTGGCCGCCGATGCTTCCAAGGAAGAGCTCGAAGCCACAGCCCTCACCCTGCCCCGCGTGCTCGAGTTCACCACCGGCAAGACTGTCCGCAAGGTCATCGTGGTTCCCGGCCGCCTCGTGAACATCGTGGCCAACTAAGAAACTATTTCCAATCCCCCGCCCGCATGATTGCTGGCGGGGGATTTTTCTTTCCATAAAATCACCATGCAGCAACTCCCCGGCAGGAAAGATATCAACTCGCGCAACAGCGTGTATGAGCAGAGCTCGCTGGATACCTTCTACGGCAAGACGCAGGAGGAGGCGATGGAACTCCTGCTGGAGAATTTTGCCCATTACAGCGAACACCTCGGGTGGATGAGCTCTGCCGGCTTCGCCTACTATGGCCAGGCCTGGGAAAAGATGCTCGATTACTACGATTTCGAATCCGCCGATCCGGAATTCACACACGAATTTTCCGCTTACACCCGTTGCATCATCGTCTGGCGCTACGGCTGGTGGAAAAATGACCCGCCGGAATGCCGCAAAATTCTGCGGAACATGCTCTCCTTCTGTGAAAAATATCACCATGGCGATGACAGTCTCCGTGACTGGCTGGACGAGAAAAACCAACTCCGGGTTTCCCTATGAAAAGCCGGAAAGAACAACACAAAGAGGAAAAAAGCAGCTCGGTTGCCATGAGCGTTGCGCTTATGTGCTTCTCCGGCGGTGCGGCATTCGTAAATGGAAACGCCGCCTATATCATGCTGAACCGTGATTCCGCGGAATACGCCATCGTCAGAGGAACGCTCAACAGCGACGCAAGCTGGGGCTCCAGGCCCCGAGTCAGCTTCGACTATGAGGGAGAACCGCATGAACTGCGCAGCGCCGGTCTGCTCCTGACAAAGGGCCAGCTGCGCAGCATTCATGACGAGCTGGGCTATATTCCCGTTTGTGTAGACAAACAACACCCGTGGAATGCCGCCGTCTGCCATGAATTGACCTCTTTCGGCGCAGGCTGCACCTTGTTGCCCGGACTCCTGTTTCTGGTCTCTCTTGTCTGGTTCCTGCACCTTATCCGCAGAAAGAGACAGAGCGGCAGCCTCACCCTCAGAAAAAACAGGCGGCATCGATGAATTCAAAAAAAAATCCACATATCACCGATTTCAGGCATTTTTAGACCGCTCAATTCCCGCGAATCGGGAATGCTATTCCCGATTCGCGGGAATTTACTTGACTTAAAGCATCTCTGATTCTACTGTATGAGCCAAAAGAAAGGGGCAGAATGCCCTTTGATACGGCTGGTTCCCCATTTCTGCATTAGATAACCCAATTCCCCCACCGCATGACTTCCCTGCCCAGAAAAGAAGACATCAACGTCTACGACTCGCTCGATGAGAGGTATGCCGTAAAGGAATTCTATGGCAAAACCCGTGAGCAGATTTTCGAGGAACTCACCGATGGCTACCAGCACATGCAGGAAAGCCTGGCCTTCATGGGGCCTGTGGGGTTTGCCTACTATGCCCCCGCCTGGGAACGCCTCTTCACCCACTTCGAGCAGGTCGAGGAACTCGAAGAGATTGCTCGTTGGACCAAGTGCATCATCAGCATACGCTGCAACAGCCTGGACACCGAGACACCCGAAGCCATTGCAGCCCTGCACCGCATGCTGGGGCTCTGCGAAGATTTCTACCACTCCGACGCCTACCTCAACTACAACATTGAAGAAGCGCGCATGTACGGCTACGCAGAATCCCTGCTCGCCAGCCCACTGAATCTGCCGGAAGTGAAGGTGGAGCTGAAGGAATGCACCAGACTCCGCGAACAACTGAAAGGTTAGCAGAAAAGCCCGCGATGTCAGGCATCGCGGGCTTTTCATTTAAATCATTGGTCAGGCTTTATTCCTGCTCCATTTCCTCGGCGGAGTCGGCCTCGGGTTCCTCGGGCATCTCTTCAGCCACGGGAGCAGTGGGACGATGACGGGCAGCCTCGATGAGGAAAAGCTCGGCCACGCGGAAAGCGCGGCGAGAGGCCTCGGCGGCAGTGCGGTCATCCATGAGAGCCAGGCCCTCCTCGGTCACTTCACCCAGGAAAATCTTCCAGGCGCGGCGCACGAGTTCCTCCTTGTCCACCTGCGGGGTGGCCTGAGGCTGCTGGGGCTGCTGACCGTTCTCGCGGTTGCGGTTGCGGTTGCGGCGGCGCTTGCGGCGGCTGTTGGAGCCACCCTCGCTGCCACCCACGGTTTCCGGCACAGCAAAGCCGGGAGCGGGGGGAAGCTGGGGAGCAGCATCGGGGTTCTCGATATCGGAAACAGGCTCAGCCGGAGCCGTTTTCTCAGCCACGGGTTCTGCGGCAGGCTGCTGTGCCTGCTGGGGTTTCTGATGCTTCTGCTTATTGCCGTGCTGCTTGTTACGGTTGTTGTTATTGTTGTGCTGACGCTCCTGGCGGGGCTGCTGTTCTGCCTTGGGGGCGTCGGAAGCCTCGGCGGGCTTCTCTACCTTCTGTTCGGCAGGCTTTTCAGCCGGGGCAGGTGCGGGTGCGGGCTGTTCAGCTGCAGGAGCCGAAGTCTCGGCAGGCTTTTCAGCCTTGGCGGGCTTGGCTGCGGCTTTCTTGCGGGGAGCGCGCTGCTTCTTGGCAGGGGCGGCGGGAGCTGCGGCTTCGGCGGAGGCGGCGGGAGCGCCGGCATCTCCGGTAGCCTGGGTGGCAGCGGCCTTCTTGCGCGGGGCGCGCTTGCGGGCGGCGGGCTTCACCTCAGCTTCTGTCGGGGTGGTTTCTTCAGGTGCCATGTGTTATGGTATGGGGTTTACGGTTTGGATTGGCGCGTTCGGGTCGATACTGAAGGACCACTCAGCCTTGTGGCTGGTGCCCTTGATATCTCGCCAGGTAACGTGCACAGAGAGGTCGGGCATGTAGATGCGGCAGGGCAGCACCCACTGCAGGGTTCGCGTGTTCTTGTCAATACGGGCGGGAACACGACCGAATCCGCTCACTTTCATCTGAACGGAAGAAATATCAAGTCCTTCCACATCGCCCATATAGGCAGAGATGGAGGGGAAATCCGGGGCAACTGTTTCGTGCGGCTTGGGCACTACTTCGAAGGGCGGCGGCGGGGTGCTGGAGGACAGCGTGCCGGGGCTGGCACCTGTGGTCGCGCCTGTGCTCAGCTGCGTTACGCGAAAATCAACTGCGCTGCGGAAAATCGAGCTCTTGTTGCCGAAGACCATGTAGCGGGGAATCAGCAACGCATCGGTAGTAGAGGTAACTTTGCCGGGAATCACGGTGAAAGCCGCCACATAGCCATAGCCGGGCATTTTCTCCAGCATCCCGGGTGTGTTATAACCGCCCGGGTAGCAATACGTATTCACCGGGCCGAACATCGCACTGAGCTTCTTCTGCGATTCGCCCAGCTCGGCATCCACCAGGGCAGCGTATGCCTCCGGGCCTTCCTTTTCCGTCTTCTTCCAGCGGCTGGGGTACAGGTGGCGCACCGAGTGGCTGCCCACCGTGGCGCCATTGGCCTGCATTTCCTTCACCTGAGCGGGGGTAAGGCTGTCGCCCCTGCCGTGCAGATAATTCGTGTAGAGGAACAGGGTAAAGGGATAACCGAATTCCTTGAGAATGGGATAAGCATCGGTGTACACGCTCTTCCAGCCGTCATCGAGCGTAATCAGGGCGCATCGGGCCGGCAGCGTGCGTGTGCCGAGGCGCCATTCCAGAAACTCCTGCATGCTGATGACGGTGATACCGGCGCGGCGCAGATATGCCATCTGCTCTCGGAACTCGGAGGTGCGCATCAGCATGTCAGTCACGGGTGCCTTCTTGCTGAAATTGTGGTAGCCCAGCACGGTCACGCGGGTCTGGTCGCGGGGCACATCCAGCGCCTCATTCTCCTCCACTTCTTCTGCCACGTCCTCGGGTTCTTCTGCAGAAACAGGTTCTGCGGGAGCAGGCGCAACAACCTGCACCTCCAGCGAAAGCGGATCCAGCTCCATGGGCTGCGGGGCAAACTCCTGGGCATAGGCCACCGTACTCACACTGAGCAGGAGGATGCGGAAAAGCGCTTTCATGACTGCCAGACTATCAGGAATACGTCGCCATAGCAAGCCTTTATTATGTCACTTTCGCGCGCGCCTTGCGCGTCAGCATGCGCGCAAGCCTGCATTTTAAGCTATGCAGCGGCCTGGAGCTGTGGTAGAATGGCGCACAGATGACAAACACCCCCATAATCTGCCGCCCCACCCGCGATACCTTTGTGCGATTCGCGGTGGTGCTTGTTGCCTTTTTCGGATTCGGGTTGTACTTTTTCTACGATGGCTCGGTAGGCTACCGCAAGGCCAACGAAGTCTATTTCTCCTACCAGGCCTTTGCGCGTCTGGGTGCAGAAGCCAGCAAGGGTTTCCCCTGGGGTAGCGGAGCCGCCGCTCAGCCCCTTATCGAAGCCGAACAGGTGGACGGCGAGCTCATGGTCGAGGGCAAATACCCGCTGCCAAAGGAATGCGCCGCCACACAGAGCACTCCGCCCGAGGCCGCAGACTGGGCCGCCATGCACAAAAGCTGGGCCGATTGCTGGACGGCCTACACCGCACGCATGCATTTCCCCGTGAAGCCGGCCGAACACGCCTTCGATACCGCCGCCATCCGTGAGCAGTGGCTGGCTGGCGGCGTGTGCATGCTGGTGAGCGCCTGCATCATCTACCTCATGCTGCGCACCCGTCGCCGCACCATGGCGCTGGAGGGCGACCTGGTGACCGCCGCAGGACAGCAGTTCCGCGTGGCCGATATCACCCGTCTGGATCTCCGCCAGTGGGGCAAGGGATTCAAGGGCATTGCCTACGCCACGGTAAATGGACGCAAAATCCGCATGGACGGCATGACCTACGGAGGTTTTGACCCTGCTGCAGGCCAGCCCGCCGAAGCACTGATGCAGGCACTCCTGGCGCAGTACCGGGGTGAGATTCTGGAATATGAGCAAAAAGACGAGCCATCAAGCTAGGTCGCGCATGCGCAACCTGCTTCCCCGCCTTCTGCTGCGTGCCCGCCGGTGCAGCAGAAAGCTGCTGCATGCACTGGTCTCCCGCCGCGTGGTGGCAGGTGGGCTCACCGCCATCATTGCCATAGAGCTTGCCGTGCTCGGAGTAGGCGTAACCCGCAGGCTGGATATGGCCTACGAGCGCTCGCTTGAAGTTTCCCGCGCCCATCTTGCCGTCATCGAAGCCCGTGAGTTCGAGCGCCAGAGCGAACAGTCCAAGGGCTCTGCAGGAGTCACGGCACCCAGCACCCAGGAGGAAGATGATCCCGATGCCCCGCCCCCCCTGCGGGCACGCGATGTCGATACCATTCTGGCTCAGGAAGGCGGTTTCGACTTCATGGACCTCGGCACGGAAGAACCGGAACCCACTCCCGCTGCCGAGCCGGCAGCCGATGAGATTACAGGCAATCTGAGCCCCGAGGACCGCGAGGAGCTCGACAAACTCATCCGCCAAGGTGTGGCAGCCATGACTGCGGGCGACATGCGCCAGTGTGTGCTGAGCCTGGAGGAAGCGAGCCTGCTCTGCGCCGAGCATCCCGCCCTGCTCTACTACTACGGCATGGCCTACGACAAGCTGCTCAACCCGAAGAAAGCCCGTGAATACTACACCAAGGTATTCCAGATGCGCGACAAGGCGGGCAACTATTTCAAGCGGGCAGCCCACCGCCTGACCTACGGCTTCGACCAGCCCGCCGCCATGCGTGGCAAACTTTCCTTCGGTCCGCACCAGCTCAAGCATACCTACTCCCCCGACTCCGGCGAACAAGTGGATCTACTGCTGCCCGTGATGCTCGCCCCCGGCGAAGACGTGCGACTCGAGGACCTCTACATCCACGTGCAGTTCTTCGATCTGGTGAACGGCCGCCGCATCGGGTTCAGCCGAGGCAAGGTAAATTGGAACTGGCAGAACGAAAAGCCCGACTGGGCCGAATGGGAGGAAAACCTTGTCTTCTCCTACTCCGTGCCCCCGCTCACCCAGGAGGAAATGGATGTCTATGGCGATGTCCGCTACTACGGCTTCACGGCCAAGCTTTACTACAAGGGCGAGCCGCTGGACTGCCTCAGCACTCCGTCCGCCCTCATCCTGCACGAACAAAGACTCAAATCCCGCAGCCAGCAGCAGCACGTGCCGACCAACTCGCTACTGCCCGATGACGGCTTAGTCCCCGAATACGAGGAAGCCCTGCCCGCCAGCGATTTCCTCCCGGAACTCCCCCTCCCCGAATGACCGATATCTTCCCAGAGCTGCCGCGCCCGCTGGGCGACTACACCCTCATCCGCCTGCTGGAGCTGAGGGGCAACACCGCTCTCTACGAGGCTACGCAGAGCCATGTGGACCGTGCCGTGGTGCTCGAAGTGCTGCGCCCGGGCGCAGGGCATACCGAAGAAGTGGCATTCCTGGCACAGGCTCGTCTCCGCGTTGCATCGTCCGAGCTGCCGCATGTGGCGCATGTGTATGAATCCCTGCGCGCCGAAGGCATGTGGTTCCTCACGCAGGGGCTGCCGCAGGGCACCAGTCTGGCAGCACTTGCCGCAGCCGACCAGCCGCTGAGCGTGCCGCACATCTGCAGAGTCATCGCCGCTGCTGCCGAAATGTACACCCCGTGTTACCAGGCTGAGCTGAGCGCCATGCCTCTGGCTCCCAGCTCCATGTTCATCGAGCCCGATGGCGAGGTTCACTTCCTCTCCCCCCTGATAGAAGGCACCGAAAACGACCCTGCCTCGCAGATGAGTGCCCTGGCTCAGGCTCTGTGGCCGCTGGTTCCGCAGGAAAAGGAGCTGGGACTTGGCCGCGCCGTCACCCTCCTCCAGTGGCTCACCGATGGGTACGAAGGCAAGCTGCTGGATTGGAGTACGCTGGGAGACACCGCGCAGAGCATTCTGGAACAGCTCCGTAGCGAAGCCCCCGCAGAGCCCGCCCAGAGCAGCATTTCCAACATCCTCAGCGACAAGCGCCAACTCCGCAAAATCCGCAAGGCCACAGCACGCTGGGGCGCCTACATAGGCGGTGCGGCCGCCGTCATCATCGGCATGTCCTGTCTGGGCACGCTCTATGGCATGGCAGACCCCGTCAAGATGCCGGCGGAGAACGAGACTTCCTTCCTCTGCCGCGATGGCAACTCCTACGAGCAGGTCTCCCGACAGCCCGTTTCCGTGAGCGACTACCAGAAGTTCCTGCAGGATTTCAGCACCATGGAAGAATCCGAACGCGAGCAACTGCTGGCCAATGCCCCGCTGCAGGCAGGCAACCCCACGCCCGGCAACTGGGAAGCCCAGCTCGAAGAATCGGAAAAGCCCGTGACCGGCGTTTCCTACTGGCAGGCTGAGCTCTACGCCCGCTTTGCAGGCGGCCAGCTTCCCACCGCGGGGCAGGTGCAGGCCGTGCTCAGCGCAGGCGCCACACCCTGCGAGCTGGAGTGGACCCGCACCGTGGAAACCTCCCCCCTGCCCGGTGTGTACAACGGCAGCGCCGTGCTGCTCATCGATGCCCACGCACATCCCTTCCCCATCGAATCGCGCAACTGGCAGAGCACCAGCTGCGGCTTCCGCATTGCTCTTCCCTACAAATAAAACCGACACCAACCGACAATTATGAAAACCATATACCAGATTCTGCTCACCATGTTCTGCCTGCTGCTGGGCAGCCAGGCCTTTGCCCAGGTGGAGCTCCGCCTCCAGCCCGTGCGCAAGGACTTCATCGTGGGTGAAAATGTAGCGCTCAAGCTCACCATCGTCAACCAGACGGATGCCTCCATCTCCCTGAAGAATGCTCCCGACCGCCCCTGGCTCAATTTCAGCGTGACCAAGCGCGGCGAGCAGGCCCCCGTGTCCCCCATTGCCACCGCCCGCTTCCCTGAGCTGGTACTCACCCCCGGCTCCACCCGCTCGTTTGAGTTCAACCTGAAGTCGATTTACCGCCTCAGCACCGCCGGCAACTACGGCGCAACCGCCACCATCCGCATGCCCGATGGCCACACCACCTACAGCTCAAACCGCGCCCTCTTCACCCTGACGAATGGCGGCAAGCTCAAGGAGTTCAACATTCAGGCACGCGGCGAGCGCATCACGCTCAGCCTGCGTCTCGCTGTGGTGAATGGCAAGGAATGCATCTTCGGTCAGGCCATCAGCAAGGACACCAACCAGGTGCTCGGTGCCTGCTATCTGGCCGAGTACCTGAACTTCATGCAGCCCCGCGTGCTGCTCGACAGCGCCCAGAATCTGCACATGCTCTGCCAGTCCTCCCCCGAATTCTTCACCTATTCCGTGATGGACACTCACGGCAAACGCTCCTCTGCCCAGCTCTACAAGCGCCTGGGCGGTGTGGTGGACCTCATCAGCACCGGCAAGGGCATCCGCCCCGTGGGTCTCACCCCGTATGTGGCACCCAAGCCCGGCTCCGAAAACGTACGTAAAGCATCCGAACGCCCCTTCTGATTCCATGTCTACTCCGACCATTGCTATCGTAGGCCGCCCCAATGTGGGTAAATCCGCCATCTTCAACCGCATGGTGGGTCGTCGCATCGCCATCGTGCACGACCAGCCCGGCGTCACCCGCGACCGCCTCTGCGCCCCCGTGCGCATCACCGATTTCGATGCCCTGGTGGTGGATACCGGTGGTATCGGCAGCACGCTGGATGACGGCTTTGCCGCCCAGGTGACCCAGGAGGCCGATATCGCCATGAACGCCGCGGACTACATCATGTTCGTGTGCGACTGCCGCGACCACCTCACCCCCATCGACCGCACCATCGCCGCCCACCTGCACAAGAGCAAGGTGCCTGTGCTGCTGGTGCTCAACAAGGCCGACACCGAAAAGCAGGAGCTCAACCTCGGCGAGTTTGCTGACCTGGGCTTCTCCGACTATGTATTCACCTCTGCCGAGCATGGCCGCGGATTCCCCCGTCTGGCAGATAAGCTCAATGCCATGCTCAAATCCCTGGGAGCCACGCCCAAGAAGGCCGAGGCAGATGCCGCAGCCAACCCCATTGATGAACCCGAGAAGGAGGAAGTCACCGAGGATTCCCCCATCAAGGTAGCCATCGTAGGCCGTCCGAACGCCGGCAAGTCATCCCTGGTGAATGCCATTCTGCAGGACAAGCGCACCATCGTGTCCAACGTGGCGGGCACCACGCGCGATGCCATCGATATCCCCTACATGCGCGGTGAGCAGGGCTATGTACTCATCGATACCGCCGGCATGCGCCCCCGCAGCAAGCGCGACACCTCGGTGGAGGTATTCTCCGCCATGCGCAGTGAGCGCGCCATCCGCCGAGCCGATATCTGCCTGCTGGTCATCGACATGGCCGCCGGCGTCACTCAGCAGGACCGCCGCATCGGCTCCATCATTGCCGAGGAGAAGAAGCCCTGCATCATCATCGTCAACAAGTTTGACCTCTACTGCCCGGATGCCCCCATGAGCGCCCGCAAGGATGCCGTGAAGGAGCACATCAAAGAGAATCTCTTCTTCCTGGACTACGCTCCCGTGGCCATCGTTTCCGCCAAGGATTCCTGGGGCATCGACTCCATCTTCAAGAGCATTGCCCGCGTGCAGCAGGAGGCTCTCAACATGCCCACCACGGGCGAGCTGAACCGCCTGCTCCAGCGCGCCATGGAGATGAATCCCCCCGGCCAGCACCGCGTGCTCAAGAAGCGCCTCAAGCTCTTCTACGCCACCACCGCGGTGAATGAGAAGTACACCACGATTCCCGTGCCCACCTATGTGCTGTTCGTGAATGACAAGCGTCTGCTGGCCGACAGCTACGCCCAGTACCTGCGCAACACCATCCGCTCCCGCATCAAGGCAGCCGGTGTGCCCATCGTGCTCTCGCCCCGTTCCCGCGTGAGAAATGACTAAGCATTTCCTCATCCTTCTCAGCCTGCTGGGTGCCACCCTGCAGGCTGAGACACTTACCGGCACCTGCAAGCGGGTGGTAGACGGCGATACCTTCGTCCTGAATGACGACACAACCGTGCAGATATGGGGCATTGATGCACCTGAGCTGAAACAGCCTCACGGACAGGAGGCCCGCACCTGGCTGCAGAACACCATCGGCCAGAAAGAGGTTGAACTCCGCATCAAGGTCAAGGGAACGGATGACAGAGGCCGCACCCTCGGCCTGGTGTACATCCAGGGCAACCAGAAGCGCACCTCCAACGTCGGCACGCTGATGGTCAAGGCCGGCCTGGCCTGGTTCGATGATTATAACGCCCCAGAAGCCGGTCTGGCGGATGAAATGGAGAAGGCCCGCAAAGCGAAAAAAGGCCTCTGGGCGGACGCGAACCCGGTGAAGCCCTACATTTTCCGCAAGGGCGGTCTGCAACAGCCGGAACCGTCAGCGGAATCGGCGGGCGACGAAGTCATCTGCCACTACGTGCAGGATGGCGATACCTTCAAACTGCCCGATAATGAGACGCGAGTGCGCCTGTGGGGCATCGATGCCCCGGAAAAGGGCCAGGCCTATGCCGACGAGGCCCGAGACCGACTGAAAGAACTCTGTGAAGGGAAAGCAGTGCGGCTGGAAATGAAGGATACCGACCAGTACGGCCGCAAAGTGGCCGTTGTCTGGATAGGCAAGAAGAACATCAACCTCCAGATGGTGAAGGAAGGCATGGCCTGGCACTATGCCCACTATGCACCGGACGCCGCGGACCTGGCCGCTGCGGAAAAAGCAGCCCGCAAAGCCCGCAAGGGTCTGTGGAAGGATAAGAACCCCATCAATCCCTACGAGTTCCGCAAACAATCCCGATGAAACTGGCTATCATAGGAACAGGCAACATGGGCGGTGCCATTGCCCGCGGCCTCATCGCCTCCGGCTCATGGCAGGCCGCCGACCTTATCTGCACCGCCAAATCAGATTCCGGTCTGGCTCGCATTCAGACCACCCTGCCCGGCGTGCAGGCCTCCAGAGACAACCGACTGGCCGCACGCGAGGCAGATATCATCATTCTGGCCGTCAAGCCGTGGTTCATCGGCGATGTCATTGAGGAAATCCGCCCGGTGCTCGACTTCAATCGCCAGCTGATTGTATCGGTCGCGGCCGGTGTCAGCCTGAAGGAAATGGAGCTGCTCCTTGCCGCCCCAGAGGCACCCGCGCTCTTCCGCGCCATCCCGAACACCGCGGTGGAAGTGCTGGATGGTGTCACCTTCGTCTGCCGTCAAAATGCCACGGACGAACAGACGGCTCTTGTTCACGATTTATTTGCTGCTCTGGGGTACACCATGGTCACCGATGAGCAGCACCTCGCTGCCGGCACGGCGCTTGCCTCCTGCGGCATCGCCTTTGCCATGCGCTACATCCGCGCGGCCATGGAAGGCGGCGTGGAGCTGGGGTTCCGCCCCGAGGAAGCCGCCCGTATCGTGGAGCATACCGTGCACGGCGCTGCCAGTCTCCTGCTGCAGAGCGGTATGCACCCGGAAGTCGCCATCGACAAAGTGACCACCGCCGGCGGCATCACCATCAAAGGCCTCAACGCCATGGAACGCAGCGGATTCACCGCCGCCGTCATCGATGGCCTGAAAGCCAGCAGCTGAAATCTCAAGAGCGCTCACAACATTGTCGGAGCGCGGGACTTTAGTCCCGAAACACCGGAAAGGCCGCCCGAGGGCGGCCTTTCTGCGTTAAAATCTTACAGGCGGGAAATGGCCGAGAGAATGGCCGCGGGGTAGAGGATGTGCTCCTGCACCTGAATGCGGGCATGCAGGGTCTGCGGGGTGTCATCCGGCAGCACGGGCACGTAGGCCTGCATCAGGATTTCGCCCGTGTCCATGCCGGCATCCACATAGTGCACGGTGCAGCCGGCCTGCGTGGCACCGGCGTTGAGTGCCTGGGTCCAGGCTTCCACGCCCGGGAAGGCGGGCAGCAGCGCGGGGTGGATGTTCAGGATGCGGCGGGGGAAGGCCTCCAGCAGCGGAGCCTTGACCAGACGCATGAAACCGGCCAGGCAGATGAGGTCGATGTTGAGCTCCTGCAGCTTCTTAGCCAGAGCCTCCTGCACTTCCAGCGGGAACTTGTTCTTGAAACCACCGCAGTCCATGTATTCAGCGCGCACGCCATGCTGGCGGGCACGTTCCAGGATGTAGGCATCCTCGTGGTCGGAAAGCACGATAACCACCTCGGCATCAAGGCGTCCATCGGCAATGGCATTGAAAATCGACTGGCAATTGGAACCAGACCCGGAACCCAGAACAGCAAGACGGAGACTCATAATTTTTACAGACTAATGTGTTATAACAAAGAAAGCCCTTACAATGTAAGGGCTTTTCTTATGATACGCACGAATGGACTCGAACCATCACGATGTTACTCACTAGAACCTGAAACTAGCGCGTCTACCAATTCCGCCACGTGCGCATTTGATTGGTGCGGGCGAAGTTTACCACAGCGCGAATTACTTTGCAAGCTAATTCTGCAAAAAAAATGAAAAAAAGTTTTCCATCGGGTGGAAAAAGCGGCAGAAAGCCGCTTGCGCAGCGGGCGCGCGCGTGATATAATGCCATGCAGATGAAGCCCGACAGCTCAGCCGTGACACCCTCCACCCGCAGCCGGCGTGGAGTGTCGCGCCGCAACTCAAAGCGGCCGGAAGGCACCCAGCCCGTTGTGCCGGATCATGAAATCCTGCGCAAAATCGGCACAGGTGCCTATGGCGAGGTGTGGCTGGCCAGGTCGGTGACGGGTGCCTACCGCGCGGTGAAGGTCGTGTGGCGCGAGGATTTTGCCGACGAGCAGGTCTTCATCCGCGAGTTCGACGGCGTGCTGAGCTATGAACCCATTGCCCGCGGCATTCCCGGGCTGGTGCACATCCTGCATATCGGCCAGCATGGCGGCGAGTTCCCCTATTATTTCTACGTAATGGAGCTGGCGGACGATGCCTACACGGGCAATCACACCGACCCCGACTCCTATGTGCCGCGCACGCTGTTCAGCGATATGCAGCAGTATGGCAACCGCCCTATGCCGCTGGACTATGTGCTCGAGGTAGGCTGCCAGCTGTCGCGCGCGCTGGCGGGGCTGCATGCGCAGGAGCTGGCCCACCGCGATGTGAAGCCCACGAATGTGATTTTCATCAATGGCCGCGTGAAACTGGCCGATGCCGGACTGGTGGCACACAGCAACCAGCGCAGCTTTGTGGGCACAGAGGGCTATATCCCCCCCGAAGGCCCCGGCACCCCGCGAGCAGATGTCTACGCCCTGGCCAAGGTGCTCTATGAAATGTCCACGGGCATGGACAGGCTGAACTTCCCCTCCCTGCCCGCCGAGCTGCCGGAAGGCGCCACCCACCGCCGCTGGATTCAGTTCAACAACATCCTCTGCGCCGCGGCCGACCCGCAGGTGAACCGCGACACCATCGTGAACGCCAAGGTGATGGCTGAGAAACTCGAAGCCTTGCGCGACGAGGCCGTGCTGCGCCGTAAGCGCCGCATTTCCTGGCGGCGTCTGGGCTGGCAGCTGGGTACCGCAGCGCTTGTTATCGGGCTGGGCGCAGGCATCACCGCCTATCTCATGCCGGAGGACATGCCGCAGCGCATCTCCCGAGCCAAGGACACCCTGATGGGCAAGGAACTTCCCCCACCTGCAGCCACCGAACCGACCGCACCCACACCAGCCCCCGAGCCTCCGCCCCCTGCCCAGCCGCTGCACGGGCAGTACTTTGTGGGCAGCGTGCCCTCCGGCGCCTCAGTTTATACTGAAGACGGTGTGTATCTGGATGAAACGCCGTATGGCCCCATCACCGTGGATGCCGGCAAACGCATCGCCTTCATTCTGCGCAAGGAAGGCTACGCCGATTCCTACGTGAGCGGCATCGTGCAACCCGGCGGCCTGCTCTCGCTGGGGGGCGACATGCGTCCCTACCGCCCACCGCGCACAGGCGAGTCATGGGTCGATGCACAGGGCACGAAATACCGCCCTGCCGGTGGCGTGCACGAGGCGCATACCCCCATCAGCCCCGAGCAGTTCCGCGAGTTCCTGCAGGATGACCCCGCCGCCGCAGAAAAATACAAGCCCGTGGTATCGGGCGGCCAGCTGTTCACCTCGCAGGAAAGCATCAGCGCCTTCACCCTGTGGCTCACACGCCAGTGCGAGAAGGCCGGCACCATCGGCCGCGACCACTCGCTCATCGCACGCCCCGAACCCGGCACCGAGGCCGGCCCCGACCTCTGCGGCTACCGTCTCTACACCATGCTGGTGCAGAAGACACCCGTGAGCATCTACACGAACCCCACGGGTGCCAGCGTCACGCTCAATGGCCTGCCGCTGGGCATCACCCCCATGCAGTCCATCAGCATCCCGCTCGCGCCGTATTACCTGGAAGTCCGACTGCCGGGCTATTCCACCGTGCGCCGAAGCGGGCTCTCGCCCAAGGACCTGGTGCTCAACCTACACCTGCAGCCCAACCATTCGGTGAACTTCGGCGCCGTCTGGATCAACAGCCTCGGCCTCAAGATGCAGCCCGTGCTGCCGAACCTGCTGGTTTCGGCCACCGAGGTGCGCGTGTCCGACTTCCGCAACTACTGCCGCCACTCCAATACCCCCGAGCCCCCTTCCCCGGATTTCGAGCAGAACGAGCACCATCCCGTGGTGAATGTCTCGCGCGAAGAAGCCGAGGCCTTTGCCGCCTGGCTCACCGAGCAGGAGCGGGCGAACGGCATCATCGAAGACACGGATACCTACCGCCTGCCCACGGATGAAGAGTGGAGCCACCTGGTGGGCTGCAAGGATAACGATGGCGCCAGCCCCTACGAGCGCCAGCGCCGCCGCTCCACCGCCACGGCAGAATACCCCTGGGGTCGCAAATGGCCGCCTGCCCACAACTCGGGCAACTTTGCCGATATCAGCGCCATGCCCAGCCTGCGCGCCGACCACATCATCCAGAACTATCACGACGATTTCGCCTACACCGCCCCTGTCGGGTCCTTTGCGCCCAATGCCCTGGGCCTGCATGACCTCGCAGGCAATGTGCAGGAATGGGTGAGCGGCGACTACGGCGGCCCGGAGAACTTCCACTTCCGCCACTACGGCGTCACCCGCGGCGGCGACTATACCTCGTTCCGCCCCGGCCAGCTCAATTCCTTCAGCCGCACACCCCGCCCCGCCAACACTCGCCGCCCCACCGTGGGTTTCCGTTTAGTGCTGGAGCGCCGCCTGACTCAGCCGTAAATCGGCACCTTGTGCCGATTTAACGGATGACACTGCCCGGGTCGGTCCAGGTGCCGGGCGGCAATACACGGCCGGGGAGAATCACGCATTTGCAGCCTATGCGGCAGCCAGTGCCCAGCACGCAGCCGAGCTTGTTGCGCCCCGTGGGCAGCAGCTCACCCTGCCAGGGCATGCGGATTTCACCAGCATCGTGGCGGAAATTGCTGAAAATGCAGCCGCCACCCACATTCACATCATCGCGGATGATGGAATCGCCAATGTAGCTGAGGTGCGACACAAAGACCTGACTGCCCAGCAGACTGCTTTTCACCTCCACCGCATTGCCGATAACACAGTTATCACCTATGGAGGTTTCGCCGCGCAGGTAGGCATTCGGGCCGATGCGGCAGCCGCGGCCTATGCGAACATGCCCTTCGATGACCGTGCCGGGCAGCACCACCGAGCCTTCACCCAGCTGCAGCACCCCCAGCACATGGGCATCGGGGTGTACCTCGCCCTGAATGCAGGGCTGCATCTGCCGCAGCTCGGCACCCGTACGTCCCAGTTCCTGCCAGGGAGTTTCCATGTGATGAAAAAATTACTTAGCACCGATTTCGAGGCGCTTGCAGGCCGCCATCAGCAAATCGAGGATCGATTTCTCCTGACCCGGGGGAGGCTCCGTCAGCATCGGTTCGGGGTATACATGGGCAAAGCGGTCGCCATCCTCATCGCGCTGCTTGCCTGAGAAATGCAGGTTATCATCCGCCTGCGGGCAGAGCCTCCACGGTCCGCCGGACCAGGCAGCCACATCGCGCACGTTGCGGTAGGGGTCGCAGTAGGCGTTCACCCAGTAATCCACCTGCGGCGCGCGCTCGCGGGGCTTGGAGCGCTCGCGGCGGCTCACGGGGTCAATGGTCGCCACCAGCACCTTACCCGTGTGGGGCACATCCTGAATATGGCGCAGCGCATCCATGATGGCAGAGCCACCATAGCTGTGGCCGATAAGCACCACATCCGCCTGCGGATTCACCGCCAGGAAGTTCCGCAAGTCTCGCTGCAGCTTCCAGGTGCTGTGGAAGAACAGGTTACCCGTGCCGCTGTCCCAGGCATAGTAAGCGCGCAGCTGGCGACCCTTGCAGGGAATCAGAGGGGTCTGCTCATACACCTCGCGGAACTGCAACAGCACCTGCTCACAGAAGCCGCCCACAAAAATCACCGCCACATCGGCCTTCTCCGCCGGCAACGGCAGCTGCTTGCGGCGGCCGATGAATCCTGTGCGCGGCGTAGGTTCAATTCCCTCGACAAACTGCGGCTGGCTGGTGCAGGAATCCAGCATCAGCACCGCGCCAAGCGCCAGCAGAGCTTTGCCCGGGAGTTTCACTTAAGGCCGGTGAAAACTTTCTTGAGATAGGGCTTGAGCAGAGCAAACAGCTCCTGCTCCTGGGCCTCGGTAAGCACCACATCGTGCATCACCACGCGGGTATCCATCACCGTACCCGCCAGGCACTGGCCGTTGCTGGCATACAGGTAGAAGCGGTTCTGCGCCAGCGGGTCATTCTCATCATCCAGCTGGTAGGCCAGTTCGGGCACGTGGCGGTTCTTGCCCGCCAGCAGAATGGCGCATACCTTGGCGCGGGCTTCCTTGCTGAGCGGGTAGATTCCCTTGCCGTCCTCGTTCAGCCAGGCGGGCTGGAACGGCGTCACCGCCATACCGGGGGCGGCCAGCATTTCATCCACCGCATCGCTGCTCACCGAGTAGCTCTGGTTCAGGCAGGAGGCGAGCATCACGCCGCAAGCGGCACAAATCAGCAACTTTTTCATAACTCAGAAAGGGGAAAATCAGGATTCTGCGCGGGCAATATCGCTTGCCATCTGGCGGGTGGCCGTGGTCAGCAGCTGCACCACCTGGTCAAAGCCCTCCTGGCCGCCGTAGTACGGATCCGGCACTGCGTGCAGCGGGCAATCATCCGCAAACCAGGCGCTCATGGGCACCACCTTGGCCATCTCCTCAGGAGTGGAGGCCATGGATATCACATTCTCGTAATTATCGTCATCCTGCGGCACGATGAGGTCGAAGTTCTCGAAATCGCGGCGGCTGAACTGGCGGCCGCGGTGGCCGTTGTAGGCAAATCCGGCGCGTTCCAGCGCAGCCAGCATGCGGGAATCCGGCTTCTCTCCGATGTGGTAGGCAGCCGTGCCGCAGGAATCACACTCCACGTGGTCAGCCAGCCCGGCCTCCTGCACAGCGGCATTGAAAATCATCTCTGCCGCCACCGAGCGGCAGATGTTGCCAAGACACACAAAAAGCACGCGGAAGGTCTGCTGCGCAGATTCCGGTTGACCATCCTCGCCAATTCTGGTATGAACATCCATGTCACCGAGTATCCTAACACATCATGCTCAACATTGCACGTCTGAATTCTGTCCCCGAGATTTTTTACTCCCTCCAGGGCGAGGGCTCCCGCTGCGGCACCCCCGCAGTATTCCTGCGTCTGGCAGGCTGCAATCTGGCATGTAAGTGGTGTGATACCAAGCACTCATGGGGAAACGGCATCCTCTGCACCGAGAAGCAGGTGGCCGAAGCGCTGGCGGAGTATGCATGTCACTCTCTTGTCATCACGGGTGGTGAGCCCCTCATCCAGCAGCCCGCGCTCGAGCGCCTGCTCACCCTGCTGCCGGAGAGCACCTTCATCGAGGTCGAGAGCAATGGCTCCCTCGTTCCCTCCCCTGCCCTCGTCGCGCGGGTCAACCAGTGGAATGTTTCCCCCAAGCTCACCCACGCCGGCAATGCCGTGGAAAAAGCCATCAACCCCGATGCCCTGGCCACCTTTGCCGCCATGCCCCACGCCTGGTTCAAGTTCGTGGTACAGAGCGAGCAGGACTGGCCCGCCATCGCCGAGCTCGGCCTGCCGCAGGAACGCATCCTCCTCATGCCCTGCGCCACCACCCGCGCCCAGCTCGATGCCGCCCGCCCCACCGTGGTCGACATGAGCCTGCGCCACAAAGTCCGCCTCGGCGACCGCCTCCACCTCACACTTTGGGATGACAAGAAGGGAGTTTAGGGCTTGCAAAGCCCTAAACTCCCCGTACCCGAGCAAAGCTCGGGTATTTCGTACAGGTGCAAAGCACCTGTATTTCGTCCCGGCTCATGCCGGGATTTCATCCACGCTCCGCGTGAATTTCATTGAGCCGCATATGCGGCGACTGGTTACCGCTGCAAAAGCAGCGGTACTGCCGATACACTATACGGTTCTTAAATCACCCAGCATTGGGAATACCACAATCTTCAGAACCGCCAGTTAATGCCCGCGGTGATGATGTGCTGCCCCCAGGTATCGTTGTGGCGGGTGTTGGAATAGGTACGGCCGAACTCATAGCCGGCGAGCACATAGAGGCGCTCGCTGCACTGGAACTTAAGACCGCCACCCGCGGAAAAGGTGAAGCCGTTGAAAGAGTGGGATTCGTGATAGACTTCGCTGTGTTCCTTGTAGCGCCCCACGGCCCAACCTGCTTTGCCGCCCATGTAGAGGAAAGTGGATTCACCCAGCCCGATATTCAGTGTGTAACCAGCGGTCATGGGCATGAGGAATAAATCCTGCGAGCTGCGCCAGGAGTCGCGGGAGCGGTGGCCGCTGCCCCACTGCGGGGCGAGGTTAAGGCCAAACTCGTGGCGAATCTGCTCATCTCCATTGCTGTAGAGCTGCAGACTGCCGCGGAAGCCCCAGGTATCGGGCGTATGTTTGGTGCCCACCGCATACTGGGCTTCGACCTGGTAGGTGGGCTGCCAGTCATAGGGCGAAAGCCCGCCGGCAGGAGGGGTGGGCAGATAATAAGGCGCGGCACCGGCTGTGCAGCAGAGAGTAGTCAGATAAATGAATGCTTTCTTCATGGCAGCTCGTTTTTAGCATGCCATGTATTGCCTAGCAAGTTGTTAGAGCTAATTGTTGTATAGCAGTTCCTACACCTGGCGGGCCTTGCCCGCGGAATTTGACACATACAAAATCAAAAATTCAAAATCCAAAATCAAGTATAGTCTCGCTTGCCGAAGATAGCGGAGCCCACGCGCACAATGGTGGCGCCTTCTTCCACAGCCACGGCGTAGTCATGGCTCATGCCCATGGAAAGCTCGGGCAGCGGCAGGGGGCCGCGGGCGCGCAGCTCTTCAGCCAGCGTGCGAAGGGCGCGGAAGGCGGGGCGGGCGCCTTCGGGGTCCTCAGTGGGTGCGGGAATGCACATGAGCCCGCGGATTTCCAGCTGCGGCAGCACCACCAGCTGGGGCCAGAGCTCCTGCAGCTCAGCGGGGGTGAAGCCGTGCTTACTCTCCTCGCCATCCACATTCACCTCCAGCAGGATGCGGGCGGTGCAGCCCAGCTCACCCGCAATGCGAGATACCGCCTCGGCCAGGCGCAGGGAATCCACCGCCTGAAGCAGGCCGAATCCCTGCTCCAGCGCCTTGCGCACCTTGTTGCGCTGCAGCGGGCCGATGAGGTGCCACTCGCAATCTGCCGGCATCTCAGGCATCTTGCCCATAGCCTCCTGCAGACGGTTCTCGCCGAAAAGGCGCTGACCATCGGCATAGGCCTGCATGATATCCTCCACGGGGAAAGTCTTGCTCACAGCCAGCAGCTTCACGCTGCCCGGCTCGCGCCCTGCCCGCTCCTCTGCTGCTGCTATATTGGCCTTAATCTCCTGCAACTGGTCCTGGATGTACATGCCTGCATCATACCACGCTCTCCCCTCCCTTGGCAAGAAATTATCCTCCCTCTCCCCGTCCGTGAGAATGGCAAAATTAAATGCGACACGATGAGAGCATAAAAAAGGTGCTCTCCAGAAGAAGAGATGGTATAGTTAATTCGCCAAAACCAAACTCACAATCTCGCCATGGAAAACACCAAAGACAAGACTACCGTTTCTC
>JBGVNQ010000052.1:0-8354 GCA_045125705.1 Akkermansia sp. | reverse complement strand
TCACCCATGCCGCTCAGGCCATTCATGCGAACCACCGGGTTGCTGCGCACCATGTCATTCATGTAGCGCACCTCACCGTTCAGCACGAGCTTCTCGCAGCCCTTGGCGAGCACGAGTCCGCTCTTGCCATCGGTCACAGCGGGGGTACCCCAGGCCACATAGCGGGCGCCCACACCGATTTCACCGCGCAGGTTCTGGATGGAGCCGGTCTTCACACCGTCCACGGTGTCGGAATTGTTGGCGAAGTATTCCAGGCCGCCGAACACGCTCATGCACAGGCGGTTGTTCACCTTCTTGTTCCAGTTCACGCGGCTGTTGAGCTGCAGGCTGTCCTGCTCCCACTTCAGGCCGCCCACTTCGGAATCGGTCGTACCGTAGGCAGCCACCCAGTCCATGCTCAGGCAGCTGGTGGAGCTCAGCTTCTTAAGGCCGTGCTCACCGTATACAGCCACATAGGAACCTTCCTGGTCCACCTGGCGCAAGCCGCTCGGCTGCACCTCGCCTTCGACATAGCCCAGGGCAATACCGATGCGGCTGTTGCGACCCACCTGCATGTCAGCACCCACAGCAGCGCCGGAGATGTTGATATCGGAACCATTGATCTCGTGCTTGCTGCCAAGGCTTGCCACCCAAGCTGTGCCCTTGCCGTCGGCAATGCAGCCTGTGTTGTTGCGCTGGCCACGCACGGCGTTCACCACAGCACGGCTGGCCGTGGCAATGCCCCAGTTGCTCAGCGTAGCGGCATTGGCCTTGTCCTGCTTGAACTTGCTCACCAGAACCAGCTGGCCGTTCTGCATCTCCAGCTCCACCGTGGTGCCGTTATACACCAGGGTCACATCGCCCATGGTCAGCGCACCTGTTGTCGAGCTCACCAACGCGGAGTTCATGTCATATTCGCCCTCCAGGATAATGATGGCGCCATCGTTCAGTGTCACACTACCGTCCACCACAAGCAGGCTGCCATTGTTCAGCGTGATGGTACCGTTGTCATTGACAGTCAGGCCACCCTCAATCTGGGCGTCGCCATCGGTCTGCATATCCAGCGTAGCGCCGCTTTCCACGGTTACACCACCGGTGCCCAGGCCACCATTCTCGGTTACAACCAGCGTAGCGCCATTCTGCACAACCGTGCCACCCGTGTAGTTGTTGCCAGAACCGGAAAGCGTGGTCATACCAGCCATGGCTGTCAGAGAGGATGTACCACCGATGGTGCCGGAAATCTCGCCACCCTTGGTGGTAATGGCGGTATCCGTCACATTGCCGCTCACCAGAGCGTCTTCCTGCGTCGTCAGCGAACCACCGGTAATATCACCGGAAATCGTGCCGCCGTTAGCTGTGATTTCAGAGCCGGTCACAGCACCGCTCACCTTGGCATCACCGCTCACATCCAGCGTTCCGCCGGAAACAGCGCCGGAAATCTCGCCACCCTCAGCGGTGATTTCGGTATCTGTTACCGTGCCGCTCACCAGAGCATCACCGGTCGTTGTCAGCGTACCGCCTTCAATGGTAGCTTTAATCGTGCCACCCTGAGCAGAAACGGCAGTGTCCTTAATGGTGCCACTTACCACTGCACTACCATCCGTTTTATCATCATCACCATCATCGACAACAATGAGGTTGCCACCGGTGGTTTGCACCACGATGTCCTCATCCGCCGTCAGCGAGCCGTTGCTCATCACCACCTTAGTGGTCTGACCATCGGAAGCATCCTGAATCTGACTCACCGATACCACGTGGTTGGAATCTCCAATCTCGTACACCTCGTAGTTGGTGCCGCCCACAAACGTGGCAATGCCGTCGGTTCCAAGCTCACCCTCTAGAGTACCAGCTGCAGCTCTGGTCTTCTTGGTGTATTCAACATCGGAATCTCCCAGAACAAGTGATGCATTGGTACCATTCTGAATCATCTGCACCGAGAAGCGGCCGTACTGGGCAAAGCCAGTCATTGCCTTACCCTCCTCCACCTCGACTACGTTACCATATGCATCAATGTAAGCATCGGCCAGCGGCATTCCGTTTATCTCACTTACATCGTAACTGCCGCTAAGTGTCAGCGTCCCTTCATTTGTGATGGCGGTGGTAAGCTTTGCAGTCACGTCTTTAGCGGTGGACAGACTGGTTTCACCAGTAGTCGTCACCGTTGCGCTGCTCAGCACATCAGCGCCACCCAGTGTCAGATTACCCGTCAGGGTATTCGTGCCTTCAAGCGTAGCGGTCACAACGCCGGCAGCTTTTGTTCCGGTCGTACCGCTCACCTTGGCATTCTCAATGGTGCCCGAGACAGTCTTATCGGCTGCAACTGCAATCTCACCGCCTGTGGCCTCCACTGCCATATCAGCATCCACCGTCAGCTTAGCACCAGTCATCTTTACCAGCTCCGTAACACCCTTACTGGCAGTCTGAATAGCTAACACCGCGGCATCCTGAGCCGTCATGTAGTAGGTCTTGTATTCAGGTGTTGCCGTAGTACCCACTATACCTGTTGAATCAAGCGTGTATTTAGTTGAGCCTATGGTAACTTTAGCGCTTGATGCGTTCAAACTGGCACCTGTTTCGTTTTTGACAACATAGTACTTGTATGAAACTGGACGGTAGAATCCGTCTTCTGTAGACGACGCCTCCCCCTGAAGATTAATATATGCCTCAGACTGCTCAATTTTATCCAGATCCTCTGCATCGGCCTTGTAATTGCCCTTCAATGTCAGAGCCCCTTTATTCTGAATCGTAGAGGGAAGATTGGTAAGCCTCGAAGATGTTGTAGAAGTCGAACCAGAAACTGTACAAGTGCCAGTTGTTGTCACCTTACCTAATCCTAGAGAATTTACTGCGGTAAGAGTCACAACAATTCCGTCGCTGTCAGTCCCTGCAATGTTTGTGCCACCGGAATGGGAATTGTTTCTTTGCAGTTTAAGGTCATTGCCGCTGATATTCAGCGTGACAGTCAGATATTCGCTGGCGTCACTAAAGCTTTCCCATAAATATCCATCCGTCACATTCGTCAAATTAATTTCTGGGTTGAACACCAAAGTGCCTGTCACGTAAGCATCTCCATTGCTGATTTCCCATGCTGTATCTTTGATGCTCCACAGACGGCTATCCATCGTAGACAACTTAATCCCCATGCTTGACAGCATGTTTGTATCAGCCCCGGAAACTGCCAATACGCTGAAGCTGAAATCTTTGTCCTGCGTCCCTGCGATGTCGTTGCTTTCCAGCATGGTGGATTGAGCCGCCTTCGAGAACGATACGTTAAATGTGCTACCAGATGCGCACGCCAGACTGCCTCCATCTTCGATTGTAATAATAGCACTATTTCCTCCGCTCAGAGTGTCGCTCATTACTCCGATGGCTCCGTTCTTTTCGACAGATACAGTTCCCCCGATGTTACCGTCGCTGAGCAGCATGGAGGCACTGCCCTTCACCGTTAACGAACCGCTACTCTGATTAAGCGTATACGCAGCCTGCTCGCAAACATACTTGTTAGGCCTATTGTTATCATAGCCTTTGGCTCGTTTGGCTGCTGTAGTAGTGTCGGAACTTACTCCACCGCCAATGACGATTGAGCCTCCGCCACTTTGCGTAATGCCAATGGTTGACAGTGTTTCGAAATATGAGCCTTGAGCCAGATGAATATCGCCGCCACCTGACTGATTTATAGTAATAGTCTTAGCTGATGATAAATCTGTTGCTGTGTTATATTCATGAATCAGTCGGCCGATAACGAGCGATGCATTATCGTTGCTCTGATTAATAGCTAAGGAAGATGTAACCGTCAAGTTGTCGGTAAAATACATTGCAGCTGTTTTATCACCTTTCTGGTCAATAGTGAACGCACTACCGAGAATAGCGTCACCTCGTACGGCCATTGTGCCGCCGGTCTGTTCAATGCTGCCTTTGAACCCAGTGGTGCAGTGGTATGAATCTATTCTTTCAAGATTTTTGGTCCTATCTAAGCCACAATATGCACCACCTTCTATACCCATAAAAAGCTCACCGCCAGTGATGGTTACTTTATTGGAAATTGTTGCCTGTTTCGAACCACCGTAGGTGCTCTGTCCAGAGCCCCATGGTTCAGTCCCCTGACCATAGCCTGCGCCTGTTCGTATCTCTACCTTACCGGAATTAACAGTCAAGTTCTTGAGTACTGCTTTTGATGCGATGAGATAACCATTATCATTGACAGTGACAGTACCACTAGACACGGTAAGGCAGCTCAAAGAACCTACTTTACCACCACCCACTGCAACTCGAGCGTTCCCGCCAATGGTAAGATTGGCTTCTGTTTCGCCATTGTCGGTATCTGGATTAATCGTCAAGCTCTGTGTTTTATTGCTTTCTTTGAACCCCGTGAGAAGCGTATTCCCATCCATATAGCCAATGTAGTCATCGCCGGAGACAGTCACGCTACCTGTAATTTTCTTGGTGCCCGAAGTTGTCAGCGCTATATCTGCCGCCACTGCGGGAGCCACATAAGTGAAAGACAAGGCTGCAAGCACAGCCACGCGCAGTAATTTAGGTAAATGTAATTTCATAGCTAGTAGGAATTAAATTCTGAATGTGTAAAGATTGAATATCGAAACCTTTACCGTCTTTTACTCTATCGCATTTTTTATGCGAAACTATGTTATTTTTGGATAATCAAGCCGTTACAGATTTGCCATTTCTTGGTGCGGAAACGAAATTTCGACAGCCCAAAGGCTGAAATCCTATGGAATGTCAACATTTTCTGATTTTTAACTGTACATCGCATAAAAAATGCGCATCACGCATAAAAAATGCGTTACTCTACCGGAAAGTGAGGCTCCCGCCTCCATCTGATTCTTTCTTCTAACCATTATTTGAAATACACTATGAAATTACATTTACCTAAATTGCTTCGTGTGGCAGTTATTGCAGCCGTCATGGGTTCAGCTACGTCTTTTGCAGCAACTCTGACCAAGGATAACATCAGTTATCCTCAGGATGATACAACAACTTCTGATGTAAAAGAGGGGATTTCCTACCTGAATGTAGGTATGGAGAATGCGACGGACACCTGGCAGGGTAATCTCGTGGTCGGCGACCTCGCCGATGTGCAGGGTGATGTGGATAATGTGGGTGCATTTAATGATTCCTGGGCATTTGTAACTCCTGATGGCGGAAAAACTAATGAAAAGATTACAAGTGGATTGAAGATAACAGGCTCTCTGACATTGCAGGGGAACGGCAAGATTGTGTTAGGCGGTCAGTATAAAGGAGCTGGCAGTTATCTGGGATTGGAGGCAACGGAATTAATTACTGTTACAGGCGGCTCCCTGACAAGTACAAAAATAATTACCAATAGCTTGAATGTCAGTGGGGGTGCTGTATCTACAAATACAGGCAACTGTACGAGTGGCAATGGCTATGCCGGTGGTCCCAAACAGTCGTACATCAAAAACAGCCTTACCATCAGTGGAGGATCTTTGAGCTTCGGGTATACGGCTAATGTACAGGGTATAGGAGGTGCCGGGCATCGCATGACAGCGTTTGGCTCAAGTGCATCATTCGTCATGACGCAGACAGGCGGAACGATGAGGGTGTATGGCGACATGGACATGAGGTCTGGTATAACAATCGACCAGAGTGCCGGTACCATGGTTCTGCGCGATACCATCTACATGGGTTTCAGTGGAACCACAACCATCAAACAGCGCGGTGATGCTAAGTTGGTATTGGGACGACTGGAATCAACAGTCAAGTCATACACTCCGCATTTTGACATCGAGCAGAGTGGAGCCGGTTTGATTCATCTGGCCTATGGAAGTAACTTTGCTAAAGAATCCACGATTAAGCTGACTCAGACCGGAACTGGTACCATCAATATTGGAGGCCTGCATGATACGTCTATTACCGGAACTCTTCCGAGTAGAGGATATGAACTGAATAATAGTCCCTTCGAAGCAATCAATACCACCTATAGCATTAATCAGACCAGTGGTATTATCAACCTGAAGGGCGTCGCGGATATTCAGGCGGATATTGCTACAATTGGAAGTGAGCTAAATGTCGCTGAGACGGCTGTTCTCAAGGCAGCACAACTTAATCTCAGCGATAAGTCCAGCATTACGACAATCGGCAAGCTAGTGGCTGGTACCACGGCTGACGGTGCGGTTGCGGGCGATGTTCTGAACGTCACGGCAGGCGGTACTCTGAATCTGGACGACGGCTATGGCGCTGCTACTCATGCCGGAGCAATCAAGGATGTACAGATGTCTGGTGGCGAGATTAACTACAAGGGCGCAGTTGTTCTTGATAGCGTAGATGTGAAGGGAGGCACGCTGAATCTGACAGATAGTGGTGCTAATCTGACCATCGGTTCACTTGCAGTGGCCGCTGCTGTATCCAAAGGCGTTTGCCTGACAGCAGATAACGTAGCTACGTCTACATCGGCGCCCCTCACCATTGCGGATTCCGGCAGCTGGACCATGGGAGCCGACAGTACGTTTGCTCTTAGTTTTACGGATAATTATCTGGGGACTATTGATTCTCTGGCCGATGCAACGACAGAGGCTGTGGATTTCAAGTTCAAGGAACTTGTGGCCACTGGTACTGTGGATACAGATGCATTGGCTACCAAGTTTGAACTGTCTGGGATGAGCTCTCAGTGGACGCTGGAATCTGCGGGATGGACACAGGACAGCGGTAAGACTTACGTGAGTGGTGTCCTGGTGTACGATGCCTGGATTGATGTGGATGATGGTGGTACTTTTGCCGACAGCGTGGATGATGAGACCACGGAACTCAAGACGGGCCTGAGCATCAGTGAGAATGATGTTACCCTGAATGGTGACAACAAGCACACGCTTGGTACGAAGATTGATGGTGGAGACACGGGTATCACAGTGACACTCGGCCATGCCAATGCCCTGGGTGCAGGCGAAGTTTCCACGACCGGCAAGACCACGCTGACCACTACAAGTGAGGTAACGGCAGATTTGAATGTGGTTATCAGCAACAGTGGAGCTCTGACACTGGATGGCAGCTATGATGTGGGAACACTTGCTGACAACAGCGGAGTTGTTATTCCCGCTGGGTATGTGGCAGCTGATGACGATGTGACCGCCGATGGCAATGGCTTCCGTCGCGTGGAGGGGTATACTGTGCAGGTGGTTGACAACGATGCCGCCAATCGCGCCACCCTGACCGGAGGCGATAACCTCAAGCTGAAGGATGGCACGCTTGAAGGCGTGCTGGATGAAGCAACCGGCGAGGTGACCTTCGGTGCGGGGGTGGATTATTCGACCTATCGCATGGTGGAAGCCGTAGAAGAATCGGCTCAGGCCATTATTGACGCCAGCGTTGGCGCCAGCGGCCCGCAGGTGGAGAAGGTTACCATGACCGCCGGTACGCTGAAGGTGGATGCCTCCATCACGGTGGATGCCGAGGATGGCACTACTCTGAAGATGACGGGCAATGATGTGAAGCTGACGGGTGAAATCGACGGCGCATCTACCTCGCTGGAGGTAACAGGTTCGGGATCCATCGAAGGTGACAACAGCTACAGCGGCGGCACCATCATTGATGGCGGTAAGCTGACCGTGGCATCGGATAAGGCGCTGGGTGCGGGCGATGTGGTACTGAAGAACCACGGCACACTCGACCTGAGCGGCAAGGCGGTTTCCAACTACATCAACGTGGAAGGTTGCACACTGGCCGGTGCCGGTGCATACTCGGGTATCATGGATGTGAGCGGTAACCTGCTTCTGCAGGATGCTACTACTGCTGCCAAGGTGGTGATGCTGGGTGCCGGTACGATTTCCGGTGCTCCCCTTACAACCTCTGATCTGGATGTGAATACCGATGGTAATGCCTCTATCGGCGGTGACCTGACCATCAATGACAACGGTACCATCACGCTGAATAATGGCAGCCTGCTCGAAGTGGGCGGCAGCCTGACGCTTGGCAATGGCGCTAAGCTGGTTCTCAATGGTGATTATGCCGCCGGCACATCGCTACTGAGCAGCACGGGTACGCTTACCATGGGCGATGTAACTCTCGTGTACGGTGACACCACGGTGGAACTCGAGAAGCAGGGCAACAGCCTGGTGCTGGTGAGCAAGTTCAAGCAGAACAAGGCCGATGCCACCACGCTGACCAACTGGGGCATTGCCACGGCCAGCCGCGCTGTGGTGAACGCCGTGCGTGGCCAGCGCAACAACACGGGCTGCATCGCCGACGGCAAGGGCACAGCCTGGGTGGCAATCCTGGGTGGTAACAACGATATCAACGGCTCCGATATCAGCCTTTCCGGCGCTGCACTGGGTGCCGACATGCAGGTGGGTGCAGCCAGTCGCGTGGGTATCGCCATGGGCTATGTCGAGGGCGAGGTGCGT